>NZ_JAKFDR010000033.1:0-34642 GCF_036676035.1 Polaromonas sp.
TCGAAAACGGCAAGCCGAGCACCGACTTCATGAAGTACGGCGACTCCATCCGCATCGAGATGAAGGGCAAGGACGGGCAGTCGATTTTTGGCGCGATTGACCAGAAAGTGGCCGCCCCGGCCGAGCGCCGCCCGCGCGCCAGCGCGAGCAGCGCGGCTCAGGCCGAATAAAGCGCGTCCAGCGACCGGAAACCCTTGATCTCGATCGGGTTGCCAAAGGGGTCGCAGAAAAACATGGTCCATTGCTCGCCGGGCTGGCCTTCAAAACGCACCTGGGGCTTGAGCACAAACTCCGTGTGAGCCGCTTCCAGACGCTGCGCCAGCGCCTGCCAGTCGGGCAGGGCCAGCACCAGGCCAAAGTGCGGCATGGGCACCAGCGTGTCGCCCACATGGCCGGTGCGCTCGGTCTTGAAGGGCTCGCCCAGGTGCAGTGAAATCTGGTGGCCGAAAAAATCGAAATCCACCCAGGTGGCAGTAGCGCGGCCTTCGGCGCAGCCGAGCACACCGCCGTAGAACTGGCGGGCCAGGTCCAGGTTTCTGACATTGAAGGCGAGATGGAACAGGCTTTTCATGGTGCAAGCTTAGCAGGGGCAGGTCTTCCGGTGCTGCGGCACAACATCATGAGAACTCAGCCTGATCTTTCCTTGATGGCCGTGGTGAATGGCTTTTCGCTATTAAATAAATAGCTGCTGGCGCATGTTCTGCACGGGCTGGAAGCGGTTTTTATATCAAGATGTTGGTTAGCATGGTTTTTTTTGCAGTACGCGCGCAGCCTGCACTCCGGCAGAATAAAAACGGGTTGACGTGCAGCCATGACGCTGCACAATGAGAGGAGCATGAACCCCCATGACCCAATCAGGAACCCAGTTCAAACGGTTCATTTCGCCTTAAGCCAGGAGACCCCATGAGCGATGCAGACAGCCCTTCTTTCCCCGGTTTTGGCAAGTTTGTCCCCGGCTTTGACTTTTTGCAGAATCTGGCCAAGCAGGCCGCCGGCAGCGCCACCCACAGCATTCCGCAGCTGCCCAACCTGGGCAACTGGGTGGCGCCCACGCTCAATGTGGAGGAGCTGGACAAGCGCATTGAAGAGCTCAAGGCGGTGCAGTTCTGGCTCGACCAGAACGCCACGGCGCTCAAGGCCACGATTCAGGCCCTGGAGGTGCAGAAGATGACGCTGGCCACGCTCAAGGGCATGAACTTCAACATGGGCGACGTGGCCAATGCCTTCAAACTCAAGGTGGCCGACACCGTGGCCGGCGGCGTGCAGCGCGTGGCCGAGAAGGCCAAGACTTTCTCGGGGCTGGAAGTGCCGCCCTCCAACGCATCCGCCCCCAAAGGCAAGGCCAGGGCCAAAAGCAGTGCGTCTGCCAAGTCCAAGGCAGGCGCTGCGGCCGGCGTGGTGGACCCCATGCAGTGGTGGGGTTCGCTGACCCAGCAGTTCCAGAACATTGCCGCCGACGCCATGAAGGAAGCGGCCAGGAAAACCGCCATGGACACCACCAAAAGCCTGGCCACCGGGTTGGCCAAGGATGCCGTGAAAACGGCCACCGACATGGCCACGGGTCTGGCCAAGGGCATGGCCGATAGCGCCACCAAAACCGTCGCAGGCGGCGCCCGTGCCGCCATGAACAGCGCCCTGCGCAGCACCCAGCCGGTGGCGACCAAGGGTGCCAAAGCCCCGGCGCGCAAGGCCGCGGCTTCTTCTTCCCGTTCAACGGCCCGCAAAACCACGGCTCGCAGCAGCCGCTCACGATGAAACTGTTTCCCTACGGCCACGCGACCCATCCGCAATGGGAGTTGGCGGCTGGTCTGGTGCTGGCGCAGCTGCACGCCCAGATGGCTTTGCCCGGCTATGCCAGTGCGCCCACGCTGGCGCTGCTCTACATCACCGACCATTACGCCGCCCATGCGCAAGACATCCTCAACCACCTCAGTGCCGAGCTGCCTGAAATCACCGACTGGAGCGGCACGGTGGGCATCGGTATTGCCTCCAACAACGTGGAGTATTTCGACGAGCCGGCGCTGGCCGTGATGCTGTGCGAGCTGCCGCACGACCAGTACCGCGTGTTTTCAGGCGTGTCACCGCTGCCACCGGCCAGCACGGGCCGCTTCAAGGCCCACACCGCGCTGGTGCATGCCGATGCCGGCACCCCCGATGTGGCCGAGCTGATTGACGAAATGGCCCAGCGCACCGACAGCGGCTATGTGTTTGGCGGCCTGGCGTCCAGCCGCTCCGGCATCGTGCAGTTTGCGCTCAGCGGCCATGGCAATGTACAAGGGCAGGGTGCGGCCGGCGGGGTGTTCAGCGGTGGTTTGAGCGGCGTGGCTTTTGCACGTGGCGCGACACTGGTGTCACGCGTCACCCAGGGTTGCCAGCCGATCTCGGGCAAGCACGAAATCACCGCCTGCGAAAACAATGTGGTCACGCAGCTCGACGGCCAGCCTGCGCTGGACGTGATGCTGGCCGACCTGGACGTCTCACTCGACAAGCCGCGCGAGGCGCTGGCCAAGGTACGCAACACGCTGGTCGGCCTGGGCCGCAGCCACGGCGGGTTTGACGACGCCGGCCCGCAGCGCGCGGGCCAATTTGGCGCCGACGTGGTGGTGCGCCACCTGATCGGGCTGGACCCGGCGCGCAAGGGCGTCGCGATTGCCGATGTGCCGGCGGTGGGCATGACGCTGGCTTTTTGCGAGCGCAACGCCGTCGCCGCGCGGGCTGACCTGATTCGCATCTGCACCGAAATCCGCGAAGAGCTCGAGCCCCAGGAGGTGACGCTGGAAGTGGCCAGTGCCTTGAGTGGTTCGCAAGCCGAATCGGCGCCGCATCCGGCACGCCGCATTGCCGGGGCCGTTTATGTGAGCTGCTCGGGACGCGGCGGCCCGCACTTTGGCGCCCCCAGTGCCGAGTTGCAGATTGTGCGGCGGGCGCTGGGCGATGTGCCGCTGGTCGGCTTTTTTGCAGGCGGCGAAATCGCCCGCCATCACTTGTATGGCTACACCGGCGTGCTGACGGTGTTTACCGGGACAGAGGAAACTTGACCATGGCCTTGGGTCATGGGTGACGGATTTTTAAAGACAAAGCCTCAGCGCCGCAAGGCGGTGAAAGCCTCAAACTCCCAGCTGCGCATGGCCAGCAGCAAGGTGTAGCCTTCGCGCGCCTTGTCGGGCAGTTTCTGGTCGGCCTGGTGCTGCTGGGCAAAGTCCTGGGCCACACGCTGCATGCGTTCCAGAAACGAAGGCGCCAGGCTGCGGCTGATGGAGCCATGCACCAGCAGCAGGCCCTCATCGGCGCCGTCGAAGCCGCCTGAAAAGTAATCGAGCAGCGCGTTCTCGCGAAAGTAAGCCATCACCGGGCCGTGCGGCCGCCAGCGGAAGGTCTTGGCCAGCTTGAGCCGGTAGCGGTTCAGCGGTTTGAGCTCGATGATGCCGATGCGGTCCAACTGCGCCAGGTATTTGATGCACTCGGCTTCGGACAGGCGGTAGCTGCCCGTCATCTGCTCCAGCGTCCATTGCGACAGCACGCATATGGCGGCCAAGAGAAGTTTCTTGTCGGCCACCACGGCTTTTTCCTGCGCTTCGCTGAGCCCGGCCAGCAGGGGCTGCGCATCGGCCACGCGCCGGGCCAGCTCGGCAAAGTCAATTTTTAGGGCTCGGCAGATCGCATCAATGCGTGACAGCGGCATGTCGCCCCGGGCCAGCATGCGCTTGACGCTGGACTCGGCCATGCCCAATGCACGCGCCAGGTCGGCATAGGTCATTTGCGCCGCCTTGAGCTCTTTCTTCAGGGCCAGCACCAGATCGGCGGTTGTACTCATCAAGGGCCTTTAGGGGGAATAATGAGTATCGATTATCAATACTCCCGGTGGTTCTGAACCGACCTGTATCGGTATTCACCAGCTTTTCCGGGCTGGCGCAGCACACTGCAGCATCTTTTCAAGAAGGAGTCGCTGTGAATCTTTCAGGGAGCAAACTGGAATTGAGATTGAGCAGGCTGGAAATCATGCTGCTGATTGTGCTGGTCGTGCTGCTGGGATTGGCGTTCTGGGGGCCAGCGGTTGCACAGCCCGCCAATCATCACGATTTTGCGGACCAGCGCCTGCTGTGGGGCATTCCGTTTGCGCGGGATGTGCTGGGCAATCTGTCTTTTGCGTTGTGGGGCTTGCTGGGCATCGGGTGCCTGGGCCGTCAATGGCGCACGGCACGCCGGAGCGGCCCGCAAGGGCCGGCCCTGAGCGCCAGCCAGTACCGCATGGCCGCCTTGTTTTTCACCGGTTTGCTGCTGACCGCGGCAGGTTCCGGCTACTACCACTGGCAGCCGGATGACGCGGCGCTGGTGCCGGATCGCCTGGGCATGGTGGTGGCCTATGCCGGCTTGCTGGGCCTGGCCGCGGGCGGGCGCATTAGTGCGCGTGCCGGTGTCGCGCTGGCGTTGGCTGTGCTGGCGTTCGGGCCCGCCAGCGTCGGCGTCTGGGCCGTGACCGGCAACGTAACGCCCTGGCTGGCGCTGCAGTTTGGCGGTCTGGCGCTGGTGCTGTGGCTGGTTTGCCTGCAAGCGCTGCCAGGCGCGCTGGCCGTGCGCTGGGGTATCGTCATCCTGATTTACATCCTGGCCAAACTGCTGGAACTCGGCGACCACTGGGTGTATGAGCTGACCGGCCATGTGGTGTCGGGGCACAGCCTCAAACACCTGGTGGCCAGCTGCGCCGCCTGGCCGGTCATCGTCGCCATCGCCAGGGTCACAAAAGCAGGGCAGAATCCAGACCACCTGCCCCAGCCAAGCGCCAAAAGCCCGGATTGAGGCAAGCCAAAAAAGCATAAGACAGAGGAGTCATATCCATGAGCGCTGAAGTTGTCGCCACGGCACCCCCGCCGGTCGTGCATGAACACCCCAACCAGTTTGACCTGCTCCGGCAGCGCCGTTTCGCGCCGTTTTTCTGGACGCAGTTTTCCGGCGCGGCCAATGACAACCTGTTCAAGTTCGCTTTCACCGTGATGGTGACCTACCAGCTCAGCGTGAGCTGGCTGCCGCCGGCCATGGCCGGGCTGGTGATTGGCGCGCTGTTCATCCTGCCGTTTCTGCTGTTCTCGGCCACCAGCGGCCAGCTGACTGACAAGTTCGAGAAAACCCGTGTCATCCGCTTTGTGAAAAACCTGGAAGTGGTGATCATGCTGATCGCTGCCGTGGGATTTCTCAGCGGCAACGTCAACGTTCAGGTGCCAGTGCTGCTGGGCTGCACGTTTTTGATGGGCTTGCATTCCACGCTGTTTGGCCCGGTCAAGTTTGCCTACCTGCCGCAGGCGCTGAGCGAGCGCGAGCTGACCGGTGGCAACGGCATGGTCGAGATGGGTACGTTTGTGGCCATTTTGCTGGGCAATATTGTGGGCGGCCTGATTGTGGCGGTGCCTCAGGTGGGGCCGGACTATGTGGCCATGGCCTGTGTGATGCTGGCTTTGGTGGGTCGGGTGGTGGCGCAGTTTATTCCGCAGGCGCCCGCCACCGACCCCGGGCTCACCATCAACTGGAACCCGGTGACGGAGACCTGGCGCAACCTCAAGCTGGCCCACGGCAACATCGTCGTGTTCCGCTCGCTGCTGGGCATCAGCTGGATGTGGTTTTTTGGCGCGGTCTTTCTGAGCCAGTTCCCGAGCTTTGCCAAAGAGGTGATGCACGGCAACGAGCAGGTGGCGTCCTTGCTGCTGGTGGTTTTTTCGATAGGCATTGGCACCGGATCCCTCTTGTGCGAGGTGCTCAGCCGACGCCATGTCGAAATCGGGCTGGTGCCGCTGGGCGCCATCGGCATGAGCGTGTTTGCGATTGATCTCTACTTCGCATCGCGCGGTTTGCCGCCCGCTCCAATCATGGGCATGGCTACTTTCATGTCACAACACGCCCACTGGCGCGTGATGATGGACCTGGCGCTGCTGAGCCTGTTTGCCGGCCTGTACAGCGTGCCCATGTATGCCCTGATCCAGCTGCGCAGCCAGCCCACGCACCGCGCCCGCATCATCGCCGCCAACAACATCCTGAACGCGCTGTTCATGATTGCGAGCGCCCTCATGGCCGGCGTGCTGCTCAAGACCGGCTTCACCATCCCGCAGATTTTCCTGTTGGCCGGGCTGGCCAACGCGGTGGTGGCTTTTTACATCTTCCTGCTGGTGCCCGAGTACCTGCTGCGCTTCATTGCCTGGTTTGCCTCGCGCTGTGTCTACCGCTTCAAGGTCGCCGGTGACGAGCATATTCCCGCGCAGGGCGCAGCGGTGCTGGCTTGCAACCATGTGAGCTTTGTCGACGCCGTGCTGCTGATGGCCGCCAGCCCGCGTCCCATCTATTTCGTGATGGACCACCGCATTTTCAAAATCCCGGTGCTGGGCTGGTTGTTCAGGCTGGCCAAGGCGATCCCGATTGCGCCGCGCGCCGAAGACCCGGTGGCCTACGAAGCGGCCTTTGCCGCCGCGGCCCAAGTGCTCCGGGAGGGCAATCTGCTGGCGATTTTCCCGGAAGGCAGCATCACCAAGGACGGCCAGCTGCAGCCCTTCAAGGGCGGCCTCATGAAGATCCTGGAGACAGCCCGGCAGGACGGCGTGAGCCCGCCGGTGATCCCGATGGCGCTGACCCATCTGTGGGGTTCCTTCTTCAGCCGCGTGGAGCGCGGTGGCGCCATGGTGCGGCCTTTTCGGCGCGGCATGTTCAGCCGGGTCGGCCTGAATGTGGGCGAGGCCCTGCCCGCAGCGCAGGTGCAGCCGGAAGCCCTGCGGGCCCGGGTGGCCGGCTTGCTGGCACAGGGCTGAAGGCTCTGAGGGTATCAAAAAAAGAGACTTTCAGGATAAATTTTAAGAACTGTATTGGAATGTGCGCTGATTTTTGAAGATGGCCGGGCACACTGAGTGCTCCTTAACCACCTCCAAAGGTCTTTATGCAAGTGCTGATACACCGTGACTCCAAGCCCTGGCAACTGCAGGTCTGGGTTTCCTTTCTGGTCGCTGTTTTCCTGTGTGCCGTGGGCCTGGCGTATCTGCCGGGCCGGGATCTGGACCGGGCCTTCATGGTCATGGGCTATTTTTTCTGCCTGTCGGCCGCCTTCGTGCTGGCCAAGCATGTGCGTGACCACGAGAAAAGCCGGGCCGAAGGCAAAACAGCCGATACGCCCATGTTCAAGCTGGTGGTCTGGGGCGGGTTTTTCCTGGCCATGTCGCTGACCGGCTGGGGCTTGTGGCGCATGGAGGTCAACGAGACCTACAAGGCGTTTCTGGGCGTGAGCTGGCTTTATCTGATCACCTGCAGCTTTACCCTGGCCAAGACCCTGCGCGACAGGCACGAGGCGGATGTGAGCGAAGCCCGCATGGCCGGCCGCCTGTCACGCGGCAGCGCGGATGCCGGGTAATCAACATCGGCGAGACATCAACTTCATCAACGTCATCAACGTCATCAACAAGAACTTCCTGGAGATATTCATGAAAAACAGATTAGCTACTCTTTTGATAGCTGTTTGCGCAATGTTGACGCTGGCTACAGCCCCAATTCGTGCTCAAGCGCAAACGGAGGCCTCGGCCCTGAGCGCCGTCTCTGCCCTGCCGGTGGCGTCGGTCGTGGTCGGCGCCAGCGCGGTGGTGGCCGTGCCGGTCATGCTCTCCACGGCGGGTAGCGTGCTGGTGGTCAAAACCGTGGAGAGCACGGCGCGCGGCACCCTCTATGTGCTGGAGCGCGCTTCCGACGGCGCCCGTGCCAGCATCGAGGTGGTAGGCAGAGGTGTTGCCGCTGCTTCCCTGGTGGCCGGCACCGCCGTGACCGTCAGTGTGATCGGCGCCGGCGTGGTGCTGTCTGCCGCAGGCGAGGCGATTGCCTTCATCCCCAACGCGCTGGGCCGTGCTTTGCTGTACAGCGAACGGCTTACCTACTAAAACTCATGTACTCAATACAGTAAAGAAAAGGCCTCACCATGAACTACTGTCTTATGAAGCGCCTCTTCGCTTGCCTGATGGCGGCAACCCTGCTGGCCGCGCCCGCCGCCCATGCCGGACGTTCCTGCGAAGCCAAAAAGACCACGTCCCAGACGGTGGAGCGCGGCCTGACGCTGGCCGAGAAAACACTGGCTTCGCTCAACGCCAGCGGCCAGAAAGTGGTGGTGCTGGCGCGCGCCGGCCAGGACCTGAGCAAGTATGGGGTGCGCTACTCGCACCTGGGGTTGGCCTACCAGCAAAGCGATGGCCAGGGCGGCACCACCTGGCGCGTGCTGCACAAGCTCAACCACTGCGGCACCAGCGAATCGGCCATTTACCGCCAGGGGCTGGGTGAGTTCTTTCTCGACGATCTATGGCGCTTTGAAGCCGCCTGGCTGCCGCTCACGCCCGAGGTTCAGACGCGCGTGCTGGGCCTGCTGCAGGACCCGGCCCGGGCAGTCAGCCTGCACCACAAGCCCTACAGCATCGTGAGCTATGCCTGGGGCCTCCAATACCAGCAGTCCAACCAGTGGGCGATTGAAACCCTGGCCGCCGCCATGGAGCCCGGCGTCAACTCGCGCGAGCGGGCCCAGGCCTGGCTGCAGTTCAAGGCCTATGAACCGGCGGTGCTCAGGATAGGTCCGCTGACGCGGCTGGGTGGGCGCCTGAGTGCCGCCAATGTGGCGTTTGACGACCATCCCAACGACAAGCGCTTTTCGGACCGCATCGAAACCGTGACCGTCGACTCGGTGTTTGACTGGTTGCCGCGCGCGCAATTGGCGGTGCCGGGGCTAACCCCGACAATCGTCAAACTGTGACCTCTCCTGTATTTCACATAAGGAACCCATCATGAGCAAAGGCTTACGACTGTCCGAGAAATGGTTTCGCCGCGGCCTGTGGCTGGTGGCGCTGGTGTTCGCCGGCTTCCTGATCGGGCTGGGCGGCACCGTGGTGGGCGATTTGCCCAAGGTGGAAAAACAGCTCTCGCTCGACGACTTCATGGACCCTGCCACCGCCAGCGCCTTGCGCACGGCGATCAAAACCGCCACGCGGGCCGAGCAGGACGCCCAAGGCGCGCTGGAGCAGGCGCAGCTCAAGCGCCGTGCCGCGCAAGCCGACTCTTCTGCCGCGCGCGACAGCTTCAACAACTGGCTGGCCACGCGCCATGCCACGCAGCTGGCCGATCAGGACCCGGAGCTGATCGAGCGGACCAAGGCCCTGGATGCGCTGAAAGCCCGCGAGCGTGCCGCCGGCGTCGCCGTGGAGGCCCAGCAGCAGGCCGCACTCGATGCCCGGCAGGCGGCAGCGCGCGAGCGCGGTAAGCTCAATGAGTTGCAGGAAGTGGCGCAAAAGCTGCTCAACGCCGAAAACCGCCGCGTCGAACTGCGGGTGTTCCTGTACCGACTGGCCTTGACCTTGCCGCTGCTGGTCATCGCCGGCTGGCTGTTTGTCAAACAACGCAAAAGCACCTGGTGGCCCTTCGTCTGGGGCTTCATCATCTTCGCGCTGTTCGCCTTTTTCGTCGAGCTGGTGCCCTACCTGCCCAGTTACGGCGGCTATGTGCGCTACATCGTCGGCATTGTGGTGACGGCGCTGGTGGGCCGGCAGGCAATTGTGTCGCTCAACCGCTACCTGGAGCGGCAAAAGCTGGCCGAGCAACTGCCCGACGCGCAACGCCGCGAAGAACTCAGCTACGACGTGGCGCTGGCGCGGCTGGCCAAAAGCGTGTGCCCCGGCTGCGAGCGGCCGGTGGAGCTGAAGAATCCCGAAATCGATTTTTGTCCGCATTGCGGCATCGGCCTTTTTGACCACTGCTTCCAGTGCACGACACGCAAAAGCGCGTTTGCCAAGTTTTGCCATGCCTGCGGGGCAACGGGCGGGCAAGGCAAGCGCCCGCCGGAGGCAGGCGCGGCAACTGCCTGAGTGACAGGATCAGACCGGGCGGCCGAAGAAAGGGTAGGCTGGGTCGTTGTAGCCGTGGCTTGACGCATGGCCGGGCACCACCAGTTCGTTGATGAAGGCCTCGTCGTCCGGTGCCAGCTTCAACTCCGTGGCGGCGTACACATCTTCCATGTGCGCCAGCGTGCGCGGCCCGACGATCACGGAGCTGATCAGGGGGTTGGCAAGCACCCAAGCGGCGGCAAACTGCCCCGGCACCCAGCCTTTTGCTTCACAGTGCGCCTTGATTTTTTGAGCGATCAGCAGCGACTCTTCACGGAACTCGGTTTCCAGGATGCGTTTGTCGCCGCTGCCCGCGCGCGTGCCCTCGGCCGGCTGCTGGCCGGGCGGGTATTTGCCCGTGAGCACGCCGCGCGCCAAGGGGCTGTAGGGCACGACGCCCAGTCCGTAGTGAGCACAGGCCGGCAGGATTTCAACTTCCGGTCCGCGGTTGAGCAGGTTGTAATACGGCTGGCACACGGCCGGCTGCGGCACGCCGGCTTTCTCGCACAGGCGATAGACCTCGGCGATGCGCCAGCCGCGAAAATTGGACAGGCCAAAGCTGCGGATTTTGCCGGCGCGGATCAGGTCGCCCAGCGCACGCACGGCTTCCTCGAGGTTGGCTTCGTGGTAGTCGCGGTGCAGGTAAAGAATGTCCAGGTAGTCGGTCTGCAGCCGGCTGAGGATGGCGTCGGTTTCCTGCATCAGCCAGCGGCGCGAGTAATGACCCTCATTGATGGCATCGCTGACCGGGTTGCCCAGCTTGCTGGCCAGCACCCAATGGTGGCGCTGGCCGGTGAGCAGCTTCCCGACGTCTTTTTCCGATTGGCCCTTGTTGTACACGTCGGCCGTGTCGATGAAGTTGAGCCCATGCTCGCGAGCCGAGGCCACGATGCGCGCTGCCTCGTCAAACGGTGTTTGCTGGCCAAACATCATGGTGCCCAGGCACAAGCTTGAAACCTTCAGGTTGCTGTTTCCGAGGCGACGGTATTGCATGATCAGTCCTTTGATGAAAATGGTGTTGGGCGGCGCTCAGGGCGTGGCCCGCTCCACCAGGTACTCTCTGGCAAACCAGAAGGTTTCGGGGCTGCGGAAGGCCGCCATGTTGCCTTCTTTGCGGTTTTTGCTGGTGCGCAGGTCCCAGCGCGCGTCAACGATGCGGCATTGCCCGCAGGGTTTCTCCCCCACGGGCCGCTGCACCAGCACATAACGGTGGCTGGCCAGCAAACTGTCCAGCTCACCAAAGCTCACCGGTTTTTCGGCCAGGTAAGGTTTGACCCGGGCGCCCGGGATGATGAACTCGTAGCGTTCAAACTGGCCCAGGAAGTCATGCGGCACGGCCACCGTCTGGCCCTGCATCTTGGCCAGTGATTCGGCACTGAAGCGGCCGAGGCGGCCCTCGAAGGGCTGCGTCACCCACGCCAGTGAAAACAGCACCGAGAAGCCGGCGAGCGCCGCCATGTGGCGCGTTGCATCAGGTTTGAAGAGGCCATAGAGGCAGGCGCCCAGCAGCAGCGCCAGAAACAGCCAGAACAGGGCGGAATAAAGCCACGCATCGTGCGTTGCCCGCGTCGCGCCCCAGCCAATCAGGCCCATCAGCAAGGTGGCGATGATGCAGATGAGCAGGGTCGCCATGAACCAGACCCGGCCAATGCGCTGCCAGTGCAGCGCGATCAGGATGGCGACGGCGGGCATGGCGATCACGAGGTAGCGAGCGGAGCGCTGGTTGGGCAGCACAAAAATCACCATGACCACCAGCAGCCAGAGCCACAGGATTTTTTCCGCGTCGCTGACCGGGCGATGCTGGCGGTGGCTGCGCCAAGCGGCCCAAGCCGCGCCGATAGCCACTGGCAGCAGCAGGCCGGCGTTGGTGAAGTAGCCCAGCAAAATGCCCGTCACCCCGCCCGAGCTGCGCAAGGCGACCTCCAGGTAACCCTGGGCGGACTTGAACTTGCCGGCGTTTTCGCCGAGCACAAATTCGCGCCAGACCTCGCCGGGCTGGGGGTCCACCACAAACCACAGGCTGAAAATGCCCAGGGCCAGCAAGGTGCAGAGGATCACCTTCAGGCCATCGGCCACCACGCCGGGCCGGGCAATGCGCCAGACCGATTGCCGGGCGCTCACGATCTGGTAGCACAAGGCCAGTGCCAGGCCGACGGGGATCACCATGGCAAAGGTTTTGTACAGGCAGCCGATGCCGGTGAGCAGACCCGCGATCAGCGGAAAGCGCCAGCGGGAGGCCAGCATGCGCGAGGGCGACCAGGCCAGCACGAAAAACACGGCAAACAGCCAGAAGGTTTCCGGTGAGCTGGTCAGGTAGGGCCGGCCGTAGCGATAGCTGCTGAAAAACGTCAGGTAGACAATGCCGGCGATCGCGCCCAGGGTGATGGCATGTTGAGCCGGTTCTTGCGGCGCAGCAGACGCAGCAGAGGGCGAGGCACTGCTGTTGGTTTGCAGGATTTTCCAGGTCAGCAGGCCTGCCATGAGGCTGACACCCCACGAGTACAGCACGCTGGGCACCCGCAAATGGAACAGCGTCCAGTGCTCCCCCCACTGGCCGGCCACCAGGGCCTGCCAGAACAGCAGCGGGGGCTTGGTGTTGCGCATGAAATCGTAGGAGCTGACCAGCGGCAGCCAGTTGCCGGTCTGCGCCGTGAGGCGGGCAATATGGGCGTAGACCAGCTCGTCGCCATTGCCCGGAATCTGGTCCCCGCCCAGCCCGAACAGATAACCCAGCGCCACCGCGATGAAAATGCCGACCCAGCGGTAGTGGGTGGGCAGGCGGGCAAGAGGAGAGGGAGAGGCGGGGGCCAGGGCTTTCAGTGCGTCGTCTTGTTTCATGGGAAAGAAAGCTCGTCTGAACCTCAAATACCGCGCTGGCGGTCGGCACGAAACTGCGCGGCGAACTCCCCAAAGCGCCCGGCGTCCAGCGCGTCGCGCACTTCCTGCATCAGGTTCAGGTAGTAGTGCAGGTTGTGGATGCTGTTGAGCATGGGGCTGAGCATTTCGCCGCAGCGGTCCAGGTGGTGCAGATAGGCCCGGCTGAAGCCCCCCGACGTCGTGCCGTCGGGCAGGGTTCGGCCCTTGCAGGTGTAGCAGCCGCAGGTCTCATCCACCGGCCGCTCGTCGGTTTTGTAGCGGGCGTTGCGGATTTTCAGGTCGCCAAAGCGCGTGAACATGTGGCTGTTGCGCGCGTTGCGCGTCGGCATCACGCAGTCAAACATGTCCACGCCGGCGGCCACGCCCTCCACCAGGTCTTCCGGTGTGCCCACGCCCATCAGGTAGCGCGGTTTGTGGCCCGGCAGGCGGTGCGGCGTGTGCGCCATGATGCGCTGCATTTCTTCCTTGGGCTCGCCCACGCTCACGCCGCCGATGGCGTAGCCCGGAAAGTCCAGCTCGACCAGCGCATCCAGCGATTCCTGGCGCAGGTTTTCGTACATGCCGCCCTGCACGATGCCAAACAGCGCGTTGGGGTTTTCAAGCTTTTCAAACTCGATCTCACAACGCTTGGCCCAGCGCAGGCTCAGCTCCATCGAGTCGCGCGCCTCGGCCTCGGTGGTGATGTGGCCCTTGGTGTCGTAGGGTGTGCACTCGTCAAACTGCATCACGATGTCGCTGTTGAGCACGGTCTGGATCTGCATGGAGATCTCGGGCGTCAGGAACAGCTTGTCGCCGTTGACGGGGGAGGCGAACTTCACGCCTTCCTCGGAGATCTTGCGCATCTCGCCCAGCGACCAGACCTGGAAACCGCCGCTGTCCGTGAGGATGGGTTTGTTCCAGCGCTCGAACTTGTGCAGCCCGCCAAACTGCTGCATCACCTCAAGACCCGGGCGCATCCACAGGTGAAAGGTGTTGCCCAGGATGATTTGCGCGCCCATGTCGTGTAGCGACTGGGGCATCACGCCCTTGACCGTGCCGTAGGTGCCCACGGGCATGAAGATGGGTGTTTGCACCACGCCATGGTTGAGCGTGAGCGTGCCGCGGCGGGCGAAGGAGCCCAGGTAGGCGCCCTCGGCGGGATCGGTTTTCAGGACTTCAAATTGCAGCATGGGGAGATTGTCTCAAAGGGAGAGAGAGGATGAGGCGCCGGCTCGCTGCAGCAGCATGGCATCGCCGTAGCTGAAAAACCGGTAGCGCTGCTCAATGGCGTGCTGGTACAGCGCCATGATGTGCTCGTAACCGGCAAAGGCGCTGACCAGCATCATCAGCGTGCTTTTGGGTAAATGGAAGTTGGTCAGCAGCACATCGACCACGGCAAACTCAAAGCCCGGGGTGATGAAAATATTGGTGTCCTTGCAGGCCGGGCCGAACCTGGCGGCCGACTCGAGCGCCCGCACCGTCGTTGTGCCCACCGCCACCACGCGTGCGCCGCGGGCCTTGCAGTCGACCACCGCCTGCTGGGTGGCGGCGGGCACTTCAAAGCGTTCGAAGTGCATCACGTGGTCGGCTAGGTTCTCGGCCTTGACCGGCTGGAAGGTGCCGGCGCCCACATGCAGGGTGACGTTGGCGCGCTGCACGCCGCGCGCCTCCAGCTGCGCCAGCATGGCTTCGTCAAAATGCAGCGCGGCCGTCGGCGCGGCGACGGCGCCGGGGTACTTGGCAAACACGGTCTGGTAGCGCCGGGCGTCGTCGGCCGAATCGCTGTGCGTGATGTAGGGCGGCAGCGGCACATGGCCGTGTTGTTCCATCAGCGCATAGGGCTCGCTGCTCAGTGCAAAGCGGTACAGCGGCCCGTCTTCCTGCGGCCAGCGGCCCAGCAGGGTCGCGGTAAACCCGCCGTCCATGTGCAGCACGGCGCCCGGCAGCGGTTTTTTGCTGACCTTCATGTGCGCCGCGACCTCGTGGCCTGACTCGGCGCTGCAGGGCAGCACCCGTTCGATCAGCAGTTCCAGCTTGCCGCCGCTGCTTTTTTGCCCAAACAGCCGGGCCTTGACCACCTTGGTGTCGTTAAACACCAGCAAATCGCCGGGGAGCAACAGGTCGGGCAGTTCGGCAAAGCGGCGGTCCACCGGGCTGCCTTGCCGGCCGTCGAGCAGGCGCGACGCATGGCGCTCGGCAGCCGGGTGCTGGGCAATCAATTCCTGGGGGAGCGTGAAATCAAAATCACTGAGGCTGAAATGCGTCTTCATGAAGGCACAATTGTCCCATGTCAGCCTCTGGTGCCCCTTCCCGAAAAACCTCCGAATCCCAAGGTCAGGTTTCCGGCAAGGGCACGGCCAAAGCACCAGCCGAAAAATCCCAGGCCCAGAAAGCGCTTGAAAAACTGGGCTTGCGCCGCGACATCGATCTGGCGCTGCACCTGCCGCTGCGCTACGAGGACGAAACCCGCATCACGCCACTGGCCGATGCGCGGGACGGCGATCTGGTGCAAATCGAGGCGCAGGTCACCCATAGCGAGATAGCATTTCGCCCGCGCCGCCAGTTGCACGTGAGGGTGGATGACGGCACCGACACCTGCGTGCTGCGCTTCATCAATTTTTACCCTTCGCACCAGAAAACCCTGAGCGTGGGCGCCCGGGTGCGGGTGCGCGGCGAAATTCGGGGCGGCTTTATTGGCCGCGAGATGGTGCACCCCAGCTTCAAGCTGGCCGGCGGTGAGCTGCCCGCGGCGCTCACGCCGGTCTACTCCACCGTCGCCGGCCTGCCCCAGGCCTACCTGCGCAAGGCCGTGCTCAGCGGCCTGGGTCGGGCTGATCTGGGTGAAACCATTCCTGCCAAAAACCTGCCTCAGCCCGCCTCCAGCTTGCGTGAAGCGCTACAGTTTTTGCACCACCCGGCGCCCGATGTGGCGCTGGCCACACTGGAAGACCGCAGCCACCCGGCTTGGCAGCGGCTCAAAGCCGAGGAACTGCTGGCCCAGCAGCTGTCGCAGCTGCAGGCCCGGCGTGTGCGCGCGGCCATGCGAGCCCCGTCGCTGGCCGCCCCGGCCGGTACCCTGCATGGCCAGCTGCTGGAACGGCTGCCGTTTCGCTTGACGGCAGCGCAGCAGCGCGTCTGCGCAGAGATCAGTGCCGATTTGCGGAAAAACATTCCCATGCACCGCTTGCTGCAGGGCGATGTGGGCTCCGGCAAAACCGTGGTGGCGGCGCTGGCCGCCGCGCGCTGCATGGACGCCGGCTGGCAATGCGCGCTGATGGCGCCCACTGAAATCCTGGCCGAGCAGCACTTTCGCAAGCTGATCGGCTGGCTGGAGCCGCTGGGCATCAAGACGGCCTGGCTGACCGGCAGCCAGAAGACCAAGGAGCGGCGCGAGGCGCTGGCGCAGATTGCAAGCGGCGAGGCCGCCCTGGTGGTCGGCACCCACGCCGTGATCCAGGACAAGGTGCAGTTCAAAAACCTGGCGCTGGCCATCATTGACGAGCAGCACCGCTTTGGCGTCGCGCAGCGGCTGGCCTTGCGCAGCAAAATGAACCTGGATGCGGAACCCTCCCCCGGCCGGGGGAGGGCCGGGGAGGGGGCGAGCAATGACACCGCAAATGCGGTTCGCGCGCAGCGTGAACCGCATTTGCTGATGATGACCGCGACGCCGATCCCGCGCACGCTGGCCATGAGCTATTACGCCGACCTCGATGTGTCGACCATCGACGAGCTGCCCCCGGGCCGCACGCCCATCGTGACCAAGGTGGTCAACGACGCACGCCGCGATGAGGTGATTGCGCGCATCCGTGCCCAGCTGGCCGAAGGCCGGCAGATTTACTGGGTGTGCCCCTTGATTGAAGAGAGCGAATCCATCGATCTGGTCAACGCCACGCAAACGCATGAAGCCCTGAGCGCCGCCCTGCCCGGTGTAATGGTGGGCCTGCTGCACTCGCGCATGCCGGTGGCCGAGAAAAAAGCCGTGATGAGCCTGTTTACCAGCGGCCAGATGGGCGTGCTGGTTAGCACCACCGTGATCGAGGTGGGGGTGGATGTGCCCAATGCCTCGCTGATGGTGATTGAGCATGCCGAGCGTTTTGGCTTGAGCCAGTTGCACCAGTTGCGCGGCCGGGTCGGGCGCGGTGCGGCGGCATCGGCCTGCGTGCTGCTGTACTCCACCGGCGAATCGCCCCGGCTGGGTGAAACCGCGCGTGCCCGGTTGAAGGCCATGGTTGAAACCGGCGATGGCTTCGAGATTGCAAGGCGGGACCTCGACATTCGCGGCCCCGGCGAGTTTCTGGGGGCACGGCAGTCGGGCGCGCCGCTGCTGCGTTTTGCCGATCTGGCCACGGACACCGCCTTGCTGGCCTGGGCGCGCGCTCTGGCGCCTGTCATGCTGGACCAGCATGCGGAGCCGGCGCAGCGGCATATTCAGCGCTGGCTGGGTGGCAAGGCTGAGTTTTTGAAGGCTTGAGCGGCGGCCCGCTCCCAGGCGCAGCAAGGAGCGATAAGGAGAAGTAGAGAGGCCGAAGGAAAAGCAGGACAATAAGCCCATGACGCTGACCGAACTCAAATACATCGTTGCCGTCGCAAGGGAAAAGCACTTCGGCAAGGGCGCTGACGCCTGCCATGTGTCGCAGCCCACGCTCAGCGTGGCCATCAAGAAGCTCGAAGAAGAGCTGCAGGTCAAACTGTTTGAGCGCAATGCCAACGAGATCACTGTGACGCCGCTGGGCGAAGAAATCGTGCGCCAGGCGCAAAGCGTGCTGGAGCAGGCTGAAAACATCCGCGAAATTGCCAAGCGCGGCAAGGACCCGCTGGCCGGTGCGCTGCGGCTGGGGGTGATCTACACCATAGGCCCCTACCTGTTGCCCGATCTGGTGCGCCAGGCGATTGCGCACACGCCGCAAATGCCGCTGATGCTGCAGGAAAACTTCACCGTCAAGCTGCTCGAGGAACTGCGTACCGGCGAGATTGACTGCGCGATTCTGGCCGAACCGTTTCCCGACACCAATCTGGCGATTGCGCCGCTGTATGACGAGCCTTTCATGGCGGCCGTGCCCAGCGCCCACGCCTTGGCGGCACGCAGCCACATCACGGCCGAGGAGCTCAAGCGCGAAACCATGCTGCTGCTGGGCACGGGCCATTGTTTCCGGGACCATGTGCTGGAGGTGTGCCCGGAGTTCGCGCGCTTTTCCAGCAACGCGGAAGGCATCCGCAAGAGCTTTGAGGGCTCGTCGCTGGAAACCATCAAGCACATGGTGGCGGCGGGCATGGGGGTGACGCTGGTGCCGCGCCTGAGCGTGCCGAAAGAGGCCGTGTCGGTGAAGGCGGCGGGTAAAGGCGCTGCCCACACCGCGACCAAGGGCTCTGCCAAAGCTGCCGGCAAGGACAGGGTCCGGGAGACCGGGGACCCGCCTTCGTACATCAAATACCTGCCATTCGAAGGCCACGTGCCCACGCGTCGCGTGGTGCTGGCCTGGCGCCGCAGCTTCACGCGCTACGAGGCGATTGCGGCGCTGCGCAATGCCATTTACGCCTGCGAGTTACCCGGCGTCACGCGCTTGTCTTGAGCGGGGTGGGTTGACCCTAGAAACGGCAGTTGACCGCTTGCACTCTCTTGGAAAACCGCATGAATACTGACATTTCATACTTCGACCGGGCTCACTTATCCGGGCAGAGCGCTATGCACCCGATGGCACCGCGCTCAGCGCGCCATGCGGCGTTGCTTCGCCTTGCGGGCACCAGCCCGCGGCGTTGTCGCGCCTTGCCTGGCACGCCGATCACGGCACCCTCGGGCGCATCCAACGGCCGTTTCTAGGGTGACATGTCTGCCGCCCTGCTGCGCCGCAAAGCGGCCCTCTACCTGCAATTGATCCGCTGGGACCGCCCGGCGGGCTGGCTGCTGCTGCTGTGGCCCACGCTGTCGGCGCTGTGGCTGGCCTCGCACGGGTTTCCGGGCTGGCACCTGCTCACTGTGTTCACGCTTGGGACCATTTTGATGCGCAGCGCCGGCTGCTGCCTCAATGATGTGGCCGACCGTGACTTTGACCGCCATGTCAAACGGACCGCCCAGCGGCCCGTGACCAGCGGGGCGGTGTCGGTGAAGGAAGCGCTGGTGCTGGGCGCGGTGCTGGCCCTGCTGGCGTTTGGCCTGGTGCTGACGACCAATGCGGCCACCATCGCCTGGTCCATTGCCGCGCTGGCGGTCACGCTGGTGTATCCGTTTGCCAAGCGTTTCATCTCGATGCCGCAGGCGGTGCTGGGCGTGGCTTTCAGTTTTGGCATTCCGATGGCTTTTGCGGCAGTGCAGTCGCGCGTGCCCGCGCTGGCCTGGCTGCTGCTGCTGGGCAACCTGTTCTGGGTGATTGCCTACGACACCGAGTACGCCATGGTGGACCGCGACGACGACCTGAAGATCGGCATGAAAACCTCGGCCATCACCCTGGGCCGCTTTGACGTGGCCGGGGTCATGGCCTGCTACCTGGCTTATCTGTCAATTTGGGCCGTAGCCCTTGCAGTTTATGCGCCATCAGCTATCTATTTAATAGCGATTGCGCTGGCCCTGCTGCAAGCGCTCTGGCATGGCTGGCTGATCCGCCAGCGCGAGCGCGACGCTTGCTTCAAGGCCTTTCGCCTCAACCACTGGCTGGGGTTCACGGTGTTTGCCGGTATCGTGCTGTCCTACCTGGGGGCATGAACCAGGCATGAAAAAAGCCCGTGCATCGGCGGGCTTTTGAATCGCTTCCAGCGGATCCATCCGGCTGGGCGGTGAGCCCGCCAGCCAGGCTGAAACCCGATTACTTCGCAGCTTCTTTTTTGGTGGCCATGGCTTTGCGTTTGGCTTTGCTCTTGGCCTTGGCTTTTTTCGCCTTGGCTTTTGCGGGCATCGCAGCTTTGTCAGCCGGGGCTGTAGCGGGCGCTGCGGCAGGGGCCTTGGCAGGCGCGGGCGCGGGAGCCGCGGCAGGAGGGGCGCTGGTTTGTGCGGCTGCTGGCGCGGAGATCACGGCCAGGGGCATGGCAAGCACAGCAGCGCCAGCGAGGGTAGACAGCAGTTTCTTCATGGTGGCTCCGAAAGTTATGAATGGTTATTGCTTGCGTGTCGCCTGTCCTTAAGCCTTGCGGGCCAAGGCAAATGGAACGCTTGCCTCCCATTAACGCTTGCCGGCCGGGGCTGGTTGACGGGTGATCTGGCTGGGCGGCGGAGCCGGCCCGAAAGGCTTGCGGGACGTGCTTTTGCGCCGAGTTTCGGTTAAGTTGCTATCGAAAAAAGAGCTTATGGCGCACTCTGGATGCGGGCAGCAGCCCATTTTTACCTGTAGACCGGCTCAAGAAGCACCAAACTCGTCACCCAGTTCGTGGGCGCGCTGCCGGGCGGCGTGGATGGCGCGCATGAACTGATTTTTGATGCCGTCCTGCTCCATCGAGGTCAGGGCGGCGTAGGTGGTGCCGCCCTTGGAGGTGACCCGGGCGCGCAGGATTTCTGGGGGCTCGTCCGAAGCGCGGGCCAGCTCTGAAGCTCCCACAAACGTGCCCACCGCCAGTTTGTGGGCCTGCTCATGGCTCAGCCCCATGTCCACGCCCGCCTGGACCATGGCTTCAATAAAGTAAAACACATAGGCCGGGCCGGACCCTGACAGGGCGGTCACCGCATCCAGATGCGTTTCGTCGTCCAGCCAGACATGGTCGCCGGTGGTCTTGATCACGCGCTCCACGGCTTGCCGGTCGTCCGCGCTGACAGCCGGCCGGGCGAACAGGGCCGTTATGCCCTTGCCAATCAGGGCCGGCGTGTTGGGCATGGAGCGCACCACGCGCTGGGTGTCCAGCCAGCGCGCAATGCTGTCGGAACGGATGCCGGCCGCCACACTCAGGTGCAATGCGGTTTTGGTGTGAAAGCGGGTGAGCAGGGCGGCGTCTTTGAACATTTGCGGCTTGACGGCCCAGACCACCAGCGTGGCACTGGCGAGTGATTCGCCGGAGGTTTCGTGCAACTGCACGCCAAACTGCTTCTTGAGCTTGGCACGCTGCTCGGCAAACGGCTCCACCACCTGGATCTGGCCGGCCGCCATGCCTTGTTTCAGCAGGCCCCCGATGATGGCGCTGGCCATATTGCCGCCGCCGATAAAGGCAATGTGTTCATTCTGAGAGGGGGATGGGTTGGATGGGTTGCGGGTTGTCATATTTGTTTTACTCCATGCGCTTTCGGCCTGCCGGTCGCGTGGACCGGGTCATGCCCAAGGGGTGAACGGGCCTTTTTCGCGGGCCGGACAGCTTCATGGCTGCAGTCTATTCCCAAACGGCAGGCTGACCAAGGTTCAGGAGAAGAGGGTGCCTGGATTCTTCAGGAAAAAGAAAAGATTGAAGCCTGGCTGCGGTTGTTCCGCTGCTATGGCAGCACGGTCTGCCGGACCGCATGCTCCCACTGCGCCATCAGGGCCGCAGCGCGGTCGGCGCCCAGGGTCGGCAGGAAGCGCCGCTCGGCGCGCCACATGCCGGCCAGCTCGGTGGTGCTGCGGTAAACGCCGCTGGCCAGGCCGGCCAGGTAGGCCGCACCGAGGGCGGTGGTTTCAATCACGGCCGGGCGCACCACCGGAATGCCCAGCAAGTCGGCCTGGAACTGCATCAGCAAGTCGTTGATGCAGGCGCCGCCGTCGACCCGCAGTTCGCTGACCGGCGCCGCACCGGCGGCCACGGCATCGCGGCTCATGGCCTGCAGCAGGGCGGCGCTCTGGTAGGCAATGCTTTCCAGGGCTGCGCGCGCAATGTGGGCGACGGTGGTGCCGCGGGTCAGGCCGGTGATGGTGCCGCGCGCATCGGGCTTCCAGTAGGGCGCGCCCAGGCCGGTGAAGGCGGGCACCATCATCACGCCGCCCGAGTCGGGCACGCTCTGGGCCAGCGCCTGCACTTCGCCGCTGCCCTTGATGGCATGCAGCCCGTCGCGCAGCCACTGCACGACCGCGCCCCCCACAAACACGCTGCCTTCAATGGCGAATTCGGTTCGCGGGTCGGGCTGCGCCGCACTGGTGGTCAGCAGGCCGTTGTGCGAGACCTGGAACTTCTCGCCGGTATGCATCAGCATGAAGCAGCCGGTGCCGTAGGTGTTTTTGGCCATGCCTTCCTTGAAGCAGGCCTGCCCGAACAGGGCGCTTTGCTGGTCGCCGGCCACGCCGCCAATGGCAACCGCATGGCCCAGCAGTTCGGGCCGGACCTCGCCATAGTGGGCGCTGGATGGCAGCACGGCCGGCATCAGCTCGGGCGGGATGTCCAGCATCTGCAGCAGCTGGGGGTCCCACTGGTTGGTGTGCACGTTGAACAGCATGGTGCGCGAGGCATTGCTGACGTCGGTGGCGTGCACCGCCCCGGCGGTCAGCTGCCACAGCAGCCAGCTGTCAATCGTGCCAAAGGCCAGTTCGCCGCGCTGGGCCTGCTCGCGCGCCTGCGGCACGTTGTCCAGAATCCACTTGAGCTTGGTGCCCGAGAAATAGGCATCGACCAGCAAGCCGGTTTTGGCCTGGATCATGCCGGCCAGTCCTTCTTCCCGCAGGCGCACGCAGGTGGCTTCGGCCCGGCGGTCCTGCCAGACGATGGCGTGGTGAATCGGCTGGCCGGTCTTGCGGTTCCACACCACGGTGGTCTCCCGCTGGTTGGTGATGCCCACGGCGCGAATGGCGTCGGCCTTGAGCCCGGCCTTGGCCAGCGCCTGGCGGGCCGTGGCCAACTGGCCGCGCCAGATTTCCATCGGGTCATGCTCGACCCAGCCCGGCTTGGGGTAGATCTGCGGCAGCTCCTGCTGCGCCAGCGCCACGATGCGGCCCTCGGCGTCAAACACAATGCTGCGGGAGCTGGAGGTGCCCTGGTCCAGGGCGAGCAGGTAGGTCATGGGATTCTCTGGAATAGATAAGGAGGCCGGCCGCCCGATTCACGCGTGGGCGATTTCGCAGCTGACCTGCGCGTCTATCAGCAGCTGCGGAAAAGGTTCGGGTGGCGGCTCATCGGTGAACAGGCGGTCAATTTGCGCCAGGGTGGCCAGCTCCACCATCGCCGGCCGGTTGAATTTGCTGCTGTCGGCGGCCAGCCAGACCTCGCGTGCGTGCGCAATGATGGTCTGGGCCACTTTCACTTCGCGGTAGTCATAGTCACGCAGCGAGCCATCGGCCTCGATGCCCGAGATGCCGATCAGCGCAATGTCGACCCTGAACTGCCGGATGAAGTCCACCGCCGCCTCGCCCACGATGCCGCGGTCGCGGCCCCGCACCACCCCGCCGGCCACGATCACCTCGCAGTCCGGGTTGCCGCTGAGGATGGCGGCGACGTTAAGGTTGTTGGTAATCACCCGCAAGCCCTTGTGCTGCATCAGGGCCTTGGCAATGGCCTCGGTGGTGGTGCCAATGTTGATGATCAGCGAGCAGTCGTTGGGCACGCACCTGGCCACGGCGCGTGCAATCCGGGCCTTGCCCTCGGCGTTCAGGCTCTGGCGCTGCTGGTGCGCAATGTTTTCAATGGTGGAGCTGGGCACCCGCACGCCGCCATGGAAGCGGGTCAGCAAGCCCGCTTCCGACAGGCGCTGCACATCGCGGCGCACCGTTTGCAGCGTGACCTCGAGTTCGTCGGCCAGCTGCTCGACGGTGACGGAGCCGTGCGCCCGGACGACGTCGAGCAGTTTGATTTGTCTGGGATTTGAATTCACATGCCGATTGTGATCAGAAAAAGCTTGATGGGACTCTAAATCGAAACAAAAAGAAACCGTCTAGGGGAAAACCACTGCTAAAAACAATCAAAAAAGAATGAAAATAGAACAGATACGAACTTCTTGATGCCGAGGGAACTCAATTGACGATTGCAAATAATGCTGTGGTGGTGCGTTCGGGGGTGGCCCTGGCGCCGAGCCGGGCCCGTGCTTGCCTGCAAGTGGCAACGGTGTTGTGATGCAGCTCAGTCTGGAAGGCATCAGTAAAAAAGTCGGGGCCGAGCAATGGCTGTACGACATGACGCTGGCGCCGCGCAGTGGCGAAGTGACGGTGTTGCTGGGCGCCACGCAAGCCGGCAAGACCAGCCTGATGCGCATCATGGCGGGGCTGGACGTGCCCAGCCACGGCAAGGTGCTGGTCAGTGGTGCGGATGTGACGGGCACCGCCGTGCGCGAGCGCAATGTGGCCATGGTCTACCAGCAGTTCATCAACTACCCCTCGATGAAGGTGGCCGCCAACATTGCATCGCCCCTGAAACTGCGCGGTGAAAAAAACATCGAGCAGCGGGTGCGCGAGCTGGCCCAGCGGCTTCACATCGACATGTTTCTGGACCGCTATCCGGCGGAGCTTTCCGGTGGGCAGCAGCAGCGCGTGGCGTTGGCGCGGGCGCTGGCCAAAGGTGCGCCGCTGATGCTGCTGGACGAGCCGCTGGTGAACCTGGACTACAAGCTGCGCGAGGAATTGCGCGAGGAATTGACCCAGCTGTTTGCGGCGGGCGATTCGACCGTGATCTACGCCACGACCGAACCCGGGGAGGCGCTGCTGCTGGGCGGCTACACCGCCGTGCTGGATGGCGGCGAGCTGCTGCAGTATGGCCCCACGGCCGAGGTGTTCCATGCACCCAGGTCGCTGCGCGTGGCGCGCGCCTTCAGCGACCCACCGATGAACCTGATTGCGGCCGAGGCGGCTAGCCTGGGCGTGCAACTCGACGCTGGGCCTGCCCTCGCGATTCCTCTGCCCACAGCGGCGTCGCGTTCGCTGACCATTGGCGTGCGGGCCAGCGCACTACGCGTACACCAGCGCGAAGGCGATGTGGCGCTCCCAGGCAAGGTCGAGCTCGCTGAAATCTCGGGCTCTGACACCTTCGTGCACGCGGAAACCTCGGTGGGCGAGGTGGTGGCGCAGCTGACCGGCGTCCATTACTTCGACCTCGGCGCATCGATCACGCTGTACCTTAACCCGGCGCAGGTCCATGTGTTTGATTCGGCCGGCGCCTTGCTGGTGGCCCCGGCACGGCAGAAAGGGGGCTGAGATGGCACGCATTGACCTCGACCTGGCCCACGCCTACAGACCGAACCCGCGCGACGACAGTGACTACGCCCTGCTGCCGCTGAAGATGAGTTTTGAGGATGGTGGTGCCTACGCGCTGCTCGGCCCTTCGGGTTGCGGCAAGACCACCATGCTCAACATCATGTCGGGCTTGCTGGTGCCTTCCCGAGGCAGCGTCAAGTTTGACGGCCGTGACGTGACGCATGCCACGCCCCAGGCGCGCAACATCGCGCAGGTCTTCCAGTTCCCGGTGATCTACGACACCATGACGGTGGCCGAGAACCTCGCGTTCCCGCTGCGCAACCGCAAGGTGCCCCAAGCGCAGATCAAAAAGCGGGTGGGCGAAATTGCCGAAATGCTGGAGATGAGCGGCCAGCTCAACCAGCGCGCCGCAGGCCTGGCGGCCGATGCCAAGCAAAAAATCTCCCTCGGCCGTGGCCTGGTGCGGCCTGATGTGTCCGCCGTCCTGTTTGACGAGCCGCTGACGGTGATTGACCCGCACCTCAAGTGGCAGCTGCGCCGCAAGCTCAAGCAGATTCACCACGAACTCAAGCTCACGCTGATTTATGTCACGCACGACCAGGTCGAGGCCCTGACCTTTGCCGACCAGGTAGTGGTGATGACCCGCGGCAAGGCGGTGCAGGTCGGCTCGGCCGACGCGCTGTTTGAACGTCCGCAGCACACCTTTGTGGGCCATTTCATCGGCTCGCCGGGCATGAATTTTCTGCCCGTGCAAACCGTCGGAGACGGTTTGCAGGTAGCCGGCAGCACGCTGGCCATGCCGGCTGGCCGCGAGTTGCCGCAAGGCGACTTCAAATTGGGCGTGCGGCCGGAGTATGTGACGCTGGCCGGCGCCGGTGATCCGGGCGCCCTGCCTGCGCTGGTCACCCGTGCGCAAGACATCGGCACGCATCTGATGCTGACGGCCACCATCGGTGCGCAAACCCTTAAAGCGCGGCTGGGCCCGGAAGCTGCAGCACCCCAGCCCGGCGATACGGTCTGGTTGCAGGTGTTGGGGCCGCACACCTGTTTCTACAAGAATGAGGAGCTCGTGGCATGAGCGCAGCGCAGAACCGCTTCAAGCAAGCTCGCGCCCCCTTGGGGGGCAGCGCAGTACACGTAGTGACAAGCGTGGGGGCTAACCAATGAGCACGACGACCAAACCAGTCAACCAGAAAGCCTGGCTGCTGGTGCTGCCGGTGATTATTTGTGTGGCCTTCTCGGCCATCCTGCCGCTGATGACGGTGGTCAACTACTCTGTGCAGGACATCATCTCGCCCGAGCGGCGCGTGTTTGTCGGCACCGAATGGTTTGCCGCCGTGATGCGCGATGAAGACCTGCACGCTGCCTTGTGGCGGCAGCTGACCTTCTCACTGGCCGTGCTGGCGGTTGAAATTCCGCTGGGGATTGGGCTGGCGCTTTCCATGCCCGCACAGGGCTGGAAAGCCTCGGCCGTGCTGGTGATCGTGGCGCTGTCCCTGCTGATCCCGTGGAACGTGGTGGGAACCATCTGGCAGATTTACGGACGCGCCGACATCGGCCTGCTGGGGGCCTTGCTGCAGCAGGGCGGTTTTGACTACAGCTACACCGGCAACGCCACGCACGCCTGGGCCACGGTGCTGGTGATGGATGTCTGGCACTGGACGCCTTTGGTGGCCTTGCTGTGCTACGCCGGCCTGCGCTCCATTCCCGATGCCTACTACCAGGCGGCGCGCATCGATGGCGCCAGCAAGCTGGCGGTGTTTCGCTTCATCCAGCTGCCCAAGATGCGTGGGGTGTTGATGATCGCGGTGCTGCTGCGTTTCATGGACAGCTTCATGATTTACACCGAGCCTTTCGTGCTCACCGGGGGAGGTCCTGGCAATGCCACCACCTTCCTGTCGCAGTACCTGACGCAAAAAGCCGTGGGGCAGTTCGACCTGGGCCCGGCCGCGGCTTTCTCGCTGATTTACTTTTTGATCATCCTGCTGCTGTGCTTCATCCTCTACAACTGGATGCAGCGTGTCGGCACGCAAGAGAAAGAAGGCGGCCATGAATAAGCCCCGTTTCCAGGCGCGCACGCTGTTCCTGCTCGCCTACATCGTGTTTGCGCTGTTGCCCATCTACTGGATGGTCAACATGAGCTTCAAGACCAATGCGGAGATTGTCTCGAGCTTTTCGTTCTTCCCGCAGCATTTCACCTGGGACAACTACAAGACCATCTTCACCGATCCGTCCTGGTATTCAGGCTACATCAACAGCCTGATCTATGTGGCCATCAACACCGTGATCTCGATCAGCGTGGCGCTGCCGGCGGCCTATGCGTTTTCGCGCTACAGCTTTCTGGGCGACAAGCATGTGTTCTTCTGGCTGCTGACCAACCGCATGACGCCGCCCGCGGTGTTCCTGCTGCCCTTCTTCCAGCTCTACACCACGGTCGGGCTGATGGACACGCACATTGCGGTGGCTTTGGCCCACCTGCTGTTCAACGTGCCGCTGGCGGTGTGGATTCTGGAAGGCTTCATGAGCGGCATTCCGCGCGAGATTGATGAAACCGCCTACATCGACGGTTACTCCTTCCCGCGTTTTTTCGCCATGATCTTTCTGCCGCTGATCAAGGCCGGCGTGGGCGTGGCGGCCTTCTTCTGTTTCATGTTCAGCTGGGTGGAACTACTGCTGGCGCGCACACTGACCAGCGTGAACGCCAAGCCCATCGTGGCCACCATGACCCGCACCGTATCCGCTTCCGGCATGGACTGGGCGACGCTGGCCGCGGCCGGCGTGCTGACCATCGTGCCGGGCGCCATCGTGATCTGGTTTGTGCGCAACTACATCGCCAAAGGCTTTGCGATGGGCAGAGTATGAAACACCCCCGAAGCGCTTTCAGCGCTCCCCCCTCAAGGGGGCGCCACCTGCGGCCCGGCGAAGCCGGTTCCGCGATGGCACTTGGATGAGAAGAAGGAGATGACAGATGTTTGAGTGGATGGCCTGGACCACGCCGGTGGCGGTATTTTTCTGCTGCATTGTGCTCGCGCTCGCGGGCATGACGGTCTGGGAGATCAAGGCGCCAACGACCTTGCGCCGCGGTTTTCTGCCGATGGAGACCACGCGCGGCGACCGCCTGTTCATAGGCTTGCTGGCGGCGGCCTATGTCAACCTGATGTTTGTCGGGCTCAGCGGCAAGTTGGCCGCCTGGATGGGGCTGGAGGCAGACCCTTCGATCTGGATCAGCTTCGTGCTGTCCATGGGGCTGCTGGCGCTGATCATGCGCAAGGGATAGTGGATAGGGGGATTCCGGCTCATTGCTTCCCCGGAGCCGAGTAAGCCATTAACGATGGGGAGGTAGACCAATGAGGAGACAAGTGATGAAGATGCGGTACACAGCACTGGCACTAGCGGCCGCTTGTGCAATGGCAGGGCACGCCGGAGCCGATGAGGCGGCGGCAAAGAAGTGGATTGACAGCGAATTCCAGCCTTCCACCCTGGCCAAGGACAAGCAACTGGCCGAGATGAAGTGGTTCATCGATGCGGCCAAGAAGTTGCAGGCGAAGGGCGTCAAGGAAATCTCGGTGGTGTCCGAGACCATCACCACGCACGAGTACGAGTCCAAAACGCTGGCCAAGGCGTTTGAGGAAATCACCGGCATCAAGGTCAAGCACGACCTGATCCAGGAGGGCGACGTGGTCGAGAAGCTGCAGACCTCCATGCAGTCCGGCAAGTCGATCTATGACGGCTGGATTTCCGATTCCGACCTGATCGGCACGCACTACCGCTACGGCAAGGTGATGAATCTGACCGACTACATGGCCGGCAAGGGCAAGGAATGGACCAACCCGGGCCTGGACCTCAAGGATTTCATCGGCACCAGCTTCACCACCGCGCCCGACGGCAAGCTGTACCAGCTGCCCGACCAGCAGTTTGCCAACCTGTACTGGTTCCGCGCCGACCTGTTCGCGCGCAAGGACCTGCAGGACAAGTTCAAGGCCAAGTACGGCTACGAGCTGGGCGTGCCGCAGAACTGGAGCGCCTACGAAGACATTGCCGAGTTCTTCACCAACGACGTGAAGACCATCGACGGCAAACCGATCTACGGCCACATGGACTACGGCAAGAAGGACCCGTCGCTGGGCTGGCGTTTCACCGACGCCTGGCTGTCGATGGCCGGTACCGCCGACAAAGGCATCCCCAACGGCCAGCCGGTGGACGAGTGGGGCATCCGCGTCGGAGCCGACAAGTGCACGCCGGTGGGCGCCTCAGTGGCCCGGGGCGGCGCGACCAACTCGCCCGCCGCCGTCTACGCGCTGACCAAGTACGTGGACTGGATGAAGAAATACGCGCCCAAGGAAGCCACCGGCATGACCTTCGGCGAAGCCGGCCCGGTGCCCGCGCAAGGCCAGATCGCCCAGCAGATCTTCTGGTACACGGCCTTCACGGCCGACATGACCAAGAAGGGCCTGCCCGTGGTGAACGAGGACGGCACGCCCAAGTGGCGCATGGCGCCCGGCCCGAACGGCCCGTACTGGAAGCAGGGCATGCAGAACGGCTACCAGGACGTGGGCAGCTGGACCTTCTTCTCCGCCCATGACGAGAACCGCACGGCTGCCGCCTGGCTGTACGCGCAGTTCGTGACGGCCAAGACCACGTCGCTGAAGAAGACCATGGTCGGCCTGACGCCGATCCGCGAATCGGACATCCGCTCCAAGGCCATGACCGACATGGCGCCCAAGCTCGGCGGCCTGGTCGAGTTCTACCGCAGCCCGGCCCGCGTGGCCTGGACGCCTACCGGCACCAACGTGCCCGACTACCCCAAGCTGGCACAGCTGTGGTGGAAGAACGTGGCCCAGGCTGTGACGGGCGAGAAGACCCCGCAGGGTGCGATGGACACGCTGGCCGACGAGATGGACCAGGTGCTGGGCCGTCTGGAGCGCGCCGGCATGGCCAAGTGCGCCCCCAAGCTCAATCCCAAGGGTGATCCTGCCAAGTACCTGACCGCCAATGGCGCGCCGTGGGCCAAGCTGGGCAATGAAAAGCCGAAGGGTGAAACCATCAGCTACGACAAGTTGCTGCAAGCCTGGAAGGACGGCAAAGTCCGTTAACAAGCCCTGCCGTGTGGTGCGCATGTGCCACACGGCTTTTTCATCACGGTAACGCCGCCAGCCCGACCCCGTTTATCCGGGAGGAGGGGCCCTCACAATGCTCAAAGAGGGTTTGCGTGGAGACGGACAAGGGAGCCCATGACCTCTGAACCCTCATTGATGCCCACGCGGCGCCAAGACCTGATGGCTCGCCTGGCCGAGCCGCACCAATACGACGTCGCCATCATCGGTGGTGGCGCCACCGGACTCGGGGTGGCGCTGGACGCCGCGGCCCGTGGGTTTTCAGTGGTGCTGGTCGAGTCCCATGACTTCGCCAAAGGGACCTCGTCGCGTGCAACCAAGCTGGTGCATGGCGGTGTCCGCTACCTGGCGCAAGGCAATATCTCACTGGTCCGCGAGGCGCTGCAGGAACGCACGCGGCTGTTGGCCAATGCCCCCCATTTGGCGCAGCCGCTGCCGTTTGTGATGCCGTCCTACAAGTTCTGGGAAACGCCGTTTTACGGGGTGGGGCTGAAGATGTACGACACCCTGGCCGGTAAGGCCGGTCTGGGGGATACCGAATTTTTAAGCCGCGAAAAAACCTTGCAATACCTGCCGACAGCCCAGCAGCAGGGCCTTAAAGGCGGGGTGAAGTACTGGGACGGCCAGTTTGACGATGCGCGCCTGGCGCTGGCGCTGGCTCGCAGCGCTGCCCGGCAGGGCGCCTTGCTGGTGAATTACTGTGCGGCCACCGGCCTGGTTCACGACCAAGGCAAGCTGGTGGGCCTGCGGGTGCAAGACCAGGAAACCGGCCAGGCGCTGGAGTTGCGCGCGAAATGCGTGGTCAATGCGGCCGGCGTGTGGGTCGACCAGCTTCGCCTGCAGGATGGCCAGGCCATTGGCCGCGACACCCAGGCCATGGTGGCGCCCAGCCAGGGCGTGCATATTGTGGTGGACCGCTCGTTTTTACCGACCGACCATGCGCTGCTGGTGCCCAAGACGGCCGATGGCCGGGTGCTGTTTGCGGTGCCCTGGCTGGGCAAGACCATCTTGGGCACCACCGATACCCCGCGCCATGATCTGGCGCGCGAGCCGCTCGCGTTCAAGGAAGAAGTTGATTTCATTTTGCGCGAGTCCGCGCGCTACCTGAGCAAGGCGCCGGGGCCCGCTGACATCAAGAGTATCTGGGTCGGGCTGCGCCCCCTGGTCAAGCCGGCCGACGACGATGCCGGCAGCACCCAGGCTTTGTCGCGTGAGCACACGGTCCTGGTCAGCAAAAGCGGCCTGGTGACCGTGACCGGCGGCAAATGGACGACTTACCGCGCCATGGCTGAGGATGTGCTGGACAAGTGCTTTGCCGCCAATCTGCTGCCGCAGCGGGCGGGCGCGGTGACGGCTCGGCTGCAGCTGGTGGGGGCGCAGGCCAGCAGCCGGAAAATCAGCGATGCGCCCGGTTTGCACCTGTATGGAAGCGAGTCTGCCGCCGTTCTGGCCTTGCCGGGCGCCGATCGCGAACTGGGCGGTGGCCTGACCGAAGCCATGGTGCGCTTTGCGGCAAGAAGTGAGTACGCACGCACGGTGGAAGATGTTCTGGCTCGACGTTCCCGCCTGCTGTTTCTGGATGCAGCGCTGGCCAGCAGCCTGGCAGAAGCGGTGGCAGCCTTGCTGCAGGAAGAAAACGGCGTAGACCCGCGCCTGGCCGAGTTTCAGGCGCTTTGCCGTCAATATCTGCGTCTGCCCGACTGATCTTGGCGTTTTGGGTTCGGGTCTGTTGGCGGGGGGGCGTATTTGCTATCAATTAAATAGCTAATGGCGCCCATTTTTCTAAGGCTTATTGCCAATTTGATATGTATTTTGACTGACCAACCGCCAGGCTGTCGCCGTCCGGAGTCTGTATGTCTGCAGGTGCTGCGCGTGCCGCCATTGGGCGGTGCTGGGCCCGTATGATTTGACCATCTGGCGACTTGGCGGGCCCTGTAACATCTGCTTTTTCGGCTGATTGGTTTCTTTTTAGAGCTTTTTGCGTGCCAGCCAGTTGACAAGCCAAGGCACTGTGGTAATAATCGTGGGCTTCGCTCTAAAAAGGCGGGGAATTCTGCCCAGCGGAAGCATTGCAAGTGGTTTGCGATGTGGACGACGGGCCCAAGACTGACTGGGTGGTTGCTTGCTTGTAAGGGCGAGGGCAGCTTTCTGGTGCAAGTTGGGACTAAATTTAAATGATTCAAACGCAATCCAAACTCGATGTTGCTGACAATACGGGTGCCAAATCCGTGATGTGCATCAAGGTGCTGGGCGGATCCAAGCGCCGGTACGCCAGCGTCGGTGATGTCATCAAGGTGAGCATTAAAGAAGCTGCTCCACGTGGCCGCGTCAAAAAAGGCGAGGTTTATAGTGCTGTGGTCGTTCGCACCGCCAAAGGCATCCGCCGTGGCGATGGCTCGCTTGTCAAATTCGACGGCAACGCGGCAGTGTTGCTTAACGCCAAGCTGGAGCCTATCGGCACCCGCATCTTCGGACCGGTCACGCGCGAACTGCGCACCGAAAAGTTCATGAAGATCGTGTCCTTGGCTCCTGAAGTTCTTTAAGGTAGGCCATGAACAAGATTCGCAAAGGCGACGAAGTCATCGTGCTCGCGGGCCGGGACAAGGGCAAGCGCGGCAAGATTTCGCTGCGCAAAGATGACAGCTATGTGCTGGTGGATGGTATCAATCTGGTGAAAAAACACACCAAGCCCAATCCGCTCAAAGGCACCACGGGTGGCATTGTTGAGAAAAGCATGCCGATTCACCAGTCCAATGTGGCCATTTTCAATGCTGCAACGGGCAAGGCGGATCGTGTTGGTATCAAGTTGTTGGCTGACGGCAAAAAAGTGCGCGTCTTCAAGTCCAGCGGCGAAGAAATTAAGGCGGCGTAAACATGGCACGCTTACAACAGCAGTATCGCGAAAAAATCGCACCAAGCTTGATGGAAAAGTTTGGCTACACCTCGCCCATGCAGGTGCCCCGCATCACCAAGATCACGCTCAACATGGGTGTGAGCGAGGCAGTTGCGGACAAAAAAGTGATGGAGCATGCCGTTAGCGACATGACCAAAATCGCGGGCCAGAAGCCCGTGGTGACCAAGGCCAAAAAGGCCATCGCGGGCTTCAAGATCCGTGAAGACCTGCCAATTGGCTGCATGGTGACCCTGCGCGGCGTCAAGATGTATGAGTTCCTCGATCGTTTCGTGACGGTGGCGCTGCCCCGTGTGCGTGACTTCCGTGGTATTTCCGGTCGGGCCTTCGATGGCCGCGGCAATTACAACATCGGCGTTAAAGAGCAGATCATTTTCCCTGAGATTGAGTACGACAAGGTGGATGCCTTGCGTGGTCTCAATATCAGCATTACCACGACGGCCAAGACCGACGAAGAGTGCAAGGCGCTCCTCACCGGCTTCCGTTTTCCGTTCAAGAACTGAGGCGGGACATGGCAAAACAAGCTTTGTTGCAACGTGAACTGAAGCGCGAGAAACTCGCGGCCAAGTTCGCCAAAAAATACGCTGAACTCAAGGCGGCATCCAACGACGCCAAGCGCTCCGATGAAGAGCGCGCGCTGGCCCGTCTGGAGCTGCAGAAGTTGCCCCGCAACGCGAACCCCACCCGCCAGCGCAATCGCTGCGCGATCACGGGTCGTCCGCGTGGCACGTTCCGTCAATTCGGCTTGGGTCGCGCCAAGATCCGTGAAATGGCTTTTGCCGGTGATATCCCAGGTATCACCAAGGCAAGCTGGTAAGCGTAGGAGATATACAAATGAGTATGAGTGATCCTATCGCCGACATGCTGACGCGCATCCGCAACGCACAAATGGTTGAAAAAGCCGTTGTGCTGGTGCCGTCTTCCAAGGTCAAAGTCGCTATTGCGCAGGTTTTGAAGGATGAGGGCTACATCGATGGCTTCTCCGTCAAGACTGACGCTGGTAAATCCGAATTGGAAATTGCCCTGAAGTACTACGCAGGCCGCCCCGTGATTGAGCGCATTGAGCGCGTCAGCCGCCCCGGTTTGCGTGTTTACAAAGGCCATGGCGCCATCCCCCAGGTCATGAACGGCCTTGGTGTGGCAATTGTCACGACGCCCCAGGGCGTCATGACGGATCGCAAGGCGCGCGCTACCGGCATCGGTGGTGAAGTGCTTTGCTACGTGGCCTAACGGCGGCATTGAGGAGTAACTGAAATGTCTCGTGTAGGAAAAATGCCCGTTGCCCTGCCCCAGGGCGTGGACGTGGCGATCAAGGATGACCAGATCAGCGTCAAGGGCGCGCTCGGCGCGCTGTCGCTGTCGCAAAATGTGCTGGTCACCATCAAGAACGACGCCGGCAAGCTGACTTTCGAGCCAGCCAACGAATCGCGTGAAGCGAATGCCATGAGTGGCACGATGCGTCAGCTGGTCAACAACATGGTGACCGGCGTGACCAAGGGCTTTGAGAAAAAGCTGAGCCTGATTGGCGTGGGTTACAAGGCGCAGGCGCAAGGCGCCAAGCTGAACCTGACCGTTGGCTATTCGCACCCCGTGGTGATGGATATGCCTGCGGGCATCCAGGTCGCAACGCCTACGCCCACCGAGGTGGTGATCAAGGGGTCTGACCGTCAACGCGTTGGCCAGATTGCGGCTGAAGTGCGCGCGGTTCGTCCTCCCGAGCCTTACAAGGGCAAGGGCATCCGTTATGCGGATGAGAAGATCGTCATCAAAGAAACCAAGAAGAAATAAGGAGCTGCATCATGTTGACCAAAAAAGAGCAGCGCCTTCGTCGTTCACGCCAGACCCGGATCCGCATCGCCACGCAAGGTGTTGCCCGTCTGACCGTGA
>NZ_JAKFDR010000034.1:0-1624 GCF_036676035.1 Polaromonas sp.
ATGCGCACGTCGATGGAGCGGTCCTGGCCGTCGTATTCGATGCCGCGCAGGGCATTGAAGATCTCCTCGCGCGAGAGGATCCGCCCGGCGTTGACCGTCAGCAGCCAGAGCAGGTCGAACTCGGCACTGGTCAGCTCGATGCTCTGCTCGCCCAACCAGGCCTCGCGCATCGCGCTGTCGATCACCAGCCGGCCGAATTCCAGGCGCCGCGGCCCTTCGCCGCCCGCCTCGCCACCCTCGCGGCGCCGCAGCAGCGCGCGAATCCGCGCCAGCAGCAGCCGCGGGCGCACCGGCTTGCACACGTAATCGTCGGCGCCCATCTCCAGGCCGAGCACCTGGTCCATGTCGTCGGTGCGCGCGGTGAGCATCAGGATCGGCCCGTCATAGCCGCCGCGCACCTTGCGGCAGATCGACAGGCCATCCTCGCCCGGCAGCATCAGATCGAGGATCACCAGGTCCGGCTGTTCTTTCAAAATGCGCGCGGCGGCCTGGGCGCCGTCGGCCTCGATGCTCACCGCCAGGCCGTTGCTTTGCAGGTAATCGCGCGTCAAGTCGGCCAGACGCTGGTCGTCTTCGACGATCAGGATGTGCCAGATGTGTTGCTCCACTGCTGCCTCCCAAGGACAGATCAACCACGGTGAAACAGGCCGGCATTGTAGCAACGCCGCGGGCACAAGCGGCGGCAGAATCAAGCCCACGAAAAGCGCGGCCGCGCGCCTGCACAGAGCAAGCCAAGAATCAAGAAAAAAACCTACATCTTGTGTTTGTGGGATGGGCCGAAAATCCGCCGCAAGGGAACGAAAAAATCCACCTCCTGCACGACGAACGGTCTCCAGGAGAGAACCCCAGCTACCACGGGGCCTGGCGAAAGTTACCCCAAAGTAACCCACAGATTTATCCACAGGCGGCGCGCGCCTGTCGGCTTGCCTTCCCCCAGGCACCGCACTATCTTGTATCCCCAGCGCGCCAAACACCTACATGTTGGGTTTTGGCACAACGAAGGACACAAGCACATTTGCACCCCAAGGGTCTATACCGAGAACAAAAACAGTGCAGATGAATGCTTCGATGGCCGCAGCGGCAGTCACCACCCCGGCCATTCCCCCGCGCAGTGCGAATCGCCTGGCGGGAGTCGATAACGGTGCGATGCCCTTGCGCACGAACCACAACATATAGTAGTGCCGGCCATTGCCGGCACTAGACTCTTGAGCCAGGAAGGCGCTTTAGTCGTGCCCTCCCTGCCCAGTTTGCAAGTCCCCTGCGCCCGGCGTTTCTGCCGCGCGCATGGCGTTGTTGAAATGGAATGAACGGCGGGTACGCCACTGCATTGCGTCGATCAATAAATTCAGAACACGGAGACCTCCATGCATACCGACACCACTCGCGAGAACCCGCAGGCCCAAGCGCCGCAGGCCGCCGATGCCAGCCAGGACCTGAGCGCCACCGCGCCGGGCCAGCTGCGTGTGATCAAGCGTAACGGCACCGTGGTGCCCTACACCGATGACAAGATCACCGTCGCCATCACCAAGGCCTTTCTCGCAGTGGAAGGCGGCACCGCCGCCGCCTCGTCGCGCATCCATGAAACCGTCGCGCGCCTGACCGAGCAGGTCAGCGCCACCTTCAA
>NZ_JAKFDR010000035.1:0-16253 GCF_036676035.1 Polaromonas sp.
AGCTTGTCGACCCAGGCGATCAGCGCCACGTCCAGCGCAATGATCAGGGTCGAAATGGCCAGGGTGGTGGGGTCCAGCGACGAGACGGTGCGGCTGTACATCCAGATCGGCAGCGTGCGCACGTCGATCGTGTACATGAAGAAAGTCACCGTGAACTCGTTGAAGGAAATGATGAAGGCGAAGATCAGCCCGGCCATGATGCCCGGCTTCATCAGCGGCACCACGACATGCAGGATGGCGCGCAAGGGCGAGGCCCCCAGCGACATGGCGGCTTCTTCCAGGTCCACCCCGACACCGTTCATCGCACTCAGGCAATTGCGTAAAACAAAAGGCAGCGCCAGCGTGATGTGCGGAATGGCCAGACGGAACAGGCCCAGGTCAACGCCCGTTTCACGACTGAGCGCTTCGGTCATGAGCAGATAGGCCACGCCCAGCACCACCAGCGGAAACACGATGGGCAGGGTGAACAGCAGCTCGGCCAGATGGCGCCAGCGCCCGTGGCTGCGCACCACGGCATAAGACAGCGGCACACAGACACTGACGCTGGCCAGCATGGTGATGAGGCCCACGATCAGGCTGCTGGTCATGGCGCTGAAGGCCGACATCGTGCCCTCGCTTTTGTCGCCAAACAGCACATCGAAAGCGGCGCCGTACCAGCGCAGCGACAGGGACTGGGGTGGAAAATCCAGGTTGGTGCCGCCCGAGAACGACATGATCAGGATGATCACCACCGGCAGCGCCGCGATGAGCAGGCCCAGCCCGGCCAGGGTGCCCATGACCCAGCCAAACGATCCGCGGCCAGCACGGGAAGTGGCGGAGGACGTAGCTGGAGAAGTCACTGGAGAGGTGATTGAAGTTGCCGTTGCCATCATCGTGCTCCCTGCCATTTGGTGGTGCGTGTGGACAACCAGGTGGCTGCCGCCAGGGTGACCAGCGTGATGACAATGAGGGTGACGCCCGCCGCCGCCGCACCTGCCCAGTCAAACATCGGTGAAATCATGTCGCGGATGGCCACGCCCATGGTCTGGACACGGCGGCCGCCGAGCAGCAGGGGCACGGCGAAAGCGCTGGCGTTGAAGGCAAACACGATCGAGGCCGCACCGATCAGCCCGGGCTTGAGCAGCGGCAGCGTGATGTCGCGAAACGAGCGCCAGGGCGCAGCGCCCAGACTGGCACTGGCCTCCAGGTATTGCGCCGAGATGGCCCGCATCGAGCCCAGTATCGGAAACACCGCCAGCGGCAATGCGGTTTGTACCAGGCCCACCAGCACACCGATTTCATTGAACAGCAGTTGCACCGGTCGGTCCAGCACACCCAGCTTGAGCAAGACGCCGTTGATGATGCCGTTGGGCCCCAGCACCATGATCCAGCCATAGGACTGGATCAGCAGGTTCAGGATCATGGGCAGCAGGATGAGACTGGTGACCACGCGTCGCCAGATGGGCTGGGTAATCGCCGCCATCAGCATAGCCACGGGCACCGCCAGCACCAGACAGATGACCGTGCTGAGCGCCGCCAGTTTTAGCGTGAGGACCACCGAGCGAAGAAAAAACTGGTCGAGCAGGCCCAGATAGCGCTCAACACTGAAGCCTTCGATGACCTGCGTGTCCCCTGAAAAGGAAAAGCGCAGCACAAAGACAACCGCCAGCAAAAAGGGCAGCAAGAGCATGACGGCCGGCAAGGCCAGCAGGGCCAGCCGCAGGCGGCCTGAATGAAAATAGGACATATCAGACTTTTCTCACGGCCGGATCACAGCGTGCGAGCCGGCCGTGCTTGGCAACAACAGGGCGATCAGCGGACCCTCAAGAAAAGGTCTGCGTATAGCGCTTGATCCAGCTGTCGCGCACCGCGGCAATCACCGCCTTGTCATGAATCACCGCCGTGGAGCCGAGTTGCTCGGGCTTGATGATGAAGGGGCTCTTTTGCGCTTCTGGCGAGAGCACGGCTTTGAGGTTGACCGGTCCGTTGAGCACGTCTTCCGCCATTTTCCCCTGCACCACCGGGTCCAGCGTGTGATTAAGGAAGGCGTGGATCACGGACGACTCGCCGGGATGGGCCTTGGGCACGATGGTGTACATCAAGTCGGCAAAAAAGCCTTCTTTCAGGTTGTAGGTGGCACCCAGGCCGGAATTGGGGTCCTTGAGTTCCTTGGCGAAAAACGCCGGGGCGTACACCGCGCCAATGTCCAGCGAATTGGAGCGAAACAACTCGGCAATTTGCGTGGGGTTCTCGCCAAAAGTCAGCACCCGGTCCTTGAGTTCGGCGAGCTTCTTGAAACCACCTTCCACATTGGTCGCACTGCCTCCGGTCAGCATGGCAGCCGCCACGATGGTGTCCAGCGAATCCGTCCAGGTCGCCGGCGGCAAAAACACCCGCTTGGCATATTTGGGGTTCCACATTTCCTCGTAGCTGGTCGGCGCTGCCTTGAAGGTACGGGTGTTGTAGAGCATGCCACCGGTCCACAGCAGATAGCCAATGCCATGGCCATCGGCCCCGGTACGAAACCGCTGGTCTACATTCTGGAGATTGGGCAACTGGTTCAGGTCGGGCTTTTCCAGCAGGCCAGCATTGGCCAGGGTCACGGCCCCGACACCCGCCAGCGTGATCACGTCGTATTGCGGGCGATTGCCGCCGGCCTTGAGCTTGGCGACCATCTCGGACGTGCTGCCGGTGCGGTCAGCAATCACTTTAGCACCGGTTTGTGCTTCAAACGTTTGCGCAATGTTGCGTAGCACCGCCAGGCCCGTATCGTCCGACCAGGTCAGGATACGCAGGGTTTTCCCCGCAAACCTGCGATTTTGGGCAAGCGCGTTGAGTGCCGGAAATGCCAGAGCCGTCGAGGCCAGCGCAGCGCCTGCCTTGACCAAGGTGCGCCGATTAATATCGTGTGTCATGTTGCTTGTCTCCTGTGTATGTATACATATAAGAATAATTTGTTGGCCTGCAAAATTCCCCGTTCCACAGCCCTCAAAAAATCTCAAAGCCATGGTAATGGCTCTGCTAAAGTAGCGATAGTCACAAAATTGTCGCGAACCTATCAATAAAACTGAATGCAAGACTTGGACCCGCACCTGCTTCGTGCATTCCTGGCGGTCATTGAGGTAGGCACCGTCAATGGCGCGGCTGCGGCACTGCACCGCACCCAGGCAGCCGTCAGCATGCAGATCCGGCGCCTGGAGGACATCGCGGGCGCCCCTCTGTTTGAGCGCTCACCCAAGGGCTTGACGGCAAACGCCGAGGGGCGGGTTCTGGAGCCCTACGCGCGTGAAATCCTGACCCTCAATGAAGAGGCCAGGCAGCGCATCAGCGGCCAGCGCATGGAAGGACGGGTCAAGCTGGGTGTGGTGGAAGACTTTGCCGCAACGCGGCTGATTGATATTTTGAAGTCCTTCCGCGACCAGAACCCCAAGGTGCATCTCGATCTGATCATTGCAGGCAACCGGCAGTTGGCCGCGCTGTTTGAGCAGGACAAACTCGATTTGCTGATCTGCGACTCCCTGGAAGTGGCGCACAAACCGTTGGTCGAATGGCCCGAGCAGTTGCTGTGGGTGGTGCGCTCTGACCTGACGCTGACACCCGATGATGCGCTGCCGGTGGTCCTGTTTACCGATGCCTGCCCCTGGCGCACCCGGGTCATGGAGTCGCTGGCAGACAGCCAGCTGCGCTGGAGCATGGTGTGTGAAGCCTCCACGCTGGTGGCGATGGCAACCGCCGTGCAAGTAGGCATCGGCATCGGGCCCATGATTACAGCGACCATTCCGCCCGGTTGCCGCGTTTTGGCACCAACGCGTGAATTCCCGGCCCCGATTCAAATCGGTATTGGCCTGTACGCACGCACCAGCGCCTCCGATGAGGCCAACTACCTGGCTGATTTCATCACCCGCATGCCAGGCAGGCTGGCGGTCTGACGGACAATGGGCAGTTGCCGCCTGGTGAAGCGCCAAGCCGCGCAAGCCTGACGAAATCCGGGCGTCCCCCACATGAAAATCATTCGAGCTGATTGCCACCATGCCGATTAAATCGAGTCCTTTGCCAGAAGACCTGGCCAGTACGGAAGCAACAACCGGTAGCGCACACAAAACGGGCGTTGACCATTACGAGAACTTCCCGGTTGCCTCCCTCTTGTGCCCGCCGCAGCTGCGCCCGGCCGTGGCAGCGATTTACTGGTTTGCCCGCACCGCAGACGACATCGCCGACGAAGGCGATGCCCTGCCCCGGCAGCGCCTGGACGATCTGGCAGCCTACCGCGCCGACCTGATGGCCGTGGCGCAGGGCCAGCCGGTCTCACCGCGCTGGCCTGCGGTGTTTGAACGCCTGCGCCCCGTAATGGCGCAATTTGCGCTGCCGGTGCCGCTGCTGGCCGACTTGCTCAGCGCCTTTGAGCAGGATGTGGTCAAAACCCGCGACGGCGTGGGCTACGCCAGCGAGGCCGAGCTGCTGGACTACTGCCGCCTCTCTGCCAACCCGGTGGGCCGGCTGTTGCTGCATTTGTATGGCGTGAAAGACGAGCCCTCGCTGCAGCAAAGCGACGCCATCTGCTCGGCGCTGCAGCTCATCAACTTCTGGCAAGACCTCAGCGTGGACATTCCGCGTGGGCGCATTTACCTGCCGGCCGACGCCTGGGCCCTGCATGGCGTCACCGAAGCCCAGCTGCTGACACTGGACAGCAATCCAACCACTATCAATTTGATAGCTTCTTGCGCCCATTCTGCAAGGGCTAGAATGCTAAAAGGCTTACCACTGGTGAAGAAAGTGCCCGGGCGCGGTGGCTGGGAGCTGCGGCTGGTGGTGCAAGGCGGCTTGCGCATTCTGGACAAGATAGAAGCGCTGGGCTTCAATACCCTGGCGCGGCGGCCCAAGCTCGGGGCCTGGGACGTGGTGGTGATGGGCTGGCGTGCTTTATGGATGTGAAATGGCCCCCACGCTTTTCACTTCGTGTAATGCGCTGCCCCCCGAGGGGGCTATTTTTCCTAGGGGCGGCCCGTCGGAAAAATGCCTAAGCGTCAAAAAAAGACTCGCTACCGCAGCCCGGAATCCAGCTTTCGAGCATGCAACAATCGCCGCATGACCCCCGAGCAATATGTCCAGCAAAAAGCCGCCGCATCCGGCAGCAGTTTCTATTACGCCTTTCTGTTTTTACCCAAAGAGCGGCGCGCCGCCATCACGGCGTTTTACGCGTTTTGCCGCGAGATTGATGACGTCGTCGATGAGGTGAGCGACCCCGGTGTGGCGCACAGCAAGCTGGCCTGGTGGCAGGCCGAAGTCGACAAGTCCTTTGCCGGTACGCCGACGCACCCGGTCATGAAAGCCCTGATGCCGCTGGCACCCCGGTACCGCATCGAAGCGCGCCATTTGCAGGCCGTGATCGAAGGCTGCCAGATGGATCTGGCGCAAAACCGCTACCTCGACTTTCCCGGCCTGCAGCGCTACTGCCATCTGGTGGCCGGCATTGTGGGCGAGGTCGCCGCGCGCATTTTTGGCCAGACCGAGGAAGCCACCACCGCCTACGCCCACAAGCTGGGCCTGGCATTTCAGCTGACCAATATCATCCGCGATGTAGGCGAAGACGCGATGCGCGGCCGCATCTACATCCCGGTCAACGAGCTGCAGCAGTTTGACGTGAAGGCGCACGAAATTTTGAAGCGCCAGTACTCCGAACGCTTCACGGCACTGATGCAGTTTCAGACCGAGCGCGCGCTGGCGCTGTATGACGAGGCGCTGGCCATGCTGCCCGCCGCCGACCGCCGCAGCCAGAAACCCGGGCTGATGATGGCCAGCATCTACCGCACCCTGCTGCGCGAGATTGCCGCCGACGGCTACCAGGTGCTGCACCAGCGCGTCAGCCTCACGCCGTTGCGCAAGTTCTGGCTGGCGTGGAAAACCCAGGCATTTGGAAAAGTGGTTTGAAAACAGCGGTCATAGGTGCCGGCTGGGCCGGCTGCGCCGCAGCGGTCGAAGCGACACGGCTAGGTCACCATGTCACGGTCTTTGAAGCGGCCCGGGTTCCCGGCGGGCGGGCGCGACGGGTAGACAACCAGCTACCCGATGGCACGGCACTGCAGCTGGACAACGGCCAGCACATCCTGATAGGCGCCTATGCCGAAACCCTGCGCCTGATGGCCGATGTGGGTGTCGATGTGAAGGCGGTCTTTCTGCGCCTGCCGCTCACTTTGCAGTTGCCCGACGGTTCGGGCCTGAAACTGCCCAGCTGGCCTGCGCCGCTGGACGCCCTGGTGGGCATCGCCTGCGCGCGCGGCTGGTCGTGGCGCGACAAACTCTCTCTGCTCAAATTGGCCATGGGCTGGCAGCTGGGCGGCTTTCGCTGCGCGCCGCACGAGTCGGTGGCCTCGCTGTGCCGAAAACTCAGTCCGCGCGTGATGGCTGCGTTGATTGAGCCGCTGTGCGTTTCGGCGCTCAACACGCCGCCCGAGCGTGCCAGCGGCCAGGTGTTTTTACGCGTGATGCGCGATGCCCTGTTTTCGGAAACCGGCGGCTCCAACCTGCTGCTGCCGCGGGTGGACCTGAGCGCCCTGCTGCCCGATGCCGCACTGGCCTGGGTGGCCCGGCAAGGTGGCGAGGTGCGCCTGGGCACACGGGTGCAAACCATTGCGCCGGCCGCTGCAGCCCCGGGCTGGCAGGTGGAGGGTGAAAGCTTTGACCGCGTGCTGCTGGCCTGCCCACCTTCGGAAGCGGCGCGGCTGGTGCAGGATGGCAAGGGGCACCATGCATCCATGGCCGCGACCTGGCTGGCGCAAACCCGTGCGCTGGCGTTTGAAGCGCTCACCACTGTCTATGCCGTGATGCCCGGCGCATCCTTGCCACAGGCCATGCTGGCGCTGCCGGCCACCCCCGAGGCGCCCGCGCAATTTGTGTTTGACCGGGGCCAGCTGGGCGGCGCGCCCGGCCTGCTGGCTTTTGTGATCAGTGCCAGTGTGGGCGACAACGCCACCCTGACGCGGCAGGTGCTGGCCCAGGGCGAACGCCAGCTCGGGCTAAAGGGTTTGCAGGCGGTGCAGACCATTGTGGAAAAGCGCGCCACCTTTGCCTGCACACCGGGTTTGCAACGGCCGGCGGCGCAGATTGCACCGGGTTGCCTGGCCTGCGGCGACTATATCGCCGGCCCCTACCCGGCCACACTGGAGGGCGCCGTGCGCTCAGGGCTGGAAGCTGCCCGCCTGCTGGCTTGAACAAACTACTATTTGCTATATATTTGATAGCTGTCAGCTCATGTTTTGCATGGGCTAGAGCCCAATTTGACAAGTATCAAGCCTGCGCAATGCGGGCCGTTTCCTGCCGGGCCATGGTGCGCACCGCCTGCTGCGCAGGCCGGGCCAGGCAGCGGTCCAGCCATTGCGTGGCCTGCGGAAACGACACCATCAGGCCGCGCGCGTGACGCACCCAGGCCAGCACCGAGGCCACACACACATCGGCCACGGTAAAACGCTCGCCGGCCAGGTAGCTGCGCCCCTGCAGGTGCTGCTCCAGCACCCGCAAAGGTGCGAGCAAACGCCGCTCCGCCTCCTGGGCCAGCTCGGGCTTGCGCCGCTCAGCGGGCATGATCGCGCCGTGCATCAGTGACGTCAGGGCTTCTTTCTCGCACTCGGTCACGGCCCAAAAGCTCCAGCGCAGGATCTCGGCCTGCTCGGCGTGGTTGAGGGCAGCCAGGCTGTGCGGCGCACTGCCGCCAAAGCGCTGGGCCAGGTACAGGGCGCAGGCCATGGACTCCCAGACCAGCACACCGCCATCGTCCACCACCGGGATATGCCCGTTGGCGTTGAGCGCCAGAAACTCCGGCGTGCGGGTGGCCCCGCCCTGGTAAGGCAGGGCAATGTGCTCGTAGTCCAGGCCCAGCTCATGCGCCACCCACAGGGGCCGGGATGCGCGCGAAGCGGCGATGCCGTAGATTTTCAGTGTCTTCAGTGTCATGGGAACCCCCGGCTCAGGCCTGGAACAATTCGCACAGCTCGGTCAGGCTGCTCACGGTCTCGTGGGGGGTGGCGGCGTGGGGCCACAAATGGTCGGCGCGGTTCACCCAAACCGTCTGCATGCCGCAGTTCAGCGCGCCGAGTATGTCCAGTGCGGCATCGTCGCCCACATGCAGCACCTGCGCCGGCGGCACATCGACAGCACCCGCGCCCGCATGGAAGATGCGCGGGTCGGGCTTGCCGACCCCAAATGCCTGGGCGCTGATGCTGGCCTGAAAGTACTGGTCAATGCCGATGCGCTCGATGTCGGCATTGCCGTTGGACAGCGCGACGATGGGAAAGCGGGCCGACAGGAACTCCAGTGCCAGCAAGGCGTCATCGAACAGCGTGACCCGGTTGCGCTCGGCAAAAAAAACGTCAAAGGCAGCTTCGGCCAGCAAGGGGTTTTCCTGGGAGCGGTACAGGGCCAGGCGGATGGCTTCGCGCCGGATCGCGGCAAGGTTGTGCTTGAGCTCGGGCCGGGTACGCACAATCTGCTCGCGAATGTCGTGCCGGGCCGAGGGGTTGGCAAACAGTGCCGCGGTCATCGGTGCGTGCCGGCTCAGCCAGTTGTCCAGTGCCTTTTCCGCCCGCTCGATCGCCGGCCAGATCGGCCACAGCGTATCGTCCAGGTCCAGGGTTATCGCTTTGATAATGGTCAGGTCGAGCATGGTGGGAGAGAATACCTCATGTTTTTTGCCGCCGAACCCCCTCACCAGCATGGTCAAACACCGCCAGCCGGCACCGGCACCGCGGTGCTGCTGTGCAACCTGGGCACGCCCGATGCCCCCACGGCCGCGGCCCTGCGCCGCTACCTGGCCGAGTTTTTAAGCGATCACCGCGTGGTGGAAATCCCCAAGCCGCTCTGGTGGCTGATTCTGCACGGCATTATTCTGCGGGTTCGGCCCAAGAAGTCGGCCGCCAAATACGCCAGCATCTGGACGCCGGAAGGCTCGCCGCTCAAGGTCTGGACCAGCAAGCAGGCCCTCATGCTGCGCGGCTACCTGGGCCAGCGCGGCCACGCGGTTCAGGTGCGCTACGCCATGCGCTACGGCAGCCCGTCGATGGCCTCGCAACTCGATGAACTCAAGGCCGCGGGCGTGACCCGCATCCTGGTGCTGCCCGCCTACCCGCAGTACAGCGGCACCACCACGGCCAGCGTGTTCGATGCGGTGTACAGCTGGGCCGCGCGCATACGCCGCATCCCCGAGTTCCGCTTTGTCAATCACTACCACGACCACCCGGGCTACATCGCCGCGCTGGCCGCCCAAGTCCGCGCGCACTGGGCGGCCCACGGCAAGTCCGGGCAACTGGTCATGAGTTTTCATGGCGTGCCCGAGCGCACGCTGCACCTGGGCGACCCCTACCACTGCGAATGCCAGAAAACCGCGCGCCTGCTGGCCGAACAACTGGGCCTGGCGCCCACGCAGTACCAGCTTACCTTCCAGTCCCGCTTCGGCAAGGCCAAGTGGCTGCAGCCCTACACCGAACCCACCCTGGTGGCCATGGCCCGGTCCGGCGTCAAACGCGTGGACGTGATCTGCCCCGGCTTCACCGGCGACTGCCTGGAGACGCTGGAAGAAATTGCCCAGGAAGCCAAGGCAGCCTTCCTGCAGGCCGGCGGCCAGGCGTTTCATTACATCCCCTGCCTGAACGACAGCCACGAATGGATCAGCGCCCTAAGCGATCTGGCGCAACAGCATCTGGCGGGCTGGCCGACGCAGGCCGCACCCGACGCGCAGGCGCTGGCCGCCTCGCGTGCTGCGGCCCTGGCGTTGGGGGCGAAGCAATAAGCCAAAGGCCATGGAAGCGCTATCAGTTGGATGATCCCGCTATCCCCTTGCTTGCCAGACTTTCCAGGCCGTGAATTCAGAGGGGCGCAAGCCGTAGCGCGCCAACACGCCCTCATGCAGTCGTCGCAGTTCCTGCACGATCAGCGCCTGGACGTTGGCACGGTCAGCATCCGGCACATGCGCCACAACAGCCCCTTGGATGACTGTGAGTGCATCCTCCTTGGGGTGCGTCACCACATCCCGGATCGTCTGTTTGATCACATCCCGCCAAGCCAGGCGGGTCGGGTCCGGTTCAGCCAGCTCCTGCTTGATGGCCAGGTACTCTTGCGTTGACCTCTCGTAGGCCCAGACATAAAGGTCTCGCAGCAGCTCCACGCGGGTCAACTCGTACAGGCCCAGAGTGGCTCGGCTGTAGGCTTGCTCAGGCACATCCAGGAAAGTGAGCGGACAAAGGTTCGCACGAAACAGCGGCAGATTGGCTGCCAGCCGTGAGCATCGCTTGTTAATGTCAGCGAACGGCTGCAGATAGGGCAGGTGCACCATGACGAAGAAGGATTGCTCGAACGGGTCGGTGATCTGATTCACCTTGTCGAGCAAAACATCGAGCGCCTCGTCGATCTGCTGCGGCGCTGACAACGGTCGGTAAACGCTCTTGCCGATGTCCACTGCGTGCTGGCGAATCCGGCCTTCATCAGCCGGATTGGGCAAGAGGTTCTCCGACAAGGCGCTATGCAGGTTCATCAAGGTGTAGCGGTTGAAACCGATCTCTCCAATGTTCTCCACGAGCAACTCGATCGCGGTTTTGTGGTTGAGGATCATCTGCGTTTCGATCGCCGCCTTGCCCCACGCCACCTTGCCGTACTCAATCAGCTCACGCGTGTCCAGGCGGGAGTAGGTGTTGCCCTCCAGATGACTCGATGCCCAGGACAGGTCTACCAGCAGCCTGTTCAGGACCGCGCGGCTATAGGTGCCCGCAGGCTGCACAGCCTCTGCGGTCTTCCCCATCTTGTGTAACTGACGACGAAGCGATTCCGATAGATACCAGGTCACGCCCGGCCGATAGGCATCGAGAAAATCACGCTGGTAGCCCACGGGTTTGCGTGCTTCCAGGGGCTGATCGACATAAACAACGATGTCGCGGCTGTCGGCGGAAAGCGGAATGTAAGCCGGAAAGATGTCTTGCGTAATGGCAGAAGCAACCGTCACCGCCATCTTGGCCGCGAAGTATCGACGAGCACGCCCCTCGCCGATAGCGCTTATCTGCCCCTCATTGATCCATTGACTGATCCACCGCTGTGCTGTGCGGCGCGCAACGTCGGGATGCTGTGCGAGCAGATTGGCCAGCGTCAAGCCAGCGGCAGATTCCTGAATGCTTTTCAGTAGCTCGGTAACGGTAAACATGGCATCGTTTGGCGCAGTTTCTTGGACTGATGGCGCAATTATGGCGCAGTTTACAGAACTGCGCCATCAAAATGGCGCAGCTCTTATCGATGAACGCTTCCCCGGTCCAGCGTCGCGGGGCCAGGTTGTTCATTTGGTTGACAATCATGGGTTGACCCAACGTTTAACTCCCATGACCTCTACCACTTTAGAAGCACCCGTCCAGGCAGGTGAGCCCACGCAATCCAGCGATCAGCCCGGCGAACCATCCAGGAAAGCGGCTCGTTCGCCATCGGTCCAACCTGTTCTTGAGAAGCTATTTGAACTCTATCCGCATCTGTTTGGCGCCGAGTTCCTGCCCCTCAAGCTCGGTATTTTTCAGGAACTGCTGGCAAACCACCCCGAGCATTTCGGGCGCGACGCCCTCAAAGCCGCCCTGAGCCTGCATACGCGCTCAACACGCTACCTGCAAAGCATTGCCGCGGGCAACAAGCGCCACGACCTTCAAGGTCTTGCGGTTGAAGACGTGGCCCCGGAGCATGTCTACTTGGCCATGCTTGAATTGTTCCGTCGTCGGCAACGTCGCGCCAAAGAAGACTTGCGGCCGAAGTTTCGCGCGCAGCTGATCGCAGCGTTCGAGGCGTCTGGCCTGACACGCCAGGACTACCTGTCAAAAGTCCAGACCAACGATGCGCAAGCCAACACCCTGCTGCAGGAAGCGTTCGCCGAATATGACAGCAAGCTGGCCAAGCAGGAGGCACTGTGCCGGGCCTTCAACAGCAGCGGCAAAACACTCGAAGAGTTTGCCGACATGTATGGCCTGGACAAGCGCGACGTGCTCAAGGCGCTTGGCCGAAATCGCCGCCTGCAAACCGCTGCAATCAACCCTTGAAAATTGAGCGTCTGGCGTCATGGAACACCCACACGACATCGAACAGCGCCTGACCGATCTGGAGATCAAGGCCAGTTTCACCGAAGACCTGCTGGATAAGCTCGACCAGGTCATCATCCGCCAGCAGCAGCAAATCGACATCCTGATTCGCGAGATCGCTGACCTTCGCCAGCCGGCCACGGACGCGGGAGTCGGCGTGCCTCGCAGCTTGCGCGACGAATTGCCACCTCATTTCTGACGGCTCTTCATCGCCAGGCAAGGCAGACGCTTGCACTCTGGGAACATCTAGGACTAAAATGGTTCTATATGTAAAGGAAAGCCACGGCGATGTTGAGACTGAGCAAGCTGACCGACTACGGCACCGTGATCATGACCCACATGGCGCGGCAGCCGGAGCGCGTCTACAGCGCCGCCGAAGTGGCCAGCGCGATCGGTGTGACGGTTCCCACGGCGAGCAAGATCCTCAAGACGCTGGCGCGGGCAAACCTGCTGCAGTCGCTGCGCGGCGCCCACGGCGGTTACCTGCTGTCGCGCCCGCCCGATGAGATCTCCATCGCCGAGGTCATCGACGCAATGGAAGGGCCGGTCGGCGTGACCGAGTGCAGCGCCGCCGTCGGCCTGTGCGCGCAGGAGGGCTCGTGTTCGTTGCGGGCCAACTGGCAGCGCGTCAACCAGGTTATTCGCCGCGTGCTGAGCGACCTCACGCTGGCGGACATGGCGCAACCGGTGTTTCAGCCGGTGGACGTAGTCGCGCTGCGGGCCCGGCGGCAACGAGAGGGCCTGAGGCAGTAGCAGAGGCGGTCGCAACGGGAGACAAGCACATGACAAGCTCCACAGTCCAACTCGACGAACTGATCAGTCAGGACTACAAACACGGCTTCTACACCGCCGTGGAGACGGACACCGTGCCGCGCGGGCTTTCCGAAGATGTGATCCGCCTGATCTCGGCCAAGAAGGGCGAACCCGACTTCATGCTCGAATGGCGGCTGCGGGCCTATCGCCACTGGCTGACGATCACCGAGCCGCGCTGGGCCACGGTGCGCCACCCGCCCATAGCCTATCAAGACATCGCCTATTACTCCGCGCCGAAGTCGCGCAAGGACGGGCCGCAAAGCCTGGACGATGTGGACCCGGAACTGCTGCGGACCTACGAGAAGCTGGGCGTGCCGCTCGAGGAGCGCGCGCTGCTCGCCGGTGTGGCGGTGGACGCGGTATTCGACAGCGTGTCGGTGGCGACCACCTTCAAGGAGAAGCTGGGCGAGCTGGGCATTGTGTTCTGCTCGTTCTCCGAGGCGGTGCAACAGCACCCCGACCTGGTGCGGCAATACCTCGGCTCGGTCGTGCCCTACACCGACAACTTCTTCGCCACGCTCAACTCGGCGGTGTTCAGCGACGGCTCGTTCTGCTACATCCCGCCGGGGGTGCGCTGCCCCATGGAGCTGTCCACCTACTTCCGCATCAACGCCAAAAACACCGGCCAGTTCGAGCGCACGCTGATCATCGCCGACAAGGGGGCCTACGTGAGCTACCTGGAAGGCTGCACCGCGCCGATGCGCGACGAGAACCAGCTGCATGCCGCGGTGGTCGAGCTGATTGCGCTGGAAGGCGCGCAGATCAAGTACGCGACGGTGCAGAACTGGTACCCCGGCGACAAGGAGGGCAAGGGCGGCATCTACAACTTCGTCACCAAGCGCGGCGACTGCCGCGGTGCCAACTCGAAGATTTCCTGGACCCAGGTGGAGACCGGCTCGGCCATCACCTGGAAGTACCCCAGCGTGATCCTGCAGGGGGACAACGCCGTGGGCGAGTTCCACTCGGTGGCGCTGACCAACCACTACCAGCAGGCCGACACCGGCACCAAGATGATTCACCTCGGGAAGAACACCCGCAGCACCATCCTTTCCAAAGGGATTTCGGCCGGCCACGGCCAGAACGCCTACCGCGGGCGGGTGTTGGTGGCCAAAGGCGCTGCCGGCGCACGCAACTACACGCAGTGCGACTCGCTGCTGCTGGGCGACCGGTGTGCGGCCCACACCTTCCCCTACATCGAAGTGAAGAACCCGACCGCCCGGGTCGAGCACGAGGCCTCCACCTCGCGCATCGGCGAGGACCAGTTGTTCTATTGCCAGAGCCGCGGCCTCGCGCCGGAAGACGCGGTGTCGATGATCGTCAACGGCTTCTGCAAGGAGGTGTTCAAGGAACTGCCGATGGAATTTGCGGTGGAAGCGCAGAAGCTGCTGGGCGTGAGCCTGGAGGGCAGCATCGGCTGACAACGGCTGAAAGCGATTGATGGGGACAGACCATGCTCGAGATCAGAAACCTGCATGTCAGCGTTGACGAGAAGCCCATCCTGCGCGGCATCGATCTCACGATCCGGGCGGGCGAAGTGCACGCCATCATGGGGCCGAACGGCTCGGGCAAGAGCACGCTGGCCCATGTGCTGGCCGGGCGCGACAACTATGTGGTGACCGCCGGCGAGGTGCGCTACGAGGGCCGGAACCTGCTCGAGCTGCCGCCTGAAGAGCGGGCGCGAGAGGGCATCTTTTTGGCCTTTCAGTACCCGGTGGAGATCCCCGGCGTCGCCAATATCTATCTGCTGAAGGCAGCGGTCAATGCGCGGCGCAAGCACCGCGGCGAGCCGGAGCTGGACGCGGTGGACTTCCTCGCGCTGGTGAAGGGCAAGCTGGCGCTGATGGGCATGGACACCAGCCTGCTGTACCGCGCGGTCAACGAGGGCTTCTCCGGCGGCGAGAAGAAGCGCAACGAGATCCTGCAGATGGCCGTGCTGGAGCCGAAACTCGCCATCCTCGACGAGACCGATTCGGGCCTGGATATCGACGCGCTACAGGTCGTCGCCGGCGGCATCAGCGCCATGCGCAGCCCAGACCGGGCCATCGTGCTGGTGACCCACTACCAGCGCCTGCTCAACTACATCGTGCCGGACCACGTGCACGTGCTGGCGCAGGGCCGCATCGCGCTGTCCGGTGGGCGGGAGCTGGCGCTGGAGCTGGAAAAACACGGTTACGGCTGGACCGAGGCCGAGGCCAGCCGCCAGGCGGGGGTGGTTTCATGAACGTCATCACCACAGCCGATTTCTACCGCGACGAATTCGCCCGCGTCGCTTCGTCACTGCCCGGTGGGCGCCTGCCGTGGCTGCGGCGCGCGCGCGAAGCGGGCCTGGCGTCTTTCGCCGACACCGGCTTCCCGACGCTGCGCCAGGAGGACTGGAAGTACACCAGCGTCGCGGCCATCGAGAAAAGCCGTTTTGTGCCGGCCGCGCTGGCGCCGAACGGCGTCACGGCAGAGCAGATCGAAGGCTGGAACCTGCCCGACACGCAGCGGATGGTGTTCGTGAACGGCCACTATCAGCCACGCTGGTCGCACATCGGGCCGCTGCCCGCGGGCGTCACGCTGGCCAGCCTCGCCGAGGTGCTGGAACGCGACCCCGAGTGCCTGGAAAGCCTGCTGGGGCCGACGCCGGATGCCTACCCGTCTGCCTTTGCGGCTCTGAACGCGGCCTTCATGACCGATGGCGCCTATGTCCATCTGGCCGCCGGCGTGGCGCTCGACACGACTATCCACCTGCTGTTCGTCACCACCGAAGCGGGCCTGGCGGTGCAAACGCGCAACCTCGTGGTGGCCGACGCCGGCAGCCGCGCCAGCCTGATCGAGCACCATGTGGCCGTCGGCGATGGTGCGTACTTCACCAATGTGATCACCGACCTCGTAGCCGGGCGCGACGCCGGGATCGAGCACCACAAGCTGCAGCAGGAGAGCCTCAAGGCCTTCCACGTCGCCGCGGTGAATGCAGACCAGCAGCATGGCAGCCGCTTCACCTCGCGCTCGTTCGCGCTGGGCGCTGTCCTGGCGCGGATCGACATCCGCGTCGGGCTCAATGCCGAGCATACCGCGTGCGCGCTCGACGGGCTGTACATGACCGACGGCCGCCAGCATATTGACCACCACACCCGCATCGACCATGCCCAGCCGCACGGCACCAGCCGCGAGTTCTACAAGGGCGTGCTGGCCGGCGCATCCCGCGCGGTGTTCAACGGCAAGGTGATCGTGCATGCCGATGCGCAGCACAGCGATGCCGATCAGACCAACCGCAACCTGCTGCTGTCGGACAACGCCGAAGTCGATACCAAACCGCAACTGGAGATCTACGCCGACGACGTGAAATGCAGCCACGGCGCCACCGTCGGCCAGCTCGACCCCGAGCAG
>NZ_JAKFDR010000036.1:0-12041 GCF_036676035.1 Polaromonas sp.
GGCAGGAGCCCACTGCGTTGTCACCCTTGCAGGGCGCGGCTCAGTCGCAGCCTGAGCCCGTTCGCGCTGTCCACTGGCACGCAGGTGCCAGCGGAGCCGCAGCGCTCACCCTTGCCTGGCACGCCGATCACGGCGCACTCGGGCGCATCCAACTGCCGTTTCCAGGTTCAATCCTGACGCTGCGGAAAACCGAGCGCGTGAAAAACCTGAATCGCCGCCCAGGCGTCGTTGGCCGAATCAACAATCTGGCAGTCCGACAGCTGCCGGTTGGCCCAGTCCGAGCCGGGCCAGGGGTTCAAGCCCTGCCATCTCCTCTTTGGCTGGTGGGGCGATATGCGGCATGGGCGGTCTTACAGCGCGTTCGTCAGTTCCGGGACGGCAGAAAACAGATCCGCCTCCAGCCCATAGTCAGCAACGCTGAAAATCGGGGCCTCGGGGTCTTTGTTGATGGCCACAATGACTTTGCTGTCCTTCATGCCCGCCAGATGCTGGATGGCACCGCTGATGCCCGCTGCAATGTACAGCTCGGGCGCGACAATTTTCCCGGTCTGGCCGACCTGCCAGTCGTTCGGCGCATAACCGGCGTCTACCGCCGCCCGCGAAGCGCCCATGGCGGCACCGAGCTTGTCAGCCAAAGGGGCCATCACTTCGTCAAACTTCTCCGCGCTGCCCAAAGCCCGGCCACCCGACACGATGACTCTGGCGGCCGTTAGCTCGGGGCGGTCATTTTTGGCAATTTCGCCGGCGATGAAGCGCGAGGTGCCGCTATCGGCCACGGCCGCGAGCTTTTCCAGGGCGGCACTGCCTCCTTCGTCGCGGGCCGGATCAAAGCCCGTGCTGCGCACCGTCAGCACCTTGGTGGCGTCGCTGCTGCGAACCAGGCAAATCGCATTGCCCGCGTAGATGGGCCGCTCAAAGGTATCGGCGCCGACGACTTTGGTGATGTCCGAGAGCTGGGCGACGTTGAGTTTGGCGGCAACGCGTGGTGCTGTGTTTTTGCCCGAAGCGGTGGCTGCAAAGAGGATGTGGCTGTAGCTGCCGGCAATCGTCAGGACCTGCGACGCAAGGTTCTCGGCCAAGCCGTGCGCCAGGCTTTCGCTCTCCGCGTGCAATACCTTGGCGACACCCGCAATGCGGGCCGCTGCGTCCGCAGCGCCGGCGGTATCGCTGCCGGCCACCAGCAGGTGGACTTCGCTGTGGCACTGCAGGGCCGCGGTGATGGTGTGAAGGGTGGTGCTTTTGATGCCAGCGTGGTCATGTTCGGCAATAACAAGTGCGGGCATTTTTTTGTCCCAAAAAATTTTGATCAGTTAAGGACAGCGCTGAAGGTCTGTCCCGCAAGGTTTCAGATCACCTTGGCTTCGGTTTTGAGTTTGGCAATGAGGGCTGCGACGTCCGGCACCTTGATACCGGCGCTGCGCACTGGCGGCTCGCTCACCTTGATGATGTGCAGGCGTGGCGCAACGTCCACGCCCAGATCTTCCGGTCTGACGATGTCGAGTGGTTTTTTCTTGGCTTTCATGATGTTGGGCAAAGTCACGTAGCGCGGCTCGTTGAGGCGCAGGTCGGCGGTGATCACGGCGGGCAGGCGCAGGGAAACAGTTTCCAGGCCACCATCGACTTCCCGCGTTACCTGGGCTTCGCCACCGACCACCTCGATCTTGCTGGCAAAGGTGGCCTGCGGCAGGTCGGCCAGTGCCGCCAGCATTTGTCCGGTCTGGTTGCAGTCATCGTCAATCGCCTGTTTTCCCAGGATGATGAGTTGCGGTTTCTCTCGATCAACCAGTGCCTTGAGAAGCTGAGCGACAGCCAGCGGTTGCAGCGTTTCGCTGGTCTCGACCAGGATGCCGCGGTCGGCCCCGATGGCCATGGCCGTGCGCAAAGTTTCCTGGCACTGCGCCACGCCGCAGGAAACTGCCACGACCTCATCAACCAGTCCCTTTTCCTTGAGCCTGACAGCTTCTTCGACCGCGATTTCGTCGAAGGGGTTCATGCTCATCTTCACATTGGCAATGTCGACGCCGGTTCCATCCGGCTTGACGCGAACTTTCACGTTGTAATCGACCACGCGTTTGACTGCGACTAAAACCTTCATCTGTAAACTTCCTCTTGACGGTTGATGGCACGGCGCAGGGCACGCGCCCCGGAAAACTCAGTGATTCATGGCGTCAGACAGGGCTGACGGTGCTGGGGATCTCCGTCGCCGGCGGGGTATTGCGGCTGCGGCCACAGCGCACCATGCCGTCAATCATGACCATGCCCACTCCCGGGATGTCGCCGCGCTGAATGCTGTCAAGGAGGTTGCGCCCGGCCGAATGCTGGGCCTTGTCCATGAACACGAAGTCAGCGGCTCGACCGACTTCGATCAGCCCGCAATTGAGATTTCGTATGCGCGCGGTATTGCCGGTGGCAAAGCAAAACGCCAGTTCGGCCGGGATGTTTCCCAGGCTGGACAGCAGGGCGATGAGCCGCAACATCCCCAACGGCTGCACGCCGGAGCCAGCCGGGCCATCGGTGCCCAGAATGACACGGTGCGGACATTTGAGCTGCAGCGCGGCTTGGGCGGCTGCAATCGCGACCTTCTCATTGCCGTTGTGAACAATCTCGATGGCGCGCGAGGACCTTTCGCACAGCTCGCAGACATGCTGCTCCGACAATGCCGTGTGCCCGCCATTGATGTGGCCAATGACATCAGCATCGGCTTCCAGCACCACATCCTTGTCAATCAGGCCGGAGCCGGGAATGGACGGGCCGCCGGTATGGATGGTGCTCTGGATGCCGTACTTGCGCGCCCAAGCCACCATTTCCTTGGCTTCGTAACCCGCCTTGACGGACCCCAGGCCGACCTCGCCGAGCAGGGTGACGCCGGCTTCGGCCAAATCCTTGAAGTCCTGCTCGACCATGCCTTTTTCGATGATGGGTGCGCCGGCAAGAACCTTGACGCCACCGGGGCGAAAATTGTCAAATGCGCGCTGCGCCGTGATGGCCAGCGCTTTCAGGCCCACGATGTCCTTGGGCCGCCCGGGCAGGTGAACTTCTCCCGCCGAGATCATGGTGGTGACGCCTCCGTGCATGGTGGAGTCGATCCAGCCGATCTGGTTTTGCCGTGGCGTCCAGTCACCAAATACCGGGTGGACATGGCTGTCGATTAATCCCGGGGCCACGCAGGTCTGGTGCGCATCGATGACGGTCTGCGCATGCTCGACGTCGCAGTCCTTGGCCTTGCCGACAGCCACGATCAGGCCATCGTTCACGACAATGGTGTCCGCGTCCAAAATCGGTTGGTCGATGTCTCCGGACAACAGCAAGCCGATGTTCCTGATAACGACTTTTCCTGATTTGCCGGTTGATACTGCTTCTGCCATGGGTTGCCTTTCAAATGATGGTGAGGTGATCAGGGAGCCCGCATGACAGTGCGCAGCACGGTGCTGATGATGAAGGCCTGCCACTGGGCCAGGGCTTCGGGTGTCTGCAGGTCTTCCCCCAGAAAGGCCGATAGCGTGTGGCGGTTGGAGACGTAGAAGTAGCCCGTTGCGGCTATCAGCAAGTAGACATTGCGTGCTGAGATATCGGTGCGAAACACGCCTTTCTGTGCCCCGCTTTCCAGCAGCTGGCTGATGATCGCTATGGCCGGAGACGAGTACTCCCTGGCGCGCATCGACTTCGCGATATGTTTGCCCCGATGCAGGTTTTCCGTATTGAGCAGCGTGATGAATTCGGGGTTCTTGTTGTAATAAGAGACCACGAAACAAATGACCTCCTTGAGGGACTCCACCGGCTGCTCGATGTCCAGCGTCAGTTCCAGTTCCGCATCGTTCATTCGGCGGTACATGTCTTCCAGTACCTCGATGAACAAGCCTTCCTTGCTGCCGAAGTAGTAGTAAATCATCCGGTCGAACGACTTGGCCGATTGGGAGATTTTTTCAACGCTGCCACCCTCGTAACCGTAACGGGCGAAGACCTTGGTAGCGGCACGCAGGATGTTGTCGCGTGTGGTTTGCGCCGCCTGTTCCCGCACGCCGGGTCGCTTGGCTGGCGTGCGCCGGGAGACCGATGAACGAGGTTTGGTGGTCTTGGCAGTCACGGCTGTCTTCGCTGTCATGGGTGCACTCCCGGTTGCGGTTTATTTTTTGTCAGGAGGCAATTTTCTGCAGGGCCGCCCCAAGGAAAATTAGCCCCCTCGGGGGGCAGCGTAGTACGCGAAGCGACAAGCGTGGGGGCCATCCTCTTCATTGCTCGGCAAAAGCGCGCTCAATGACGAAGTCGCCAGGCTTGGAGGTGTTCCCCTCGTGGAAGCCGGATTTTTCAAGCATGTGCTTCAAGTCTTTGAGCATCCCCGGACTGCCGCAAATCATGACGCGGTCATGCGCAGGGTCCAGCGTGGGCAATTTCAGGTCGGCAAACATCTTGCCGCTTTCCATCAAGTCAGTGACGCGGCCCATGTTCCGATAGCTTTCCCGGGTCACGGTCGGGTAGTAAAGAAGCTGATTGGAGACTAGATCCCCGAGGAACTCGTGCTGCGGCAGGTGCTCAACGACCAGATCGTGGTAGGCCAGTTCGTCGGTCTGGCGCACGCCATGCACAAGAACGATCTGCTCGAATTGCTCATAAGTCGCCGGATCACGAATGATGCTCATGAAGGGGGCCAGGCCGGTCCCGGTCGAGAGCAGATAAAGCCGCTTGCCCGGAAGCAAGTAGTCAATGACCAGCGTGCCGGTGGGTTTGCGGCCCACGATGATGGTGTCGCCGACCTTGATATGCTGAAGCCGGGATGTCAAGGGGCCGTCGGCTACCTTGATGCTGAGAAACTCGAGATGTTCCTCATGGTTCGGGCTCACGATGCTGTAAGCACGCAGCAGCGGTTTGTCGTTGACCCGCAGGCCTATCATCGTGAAGTGGCCGTTGCTGAAGCGCAAGGATTTATCGCGGGTCGTGGTGAAGGTAAACAGCTTGTTGGTCCAATGGTGGACGGACAGGACACGTTCTTCGTTAAAAGCGCTCATGGTGATGGACTATTGGGTGGGTGGGTTGAGGTCTTCAGCGGTCGAGATTGATACTCGCCAGCTTAGCGGTTTTGTCTTTCCATTGCTCCGCTGTCGGCAAGGGTGCGGTGCGCTTGGAGAGCGTGGGCCACAGCTTGGCCAGGCGCTCGTTAAGCTCTAAAAAGGGTTTGAACTGCTCGGGTGTGTCCGCGTCCGCATAGATGGCGTTGACAGGGCACTCCGGAATGCAGACGGCGCAGTCTATGCATTCGTCCGGATCAATCACCAGAAAGTCGGGGCCTTCCTTAAAGCAGTCCACCGGACAGACATCCACGCAATCGGTGTATTTGCATTTGATGCATGCGTCAGTTACTACGTGGGTCATATATGTGCTCCTTCATGGCGTGGGCCAAGGTGGCGGGCGGTCATCCAATGGCGTCAATGTGCCATATTAATGTAGTGAACGCAACATTTAAATGTAGCGAGCACAACATTTTTTAAATAAATTCAAAAATGACGCGTAAACACTATTGCTTCGGAAATCCGTATGCGCTACATTGATCCGAAATGTAGCGAATACAACATTTAAGTTAAGCGCGCACTACATATAAGGCGATGACCTGGATGGGCGGGCGGGCAGCAAGAAGGCAACCACGATGACCGAGCATACAAAGACGGACGGATTACCAGGCATGGATGCGCCAGGCCCTCTCCAGGTCATGGAGAAGGCCCGGCCGCGCAATGAACGGATGAACAGCGAAAAGATCGAGTGCAATGCATGCCCTGTGCTTTGCCAGATTTCGGACGGCCGCAGCGGCGCATGCGACAGGTATGCCAACCGCGGCGGCACCCTGGTCCGCGTCGATCCTGTGCTGTTGTTGCGCCGTAGCCTGGCCGACAAGGAGGCTCGTGTTGTTCCTTTCGTCGGGCGCGTGGCTGTCGATAGTCCGGCCGAGCAAGCCATGCCGCCAGAAGATGTGCCGGCTGCCGCGGTGACGCCGCAGTGGAGCGGAGACCTCCTGTTGGCTGACGAGGTTTTTATCACCGGCGTTGGCTCATCGACGACCTACCCTGATTACAAGCCGGCCCCCTTCATCGTGTCGTCCAAGGCGGCGGGTGTCGACCTGGTCACCGTCGTCACCGAGGGGATATTCAGTTACTGCAGCTTCAAGGTAAAGATAGACACCGACCGCTTCCTTGGCGCGGAGCAGGCCAATGTTCGTGTCAAAGGCGAGGTCGTCGGCCATGTGACGACAGCGGAGTACGGCTCCCAGATGCTGTCCCTGGGCGGCGTGCATCATCTGACCGGCGGCAGCAAAAAAGAGGGTCGCGTGACGGTTGAGATGATGAAGGCGCTTGGCAACAAGCAGGCGGTGGAGTTCACGATTGACGGCGGTTCCCAGATACTGATACAGGCAGGCCGCGCGCCCATCGTGAACGGGGTCGAGGAAAGGCGCATGCGGGTGGGTTGCGGCTCGGCCACCGTCGGAATATTTGCGAAACAGCTGTTTGGCAAACTTGACGAGGTGGTTGTGGTCGACGATCACATCACCGGTGTGCTGACCGAGCATCAGGCGGGGCGCTGCCTGGACATGCGACCGTCAGGGATAAAGATGCGTGGCCGAAAATCCACGCCAGGACGCTATTTTCAGGTCGCCAATCCCGGTACGGGATGGGGCGGAACGGACATCGCCGACCCCTTGTCCATCATCGAAGGCTGGGACGCCGAAGCCGCGTGGCCGGGCTTGCGTCTGTTGATGACCTCGACCACCGGCGAGCACGCGAGCTGGTACGTTCTCGATGAAGCGCTCAATCCCGTGGAGCAGGAAATGCCGGCCGAAGTGCGCCGCATCGTTGAGCGTATCGGAGAGAACTGCGAGCCATCCCTGTCCACCGTGCTGTTCCTCGGTGGGGCCGGCGGCAGCCTGCGCGCCGGCGTCACGGAAAACCCGGTTCTGCTGACCCGTGCCATCAAGGACGCACTGGTGAATGTCACCTGCGGCGGTGCCCCTGCCTACGTCTGGCCCGGCGGTGGCATCACCGTGATGGCCGACGTCATGCGCATGCCGGACAACAGCTTCGGAACGGTGCCGACCCCCGCCATCGTGGCGCCTATTGAATTCAGCATGAAGCTTGACGACTACCGCGCGCTGGGGGGCCACATGGACTATGTGCGTACGCTGGAAGATGCACTGCGCCGGGGTGCCTGGCACAACGAAGGTGCGCCCTCGGCGCGAGAGTGGCTGCAATTGTCCCCGGCCAATCCGTGGCCGCTGGCGCGACCCCCCTTGCTCGGCTGAAACGCAGCAGCCATGAATGCCCAACGCACGCAACTGGCCGATGGCCGCTGGCATTTCCAGCATGGCCCGATGGACATCATCATTGGCGCAAGCGGCAGCCCGGCATCCGTGGAAATGGCCCATGCGGATGCGTGGAAACGCTTCACCGGCATTCTCGATGAATTGGTGCAGGAGCTGGCTGTTCTGCGGCGCCCGGTGCGCGGCGCCTGCCCGCTGCGTGGCCCCATCGCCCGGCGCATGTGGCATGCATGCCAGCCGTACCAAAGCCGTTTCATCACCCCGATGGCAGCGGTTGCCGGCGCGGTCGCGCAAGAGCTCGTTGCGTGTTACGCCAAAAGCGGCGTGACGCGGGCATGGATCAACAACGGAGGCGACATCGCCTTGCACCTTGCGCCATCGCAGTCGGTGCGAATCGGTCTCTATGCCAATCTCGCCCGCCTGGATCTGGACGAAATTCGGGACGGCATCCGTACGGACGGCCAATTTGAAGTCGCCAGCGTGCTGCCGGTCCGCGGGGTTGCCACCAGCGGATGGCGCGGCCGGAGTTTTTCACTGGGAATCGCCGACAGCGTCACGGTGCTGGCGCGTACGGCCTCCGAGGCCGACGCCGCTGCAACCATCATTGCCAATGCCGTCGATGTGGCTGACGCGCGTATCGTGCGTCGACCCGCCTGCGAACTGAAGGACGACACCGACCTGGGCTCCAGACCCGTCACGGTGGATGTCCCGCCGCTCGAGCCGGCATTGGTGGAGCAGGCCTTGCGCGCGGGCCTGAGGCGGGCACACGAGTTGCGCGCCGCCGGGCTGATCTGGTCCGCCGCGCTGGTTTGCCAGAATCAGATCACGACCACAGGCAATACGGCCCTGGGATTGTTGGAAAACCGGCGAATCGACATGCAGGTTGGTTCGGTATTTGCTTAATGAAACAGATGGACTCAAAGCGATGATTGACATACGACGCATCTTTACGCACGTGGAGCAAATTCAGCACGAATTTGGCCCGGTGGCCAGTACACCGCTGCTGCGCGGGGCGATTGCCGCCGTGCTGACCAATCCGTTCGCGGGGCGCTATGAGCCCGACATCTTGCCGATGATGGATGAGCTTCAGCCTGTCGGTCTCGAGATGGCCCAGCGCCTGCGCGCGGCGATGGATGTGCCGGCGGACCGCATCGAAGGCTACGGCAAGGGTGCCATTGTGGGCGCGGCGGGAGAGCTTGAGCACGGTGCGCTCTGGCATGTGCCGGGAGGTTACGCGATGCGCGAGCTGCTGGGCTGGAAAGGTGACCGCAATGCCTATGCCAAGGGACAGGCCGAAGAAAAAACCGGGCAGCCCGCTAATCAACAAGCGAATGCGCTGTCCATCGTGCCGTCAACCAAAAAGGTGGGTGGGCCGGGCACTGCACTGGATGTTCCGCTGACGCATGTCAACGCCAGTTACGTGCGCAGTCATTTCGATGCCATCGAAGTGCGGGTTCCGGGCGCGCCCCTGCCGGACGAAATCGTCTTCATTCTTGCGATGAGCACCGGCCCCCGCATCCACGCGCGGGTGGGCGGGCTGGCTGCCAGCGCCATCAGCAAGTGGGATGGTTTGCGCTGACGCGGCATCGCACCTAACGACAACACTCAAGGAAAAACCATGACAGCCAGGATTCGAAAAATCATTGTCCAGGTCGATGAGACCCGTGTCGAGATGGGCAGGGCCGTTGATCCGCCAACGCGCAAGGCGCTGGCCATGGCGGTGATCGACAACCCTTTCGCCGGAACTTACACGGAAAACCTTGATGAGCTGATCGCCATAGGCGAAGAGCTGGGTGGCCTGCTGGGGAAAAAGTGCGTCGAAGCCTTGGGTATCTCGCCTGGCCAGGCGCAGAGTTATGGCAAGGCGGCGATTGTCGGCGAAGCCGGCGAGCTTGAGCATGCGGCTGCCATCCTGCATCCCAGGCTGGGTGCGCCGCTGCGTCTGGCGGTTGAAAAAGGCGCCGCCTTGGTGCCTTCCAGCAAAAAGCGGGGTGGCCTCGGCACCGCGATCGACGTTCCGCTCGGGCATAAGGACGCGGCTTTTGTGCGCAGCCACTTCGATGCAATGGAGGCGCGCGTTGCCGATGCACCGCGTGCCAATGAAATTGTGGTCGCTGTCGTTGTGACAGACAGCGGCCGACCCCTTGCGCGCGTGGGCGGACTGCAGGTCCACGAAATCAAAGGTGAAGATGGACTCCGGTAAGCCGGGCGCATCACAAATTAATCCGATCCACGACAAGCAGGAGTTTTTATGAACATGCAACACAAAATACTGAGCGCCGTGACCTGTCTTGGTCTGATGGCCTCGCTGGTGACCGCTCAGGCACAAGACGTCATCAAGATTGGCGAGATCAACAGCTACAAGGCCCAGCCGGCCTTTCTGGAGCCCTACAAGAAGGGCATGGAGCTGGCCATCGAGGAAATCAACGCCTCCGGCGGCGTCAACGGCAAGAAAGTGCAGCTGGTCATCCGGGACGACAACGCCAATCCCGGTGACGCAGTGCGAGCTGCCGAGGAACTTGTCTCACGTGAGAAGGTGGATGTGCTGACCGGCTCCTTCCTGTCCCACATTGGCCTGGCGCTGACGGACTTTGCCAAACAGAAGAAGTTTTTCTTCCTGGCCGCAGAACCGCTGACCGATAAAATCGTCTGGCAAAACGGCAACCGCTACACCTTCCGCCTGCGCACCTCGACCTATATGCAGGTGGCCATGCTGGTTCCGGAAGCTGCTGCAATGAAGAAAAAGCGCTGGGCGGTGGTGTACCCCAACTATGAGTACGGCCAGTCCGCAGCGGCCACCTTCAAAACGCTGCTGAAGGCGGCCCAGCCCGACGTGGAGTTCGTCGCCGAGCAGGCGCCACCCCTGGGCAAGGTCGACTCCGGCAGCGTGGTGCAGGCCCTCGCCGACGCCAAGCCTGACGCCATCTTCAACGTGCTGTTTGGCGCCGATCTGTCGAAGTTCGTTCGCGAAGGCAACACCCGTGGCCTGTTCCAGGGCCGTGAAGTCGTGAGTCTGCTGACCGGCGAGCCCGAGTACCTGGATCCTTTGAAGGAAGAAACGCCCAATGGCTGGGTCGTCACCGGTTACCCCTGGTACGGCATCCAGACGCCGGAGCACAAGGCATTCTTTTTGGCTTACCACGGAAAATACAAAGACTATCCCCGCCTGGGCTCCGTCGTCGGCTACAGCGCCATCAAGTCCCTGGCCGAAGGCATGAAAAAAGCCAGGTCGACCGATACGGAAAAGCTGATTGCAGCCTTTAGCGGCCTGCAGGTAAAAACGCCCTTCGGCCCTGTGGTTTACCGTCCGGAAGATCACCAGTCCACCATGGGCATCTATGTCGGGCGCACCAAAAACGAAGGGGGCAAAGGCGTGATGGTCGACTACCGCTACATGGACGGTGCGAAGTTTCAGCCTGGCAATGCAGAAGTGAAAAAGCTGCGCGCCGCTGACTGACAAGGCGATGCGCCGCGAAACCCCGGTTGGCACCCCGCAGTTCAAGCACGCGGGTGCCAGCCGGGCGTTTATTTCTCCCGCAGTAAAAGGTTATCCATGAGCTTTTCAGGCTTTATCGTCCAGCTGCTCAACGGCCTTGCCGGTGCGTCGTCGCTGTTTCTGGTGGCGGCCGGGCTGTCGCTGATCTTTGGTGTCACGCGCATCGTCAATTTCGCGCATGGTTCGTTTTTCATGGTCGGCATTTATGTGGCCTATTCGCTGGTGGCCACCCTGGGCAGTACCCTGGGTTTCTGGCCGGCCTTGCTGCTCGCGGCCCTGGCCGTGGGCGTCCTCGGTGCGCTGGTGGAAGTCCTGCTGCTGCGCCGCATTTACCATGCACCGGAGCTGTTTCAGCTGCTCGCCACCTTTGCGCTCGGCCTGGTGATCAAGGACGGGGTACTCTGGTTTTGGGGTGCGGAAGAACTGCTGGGCCCCAGGGCGCCCGGTTTGACCGGCTCGGTCTCCATTCTCGGACGGCAATTTCCCTCGTACGACCTGTTCCTGATCGTTGCCGGGCCCGTGGTTCTCGGCCTGCTCTGGTTGCTGCTGACGAAAACCCGTTGGGGAACCCTGGTGCGCGCCGCCACCCAGGACCGGGAGATGGTGAGTGCGCTCGGGGTCAACCAGGCCTGGCTGTTCACCGCCGTCTTTGCGCTGGGTGCATTCCTGGCCGGCCTGGGCGGGGCGCTGCAGCTTCCGCGCGAGCCTGCCAATCTGGAGATGGACCTGAACATCATAGGCGCCGCATTTGTGGTGGTGGTGGTTGGCGGCATGGGTTCCCTTCCGGGGGCGTATGTGGCGGCACTGCTGATCGCTGAGCTCAAGGCAATCTGTATCTGGCTCGGCCTGGTCGAAATTGCCGGCATCAGCATTTCCTTTTCCAAGCTCACCCTGGTGGTGGAATTTCTGGTGATGGCCGCCGTGCTGGTCGCCCGGCCATGGGGCCTGTTCGGCAAAGCGCAGGCGGCCAGCCACCATGCCGGCACGGCCGAGGAGCCGCTGCGTCCGCCGGAGCGCCTTTACAAGTACGGCGGCGCAGCCCTGTTGGCGCTGCTGGTTCTGATGCCTGCGCTCACCGCGCAGTCGCCCTACGTCACCGTCCTGCTGATTGATTTGCTGGTTGCCGTGCTGTTTGCGGCCAGCCTGCATTTCATCATGGGGCCGGCCGGCATGCACTCGTTCGGGCATGCGGCCTACTTTGGCCTGGGTGCCTACGGTGCCGCGCTGCTGGTGCGCAGCCTGAAC
>NZ_JAKFDR010000037.1:0-2483 GCF_036676035.1 Polaromonas sp.
TCCTTTCGTTTGCTTGGCGGCTCACGATTGGAAGTTTCTGCGATGGACACCCATACCTACGCATACGTCAAACTTCTACTGCCTCCCCGGCAGAGCCGGGGGGTCTCCCAACGGACTAGACGCTGAGGTAGGCGCGGCGCACCTCCTCGTTGTCCGCAAGATCGGCCATGGCGCCTTCATAACGAATCTGCCCTTTCTCGAGCACATAAGCCCGGTCGGACACCAGTTCCGCAAAATGCATGTTCTGTTCGGACAGCAAAATGCTGACACCTTGGGCCTTCAGCTCCAGAATCATGTGGACCATTTGCTCGACGATCACCGGCGCTACGCCTTCAGACGGCTCGTCGAGCAATACCAGGTAAGGGTTGCCCATCAGGGTGCGCGCCACCGTCAGCATCTGCTGCTCGCCACCGCTCATGCGACCACCCGGCCGGCCCGGCATCTCGCCCAAGTTGGGAAAGAGCTTGAAAAGACGCTCTGGCGTCCAGACAGGTGCTTCGCTGCCGTCGGGCCAGCGGCGAGGCGCCTGTCGCCCCACTTCGAGGTTTTCTGTCACCGTCAGGTCGGTGAAGATGCGCCGGTCTTCCGGTACAAAGCCGAGTCCCATGCGGGCCGCATGGTGCGGTTCACTCTTTGAGATATCGCGGCCTAAAAATGACACGCTGCCGCGCCGCTTGTCGAGCATTCCGATCAGGGCCTTCAGCGTCGTGGATTTTCCGGCGCCATTGCGCCCCATCAGGGCGACCACCTCGCCGCGCCGGACAGCCAGACTCACGTCGAACAGGATTTGGGCCGCACCATACCAGGCCGACAAGCCCTTTGCCTCCAGCAAAACCCCCTCTTTCTCCAGCAAGACTTCTTTCGCAGGGGTCATCACGCTGCTTCCTTTTCAAGAATTTTTTTCTCGAACGTTTTACCGCTGCCAAAATAAACTTCCTGGACTTTTGGATGGTCGCGGATTTCCAGGGGTTTTCCTTCCGCAATCAGCCGGCCTCGCGCCAACACGATCATGCGATCGGCATAGGCGAAAACCACGTCCATGCTGTGTTCGGTAAACAGCACCGCCATGCCGCGATCGATGACCAATTGCTTGGTCAAAGCCATCAAATCGTTGCGCTCCCTGGACGCCATGCCTGCCGTCGGCTCATCCATCAACAGCAGCTTCGGATCGTTGGCCATGGCCATGGCGAGTTCCACGCGCTTGACGTCGCCATAGGCCAATACGCTGCAAGGCCGGTCGGCCTGGGCTTTCATATTGACCTGCTCGAGCAGAAGGAGGGCCTGGTCACGTTTGTGGTCGGCAGCCCGGCGCCACATCGAAAACAGCTTGTGGTCCGACGACAGCAAGGCCATCTGGACGTTTTCCACCACCGTCAGCGATGAAAACGTCTCTGCGATCTGGAAAGTCCGGCTGACGCCGCGCCGCCAGATGTCGCGGGGCGCCAGACCCACCAGCTCCTGCGAGTCCAGCTGGATGGAACCGGCATCCGCGCGCAGCTGGCCGTTCACCATGTTGAAGGTCGTTGACTTGCCGGCGCCGTTCGGCCCGATCAGGGCCAGCAGTTCGCCCGCCGCCAGCTCAAAACTGATGCCATCGACCGCCTTGACGCCGCCGAACGATTTACCCAGTCCCGATACTTTGAGCAAACTCATGATTGCACCCTTTTTGCATCGCGCCGATTCGACACCAACTGCTTGACAAAACCTGCGATACCCTGGGGGAACAGCAGCACCAGCATCAGGATGATGGCCCCCAGCATGGCGCGCCAGTAATCGGTGTTCCGTGCCACCGTGTCGTGCAGCCAGGTGAAGGTGACTGCGCCGACCACCGGGCCCAGCAGCGTCTGCACACCACCCAGCAGGACCATCACCAGTCCGTCGATGGACTTGCTCACGTGCAGGCTTTCCGGAGAGATGCTGCCTTTTGAGAATGCGTAGAGCGCGCCGGCCAGGCCCGCGAAAGAGCCCGCCATGACAAAGGCCACCCATTGCATGCGCTTGACGTTGATACCGATTGCGTCAGACCGAAGTGCGGAGTCGCGCGCGGCGCGCATTGCGTAGCCAAAGGGCGAATACAACATCCTGTGCATCAAAAGCACGCCACCCACCACCAGCACCAGGGTCAGGTAGTAGTAAATCCGTTTGTCCGCCAGCCAGCCGGCCGGCCACACGCCGGTCAGCCCGTTGCTGCCGCCGGTGAACGCATCCCACTGGTAACAGATCGCCCAGGTAATTTGCGCAAAAGCCAAGGTCAGCATGGCCAGGTAAACGCCGGACAGCCGGACACAGAACCAGCCGTAGGCGAAGGCACCCAGCGCCGCCAGCGCAGGGGCGACGAGCAGCGCCACTTCCATCGGCAGGTTCAGGCTGCGCACCAGCAGCGCGGCACCGTAGGCACCCAGGCCAAAGTAGGCCGCATGCCCGAACGAGTGCATGCCGGCCGGCCCCATGATGAAATGCAGGCTGGCCGCAAACAGCACGGC
>NZ_JAKFDR010000038.1:0-88141 GCF_036676035.1 Polaromonas sp.
GCCAGCTTCAACACCCTGAGTGAAGAAGTGCTGGCCGCACTGCAGGCCGCACTCGACACGGTGGCACAGGACCAGGCCGCACGCGTGCTGGTGCTGGCTGCGCAGGGCAAGGCGTTTTGTGCCGGCCACAACCTCAAGGAAATGCAGGTGCAGCCCGAGCTGGCCTACTATCAGAAGCTGTTTGCCCAGTGCACGCGCGTGATGCTGGCGATCCAGAAGCTGCCGGTGCCCGTGATTGCCAGGGTGCAGGGCATTGCCACGGCGGCTGGCTGCCAGCTGGTGGCGCAGTGCGATCTGGCGGTGGCCGCCAGCAGCGCCAGTTTTGGCGTCAATGGCATTGATGTGGGGCTGTTTTGCGCCACGCCCAGCGTGCCGCTGGTGCGCAACATGCCCGCCAAGCAGGCGATGGAAATGCTGCTGACCGGCGAGTTCATCACGGCCGAGGAGGCGCGCTTGCGCGGCCTGGTCAACCGTGTGGTGCCGCCCGAAGGGCTGGATGATGCGGTTGAGAAACTTCTGCAGGCCATTGTGCTCAAACCGCGGGAAGCGATTGCCATGGGCAAGGCGCTTTTTTACCAACAACGTGAAACCGGCGTGGAAGCCGCGTACCAGCTTGCGGGCCAGACCATGGCGTGCAACATGATCCATGCCGTGGCACAGGAAGGCGTGCAGGCCTTCATCGACAAAAGGAAACCAGCATGGCCACTGTAGGTGCCGCATCTACACGCATTGATGATCTTGACGCCTGGTTTGCCGCGATAACCCAGCCAACGGCCCTGACCGAACTGGCTGTACTGGCGGCTTGCGTCGTACTGGCCTGGGGTTTGGTCTGGGTGGTTCGCCGTGCATTGAGCGCGAGGGACGAAGCCTCCATCCTGTTCGGCCGCAGCATTCTTGACGGCGTCATGTTCCCGCTGCTTTTGCTGTGCCTGGGCTATGCCGCCAAGGCCTTGCTGGCGCCCCAGTTCCCGCTGGCGGTGTTCAAGGTGGCGATTCCCGTGCTGCTGTCGCTGGCGGTGATTCGTCTGGGGGTCAAGGTACTTCAGGTGGCGTTCAAGAATGCCCCGCTGGTTCGCGCGTTGGAGCGCACCATTTCATGGGTGGCATGGATTGCCGTGGTGCTGTGGGTCAGCGGCTTGCTGCCCTCCATACTCGAGGAGCTGGACCGGATCACCTGGAAAGTGGGCGGCTCCACGCTGTCGGTGCGTACCATGATTGAGGGGGCGCTGACGGCGGGCGTGGTGCTGATCATCACCCTGTGGATTTCATCGGCCATTGAGGCGCGCCTGCTGCGCTCCGCCACAGGCGGCGAGCTGTCCTTGCGCAAGGCGGTCAGCAATGCCACGCGTGCGCTGCTCATGTTTGTCGGCTTGCTGCTGGCCTTGTCGGCCGTCGGCATCGACCTCACGGCCCTGTCGGTGCTCGGCGGGGCCATTGGCGTGGGCATCGGCTTTGGCCTGCAGAAGCTGGCTGCCAGCTATGTCAGCGGCTTTGTGATGCTGGCCGAGCGCAGCGTGCGCATTGGCGACAACGTGCGCGTGGACAATTTTGAAGGGCTCGTTACCGACATCAATGCACGCTACACCATCGTTCGTTCGCTGTCGGGCCGTGAATCCATCGTGCCCAACGAAATGTTCATCAGCAACCGCATTGAAAATCTTTCGCTGGCTGACTCGCGGGTCCTGCAGTCCACGGTCGTCTCGGTGGGCTATGACAGCGACGTGGAGCTGGTCATGCGTTTGCTCAGCGAAGCGGCGCTCACGCAGGACCGTGTGTTGCGCGACCCCGAGCCTTCGGCGGCGCTGACCAATTTCGGTGCGTATGGGCTGGAGTTCACCCTTAATTACTGGATCATCGACCCTGAAAGCGGCCAGCAAAACCTGCGCTCCCAGATTAATTTGTCCATACTGAAGGCGCTGCGCGAAAACAATATTGAGATTCCGTTTCCACAGCAGGTGATTCACTCGCGCGCAGCCAGGTAACTGCTCTGGGCCTGCTCAAGCCGGCCAATTGACGCCTACCGGACAATTGTTTGGGGCGGATGCTCTAATTCCCCGGGATGGGCCCCTTATAATAAAAATAGAACGACCGTTCTTTTTCCTGCCGACTGCTGTGGATAACCCTCCAAAGCAGTTGTCTCGCGGCCTGCATCCTCGCGTCGCAGCATAAAATGCAAAGCTTACGTTTACGTCAACGTCAATCAATAAACTCTGGAGCCGTGAAATGAAGGTCTTGGTACCCGTCAAGCGCGTTGTGGATTACAACGTCAAAGTCCGCGTCAAATCCGATGGTACGGGGGTGGACATTGCCAACGTCAAGATGAGCATGAACCCCTTTGACGAGATTGCGGTCGAAGAGGCGGTGCGCCTGAAGGAAAAAGGCGTCGTCACCGAGATCATCGCGGTGAGCTGCGGCGTCACCCAGTGCCAGGAAACCCTGCGCACCGCCATGGCCATCGGCGCCGACCGCGCCATCCTGGTCGAGACCAGCGAAGAGCTGCAGCCCCTGGCCGTGGCCAAGCTGCTCAAGGCCCTGGTCGACAAAGAACAACCCCAGCTGGTGATTCTGGGCAAACAGGCGATTGACGACGACTGCAACCAGACCGGCCAGATGCTCGCCGCGCTGGCCGGCCTGCCGCAAGCGACCTTTGCCTCCAAGGTCGAAGTGGCTGACGGCAAAGCCAAGGTCACCCGGGAAGTCGACGGCGGCCTGGAAACCCTCTCATTGAGCCTGCCGGCCATCATCACTACCGACCTGCGCCTCAATGAGCCACGCTACGTGACCCTGCCCAACATCATGAAGGCCAAGAAGAAGCAGCTCGACACCGTCAAGCCCGAGGATCTGGGCGTAGACGTCAAGCCGCGCCTGAAGACCCTGAAGGTCAGCGAGCCGCCCAAGCGCAGCGCCGGTATCAAGGTGCCCGATGTGGCCACCCTGGTCGACAAACTCAGAAACGAAGCGAAGGTGATCTAAATGACAGCACTTGTAATTGCCGAACACGACAACGCCAGCATCAAGCCCGCCACCCTCAACACCGTCACCGCCGCGGCCCAGTGCGGGGGCGAGGTCCATGTCCTGGTGGCCGGCCATAACGCCGGCGCCGCAGCGCAAGCCGCCGCCGCAATAGCCGGCGTGGCCAAGGTCATCCACGCCGAGGGCGCGCACTTTGAACACGGCCTGGCCGAGAACATGGCCGCGCAAATCATGGCACTGGCAGCCGGCTACTCGCACATCCTGTTTCCCGCCACAGCCTCGGGCAAGAACATCGCCCCGCGCGTGGCGGCCCTGCTGGATGTGGGCCAGATCTCCGACATCACCAAGGTCGATGCCCCCGACACTTTCGAGCGCCCCATCTACGCCGGCAACGCCATTGCCATCGTGCAAAGCCTGGACGACAAGAAGGTGATCACGGTGCGCACCACCGGCTTTGACGCTGCCGCTGCCAGCGGTGGCTCGGCCGCCGTGGAGACCGTGACCGGTGTCGCCGACAGCGGCAAATCCAGTTTTATGGGCAGCGAAATCGCCAAGAGCGATCGGCCCGAGCTGACCGCCGCCAAGATCATCGTCTCCGGTGGCCGCGCGCTGGGCAGTGCCGAGAAGTTTGATGAAATCATGACGCCGCTGGCCGACAAACTGGGTGCGGCGCTGGGCGCCTCCCGCGCGGCGGTGGACGCCGGCTACGCGCCCAACGACTGGCAGGTGGGGCAGACCGGCAAGATTGTCGCGCCGCAGTTGTATGTGGCCTGCGGCATCAGCGGCGCCATCCAGCACCTGGCCGGCATGAAGGACTCCAAGGTGATCGTGGCGATCAACAAGGACCCGGAAGCGCCGATCTTCAGCGTGGCCGACTACAGCCTGGAGGCGGACCTGTTTGTGGCCGTGCCCGAGCTGGTCGCCGCTCTGTAATTGAACCGCAAGGGCGTCTTGATTGACGCCCTTTTTGTATCTGGACTGCCTGCCATCCGGCAGCCGGTGAAATAAGTGGAGACAAAAATGAGCTACATCGCCCCCGTCAAAGACATGCTGTTCGACATCCAGCACCTGGCCCGCATTGACCAGGTGGCTCAGATGCCCGGCTTTGAAGAGGCCGGCTTCGATACGGCGCAAGCTGTGCTGGAAGAATGCGCCAAGTTCAACGAGGGCGTGCTGGCGCCGCTGAACTTCGAGGGTGACAAGAACCCCTCCAGCTGGAAAGATGGCAAGGTCATGACCACGCCGGGTTTCAAGCAAGCATTCAAACAGTATGCCGAAGGCGGCTGGCAGGGTCTGCAGCACCCGACCGACTTCGGCGGCCAGGGCCTGCCCAAGACGATTGGGGCGGCTTGCGGCGAGATGCTCAACTCCGCGAACATGAGTTTTGCGCTCTGCCCGCTGCTGACGGACGGCGCGATCGAGGCCTTGCTGACCGCTGGCTCGGATGAGCTCAAGGCCATCTACCTGGAAAACATGATCAGCGGCAAATGGACCGGGACCATGAACCTGACGGAGCCGCAGGCCGGCTCCGACCTGGCACTGGTGCGCACCAAGGCCGATCCGCAACCCGATGGCAGCTACAAGATTTTCGGCACCAAGATCTTCATCACCTACGGTGAGCACGACATGGCCGAGAACATCGTGCACCTGGTACTGGCCCGCGTGGCCGGCGCGCCCGAGGGCGTCAAGGGCATCAGCCTGTTCGTGGTGCCCAAGTTCATGGTCAACAAGGATGGCTCCTTGGGTGCACGCAACGATGCGCACTGCGTGAGCATAGAGCACAAGCTGGGCATCAAGGCCAGCCCGACGGCGGTGCTGCAGTTTGGCGACCACGGTGGCGCCATCGGCTACCTCGTGGGCCAGGAAAACCGCGGCTTGGAGTACATGTTCATCATGATGAACTCGGCGCGTTACGCCGTGGGCATGCAGGGCATCGCGATTGCCGAGCGTGCCTACCAAAAGGCCGTGCAGTACGCGAAAGACCGGGTGCAGAGCCGCCCAGTCGACGGTTCCATCAACGCCAGCGCGCCCATCATTCACCACCCCGATGTGAAACGCATGCTGATGACCATGCGCGCCTACACCGAAGCTTGCCGCGCCATGGCCGCCGTGGCCGCCGCCGCCTACGACGCCTCGCACCACCACCCCGATGCCGACGTGCGCAAGCAGAACCAGGCGTTTTACGAATACATGGTGCCGCTGGTCAAGGGCTACAGCACCGAGATGAGCCTGGAGGTGACCTCGCTGGGCGTGCAGGTGCACGGCGGCATGGGCTTTATTGAGGAAACCGGCGCGGCGCAGTACTACCGCGACGCCAAAATCCTGACGATTTACGAAGGCACCACGGCCATCCAGGCCAACGACCTCGTGGGCCGCAAGACGGCACGCGACGGGGGCCAGACCGCCTTGGGCGTTGCCCGGCAGATCGAGGTGACGGAAGCCGAGCTCATCCAGCAAGGCGGCGCGGCGGCCAAGGCGGTGGCCAGGCGCCTCCAAGCCGCGCGCGAAGCGTTTGTGGACGTGGTCAACTTTGTGGCCGGCAATACCAAGGCCAGCCCCAATGCGGTGTTTGCCGGCAGCGTGCCTTATCTCATGCTTGCGGGCAATGTGGTGGCGGGCTGGCAGATGGCGCGTGCGCTGCTGGTCGCTGAGGCCGAGCTGGCCAAAGGGGTGGATGCGGGCTTCATGAAGGCCAAAATCATCACCGCACAGTTTTATGCCGACCACCTGCTGAGCAAGGCGCCGGGCATGCGCGACAGCATCGTGGATGGCGCTGACAGTGTGACCGCGCTGGCGCTTGAGGCCTTCTGAAGTCTGTCATTGCGGGCCTGACCCGCAATCCATGGCGGCGCACCACCGTGGATCCCGGATCAAGTCCGGGATGACAACCCCCCAATAACCAACGAAGTACACCATGTCCAGACTCCCCGCCCCGCTGAATAATTTGCCGCTGCCCATCATCGGTTCGCCACTGTTCATCATCAGCAACCCCAAGCTGGTGATCGAGCAGTGCAAGGCCGGTGTGGTGGGCGCCATGCCCGCGCTCAATGCGCGCCCTGCAGCGCAGCTCGACGAGTGGCTGGCCGAGATCACCGAGACGCTGGCGGCCTACAACAAGGCAAATCCGGACAAGCCGGCCGCGCCGTTCGCCATCAACCAGATCGTGCACAAGTCCAACGACCGGCTGGAGCACGACATGGAAATGTGCGTCAAGTACAAGGTGCCCATCTGCATCACCAGCCTGGGCGCGCGCGAAGACATCAATGCCGCGGCGCACAGTTACGGCGGCGTGGTGCTGCACGACATCATCAACAACAAGTTCGCGCGCAAGGCGATTGAAAAGGGCGCTGACGGCCTGATTGCCGTGGCGGCCGGCGCCGGTGGGCATGCCGGCGTGAAGAGCCCGTTTGCGCTGATCCAGGAAATCCGCCAGTGGTTCGATGGCCCGCTGGCACTGAGTGGCTCCATTGCCACCGGTGGCGCTGTGCTGGCCGCGCAAGCCATGGGTGCCGACTTTGCCTACATTGGCTCGGCGTTTATTGCCACGCACGAAGCGCGCGCCGCCGAGACCTACAAGCAGGCCATTGTGCAGGGCAGCTCGGATGACATCGTTTATTCCAACCTGTTTACCGGCGTGCATGGCAACTACCTGGCGCCGTCGATCCGTGCCGCGGGGCTGGACCCTGACAACCTGCCCGTCAGTGACCCCAGCAGCATGAGCTTTGGCGGTGGCGACAGCGCCAAAAAAGCCTGGAAAGACATCTGGGGCTCGGGCCAGGGGATTGGCGCCGTCAACCAGATCAGCAGCACGGCCGAGTTCGTGGCCCGGCTCAAGCGCGAGTATTTCGAGGCCAAGGCCCGGCTGGCGGCCTGACGAAAACGGGTTCTACCCACCAAAAAAAAGCGTGCCCTAGGCACGCTTTTTTTTCTGCTTGGCTAACGCCTGAGCATTTCCAGATTGAGTTCCGACGCGTTGCCTAGCCAGGCGGCATGGGTGGTGTGGTCTTCCAGATCATTGCCTGTCAAACCATGAACGAACACGTCCAGGCCATTGCGGTTTTGCTCCAGCCAGGCAATGACCCGCTCAAACTCGGTGCTATCGAACGCCAGTTGGCAGCTCCAGTGCGGGTGTGGGCCCACCAGCCGCTCGTGCATGCGGCCCACGCTCACCTTGAGCCGCTCACCGGCGGTCTGGCAAAGCTGGCGTGCCTGTTCGACCGACTCCGGTCCGAAGTAGACATGGGCGTGGTAGCTGGCGTGGATGTTTTCGGGGCGCTTGATCATGGGGGTGCGACACATTTTCATGCATCTTCATGCTTGCCGGAAGGGGTATTGAAATTTAACTGGATAAAAACACAGTTTAAACGTATTCTTGGGTGTTACTCCACGCCTGATCGCGCCTGTCATGACTGAAGTCAGCATTCCCATCCATGCCATCAAAGGCCGGGGTACGGCCACGCGCCTGGCGCACCGGTTTGAGCGGGATGCGCGCCTGGCGTATGACGATGGCTGGGGCACACTGGAAGAAGATGCTGCGGGCGAGGCGGAACGAATCGAAACCGAAATCTTTTTTGAAAACGCCCGCAGCGCCATCACGAAGAATGACTCGCCCGACATTTACTTTGACTATGGGCTGAACCCTTACCGAGGCTGTGAACACGGCTGCACCTACTGCTATGCGCGGCCCACGCACAGCTATCTGAACCTGTCGCCCGGGCTGGATTTTGAAACCAAGATCATCGCCAAACGCAACATCGCCTCGGTGTTGCGCAGCGAACTGGCTGCCAGGCGTTATATTCCCAAGCTGCTGAACATTGGCTCGGCCACCGACTGCTACCAGCCGGTGGAGCGTGAGTTGCGGCTCACGCGCGGTGTGATCGAGGTGCTGCAACAGGCGCGCCATCCGTTTTCACTGGTCACCAAATCCAGCGGCGTGGAGCACGATCTGGACCTGATTGCGCCCATGGCGGCCGACAGGCTGGCTGCGGTCTATGTGACCATCACCACGCTCGATGGCGAACTGGCGCGCAAGCTGGAGCCGCGCGCCGCGGCGCCGCACCGGCGTTTGCGCACCATCCAGACGCTGGCCGCCGAGGGCGTGCCCGTGGGCGTCAGCGTGGCGCCGCAGATTCCTTTTGTGAATGACGACATGGAGCAGGTGCTGCAGGCTGCGTGGGACGCCGGTGCGCGCACGGCGTTTTACACCGTGCTGCGCCTGCCCTGGGAGCTGAGCCCGCTGTTTCGACAGTGGCTCGACATGCACTACCCGCAGCGCGCGGCGCGCATCATGGCGCGCATCCACGAGATGCGCGACGGCAAAGACTATGACAGCAACTTTGCCACGCGCATGAAGGGCAGTGGCCTGTGGGCCGACCTGATACGCCAGCGCTTTGAGAAAACCTGCCATCGGCTGGGCCTGAACCGCCAGCGCACCGAGCTGGATTTGAGCCAATTCAGGCCAGCCCGGGTGGATGGGCAGGGCAGCCTGTTTTGACGTGAGATATGAGGTAAAGCCTGAGCTAGGGCCTCACACAAGGCGCGTACATATCCAGCGTGCGCTGGTAGACGCCGGTCTGCACATCCATCACGCCGAGGACCGAATGAAAGTAGTTGTCGTGGCTGATCGGTGCGTCGCGCCGCTGGTTCAGGCAGGCCATGCTGAGCTTGGCGCGCTGCTCGAACGAGGGTGACAGCCAGGTGATCCAGGGCACGCGCTTCTGGACGTCGGGGGCAATGCTGTAGGGCATGCCGTGCAAGTACAGGTTGTTTTCACCGAGCGACTCGCCATGGTCGGACGCATAAATCAGCGCGGGTGCGGCACGCGGCTCCTGGGCCTTGAGCCACTGAATGCTGCGAGAGAGGAAGTGGTCGGTGTAGACGATGCTGTTGTCGTAGGCATTGATCAATTCATCGTGCCCGCATTCCTGCAAGGCGTTGCTGCTGCATTCCGGCTTGAAGGTTTTGAAGGCAGCGGGCGAGCGCTTGTAATACGCCGGGCCATGGCTTCCCATCTGGTGCATCACCACCACCACGCCCCTGGCGCGGCGCTCGGCAGACAGGGCGGCAATGCGCTCGTCCAGGCGGTCAAGCATCACTTCGTCAAAGCATTCGCCGCCGTCGCAAAGTCCCGGGACCTTGAGCAGGGAGGTGTTGGTGCTCTCCACGCGGTCACACACGCCTTTGCAGCCGGACTGGTTGTCTATCCAGAGCACCGCCAGCCCCGCACGCTGCAACACGTCCAGCAGGCCTTCGTAGCTGGCCGGGCGTGCGTCATAGCCTTCACGGCCCAGGTGCGAAAACAGGCAGGGCAGGGACGCTGCTGTGCTGGTGCCGCACGCCCAGGCATTGCGCTGGCTGACGAGGGTCTCCTGGGCCAGCTTGGGCGTGGTGGGGCGCTGGTAGCCGTTGATGGAAAAGTTGCCACTGCGCGCGGTCTCGCCGAGTACCAGCAGCAGCAGTGGCGGCTTGTTTTGCCGGGCGTAGCTGGCACCCAGCCTGGCGTCTTCCCCCAGGGGAAGGATAACGGTCTCGTTGCGCTGGAAGGGCTTGGCGGCAATGACGCCCAGGGCGTAAAAGGAATTGAGCGGATTGATCAGGTAGCGCACATGGGTGTGGTTGCGCATGAGTGACGAGAACCCCTGAAAGGAAAGCATCACCGTCAGCACCAGTAAAGCGCTGGATGCTATAAAAATAATAGCGTTTGTCAGGGTGTGCCGAAGCGCGCCCAGCCGGCGTACAGGCTGGCGCCACAGCAGCACGCTGGGCAGCACGGCCAGCACCACCACGCTGGCCAGCATCCGCCAGTTGAGCAGATCGCGGGTTTCGCGCAGATCGGTTTGCAGCGTGTTGACCATCATGGTCGGGTCTATCACCACGCCATAGGCCATCATGAAATAGGCGCCAAACGCTGCCGAAAACAGGAACAGCGTGATCACCGGCTTGAGCGTCCAGCGCCAGGCCAGCGCACCGAGCAGGCCGCAGGTCGTCAAAGCGATCATGAGGCCCAAACTCAAGCTGGCCTGCAGCAGCTGCCCGCCGTGCAGCCCGGGCAGGCGGGTGAGCTCCCGCCAGAGGGCGACGTTGCAGACGGTGGCAAGCCAGAGACTGGCCAGCACGAGCACCCAGCCGGGGTGGAGAGCCCGTTGCTGGCGGCTCAGGGTTGCCGCTCCAGCCGGCGCAGAAATGGAGCCGGGGAAACCAGGTGCAAGGGAGTGGGCGGCCTGATCGTCGGCCGGATGCAAAGACATAGCTGCACAGTGTATCTTTTCGGGTTCAGCAAGACGGGCAGTTGGGCAAACAAGGGCTGTCAAGAAAATGCCTTCCGGTCATGGAACCGGAAGGCAGGAGGTGATCGGGCCTTGCCGAGTGCAGGGCCAGGTGCACGGGATCAGGCGCTGAAGAAACTCTTCAGCTTGTCGGTCCAGCCTTCTCCGCTCGGCGAATGCTTGGCGCCGCCCTTTTTCAGGGACTCATCGAGTTCCTTGAGCAGTTTGCGCTGGTGCTCGGTGAGCTTCACCGGTGTCTCGACCGTGATGTGGCAGTACAGATCACCGGGGTAGCTTGAGCGCACGCCTTTGATGCCCTTGCCGCGCAGTCGGAACTGCTTGCTCCCCTGCGTGCCTTCGGGAATGTCAATCGAGGCCTTGCCGGCCAGCGTGGGCACGTCGATTTCGCCGCCCAGCGCGGCGGTCGTGAAGCTGATGGGCACGGCGCAGTGCAGATCATCGCCGTCACGCTCAAAAATTGCATGCTTCTTGAGCCGGATTTCAATGTACAGGTCACCTGGCGGGCCGCCGTTGGTACCCGGCTCGCCGTTGCCGGTCGAGCGGATGCGCATGCCGTCGTCAATGCCGGCGGGGATTTTGACATCCAGCGTCTTGTTGGTTTTGGTTTTACCCACGCCATGGCAGCTCACACAGGGCTCGGGAATCAGTTTGCCGCTGCCTTTGCACTGCGGACAGTTTTGCTGCACGCTGAAAAAGCCCTGGCGCATCTGCACCACGCCGTGGCCATGGCAGGTCGTGCAGGTGACGACCTTGGTGCCCGGCTTGGCGCCCGAGCCGTGACAGGTGTGGCAGTCGTCCCAGCTCGGGATGCGGATTTCCGCATGCTTGCCGGTCGCCGCTTCTTCGAGCGTGATTTCCATGGCGTAGCTCAGGTCGCCGCCGCGGTACACCTGACGGCCACTGCGCTGCTGGCCCCCGCGTCCGCCACCGAACACGTCGCCAAAAATATCGCCAAAGGCCTCGGCGAAGCCGCCAAACCCTTCGGGCCCCGGGCCACCGCCACGCATGTTCGGGTCCACGCCTGCGTGGCCGTACTGGTCGTAGGCCGCGCGTTTGTTCCCGTCCGAGAGCATCTCGTAGGCCTCTTTGGCCTCCTTGAACTTTTCTTCGGCGACCTTGGCCGTATCGCCCTGGTTGCGGTCAGGGTGATGCTTCATCGCAAGCTTGCGATAAGCTTTTTTGATGTCTTCATCGCTGGCATTCTTGGGAACGCCTAGCGTGTCGTAATAGTCTTTTTTGGCCATGAAAATTGCGTTTCTGGTGAGCGAAGGCTGGGCAAGGGAATCAACAGGGGTTTTAGGCCGCTGGATGCGCAAAAGCGGACGCCGGGATCGCTCCTGGTTTCCGCTTCATGGCATCGTGGGCTGGAACCTTTAATCCGGCATCAGCCTTTTTTAACTTCCTTGACCTCGGCGTCCACCACGTTGTCGTCCGCCGGTTTGGCATGCGCATGCTCGGCTGGACCGGCGGCGTCGCCACCGGCCTGGGCGGCTTGCGAGGCCTGCATGTCGGCGTACATTTTCTCGCCCAGTTTCTGGCTGGCTTCCATCAGGGCGGTGTTCTTCGCTTCAATGGCGGCCTTGTCGTCACCCTTGAGCGCTTCTTCCATGTCCTTGATGGCGGCTTCGATCTTTTCCTTCTCGCCGGCTTCCAGCTTGTCGCCATACTCGCCCAGCGATTTCTTCACGCTGTGCACCATGGCTTCGGCATTGTTTTTGGCCTGCACGAATTCGACTTTCTTCTTGTCTTCTTCGGCGTTGAGCTCGGCGTCTTTCACCATCTGCTGGATCTCGGCTTCGGACAGGCCCGAGTTGGCCTTGATGGTGATCTTGTTTTCCTTGCCGGTGCCCTTGTCCTTGGCGCCCACGTGCAGAATGCCGTTGGCATCGATGTCGAACGACACCTCGATCTGCGGCACGCCGCGCGCGGCCGGCGGAATGCCTTCGAGGTTGAACTCGCCCAGCGCCTTGTTGCCGGCCGCCACTTCGCGCTCGCCCTGGTACACCTTGATGGTCACGGCCGGCTGGTTGTCTTCAGCGGTCGAGAAGGTCTGTGCAAACTTGGTCGGGATGGTCGTGTTCTTCTTGATCATCTTGGTCATCACGCCGCCCATGGTCTCGATGCCCAGCGACAGCGGGGTCACGTCGAGCAGCAACACGTCGGTACGGTCGCCCGACAGCACCTGGCCCTGGATGGCAGCGCCCACGGCCACGGCTTCGTCAGGGTTCACGTCCTTGCGGGGCTCCTTGCCAAACAACGCCTTGACCATTTCCTGCACCTTGGGCATGCGCGTCTGGCCGCCGACCAGAATCACGTCGTGGATGTCGCTCACGCTCACACCGGCGTCCTTGATGGCGACGCGGCAGGGCGCAATGGTGCGCTCGAGCAGCTCTTCCACCAGGCTTTCCAGCTTGGCGCGGTTCATCTTGATGTTCAGGTGCTTGGGACCCGTTGCGTCGGCGGTGATGTAGGGCAGGTTGATGTCGGTCTGCGCGCTGTTGGACAGCTCGATCTTGGCTTTTTCGGCGGCTTCCTTCAGGCGCTGCAGGGCCAGCACGTCCTTGCTCAGGTCCACGCCTTGTTCTTTCTTGAACTCGGCAATGATGAAGTCGATGATGCGCTGGTCGAAGTCTTCGCCACCGAGGAAGGTGTCGCCGTTGGTGGACAGCACTTCAAACTGCTTCTCGCCATCGACGTCGGCGATCTCGATGATGGAGATGTCGAAGGTGCCGCCGCCCAGGTCATAGACGGCAATCTTGCGGTCGCCCTTTTCCTGCTTGTCCAGGCCGAAGGCCAGGGCCGCGGCCGTGGGCTCGTTGATGATGCGCTTGACGTCCAGGCCGGCGATGCGGCCGGCGTCCTTGGTGGCCTGGCGCTGCGCGTCGTTGAAGTAGGCGGGCACCGTGATCACGGCTTCGGTGACCGGCTCGCCGAGGTAGTCTTCGGCGGTCTTTTTCATCTTGCGCAGGATGTCGGCGCTGACCTGCTGGGCCGAAATCTGCTTGCCGCGCACTTCGACCCAGGCGTCGCCGTTGTCGGCGGCCGCGATCTTGTAGGGCATCAGGTTGATGTCCTTCTGGACTTCCTTCTCGGTGAACTTGCGGCCGATCAGGCGCTTGATGGCATACAGCGTGTTCTTGGGATTGGTGACCGCCTGGCGCTTGGCCGATGCGCCAACCAGCACTTCACCGTCTTCCTGGTAGGCCACGATGGACGGTGTGGTGCGCGCGCCTTCGGAGTTTTCAATGACCCGGGTGGTGTTGCCTTCCATGATGGCCACGCAGCTGTTGGTGGTGCCCAGGTCGATGCCAATGATTCTTCCCATGATTTTTTTACTCCTGAATTGTCAAATTGAATGCGGGGTGGCCAAAATGCTTCAGCCCGTGATGAAAACTATGTTGATGACTTGTGGATAACTTCTAAAACTTCAAGTGTCCAGGCATCGCTTGCGGTGCTTTATTTCCGGGTTTTATTGGGGTGCGGCCACCGTCACCAGGGCGGGCCGCAGCACGCGGTCGGCAATCAGGTAGCCCTTTTGCAGCACGCTCACCACGGTGTTGGCTTCCTGCGTGGACTCGGGCGGCAGCGGCACCACGCTGATGGCCTGGTGCTGGTGCGGGTCAAACCTGGCGCCGGCCGGTGGGTCAATCGCCACCACCTTGTTGCGCTCCAGTGCGCTCTTGAGCTGCTTGAGCGTCGCTTCGGTGCCTTCGCGGATATGTTCGATGCTGGCGTCCTTGAGCAGCAAGCCGGCTTCCAGGCTGTCGGCCACGGGCAGCAGGCTTTCGGCAAAAGCTTCAACAGCGAACTTGCGGGCCTTGGCGATTTCATCGTCAGCGCGGCGGCGGGCGTTTTCAGCCTCGGCCTTGGCGCGCAGGTAGCTGTCGGCCAGCTCGGCGTTCTTGGCCTGCAGGGCGGCCCGCTCGGACTGAGCCTGGCTCAGCGCGGCGGCATCGTCGGCGGCCTGGGCCGCGTCCAGCTCTTCAGGGCTGGGGGCACCGCTAAGTGCTTGATTTTGTTCGGGTTGTGTGTTTTCAGGCATGCTCGAAGACAGAGATTTAAAAGAGGTTGAGTTGGCAAAGGGCTTAACTGGGGGTGGCAAGCCCCTTTTCAAGGCAAGGGCTTCGCGCCCGTGCCAGGGGCCAACAACAGATTGGCCGCTACAAGGCAACCCGCTATTTTAAAGGCTCTTGAAACAATAGCTTCCCGCACAGGCCGGGGGGCGGCCGGGGCTATTTTCCATATGAATTCTTGGGCTGCGAATTTTCTCAGGCAACCAACAAAAAGGACAGGCGCCGGGCCTGTCCTTGGGGAGGGAGCGCCAGGGAAATTACTTCTTCTTGACGCTGCCGGTTTTGGTCTGGCTGGCCGCCCATTTGCCGGCAAAGGCCTGCACATCGTTCAGGCGCTTGAGCAGGTCGGCGCCCAGCGTGGTGACCATGTAGCCATCGTCGCCGTGGCTCATCAGGCTGGCGGCACGCAGTTCCTTGATGCGGGTGTTGAGGGTGTTGGGCGTGATGCTGCCAATGCTGTCCTGCAGCAGGCGGAAGGTCTGGGGATGGCCATCTCTCAGGGCCCACAGCACGCGCAGTGCGTAGCGCGATTCGAGCAGTTCAAGCAGTTGGCCGACAGCCGCGTTTTCTTTGGCACTCATTGGGTGTTCTCTCCTCGTCACATGATGATCACAGTTTATCGATAAGCGCGAAGCTTGGGCCAAATATAGCGCAAATTCCGGTGTGCTACTAGTTTTATAGCTGCCCGTGCCCGTTGGATTTGGACTGGCGGCCAAAAAGGCTTGAAAATTGCGGTGAACACGCCAGGGCTTGTGCTTTTCGGGCCGGGTCCGCCGGCGCACGGCGATGAGCGATGCGTGGTGGCCGATGCTTTCCAGGCCCGACAGGCTCCCGGGCATTACAGGTAGATTTTCTGCAGCAGGCGGATCAGGGTTTTGCGTTCTGCCGCCGTCAAGCGGGCGGTGGCGTCGGACTCCAGCTCTTGCGCCGTGCGTTCCGCGTCATGCATCAGTTTTTGCCCGCTGGCGGTCAGGTGCAGGCCGTAGGCGCGGCCATCGCGCGGGTGCGGTTTGCGCAAGATCAATTCGCGCCGCTCCAGCGCATTGATGATGGCGACCAGGTTGGGCGGCAGGATGTCCAGCGCCGCGCACAACTGGCGCGAGGTAATTCCCGGGTTGTGGGTGATGAGGGACATCACCGAAAAATCGACCGGCCGAAACTTGTAGACCGCCATGCGGTCCAGGAAGATTTCGATCACGGTCAGGGCCGCACGCCGGGCGTTGTAACCGGTCAGGCTTTCCAGATAGCCAGTGTCTATCTTGTCCACCGCCGGCGTGGCGGCGGCACGCGCGGGCTCGGGCGGCTCTTGGGGCTTCATCGGGTCATCAAGGAGTCAGGGTGTTTCCGACCTTACACCAGTTTGTGGACCCGGATCGCATAGTTAGCCGGGCCGACAAGCGCTGGCGGCTCCCTTCAGGATTCGGCCGTGAAGCCGATCTTCTTGACCAACGGTCCCCAGCGCGTGTACTCGTCCTTTTGGCTCTTGTCCATTTCTGCCGGCGTGGAGCCTTGCGCGATCAGGCCGAACGTGGTCAGCGAGTCGATAACGGTTTTCTCTTTCAGCGCGGCATTGATGGCCGCGTTGGCGGACGCCACCACAGGGGCTGGCGTTTTGGCCGGCGCGTAGAAACCGAACCATTCTTCGGTGGTGAGCTCGGGGAAGCCCTGCTCGGCGAACGTGGCGACCTCGGGCGAGAACGGCGAGCGCTTGGCTCCTGACGTGGCGATCAGGCGCAGCTTGCCTGCACGGTGGTTGGCGAGGAAGTCGCCGCTGGGCGTGAACATGGATGCGAGTTGGCCGCCGATCACGTCGGTAACGCCGGGGATGGAGCCGCGGTAAGGTACATGTTTGAGGTCCACGCCGCTGCTGATACCCAGCAGCGCACCCAGAAAGTGAGGCGTGGAGCCCGCAGCGGGCGAGCCGTAGCTTGCGTCCTTGGGATTGGCTTTGGCCCACGCCAGGTAGTCTTTCACGGTCTTCACGCTGGCGGGTACCAGTGGACCTACGGCCAGCCCGTGGTGCATGACCGCCGCGATGGACACCGGCGCCAGGTCCTTGAACGGGTCGTAGTTCAGCTTGCTGTAGATGTGCGGGTAGATCGATGTGCAGGAGTACGGCGTGAGCAGCAGCGTTGCGCCGTCGGGTGCCGCGTTCTTGACCGTTTCGCAGGCGATGCGGCCGCCGGCGCCGGGCTTATTCTCGACCACGGCGGAGTTTTTGGTGTACGAGCTGCCGGCCAGCTTTTCGCCCACGCGGCGGCTGGTCGCGTCCGCCGTGCCGCCGGCCGGAAAGCCGTTGATGATCTTCACGGATTCGAATGCCTGGGCGAGCGCGGCAAAGGGATGCATCGCGCCCAGCGCAGCCAGGGCGACGCTGGATTGAACGAAATGGCGGCGTGTGGTCATGGCATGTCTCCTTTTAATGAGGGGGTGAAAAAGCGGTGTTGTTAGCGCGGCGCCATGCGCAGCGCACCATCCAGGCGGATCACTTCGCCATTGAGGTGGCCGTTGGTGACGACATGCGCCGCCAGCTGGGCGAATTCCTCGGGTTTGCCCAGCCGCGGCGGGAACGGAATCGAGGCCGCCAGCGACGCCTGCACAGCTTCGGGCAGTTGCTTCATCAGCGGCGTGGCAAACAGGCCCGGCGCCACGGTGCAGACGCGGATGCCGTGCTGCGCCAGGTCGCGCGCCATCGGCAGCGTCATGCCGACCAACCCGCCCTTGGACGCGCTGTAGGCTTGCTGGCCGACCTGGCCGTCGAACGCGGCGACCGAGGCGGTGAACATCATCACACCGCGTTCGCCGTCTTCCAGTGGCGCAAGTTTTACGCACTCGGCCGCAAACAACCGGCTGATGTTGTAGCTGCCGATCAGGTTCACGTTGATGACTTTGGAAAAGTCTTCCAGCGGCGCGGCCGAGCCGTCCTTGGCGACGATGCGTTTGGCGCTGCCAATGCCGGCGATGTTCATCAGAATCCGAGCCGGGCCGTGGGCCGCTGCCGCCTTGTCCAGCGCCGCCGTCACGCTGTCGGTGTTGGTGATGTCGCACTGGCAGGCGACGCCATTGATTTCGGCTGCGACCTTTTCGGCCAGCGCCATGTTGACGTCGAGCACCGCGACCTTGGCGCCAAGGCGTGCCAGCTCGCGTGCCGTGGCTTCTCCCAGGCCGGAGGCGCCGCCGGTAACGAGCGCAGCTTGTCCCTCTGTCTTCATGAATTCCTTACTCCATTGCCCGTGCGTATTTGTCTCCGACTTCCTCGCGAAGCGGATGGGTGTCATAGACGATGGTCATGGAAGAGATGCGATCACTTCCGCGCTTGAACTCAAACACGTCTACGCAGGTGAACGTGACAACCTTGCCGTCCTTGAGCGTCCACTCGTAACGGAAGTAAGCGGCGACGCGGACGGCCACGTCGCCGGGTTCGACCGAAGTGAACAGATCGATCAGCGTGATCACGCTTTGTGCTGAAGCCTGCTTCAGTTTGGCGAAGAACGGGGCAGCCTGCATCCTGCCGAGGAAGGGTGAATCCACGATGCCATCGGGCTCGAACGTGGAGACCAGGCCCTCGGTGTCGCTGGCATGCAGGCAAGCAAGGTAGCGGCGAACGGTGTCGATCTGCGGCGTAGTCATAGCGATTGATGTTTCTCTTGAGGTTTCAGGATGAAGGGCAAGGTCCCGGTATGTAGCGCTTCGACCAGTGCCTCGCGGTGTTTGAGCACGGCGCTCTGGTTGATCGAGCCCTTGTCGGTGACCTCGCCCTTGTCGATCAAGGGCGGCTCGGTCATCAGATGGGCCCGGGCAATGCGGCTGGCGCTGCCGGTGGCAGTGTGTGCCAGTTCGTCGAGCAGTTGCTGGAATCTGGCCTGAACCGGTGCGCTTTCGAGCACATTCTTCAAGCTGGCGGCAGCATCCAGACCGCTGAGGCCTCTGCAGGCGGCTGTCGGGAAAATCAGCGCGCCGACTTCCTTGAGGTTGATGCCGGTCAGCACCACGTCCTGCACATAAGGCGCGCCGGCGGCAATAATCTTTGCGCGCAGCGGGCCGACGCTGACAAAGGTGCCGGTGGCGAGCTTGAAGTCTTCGGCGATGCGGCCGTCGAATTTGAGGCCTTTGTGAATGTCGGTGTTGTCTATCCATGCGACGGCATCACCGGTCGCGAAGAAGCCTTCTTCATCGAAGGACTCCCGGGTTGCCTCCGGCGCGCGCCAGTAGCCGGGCGTGATGTTGGGGCCACGGTAACGCACCTCGGTTTTTCCATCGACAGGCACCAACTTGAGTTCCAGGCCGGGCGTTGGCACGCCGAGGTCGCCGGCTTTCACCTCGGGGCTGGTGACAAAAATGCCAAAGGGGCCGGACTCGGTCATGCCCAGGCCGGTGCCCATCACGATGCGCTCGCCGATCTCGGCCTCTTGCGTCTGGTGCAGGCTGTCCCAGATCGGCTGGGCCAGCGCGGCGCCGGCATAAAAAAACATCCTGACGCGCGACAGCAGGTTTTTGCGCAACTGTGGGTCGGTTTTCATTGCGTTGGCAATCGCTTCGAAACCCGTGGGCACATTGAAATACACCGTCGGGGCAATCTCGCGCAGGTTGCGCAGGGTCTCGCCCATCAGCGCCGGTGTCGGTTTGCCGTCGTCAATGTAGAGTGTGCCGCCGTTGTAAATCGTCATGCCGAAGTTGTGGTTGCCGCCGAAGGTGTGGTTCCACGGCAGCCAGTCGATCAACACCAGCGGCTCTTCGGTCAGCACCGGCATGGACTGGCGCATCTGCTGCTGGTTGGCGCACCACATGCGCTGGGTGTTGATCACGGCCTTAGGGCTTTTGGTCGAGCCCGATGTGAACAGGAACTTGACGATGGTGTCGGGCCCGGTGGCCTGCATCGCCGCATCGGTTGCCGCTGTCGCTTGCGTCGCAAGAAGTTGGCTAAATTGGGTGGTAGCCCTTGTCATATGGTCATCAGTAGCTATTGAGTTGATAGCAACCTCGACGTCGTCGCCGACGGTGGCGGCAATCGCCTTGCCGTAACGCGCCGCATCGCTGGCAAACACCAGGCCGGGCGTCAGCGTGTTCAATACATGGCGCAGCTTGTCGTAATCCTGGCTGATGGTGGCGTAGGCGGGCGAGACCGGGCAATAGGGCACGCCGGCGTAGATGCAGCCCAGCGCCAGCAGCGCGTGTTCCAGGTCGTTTTCACTGAGAATGGCCACCGGGCGCTCCGCATTCAGGCCGCGGTCCAGCAATGCCTGCGCAATGCTGCGGGCACTGGCCAGCGCCTGCGCGTAGCTGATGTGCTGCCAGTCGCCGGAGTTGCCGTCGGCATTCTTGACGCGCCTGGCCATGAAAGTGCGCTCCGGCGTGGTCTGCGCCCAATGGATCAGCCGGTCGGTGATGCGCAGCGCGTAGTCGGCCAGCGGCTGGTCGGCACCCAGGTATTGGGTGCCGTGCGGACCTTCGCGCAGCGCGACCCGGGTCACGCCGAAGGTCAGCGGCCGATAGCTCGGCGGGCGGGGGGTGGTCGTTGTCTCGTTCATGTGCTTTGTAGTGCGTCGCGCTGTCAGCTCTTCGCAACCTTGTTGGCCTTGCCGTCGAGAAAGGCCTGGACTCGCTGCTTGGCTTCTGGCGCGCTCTGCACAATCGCTGCCATCAGGGATTCCGTCAGGTAGCCCTGGTCGGCCGGCTGCTCGGCAATCCGGGGCAGCGCATGCATCAGTGCGTAATTCGTCAAGGGGGCGTTTTGCGCCACCCGCACGGCCAGTTCCAGGGCCTTGGCTAAGGCCTGGCCTTCGGGCACCAGGTACTGCGCAAAACCGGCACGCTCACCGTCTTGTGCGTTGTAGACGCGGCCGGTCAGCATCATGTCGGTCATGCGCGCGACGCCAATCAGTTTGGGGATGCGCACCGAGCCGCCGCCGCCGACAAAAATGCCGCGCGAGCCTTCCGGCAACGCATAGAAGGTGGACTCGTCGGCCACGCGGATATGGCAGGCGCTGGCCAGCTCCAGCCCGCCGCCGACCACGGCGCCGTGCAGCGCGGCAATCACCGGAACCGGGCCGAACTGCACCCGCTCCAGCGCGGCGTGCCACATGCGCGAATGGTGCATGCCCTGGCCCGCGTCGCGCTCCTGCAGTTCGCCCAGATCCAGGCCGGCGCAGAAGTGGGCGCCTTCGCCATGGATCACGGCGGCACGGACGGTGGCAGGCAGGTTTTCAAAGATGTCACGCAGCGCCAGAATCAGGCCGTCACTGAGGGCGTTGCGCTTGGCGACGCGGCTCAGGCGGATCACCGCGACCTCCTGGTGGTCGCCGCGAGTGTCAAGCTGGATGTCGCTGGACGTGCTGTTGGAAAGGGTTTTGGAGTTCATGGACAGGTTTGCAAAGTAAGTGAATTATTGTTATAAATAATAACTAATTCAATTGATTTTTCTGCTTGTTTTGTCGGTGTTAACCCGCATGCCTGAGAAAAAAATCGAACACGCCAGGAGACCGCATGGACTACCAAAATCTCATCGCCATTGACATCCACACCCACGCCGAAGTGAGCTGCTGGAACCCGTTTGACAACTATGGCGAGGAGTACGACCGCGCCGCCGACAAGTACTTCAAAAACAGCCGCCGGCCGACGATTGAAGAAACCATTGCCTATTACCGCGAACGCAAGATCGGGCTGATCATGTTCACGGTGGACAGCGAATCCAAGCTGGGCCGCCGCCGCATCCCGAACGAAGAAATTGCCGAAGCGGCCAAGAACAACAGCGACATGATGATGGCCTTCGCCAGCATTGACCCGCACAAGGGAAAAATGGGCGCACGCGAGGCGCGCCGGCTGATCGAAGAGCACGGCGTCAAAGGCTTCAAGTTTCACCCGACGGTGCAGGGCTACCATCCCTACGACAAGATGGCCTGGCCGATTTACGAGGTGATCAATGCGTACAAGCTGCCGGCGATTTTTCACACCGGGCACAGCGGCATAGGCAGCGGCATGCGTTGCGGCGGCGGCTTGCGGCTGGAGTATTCCAACCCCATGCATCTGGACGACGTGGCCATCGATTTCCCCGACATGCAGATCGTCATGGCCCATCCCAGTTTTCCCTGGCAGGACGAAGCCCTGAGCGTGGCGACACACAAGCCCAATGTCTGGATTGACCTGTCGGGCTGGAGCCCGAAGTATTTTCCGAAGCAGCTGGTGCAGTACGCCAACACGCTGCTGAAGGACCGCATCCTGTTTGGCAGCGACTACCCTTTGGTCACGCCCGACCGCTGGATGAAGGACTTCGAGGAAGCCGGTTTCAAGCGCGAGGTGATGCCCGGCATCCTGAAGGGCAATGCGATGCGTTTGCTCGGGCTGGGAGGCTCCTAGATACCGCGCATTTTTTGCGCTTCGTCTTTATTCGAGCTTGATGCCGGCCGCCTTGATGACCTGCGCCCACTTGTCGACTTCCGCTCTCTGGAAGGCGGCCACCTGCTCGGGGCTCATGCTGGACGGCTGCATGCCCAAGCCCTTGAGGCGGTCCTGCATTTCCGGCTGCTGCAGGATTTTCAGGATTTCGGTGTGCAGCTGGGTCACGATGGGCTTGGGCGTGCCGGCAGGCACAAAAATACCCTGCCACGACACCACCTCGAAACCGGCTACGCCGGATTCGGCGACGGTCGGAACGTTGGGCAGCGACTCCAGCCGTTTGGCGGACGTGACGGCCAGCGCGCGCACCTTGCCGCTCTGGATGTGGGGCCCGGCGACCACGGTGGTGTCAAACATCATGTCCACCTGGCCGCCAATGACATCCTGAATTGCCGGGCCGCTGCCTTTGTAGGGCACGTGGATGAACTGGGTGCCGGACTTGAAGCCCAGCAACTCGAGTGCCAGATGCTGCGAGGTGCCGCTGCCCGCCGAGGCCGAGGACACCGTCCTGGGTTTGGCCTTGGCGGCATTGAGCACGTCCTGCAGCGTTTTGTAGGGACTGTTCTGGCCCACCACCAGCACCACCGGGTTCGAGCCGATCAGTGCCACGGGCGCGAAGGATTTGATGGGGTCATAACCCAGCTTGGGGTACAGGCTCACGTTGATGGCGTGCGAACTGATGGTGCCGCCCAGTACGGTGTAGCCATCGGCCGGGGCGCGGGCAGCCACTTCGGAGCCGACGCTGCCGCCGGCGCCGCCCTTGTTGTCGATCACGATGGTGGTGCCCAGCGCAGGCCCCAGTTTTTGCCCGATCAGGCGCCCGAGGGTGTCTGTGGTCCCGCCGGCCGGAAAGGGCACGATGTAGGTGATGGGCTTGGCGGGCCACTTGTCCTGCGCCCAGGCGGGCAGGGTGGCGGCGGCCGTCAGGCTCAGGGCTGACTGGATCAGGGTACGGCGATGCATGGTTTGTCTCCTTGTTGTAACTACTGAAAATGCACGGAACCGGGAGCGGAATCGGGATCGGGTTTTACCGGACCATGCAGGGCATCTTGTTGTTGAACTTCCAGTTCGGAATCAGGTACTGCATGGCGATCGCATCGTCGCGTGCGCCCAGGCCATGCTGCAGGTAGAGCTGGTGGGCCTTGCCGACCTCGGCCATGTCCAGTTTCACACCGAGCCCCGGCTTTGTCGGGACGGCCACGCTGCCGTCCACGATGCGCAGCGGCTCCTTGGTCAGGCGCTGGCCGTCCTGCCAGATCCAGTGTGTGTCAATGGCCGTGACCTTGCCTGGCGCGGCCGCGGCCACATGGGTGAACATGGCCAGCGAGACATCAAAATGATTGTTGGAGTGCGAGCCCCAGGTCAGGCCCCAGGTCTGGCACATCTGCGCCACGCGCACCGAGCCCTGCAGGGTCCAGAAATGCGGGTCGGCCAGCGGAATGTCGACCGATTGCAGCTGGATGCTGTGCGCCATTTCGCGCCAGTCGGTGGCCACCATGTTGGTGGCCGTCATGAGGCCGGTGGCACGGCGAAATTCCGCCATCACCTCGCGGCCCGAAAAAACGCCTTCGGCCCCGCAGGGGTCTTCGGCATATGCCAGCTCCTTGTGGCGGTCGCGGCAAAGCCGCACGGCGTCCTGCAGCAGCCAGCCGCCGTTGGGGTCCAGTGTGATGCGGGCGTCGGGAAAGCGCTCCGACAAGGCCACGATGGCTTGCATTTCTTCGTCGCCGCGCAAGACGCCGCCCTTGAGCTTGAAGTCCTTGAAGCCATAGCGCGCATAGGCCGCTTCCGCCAGCCGCACGATGCCTTGCGCATCCATGGCGGGCTCATGGCGCAGACGCAGCCAGTCGTCGCTGGCATCCGGCTCGCTGGCGTAGGGCAGGCCTGTCTGTCGGCGGTCGGCAATGTAGAAGAGGTAGCCCAGCATGGCCACCGAGTCGCGCTGCTGGCCTTCGCCGAGCAGGGCCGCCACGGGCACGTCCAGAAACTGCCCCAGCAGGTCCAGCAGGGCGCTTTCAACGGCGGTGACCGCGTGAATGGTGACGCGCAGGTCAAAGGTCTGGTTGCCGCGGCCGCCGCTGTCGCGCTCGGCAAAGCGCATGCGCAGTGTGTTGAGGATCTGGTTCCAGGCGCCGATCGGCTGCCCTTCGATCAGGGGGCGGGCGTCTTCCAGTGTTTTGCGGATTTTCTCGCCGCCGGGGACTTCACCGACGCCGGTGCGCCCGGCGCTGTCGGTGAGGATGAGCAGGTTGCGGGTGAAGAAGGGCGCATGGGCGCCGCTCAGGTTGAGCAGCATGCTGTCTTGCCCGGCGACCGGAATCACCTGGACCCGGGTGATGCGGGGAGTCTGGGAGAAAGCGGGTGTTTGGGCTGCTGCGGGTATTGGGGCGCTGATGTCAGGCATAAGGCGAATCTGTGGACGATCACGGTTGATAATTTAATTATCGGTCATCGTACAACTAGATCGCGGCTTATGCAATAGTGCTTGCCGGGTCAGTCGCATCGATCTGGGGGCTGGCCGGCTGGATGGTGTGCGCATTCTGGCCCCTGCGCAGCCGCTCCCGGCTGTTGGACAGGTGGGTGCGCATCGCGGCGCGGGCAGCATCGGCGTCCTGGTCGCGGATGGCGTTGTAAATGCTTTCGTGCTCGCTGTGGACGCGCTGCAAATAGCCGAGCCGGCCCTCCGGCGCGCTGAGTGCGGTGTTCACGCGGGTGCGTGGAATGATCATGGTGCCCAGGTAGGTCATCAGGTCGGCGAAATGCCGGTTGCCGGTGGAGCGGGCCACCTCCATGTGGAACTGGAAGTCGGGCGGCACGGCATCGGAGTCGTGGTGAATGGAGTCCTGGAAGGCGCGCAGGGCGCTCTCCATGGCCCGCAGGTTGTCCGGGGTCCGCCTCTGGGCGGCCAGTCCGGCGGCCTCGGTTTCCAGGCTGATGCGCAGCTCCAGCACTGAAATCACGTCGGCAACGGTTGCAAAGTCTTCGGCGCTGATTTTGAAGTTGCCGGGCTCCTGCGGCGGCAGCACAAAGGTGCCGATGCCATGCCGCGTCTCCACCAGCCCGGATGCCTGAAGGCGGGACAGGGACTCGCGGACCACGGTGCGGCTGACATCGAAGCGGGCCATGATTTCTGCTTCGGTGGGCAGTTTGGCGCCCGGTTGAAGCTGGCCTTCGCGGATGCTGCTGGTCAGGCTTTCAACAATCTCCGTCACCAGGCCGCGGGGGCGGCGGACACGCGGCAATTCGTCTGGCGCGGGCGGCGCCAGGGCGGTTTCGGCGTGACTAGGGGTTTTCCTTGAGTCCATTAAAAAAGCGTTGACAAGTAATAGGTGGGATTGGAAAATTCCAAGTCATCAGACAACCTATGACTGATGTGTTGGTTGGGTTGACTTTAACAAACTTGAAAAAAAAGTCCAGTGTCTGCGAAAGCGGCAGGGCAAAAAGACAAAGATGACGATCAAAGTTCATGAAAAGCTGCTGTTGACGGGGGCTGCCGGTGGTTTGGGCAAGGCCCTGCGCGAGCGCCTCAAGTCCAACTGCTCGGTGCTGCGCCTGTCGGACCGGCAGGCGTTTGGCGCTGCCGCTGCCGGCGAGGAAGTGGTGCTTGCCGATCTGGCCGACGCCGCCGCCGTGGATGCCATGGTCAAGGGCGTCGATGCCATCGTGCACCTGGGCGGCATGTCGGTCGAAGGCTCGTTTGGTCCGATTTTGCAGGCCAATATTCTGGGCGCCTACAACCTGTACGAAGCGGCGCGCAAGCACGGCGTCAAGCGCGTGGTGTTTGCCAGCTCCAACCATGTGACCGGCTTTTACCGCCAGGACGAAACCATTACCGCTGACCGCCCTGCGCGCCCGGACGGCCTGTACGGCCTGAGCAAGGCCTTTGGTGAGGATTTGGCGCGCCTTTATTTTGACCGCTACGGCATCGAGACGGCTTGTGTGCGCATCGGCTCGTCATTTGCCGAGCCCAAAGACCGGCGCATGCTGGCCACCTGGCTGAGCTTTGATGATTTGCACCGCCTGATCACGGCCTGCCTGACCACGCCGGTGCTGGGTCACAGCATCATCTTCGGCATGTCCAACAATGCAGTGACCTGGTGGGACAACAGCCGGGCCCGCCATATCGGCTATGTGCCGAAGGACAGCTCGGACATCTTCCGCGAGGCCGTCTATGCCCGCACGCCTGCGCCTGATTTGAGTGACCCCGCGGCGCTGTTTCAGGGCGGCGGCTTTGTCAAAGCCGGTCCTTTCGCCGGCTGATGGCCATGTCCACGCAGGCCGAACTGGTTCTGGATGCGCGCAATGCCACTGGCGAGAGTCCGGTCTGGCACGTGGGCGAACAGGCGCTCTACTGGGTAGACATTCCAGCGCGCAAGCTGTGCCGCTGGCAGGCCGCCACGGGCGCTACCCGTCACTGGCTGGCACCTGAAATGCTGGCCTGCATCGCCTCGCGCGGCCCGGAGGCGGGCTGGGTGGCGGGCATGGAAACCGGTGTGTTCGAATTGCAGCCGCATGAAGACGGTCATCTCGATGCCAAGCCGCTGGCCGGGGTGCGGCATGCACAGATGGGCATGCGCTTCAACGATGGCCGCTGCGACCGGCAAGGGCGTTTCCTGGCCGGCACCATGGTGCTCAATATGGCCCTTGGCGCCCGTACTGGCTGCGTGTACAGCTATGAAAAAGATAGCGGATTGAAAAACCTCCTGAGCGGTTTCATCACACCCAATGGCCTGGCTTTCAGCCCGGACGGGCGCACCATGTATTTGTCGGACTCCCATCCTTCGGTGCAGACGGTTTGGGCTTTTGACTACGACACTGAAACCGGCACGCCGGCAAACCGCCGCGTCTTTGTCGACATGAACCCGCTGCCGGGACGCCCGGATGGCGCTGCGGTGGATGAGGACGGCTGTTACTGGATTTGCGGCAACGACGCCGGACTGGTTCACCGCTTCACGCCCGAAGGCAGGCTGGACCGCTCGCTCGCCGTGCCCGTTAAAAAACCCGCCATGTGCGCCTTTGGCGGCGCCGGGCTGGACACCCTGTTCGTGACATCGATTCGCCCCGACGGAGTCGATCTATCTGACCAGCCGCTGGCCGGCGGTCTGTTTGCGCTGCGCCCCGGCGTGCGCGGACTGCCTGAGCCGCAATTTTCCTTCTTTTCTGTCAGTAGTTTTTAACCAAGTCAATCAATGGAGACAACCATGACCTTCCGCAGAAACTTTGTCGCCGCCGCTGTTGCAGCTGTCGCATTCTCCGCATCGTTCACCGCCGCCGCACAGAACATCATGCTCAAGGCTACTGATACACACCCGGCGGGTTATCCCACCGTGGTGGCCGTCGAGAACATGGGCAAGAAGCTTGAAGCCGCCACCAATGGCCGCATCAAGATGCAAATGTTCCCCGGCGCGGTGCTGGGGCAGGAAAAGGAAGTGGTCGAGCAGACCCAGATCGGCGCCATCCAGATCGCCCGTATCTCGCTGGGTGTGGTCGGCCCGGTCGCACCTGACGTGGACGTGTTCAACATGCCCTTCGTATTCCGCGACATCGCTCACATGCGCAAGGTGATCGATGGCCCGATTGGCGACGAACTGCTGGCCAAGGTCAGCGCCAGTCCGGCCCGCCTGGTCGCACTGGGCTGGATGGACGGCGGCGCGCGCAGCCTGTACACCAAGAAGCTGGTCAAGACCCCTGCCGATCTCAAGGGCGTGAAGGTTCGCATGATGGGCAACCCGCTGTTCGTGGACACCATGAATGCCATGGGCGGCAACGGCATCTCCATGGCCTACGGCGAAGTGTTCAGTGCGCTGCAAACAGGCGTGATCGACGGCGCGGAAAACAACCCGCCGAGCATGTTCACCTCCAACCACTACACCACTGGAACCAAGTATTACGCGCAGACCAACCACCTGATCATCCCGGAAATCCTGGTGATGTCCAAGGTCACCTGGGACAAGCTCACGCCCGCCGACCAGGCCCTGGTCAAGAAGTTCGGTCGCGAGGCGCAACTGGACCAGCGCGCGTTGTGGGACAAGAGCGTGGAGGAGTACTCGGCCAAGCTCAAGGCTGCCGGCGTCGAGTTTGTGCCGGTCGACCAGAAGCTGTTCTATGACGCGACAGCCCCTGTGCGCGCCAAGTACGGCACGAAGTTTGCCGACCTGATGAAACGCATCGACGCGACCAAGTAACGCGGTCGCCGCCCCTCGCGGGAGCATCGCCAACGGCGGTGTTCCCGGCCTTCGCCTGTTGCGGAACTCCCATGAAACACCACACCCTGCATTTCAACGACCGGCTGTACCTTGCGTGCATCTGGATCTCCGGCATCTCGATCTTCGTGATGTCCCTCATCATCCCCTGGGGCATCTTCACCCGCTATGTGCTGGGCACGGGCTCGCAGTGGCCCGAGCCCATTTCCATCTTGCTGATGGTGGTGTTCACCTTCTTTGGCGCGGCGGCGGCCTACCGGGCCAACGCCCACATTGCCGTGGCCATGGTGACCGATCGGCTGCCCGCCAGCGTGCGCGGCCTGCTGCTGGTGCTGATTGACCTTCTGATGCTGGTCGTGGCCCTGTTCATGGCCGGGTACGGCACCAAACTGTGCATGGAAACCTGGGGCCAGAACATTGGCGAGATTCCCTGGATGCCGGTGGGCGCGACTTACCTGCCGGTGCCGCTGGGCGGTGCCATCACGCTCATTTTCGTGTTGGAGCGCATGGTGTTCGGCCACCAGGGCGGGCGCGAAGTGGTCACGTTCGACCATGAAAAAATAGAAGGGGAGGCACTCTGATGGATGCATTCATTCTGCTCGGGTCCTTTCTCGCCCTGATGGTCATCGGCATGCCCGTGGCCTACGCGCTCGGCCTGTCGGCCCTGATCGGCGCCTGGTGGATCGACATTCCGTTCGACGCCATCATGATTTCCATTGCCAGCGGTGTGAACAAGTTCTCACTGCTGGCCATTCCGTTCTTTGTGCTGGCCGGGGCCATCATGGCCGAAGGCGGCATGTCGCGCCGGCTGGTGGCCTTTGCCAGCGTGCTGGTGGGCTTTGTGCGTGGCGGCCTGTCGCTGGTCAATATCCTGGCGTCCACCTTTTTCGGGGCGATCTCCGGTTCGTCGATGGCTGACACCGCGTCCATCGGTTCGGTGCTGATTCCCGAGATGGCGAAAAAGGGCTACCCGCGCGATTTCGCCACGGCCGTGACCGTCAGCGGTTCGGTGCAGGCCATCCTCATCCCGCCCAGCCACAACGCGGTGATCTATTCGCTGGCGGCCGGCGGCTCGGTGTCCATCGCGGCGCTGTTCCTGGCGGGCGTGCTGCCCGGCCTGCTGCTAGGATTGACGCTGGCCATCCTGTGCCTGTTCATCGCGAAAAAGCGCGACTTTCCCAAAGGCAGGGTCATTCCGATGCGCGAAGCGTTGCGCATCTGTGGGGACGCGCTGTGGGGCCTGATGACCATGGTCATCATCCTGGGCGGAATCCTGTCCGGTATCTTCACCGCCACCGAGTCCGCCGCCATCGCGGTGCTCTGGGCCTTCTTCGTCACCATGTGCATTTACCGTGACTACAAGTGGCGCGATCTGCCCAAGCTGGTTCACCGCACGGTCAAGACGCTGGCGATCGTGATGATCCTGATCGGCTTTGCTGCCAGCTTCGGCTACATCATGACGCTGATGCAGATCCCGCAGCAGATCACCGGCATGTTCACCAGCATCTCGAGCAACAAGTACGTGGTGCTGATGATGATCAACATCCTGCTGCTGATACTGGGCACGCTCATGGACATGGCGCCGCTGATCCTGATCATGACGCCCATCCTGCTGCCGATCGTCACGACCATCGGCGTGGACCCGGTGCATTTCGGCATGATCATGATGGTCAACCTGGGCATGGGCCTCATCACGCCACCGGTGGGCGGCGTGTTGTTCGTCGGCGCGGCGGTAGCCAAGTTGCCGATCGAGCGGGTGGTCAGGGCCCTGTACCCCTTCTTTGGCGCATTGCTGCTGGTCTTGGCGGCGGTGACCTATGTTCCCGCGTTGTCGCTGTGGTTGCCCAGCCTCCTGCTGAAGTGAGCCGCCGCGCCATGAAAATCGTAGCCGTTCGGGTCACGCCCATCGCCATCAAGGATCCGCCACTGCTCAATGCGCTGGGTGTGCACGAGCCCTTCGGCCTGCGTTCCATCATCGAGGTGGAGGGGGCGGATGGCCAGGTTGGCTTGGGTGAGACCTATGGCGACGCCGCTGTTTTGACGCTTTTGCAGAAAACACAAGCGAGCCTGGTGGACATGAGCCCTTTCGATCTCAACGGTTTATGGGCGCGTGTGATGGCCCAGGCGCCGGCAGCGCAAGCGGGCGCCGCCGTGGAGATGGAACTCGCGCCCGGTTCGCTGGCCAGCAACCTGGTCAACAGCGCATTTTCTGCTTTCGAGGTCGCCTTTCTTGACCTGCAGGCGCGCAGCCTGGGCATTCCTCTCGTGGAGTTGCTGGGCGGGGCCGTGCGCAATTCCGTGCCGTACTCGGCCTACCTGTTCTACAAATTCGCGGCCGAGGTGGACCCGGAGTACGCGCCCGACCCTTGGGGTGAGGCGCTCAACCCGCAGCAGATTGTGGCGCAGGCGCAGCGCATGATCGGTCAGTACGGCTTTGAGAGCATCAAGCTCAAGGCCGGCGTGCTGGAGCCCGATGCCGAGGTGGCCACCATCAAGGCGCTGAAGGCAGCCTTTCCGGGCCACCACCTGCGCATCGACCCCAACGGCAACTGGTCGCTGCCCACCAGCATCCGTGTGGCCGCCGAGCTGGCGGGCGACCTGCAGTACTATGAAGATCCCACGCCCGGACTGGAAGGCATGGCCGAGTTGCACAAGGCCACGGGCCTGTTGCTGGCCACCAACATGGTTGTCACGTCCTGGGATGAACTGCGCCGCAGCGTCGCGCTCAATTCGGTGCAAATCGTGCTGTCGGACCACCACTACTGGGGCGGACTGCGCGCCACACAGGCGCTGGCGCGCACCTGCAGCACTTTTGGTTTGGGCCTGTCCATGCATTCCAACTCGCACTTGGGCATCAGCCTCATGGCCATGACGCACCTGGCGGCCTCGGTACACCACCTGAGCTATGCCTGCGACACCCACTACCCCTGGCAGGAAGACGAAGTGCTGGCCGGTGGCAAGGTACCCATCACCGGCGGCTGCGTGCACCTCACCGACGAGCCGGGCCTGGGCGTGACGCTGGACCAGGATAAGCTGGCCGAGCTGCACGAAGCATTCCTGCGCTGCCGCATTCGCACCCGCAATGACGTGAACCAGATGCAGCGCTATCGCCCCGACTGGACCGCCGTCAAGCCGAGATTCTGAAAACCATGAGCCCAGATCCCCTCTATATCCGCATGCATACCAGCGACAACGTCGCCATCGTTGCCAACGATGGCGGGCTGGCACCGGGCGCCACTTTTGCCGATGGCCTGAGCCTGCGCGAGCACGTGCCCCAGGGGCACAAGGTCGCGCTGGTTGATCTGCCCAAGGGCAGTGCGGTGCTGCGCTACAACGTGGTGATCGGCCATGCGCTCAAGGACATCCCGGCCGGCAGCTGGGTGCATGAGCGGCTTCTGGAGATGCCGTCGGCACGCGAGCTCGACAATTTGCCCATGGCGACTGTGCGGCCCCCGGTGCCGCCACCGCTGGAGGGCTACACCTTCGAGGGTTACCGCAATCCTGACGGCTCGGTCGGCAGCCGCAACATTCTCGCCATCACGACAACAGTGCAGTGCGTGGCGGGCGTGGTGGAGTTCGCCGTCAAGCGCATCAAGGACGAACTGCTGCCGCGTTTCCCGAACGTGGACGACGTGGTCGGGCTCGAACACAGCTACGGCTGCGGCGTTGCCATCGATGCGCCCGACGCCATCATTCCGATACGCACCTTGCGCAACATCACGCAAAATCCAAATTTTGGTGGCGAGGTGATGGTGGTCAGTTTGGGCTGCGAAAAGCTCCAGCCCGAGCGTCTGCTGCCCCCGGGCAGCATTGCGATTGCCGATGAGCGCAACGCCGCCGACGCCGCGCTCGACGTGGTCTGCCTGCAGTCGGAGGACCACGTGGGCTTCATGTCGATGATCGATTCCATCATGGCCACTGCCTTGCCGCACCTGGAGCGGCTCAATGCCCGCCGGCGTGAAACCGTGCCCGCGAGCGAGCTGGTTGTCGGGGTGCAGTGCGGCGGCAGCGATGCCTTCTCTGGCGTTACCGCCAATCCTGCGGTCGGCTTTGCGACCGACCTGCTGGTGCGCGCCGGTGCCACGGTAATGTTCTCCGAAACGACTGAGGTGCGTGACGGCATAGCCCAGCTGACCTCGCGCGCAAGCACCCCCGAAGTCGCCGAAGCCATGATCCGCGAGATGGCCTGGTACGACGCCTACCTGCAAAAGGGCCGTGTGGACCGCAGCGCCAACACGACACCGGGCAACAAACAAGGCGGCCTGTCGAACATCGTGGAAAAGGCGATGGGATCGATCGTGAAATCAGGCAGCGCCCCCATCAGTGGCGTGCTGTCGCCGGGCGAAAAGGTCAAACAGAAAGGGCTTATCTACGCCGCCACACCGGCCAGTGATTTTATTTGCGGCACCCTGCAGCTCGCCGCCGGCATCAACCTGCATGTCTTCACCACAGGCCGCGGCACCCCTTACGGCCTGGCGGAGGTGCCGGTGATCAAGGTCGCAACGCGCAGCGACCTGGCCAGGCGCTGGCACGACCTGATGGACGTGAACGCCGGCCGCATCGCCGACGGCAACGCCAGCATCGAGGAGGTGGGCTGGGAGCTCTTTCACCTCATGCTGGAAGTCGCCAGTGGCCGCAAGAAAACCTGGGCCGAGCACTGGAAACTGCACAACGCCCTGGTGCTTTTCAACCCGGCCCCCATTACCTGAACCTCCACTGAAGCTCCAATAAGAGAAATCCCCATGACACAAGTGACCCCTTACCAATCCTTTCCCAACAGCTTCAAGCGCGACCTGCGGGCCGGCAAGAAACTGATCGGCTGCTGGTCGTCGCTGTCCAACGCCATCACCACCGAGGTGCTGGGTGTTGTCGGCTTCGACTGGGTACTGCTGGACGGCGAGCATTCGCCGAACGATGTGGCCACCTTCATTCCGCAGCTGATGGCGCTCAAGGACAGCGTCACTGCGCCCGTGGTGCGCCCTTCGTCCAACAACGAGATCGAAATCAAGCGCCTGCTGGACGCCGGCTTCTACAACTTCCTCATTCCCTTTGTCGAAAGCGCCGAAGAAGCACGACGCGCTGTCGCCGCAACACGGTACCCGCCGCAAGGCATTCGAGGCGTGTCAGTGGCCCAGCGCAGCAACCGTTATGGCACGGTCCCCGATTACTTCAAGTCGATCAACGAGCATATCTGCGTGATGGTGCAAATCGAGAGCCGTGCCGGTGTGGCCGCCGCACGCGAAATTGCCGCGCTGGACGGTATTGACTGCGTGTTTGTGGGCCCCTCGGACCTGGCGGCGGCCCTGGGCCATCTGGGCAATGCCGGCCACCCTGAAGTGCAGGCCGCCATTGCCGCCGTGTTTGCCGATGCCAAAGCCTGCGGCAAACCCGCCGGTATCCTGGCACCGGTCGAGCTTGATGCGCGCCGCTACATGGACATGGGCGCCACTTTTGTAGGCGTCGGCAGCGACCTGGGTGTATTCCGTTCGGCCTTGCAGGCCTTGCATGACCGCTACCGCGCCTGAGTATTCATCAATCACATAACTGGAGAAATTCAATGAGCAAGCTTGGCTTTATTGGCCTGGGCATCATGGGTGCGCCCATGGCCGGGCATATGATCAAGGCGGGGCATGAGGTGTTTCTCAACACTCGCAGAAACGTGCCTGCCGATCTGCTGGGCGGCAAGTCGACAGCCTGCGCCTCGGCCCGCGAGGTGGCCGAGCAGGCCGACATCATTTTCCTGATGCTGCCTGACACACCCGATGTGGCGGCGGTGCTGTTCGGCAAGAACGGCGTGGCCGAGGGCTTGTCCCAAGGAAAAATCGTCGTTGACATGAGCTCGATTTCGCCCATGGAGACCAAGGCGTTCGCCCAGAAAATCAATGCGCTGGGCTGTGACTACCTGGATGCCCCGGTGTCTGGTGGTGAAGTCGGTGCGAAAGCGGCCAGCCTGACCATCATGGTGGGCGGCCCGCAGGCGGTGTTCGAGCGCGTGAAACCGCTGTTTGAGCTGATGGGGAAAAACATCACTCTGGTCGGCGGCAATGGCGACGGCCAGACCTGCAAGGTGGCCAACCAGATCATCGTGGCGCTCAACATCGCGGCTGTCGGCGAAGCCCTGCTGTTTGCCAGCAAGGCCGGCGCAGACCCTGCCAAGGTACGCCAGGCGCTGATGGGCGGTTTTGCCGCGTCCCGCATTCTGGAAGTGCATGGCGAACGCATGATCAAGCGCACCTTCAACCCGGGTTTTCGTATCGGCCTGCACCAGAAGGATCTGAGCCTGGCGCTGGATGGGGCCCGCGCCCTGGGTGTGGCGCTGCCGCAGACGGCCGGCGCCGCCCAGCTGATGCAGGTCTGCAGCGCCAACGGCATGCAGGACCTGGACCACTCGGCGCTGGTGCGCGCGCTCGAGCTGATGGCTGCGCACGAAGTGGCCAAGGCCTGAACGTCGCTGCCACAGTGCTTCATTCAAACCTGTTTAAGGAACTGCCATGTCAATGAATCGTCGCCAAGCTCTCGCTTCATCGATAGCCCTGGGTCTTGCCGCGTCCGGCGTCCAGGCCCAGGCCTGGCCGGCCCGACCGATACGCATCGTCGTGCCCTACCCGCCGGGCGGCTCTTCGGACATTATTGCCCGCGCCATCAGCCAGTCGCTGTCGGAAGCGCTCAAGCAGCCGGTGATTGTCGACAACAAGGCCGGGGCCAACGGCAACCTGGGTGCCGATGCGGTGGCCAAGTCCGCGCCCGATGGCTACACCTTGCTGCTGTGCGATACCGGCGCGCTGGCCATCAGCCCCTCGGTCTACCCCAAGCTGGCGTTTGACCCGGGCAAAGACCTGCGCGGCGTCACCATGCTGGCTTATTCGCCGCATCTGCTGGTGGTGCACCCGTCGGTGCCGGCCGGCAACCTCAAGGAGCTGGTGGCCCTGTCGCAGAAGTCCCCGCTCAACTTTGCCGTCACGGCCATGGGCAGCGCGCCGCACCTGGCCGGTGTCGCGGTGGAGCGGGCCAGCCAGGCCAAATGGCAGTACATCCCCTACAAAGGTGGTGCCCAGGCCGTCAGCGACACGATTGCCGGGCAAACCCAGGTGCTGATGAACGGCATGCTGGCCACCTTGCCGTTTGTGCAAAGCGGCAAGCTTAAGATCCTCGGTGTGTCCAAACGCAGCCGCATGCCGCTGATCGGCGATGTGCCGACGCTGCAGGAGCAGGGGCTTGCGAATTTTGAATCCGGCACCTGGCAAGGGGTGCTGGTGGCCAGCGGTACACCGGCGAGCATCGTGGCGCGGCTGAACACCGAGCTGATCAAAATCATCCGCAGCCCGGAGATTCGCGCCAAGCTCAGTGGGCAGGGCGCCGAAGTGGTGACGATGGCCCCGGCCGAGCAGGACCAGTTTTTCAAGCAGGAGCGCAAGCGCTGGGCCGAGGTGGTGGCGCAGGCGGGGATCAAGCTGGACTGAGGCAGGGGCATGAAGCAAGCTTGGGTCCGCAGTGTAAAACTCCGGGATTTGCCAGAAATGCGATTTTTAGTTAAAGTAAGGATTCCTTACTTTGACTGAGCTTCCATGCTTGCCAAAATCACTTCCAAAAACCAGCTCACGCTCCCCAAAAGCGTGACACAAGCCGTGGGTGCCACGGAGTACTTTGACGTGGAAGTCCGCGCCGGCCAAGTCATCCTGACGCCGGTGCGCATACAGCGTGGCGACGCGGTGCGTGCCAAGCTCGCTGAATTGGCGTTAAGTGAAGCCGACGTGGCAGATGCCGTTGCGTGGGCGCGGTCTTCGTCTGCATCGGCAGCCCTGGCCTCAGAGTCTGCGGCGGCTTATGGTGCCGCTCCCCCAAAGGCGGCGTCTGCGAAGCCCAAACCGGCTGCACGCAAAAAGGCCGCTTCCAAAAAACCAGCGTCCAAAGCATGACCGCTCCTTTGCGGGTGGTGCTAGACACCAACGTGGTGCTCTCGGCGCTGGTGTTTGGTGGTGGCGTGGCGGGACGATTGCGCCTGGCCTGGCAGGAGGGCACTTTTGTGCCACTGGCGAGCACCGACACCGCGCTGGAACTGGTGCGTGTGTTGGGCTATCCGAAGTTTCGCTTGTCTGCGCAAGAGCAGGAAGAGTTGCTGGCCGACTACCTGCCACACACCCGCACGGTACGCATTCCTACGCCACCCCCGGCAGTGCCAGTGTGCCGCGACCTGCTGGATTTGCCATTCATGCACTTGGCTGTGGCAGGCCGCGCACAGGTGCTGGTATCTGGTGATCGTGACCTGCTGGCTCTGGCAGATGAGTTTGAGCAGGCGTTCAATTGCCCGATCGTGAGTCTGGACACGTTTGCCCGCACCTATCTGACAGGGTAAAGGACAACCGAAGTTGCTATTGAAAACATAGCTTATTGCGTAATGAGGGCGATGGCTGCAGGCGGATTTTTCAATAAAAAGCTGCCGACAAGTCCCGGCAGTTTTTTGGAGCTACTCTGCGATCGACCTCAGGCCGAACCCCAAACCTCCCGCGCTGTTTCCACCACCAGGCGCAGCTTGGCGCGCTGCGCTTCAACGGCAATGTCGTTGCCATGCACGGTGCTGCTGAAACCGCATTGCGGTGACAGCGCCAACTGTTCCAGCGGCGCGTAGCGGGCTGCTGCGTCGATGCGGCGTTTCAGGTCGTCCTTGTCTTCCAGTGAGCCAAACTTGGTGGTGACCAGTCCGAGCACCACGGTCTTGCCTTTGGGCAGGTAACGCAGCGGCTTGAAGTCGCCGCTGCGCGCGTCGTCGTACTCCATGAAGTAGGCGTCCAGGTTCATTTCTTTGAGCAGCGCTTCGGCCACCGGCTCGTAATTGCCCGATGCCGCGTGCGTGCTCTTGAAATTGCCGCGGCACAGGTGCATGGCCAGCAGCATGCCGGGCGGCTTTTGCGCGACCACGAGGTTGATGAATTTGGCGTAGCGGTGCGGCAGCTCATTGGGGTCGTCGCCGCGCTGGCGTGCGGCTTCGCGCATTTTTTCGTCACACAGGTAGGCCAGGTTGGTGTCGTCCATCTGCACATAGGTGCAGCCGGCAGCGGCCAGCGAGCGCAGCTCGTCACCGTAGGCATTGGCCACGTCCTGGTAGAACTGCGGCTCCAGCTCGGGGTAGTGCTCCTTGCTGATGCCGGCCCGGCCGCCGCGAAAGTGCAGCATGGTTGGTGACGGAATGGTCACCTTGGGTGTGTTGCCTGCCGAGACCTGGCTCTTGAGGTACTGAAAGTCGGCCAGCTGGATATCCTTGATGTGGCGCACCTTGTCAATCACGCGCATCACCGGCGGAGCCAGCTCCTGGGTACCGTCGGGCCGGATCACGGTCACCGGGATGTCGGTCTTCACGCCGCCGATCTGCTCCAGAAAGTCAATGTGAAAGTAGGTGCGGCGGAACTCGCCGTCGGTGATGCTTTTCAGGCCCACGTCTTCCTGGAATTTCACGATCTCGGTGATGGCCCGGTCTTCCACCTGGCGCAATTGCTCGGGCGTGATCTGGCCCTGGGCTTTCTGTTCGCGGGCTTCAAGCAGGTATTTCGGGCGCAAAAAACTGCCCACGTGGTCATAGCGCGCGGGCAGGTGAGGGGCGGTGTTACTGGTGTTGCTCATACGGAGTCCTTGGTTGAGGCGGTGAGTAACTTGCATATTAAGGCATTGATCATTTGTTTTAATGAATACAAAAACTGGTGAAAACACCTAGAAGCAGCTGTTTTCTGTTGATTTTTCTTCTTTTATGTATACAGTGCGTATCCATGAAAGCCGAAAAACCCACCTTTCCGCTCAACGCCTGGTACGCCGCGGCCTATGACGTTGAAGTCGTGCGTGTGTTGTTGCCGCGCACCATCTGCAAGCAAAAACTGGTGATGTTCCGCAAGACCGATGGCACGGTGGCCGCGCTGGAAGACGCCTGCTGGCACCGGCTGCTGCCGCTGTCCATGGGCCGCCTCGACGGCGATGAGCTCACCTGCGGCTACCACGGCCTGGTCTACAGCGCCCAGGGGCGCTGCACCCACATGCCGAGCCAGGAAACACTGAACCCTTCGGCCTGTGTGCGGGCTTACCCGGTGCTCGAAAAACACCGCTTTGTCTGGGTCTGGCCGGGTGATCCGGCCAAGGCCGACCCGGCGCTGGTGCCCGATCTGCACTGGAACGACGATGCCGAGTGGGCGGGTGACGGAAAAATGATCAAGGTGAAGTGCGACTACCGCCTGGTGGTGGACAACCTGATGGACCTCACGCACGAGACCTTTGTGCACGGCTCCAGCATTGGTCAGCGTGCGGTGGCGGAGGCCCCGTTCGTGGCCACGCATGGCGATCGCACTGCGACCATCACACGCTGGATGGAAAACATTGATGCGCCGCCTTTCTGGGCCGGGCAGATCAACCACTCCCTGGGTTACCAGGGCCTGGTGGACCGCTGGCAGATCATTCGGTTTGAAGCGCCCTGCACCGTGACGATTGATGTGGGCGTGGCCCAGGCCGGCACAGGCGCCGTGCCGCCCGGCGGCAATGCAGGCGATGCGCGCTTGAGCAACCGCAGCAGGGGCGTCAACGGCTTTGTGCTCAACACCATCACGCCCGAGACCGACGGCACCTGCCACTACTTCTGGGCCTTCGCCCGCAACTACTGTCTGGGCGAGCAGCGCCTCACGCATCAGCTGCGCGAGGGCGTGGCCAGCATCTTCCGCGAAGACGAGCATGTACTGGAAGCACAGCAGATCGCCATGGACGAACACCCGGACCACCAGTTCTACAACCTCAACATCGACGCCGGCTCGATGTGGGCCCGCAGGCTGATCGACAAGATGGTGGCGAAAGAGAACAGACCGTCGTCGGTCATCCCCATCAGGAGCGTGGCATGAAAATTTCCGTCATTGCGGGCTTGACCCGCAATCCATGTCGCGCAGGCCTAACATCCAGGATGCCGGGTCAAGTCCGGCATGACAGCCTATGAGTGCTATAAAAAATATAGCGAAAAGTACAGTCTCTGAAAGGGCTGAAGGCCAAATTGGTTCTGAAAGCGCGCAGGTCCGTGCGCTACTGAAGCTGCGCGAGCTGATCCTCTCGGGCGAACTCGCCGGCGGCACCCGCATTGCCGAACTGGCGATTGTCGAGCGCCTCGGCGTGTCGCGCACGCCGATACGCGCGGCACTGATGCGGCTGGAGCAGGAGGGCCTGCTCGAAGCCTTGCCCAACGGCGGTTATGCCGTCCGGACCTTTTCCGAGCGCGACATTGCCGACGCCATTGAACTGCGCGGCACGCTGGAGGGTTTGCTGGTGCGGCTGGCGGCCGAGCGCGGCGCGCCGGCGGTGGTGATGGGCGAGGCCAAAGACTGCCTCAAGCAGGTGGACGCGGTGCTGGCCCAGCCCGCCCTGAGCGACGAGGCTTTCTCTGCCTATGTGGATTTGAACGAGCGTTTTCATGCGCTGCTCTATGAGATGGCCGACAGTCCGGTCACCGTCAAACAGTTGGAGCGCGTGGTCAGCCTGCCGTTTGCGTCGGCTTCGGCGTTTGTCGTGGTGCAGGCCAACTCGCCGCAGGCGCGCGACATGCTGGTGGTGGCGCAGGACCAGCACTGGCAGGTGCTCGATGCCATTGAGCGCGGCGAGGGCACACGCGCCGAAGCCCTGATGCGCGAGCACTCCCGCCTGGCCCAGCGCAACCTGCGCCAGGCGCTGTCCGGCCAGGGTGGAGCGCAGATGCCTGAATCGATGAAAGCCATGAAGCTGATCCGCCGGCGCGGCTAAACACACCTCACCATTGACCATGAGAAGTACCCAGACCTGGCAGGACGCCATTGTTGTCGCCACGCGCGACGCGACCCCGACCGTGCGTGAGTTCGAGATCCGTCCGGCAGAGGGTGCCGCTGCGCAGTGGCAGGCCGGCTCCCATTTGCAACTGCAGGTGCTGGTCAACGGCAAGGTGCAGATCCGTTCCTATTCGCTGGTGGGCCTGCCCGATGGGCAGAGCTTTCGCATTGCCGTCAAGCGCATGGACGATGGCCGGGGTGGCTCACTGGCCATGTGGCGGCTGGCCGTGGGTGACCGGCTGCAGATCAGCGATCCGCAAAACCATTTTCCGCTGGACCTGTCGGCGCCGCACTACCTGCTGGTGGCCGGCGGCATTGGCATCACCCCGCTGGTGATGATGGCCCAGCAGCTCCAGGCGCAGTGCCGGAAGTCGGGTGCCACGCTGCGCATGCTCTACGGCGCGCGCACGCAGGAAGAGCTGGCGTTTTTGCCGTTGCTACGCGCAGCGCTGGGCGACGCCCTGCAGACCTTCGCGGGCGGGCGCGGCGAAAGCATGGACCTGGCCGCCGCCATTGGCGCCTTGCCCGCGGGCGGGCAGCTGTATACCTGCGGCCCGGTGTCCATGCTGGAGGCTGTCAGGAAAAGCTGGGCCGAGGCCGGCCGTCCGCTGGCCGACCTGCGTTTTGAAACCTTTGGCAGCAGCGGCCGTTTTGCCGCCCAGGCCTTCAGGGTGCAGGTGCCGCGCCATCAGGTCGACATCATGGTGCCGGCCGACACCACGCTGCTGGACGCACTGGAGAGCGCCGGCGTGCAAAGCATTTTTGATTGCCGCCGCGGCGAGTGCGGCTTGTGCGCGATGGATGTCCTCGCGCTGGACGGCGAGCTCGATCACCGCGACGTGTTTTTGAGCGAGCACGAGAAGCAGCAGAACACGCGCATCTGTGCCTGCGTATCACGGGTGGTTGGTTCGCTGACCCTGGATTCTTCCTATAGACCCGAGGTCTGAGGGCCTCAACATTGCACTTCCGATTCCGTTTTCGATTCCGCCTTTATCCCGTTTTGATCCCGTTCGATTGAGTTCGCATTAATTACCAGGAGACATCCATGAACAAAAGAACCTTTATCCAGGCCGCCGTGATGGCCACCGTGGCGCTCGCCAGCGCGCAAGCGCTCGCGCAGGACAACAAGTTCAGGATAGGCCTGCTCCTGCCGATGACGGGGCCTTTCGCCTCCACGGGTCGGCAGATTGAAGCGGCGACCCGGCTGTATATGGCGCAGAACGGCGACAGCGTGGCGGGCAAAAAGATCGAACTAATCATCAAGGACGACACCGGCACACCCGACGTCACCAAGCGTCTGGCGCAGGAAATGATCGTCAACGACAAGGTCAATGTGCTGGCCGGTTTCGGCCTGACGCCATTGGCGCTCGCCACCGCGCCGCTGGCCACGCAGTCCAAAACGCCGATGGTGGTGATGGCCGCGGCCACTTCCAGCATCACGCAGGCTTCCCCCTACATCGTGCGCACCAGCTTCACGCTGCCGCAGGTCACCGTCGGCATTGCCGACTGGGCGCCCAAAAACGGCATCAAGAAGGTGGTGAGCCTGGTGTCGGACTATGGCCCCGGCATTGACGCCGAGCGCACCTTCAAGGATCGCTTCACCTTCAACGGCGGCGCTGTGGTGGATGCGGTGCGCGTGCCGCTGCGCAACCCTGACTTCGCGCCTTTCCTGCAGAAAGTGCGTGACGCCAAGCCCGATGCCGTGTTTGCCTTTGTCCCTTCGGGTGCCGGTTCGGCGCTGATGAAACAGTTTGCCGAACGCGGCCTGGACAAGGCCGGCATCAAGCTGATCGCCACCGGCGACGTGACCGATGACGACATCCTTAACGACATGGGCGATGTTGCCACCGGCGTGGTGACTTCGCACCATTATTCGGCGGCCCATAAGTCACCGCTGAACCAGAAGTTTGTCGATGCCTTCGGCAAGGTCAACAAAGGCTTGCGCCCCAACTTCATGGCCGTCGGCGGCTATGACGGCATGCGCGTGATCTACGAAGCCCTGAAGACCACCAAGGGGGCAGGCGGCGGCGAGGCCTTGCTCGCAGCCATGAAGGGCCAGGTGTTCGAGAGCCCGCGCGGCCCGATTTTTGTGGACGCGCAGTCGCGTGACATTGTGCAAAACGTCTACATCCGCAAGGTTGAGAAAGTCGGCGGCCAGCTCTACAACGTCGAATTCGAAACCATCAAGGACGTGAAAGACCCGGGCAAGGCGAAGTAGTGGCACACCCCCATCCAGGCTCACTGCGTGTAGCCTGTTTCCCCCTTGCAGGGGGCAACGCCTGCGGCCCGGCAAAGCCGGTTCCGCGGCGTTCCTGGAATGGCCTCCTTCAAGCAGCTTCTGACTATCCGGCCAAAACATGTTGACCATTCTTTTTGACGGCATCGCCTACGGCATGCTGCTGTTTGTGCTCGCGGTCGGCCTGGCCGTCACCATGGGCCTGATGAATTTCATCAACCTGGCGCACGGCGCATTTGCCATGGTGGGCGGCTACATCACGGTGCTGCTGATGCAGCGGCTGGGTGTGCCATTTTTGCTGTGCCTGCCCTTGGCTTTTGCGGGTGCGGCGCTGCTGGGCGGGGTACTGGAGCGCACGCTGTACCGGCCGATGTACGCCAGGCCGCACCTGGACCAGGTGCTGTTTTCCATTGGCCTGACCTTCATGGCGGTGGCCAGCATGGACTACTTTATGGGCTCGACCCAGCAGATCATCCAGCTGCCTGACTGGCTGCGCGGTCGCACCGAAATCGGCAGCGGCTCGTGGATTCTCGGCATGGGGCACTACCGGCTCTTCATCGTGGCCGTGTGCGCGGCGCTCACGCTGGCGCTGCAGTATGTGCTGGCGCGCACGCGCTTCGGCAGCCGCCTGCGCGCGTCTGTGGATGACCAGCGCGTGGCCGCCGGTCTGGGCATCAATGTCAATGTGGTGTTCCTCTCCACCTTCGCGGTCGGTTCGGGCCTGGCCGGGCTGGGCGGCGCGCTGGGCGCTGAAGTGCTGGGGCTGGACCCGACCTTTCCGCTGAAATTCATGATTTACTTTTTGATCGTGGTCGCTGTGGGCGGCACCTCGTCCATCACCGGGCCGCTGCTGGCCGCGCTGCTGCTGGGCATTGCCGATGTGGCCGGCAAGTACTACATCCCCAAGCTCGGCGCCTTCATCGTCTACAGCCTGATGATTGCGATCCTGATCTGGCGCCCGCAAGGCCTGTTCGTGCGCAAGGGAGGGAAGTGATGAACAACAAACCACTCTTGCCGGTGCGGCAGTCCCTGCTGAATGCCTCGCGCTGGAAACCCTGGGAGCCGGTGCTGTGGCTGCTGGCTTTTGCCTCGCCGCTGTTGCTGTCCAGCCATGCGCTGATCATCAATGAAATCGCCATCGTCGCGCTGTTCGCCATGTCGCTGGACCTGATCCTGGGCTTCACCGGCATTGTGTCGCTGGGGCACGCGGCATTTTTTGGCCTGGGCGCTTACGCGGCCGCGCTGTTCGCCAAGCTGGTCATGCCCGATCCGCTGGTCGGGCTGGCGGTGGCGATTGCGGTGTCCACGCTGATGGGCGCGGCCTGCAGCCTGACCATCATGCGCGGCAGCGACCTGACGCGCCTGATGGTCACCCTGGGCATGGGCCTGATCCTGCTGGAGCTGGCCAACAAGCTTGACTGGCTCACCGGCGGGGCCGACGGCCTGCAAGGCGTGCTGATGGGGCCGCTGCTGGGTCGTTTCGAGTTTGACCTGTCGGGCCGTACCGCCGCGTATTACTCGCTGTGTGTCGGCCTGATTCTTTTTTTGCTCGCCCGGCGCCTGGTGCATTCGCCGTTTGGCGCCACCCTGATGGCGATTCGCGACAACCGGCTGCGCGCGATGGCCATCGGCATTCCGGTGCATGCGCGCCTGGCCGTGATCTACACGGTGTCAGCCGGGGTTGCCGGCGCGGCCGGCGGCCTGCTGGCGCAGACCACCGGCTTTGCTTCGCTGGACGTGTTTGACTTTCACCGCTCGGCCGATGTGATGCTGGTGCTGGTGGTGGGCGGTGTCGGCTGGCTGTACGGCGGTGTTGCCGGTGCGGTGGTGTTCAAGCTGATGCAGGACATCCTGTCGGCCATCACGCCGCAGTACTGGACGTTCTGGATTGGCCTGTTCCTCGTGGTGCTGGTGCTGGTCGGGCGCGAGCGCCTGCTGCGGCCTTGGACCTGGTTCAGGAGGGGCAAGGCATGAGCACCGGCAACACCGATCAAACCGACCAGACCGACCAGACCGACCAGACCGTGCTGTCGGCCAGCGGCCTGGTGATGCGCTTTGGCGGCATCACGGCCACCAACAATGTGACGCTGAACCTGCAAAAGGGCGCGCGCCATGCGCTCATCGGCCCCAATGGCGCCGGCAAGACTACGCTGATCAACCTGCTGACGGGCGTGCTGCAACCCACCGAAGGGCGCATCACGCTGCTTGGCAACGACATCACCCAGCTGGCCCCGCACCAGCGCGTGCAGCGTGGCATGGTGCGCACGTTCCAGATCAACCAGCTGTTCGACTCGCTGACGCCGCTGCAAACACTGGCGCTGACGGTGTCGCAGCAGCACGGCCTCGGTGCCCGCTGGTGGCAGTCGCTGGGCCGCAGCGACGCGGTGGCCGAGCGTTGCGGGCAGCTGCTGGAGCAATTCCACCTGCTAGAGGTGATGAACCAGCCGACCCGCGTGCTGGCCTACGGCAAGCGCCGCCTGCTGGAAATTGCCATTGCGCTGGCCTGCGAGCCGCGCGTGCTGCTGCTCGACGAACCCGTCGCCGGTGTGCCGGCCGGCGAGCGCGAGGAACTGCTGCAAACCGTCGCGGCCCTGCCGGCCGATGTGTCGGTGCTGCTGATCGAACACGACATGGACCTGGTGTTCAGCTTTGCCACGCGCATGACGGTGCTGGTCAATGGCACGGTGCTCACCGAAGGCGATCCGGAACAGATTGCGGACGATCCCGAAGTCAAGGCGGTGTACCTGGGCCACGGCGAGGAGGCCCATCATGAGTGAACGTGAACTTCTCAACGCACAAGGACTGAGCGCCGGCTACGGCGAAGCGATTGTGCTCAATAGCATTTCGCTGGTGCTGGACGAAGGCAAAACGCTGGCGCTGCTGGGCCGCAATGGCACCGGCAAGACCACGTTGATCAACACGCTGGCCGGCGCCACGCGCCAGCACGGCGGCAGCATCACGCTGGGCGGGCTGGCTTTGCACAAGCTGGCCTCGCATGAGCGTGCGGCCGTGGGCATAGGCTGGGTGCCGCAGGAGCGCAACATCTTCAAGTCGCTGACGGTGCATGAAAACCTGACCGCCGTGGCGCGGCCGGGCCGCTGGACGCCGGAGCGGGTGTATGAGATGTTTCCGCGTCTGGCCGAGCGCAAGATCAACCTGGGCACGCAGCTGTCGGGCGGCGAGCAGCAAATGCTGGCGGTGGGCCGCGCGCTGGTGCTCAACCCGCGCCTGCTGCTGCTCGACGAGCCACTCGAAGGCCTGGCCCCCATCATTGTGGAAGAACTGCTGCGGGCGATTCGCCGCATCACGCGCGAGGAGGGCTTGTCGGCCATCATCGTCGAGCAGCATCCGCAGGCAATTCTGGCGATCTCCGACAGCGCGGTCGTGCTGGACCGCGGTACAGTGGTGCATGCCGGCACGGCGCAGCAATTGCGCGCGCAGCCGCAGTTGCTGGAGCAGCTTCTGGGAGTGGCGCGCTAAGGTTTTCAGAGCCTGGCAATTCGCTATGTTTTTGATAGCTTGTTGCGCATATTCTGTAATGGCTGTGTGCCAAAATGGCTTGTAATTCAAGCTTGGACCCGCCGCCCGCCTAACAGCAACAGGAGACCTTTATGTGTTCGCCCGGCATAGCCGCTCTGCAGGCACTGCTTCTTGCCCTCAGCGGCCCGGTGGCCGCTCAGCCTGCCGCACTCAAGCAGCCCGACATTGGCGTGAAGAGTTGCTGACCATTATTTCCAATTAGTTCCGGACCGAACCCGAAGCCTTTAAGCTCTGAAACCATGAACTCATCGCCTGCTTTCAAATTGCTGGATCCGGTGCGGTTTCAGGGAGAGGTCGATGGCAAACCGGTGGGCCTCTACACGCTGCGCAATGCGCATGGCATGGTGGTGGGCATCACCAATTACGGTGCCAGGATTGAACAGGTTGTCGTGCCAGACCGGCATGGTCGTTTTGATGACGTGGTGCTCGGCTACGACAGCCTGGAGGGCGTGCTCGGTGGCGCACCCTCCATGGGGGCGTTTGTGGGGCGCTACGCGGGGCGCATTGAAAATGCCCGTTTCACGCTGGGCGACAAGGAATACCTGCTGGGCGTCAACAACGGCCCGCATTGCCTGCACGGCGGGCTCAGGGGTTCACGCTTTCGCGTCTTCGATGCCCTGCAGCGCAATGCATCCAGCGTAGAAATGACGTATGTGTTTGCCGATGGTGAAGAGGGCTTTCCCGGCGCACTGGCGCTGCGTCTGATATACAGCGTCACTGAAGCGAATGAGCTGGCTCTTGACTACGAAGCCATGGCGCTGGACCAACCCACCGTCGCCAGTTTCACTACCCATGCTTTTTTCAACCTCAATGGCGAGGCCAGCGGCAGCGCGCTGGAGCACGAGGTGATGATTTGTGCGGACCGCTACTTCGGGATGACAGCAGACCTCATCGCAACGGGCGACATCCTGCCCGTGGCAGATACGCCTTTTGATTTTCGCCAGGCTACGACTTTGAGCACGCGGGTACGCGGCTTGTCTCCCAGGGCAGCCGCTAGCTTGTCCGCGAAGGAATGGGTTGACGGTTATGACAGCTGCTATCTGGTGAACCGTTCTGCGGCCGGCGCGTTGGCCCTGTGCGCCCGCGTCAGCGCGCCAGAGAGCGGGCGCGTGATGGAGGTCTGGTCAACGGAGCCGACCCTGCAGTTTTACACGGGCCTGTTGCCGCAAGAGCGGTTGCCCGGTGGTCAAGGCAAGAGCGGCCGGGCTTATTTTCAGCAGCAAGGTCTTTGCTTTGAACCGCAGGGCCATCCCAATGCGCCCAAGCGGCCGGAGTTTCCATCGGCCGTTCACCAGCCGGGCCAGAGTCGCCATGGGCGCACGCTCTATCGCTTTAGCACAGTGCCGTAGCTTCGCGCGCCAGGTCGCGGTGGCTGTGCATGACCGGATACACTCATCGCATGAGACGCCTGCGCCTTGTCCAGCTCGATCCCCGACCGTTCCTGGCCTTGATTTGTCTATCGACCTTGATGCTGTTGTTGCCGGCAGCAGCGCAAACCGCGGCGCAACCCACTGCAGCGGCCCCGCACGACCCGCGCACCTCCATGCTGCCCGATGTCCGGGGCGCGGTGCCCTGGTCCTTGCTGAGTGCCGCCACCATCAAGATGAGCAACGGCAAGCTGGGTCCGGCCTTTCCGGCTGCGTTGCGGCCGTTCCATGGCAAAACCGTCAAGCTGCAGGGCTACATCCTGCCCATCGAAGCCGGGCGGACACACAGCTATTTCCTGCTCTCGGCCTGGTCGCCCACCTGTCCGTTTTGCCAGACGGCCGGGCCTGAAGCCATGGTGGAGGTGCGTGCACGCACCGCCGTGAAATATTCGATCGACCCAGTGGTGGTCGAAGGGCGCCTGGTGCTGCTGGACAACGATCCCAGCGGCGTTTTTTACCGGTTGGTCGAAGCCGTGCCCGCCAGCCTCTAATAAACCCAAACGGAGACTCCATGCTACGACGCCTGTTCACTGCCGCCACGCTCACGTTGGCGATGACCGCTGCCTATCCCCAAACGCCGCTTCCGCCGATCAATGCGGATACCGAGGCGGTGTTTGTGAAGCTCACGGCCCACGCGGGCGTCAAGCAGGCGGTTGACTTTATCAAGGCCGATGACGAGCGTACGCTCAAAGATCAGATTGAGCTGACCGAAATCGCCGCGCCACCGTTTAAAGAGCCGGTGCGTGCCAATGAGTATCAAAAACGCCTGAAGGCGCTGGGCCTCGCTGACGCCCGCATCGACGCCGAAGGCAACGTGATTGCAGTGCGCAAGGGCAGCGGCAACGGGCCTGTGCTGGTGGTGTCCGCGCATCTGGACACCGTGTTTCCAGAAGGTACGGATGTGAAGGTCAAGGTCAAGGGCAATCGTTATGAAGCGCCGGGTATTTATGACGACGGGCGCGGTCTGGCGGCGCTGCTCAGCGTGCTTCGTGCGCTCAACCAGGCGAGCCTGAAAACCGTGGGTGACATCGTGTTTGTGGGCACCGTGGGTGAAGAAGAGCTGGGAGACCTGCGCGGCGTCAAGGCGCTGTTTCGCGATAACCAGGGCATTGACGGTTTCATTTCGCTGGACGGCCTCGACATCGGCCGTATCGTGAACCAGGCCACCGGCAGCCGCCGCTTTCGCATCATTTATACCGGCCCCGGCGGGCATAGTTTTTCGGCCTTTGGCCTGCCGTCAGCCACGCATGCGTTGGGCCGCGCGATTGCCAAGATCAGCGACGTTCGGACAACTGACGAGCCGAAAACCACGTTTACCGTGGGTACGCTCAAGGGCGGCACCTCGGTCAATGCGATTGCGGCCGAGGCCGAGCTGGGGCTGGACATGCGTTCCAACAGCGCAGCCGAGCTTAAGAAGCTGGAAGACCGCATCATGGCGCTGGCCCGCGAGGCCGCTGATGATGAGAACAAACGCTGGGACAAAAAAGACGTGATCAAGGTCGCGTTCAAGCTGGTTGGCGACCGGCCGGCGGGCGCAGGGCAGCTGGATTCACCCATGGTCCATGCCGCACGCCGAGGCGTGGCCACAGTGGGCGGCGAGGTGCGCAGCATCGCTGCTTCCAGCACGGATTCCAACCTGCCGATCAGCCTGGGCATTCCAGCCGTCACGCTGGGCGGTGGCGGCGTGGGCGGCGGTTCGCACGGACCCAGCGAGTGGTTCTCGCCGGTCAATGCCTGGCTCGGCCCGCAGAACACGCTGCTGACGGTGTTGTCGCTGGTGGGTGTGGATGGCGTCACCGCACCGCTGTTGCCCAAGCGGGTGCGCTGAGCCCGACCGGTTCACCATAAAAAAAGCCCCAGACCGCGCATGCGGGCTGGGGCTTTTTTGTTGCACGGATTCTGTATCCAGTTCGCAATGACAGTCCACGAGGGGCTGATACAGCCTAGGGTCAGAGCGTATCGATAAAGCTGCGCAGCTTGTCGCTGCGGCTGGGGTGCTTGAGCTTGCGCAGCGCCTTGGCTTCGATCTGGCGAATCCGCTCGCGCGTCACGTCGAACTGCTTGCCGACTTCTTCCAGCGTGTGGTCGGTCGACATCTCGATGCCGAAGCGCATGCGCAGCACCTTGGCTGTCAGCCCGCCTGCCGAACACAGGCAGAAGCTATCAAAAAAATAGCGTCTAACGCCCGATTGACAAGGGTATGAGGCGCTTTTTTTCCGTCACTTCTTGTCAACGACCTGCCACAATGCTTCCGCTGGCGCGGACAAGGCGGCGCGCTGTCGGAAAAGACGGATGTCGACCGGGATATGCCAATGCGGACTGCCGGCCGGCAATAGTTTTCCTGCACTGAGTTCGTCCTTGATCAGACTCCGAGGCAGCCATGCAATGCCCCTTCCTTCCATGGCCATGGTCTTCAGCAACACCGCGTGGTGGGCCGTGAACACGGTGGTAAACGGTTCTTCTTCAAGTGCCGAAGGCATCAGGGCGCGCATGATGCGCCCCAAGCCGGAGTCCTGGCTGTAGGTCAGAATCGGCACCTTTTTTTCCGGCGAATCGTCGATCCAGTGCTGCGGTTTCCCGTTGGCAAGAGGCGCCGTCACGGGAAGCAGTACGTCGCCGCTGACGCGGGTAAACGCAAACTGTATGTCGTCAAGACGGCAAGGTACTGACGAATGGCCGTGGCAAAGCAAAAACTGAACGCGCCGCTGCAACATCAATTCCTCGCAGGCGACCATGTTGTCCGAAATGATCTGGATCGGCCCCAGTCGCAACTGCGCCTCGATGCCGCTGAGCCAGGTGGGGAAAAAGCTCAATGACAGCACATGCGTGGCGGCAAACCGCAGGCTCATCGCCTCCTGCTCATGCGCGGCACGGGCCTTCAGGCGCGAGACCTCCAGCCGTTGCAGCAGGTCGTCCACAGACGGGTGGAAGCGTTTGCCGGCCTCGGTCAGAGATACCGGCTGGGCACTGCGGTCAAACAGATTAACACCCACCCATTCTTCGAGTGATTTGATGTGACGGCTGAACGCGGGCTGTGCGATGGCGCGCACTTGCGCCGCACGGGAGAAATTGCCGCTGTCGGCCAGCGCCAGGAAGTCTTCCAGCCATTCAAGATCAAGCGGTCGGTTGCCGGGGCCCATAAATGAATAGTTCTATGCGTTTCGAGTATTGGACGGGGTGGGGCGGGTTGGCAGATCATCCAGCGTCGTCTCATCAACCTATAACTCAGGAGCATACATGCCAACCATCGCCAATTATCGGGGGATTATTCCCGCCATCGCCTGCCCGTTTACCCCCGACAACCGCATAGACGAACCCGCTTTGCGCCGCCTCGCCTCCTGGCTGGCGAGCCACAAAGGCGTGGTGGCCGTGATGACCAATGGCCACACCGGAGAAGTGTTTTCGCTCACACCGATTGAACGCGCCCAGGTCACGCGCATCGTGGCCGACGAACTCAAGGGACGCATGCCCGTCATTTCTTCGATTGTCTGCGAAGGCCTGACAGAAGCCGCAGAGCATGCGCGGCTGGCCAAAGAAGCGGGCGCTCAGGCGCTGGACGTGATGCCGCCCCACCACTGGCTGCGTTTTGGCTTTCATTCGGATCACGCGCTGCAGTATTTCGATGCCATCTGGCAAGCCTCCCAGCTTGACCTGGTCTGCCACGTTTATCCCGCCCGGACCCAGGCCTCGTATTCGTCCGAGCTGCTGGCCGATCTGGCGCGCCTGCCCTACGTGCGGGCCTTCAAGGTGGGCCAGCGCGAGATGAGCAAATATGCACGTGACATCAAGGCGATCCGCGATGCCGATGCCTCGAAGGCAATTCTGACCTGCCATGACGAGTACCTGCTGGCCTCCATGGTGCAGGGCGTGGATGGTGCGCTGGTGGGTTTCGCCAGTTGCATCCCCCAACTCATCATCGACCTGTTTGAAGCCGTCAAAGAAGGCGACCTGCACAAGGCCATGAAGATCCAGGGGCTCATCACCCCGATCAAGGAGGCTGTCTATGGCGCGGGTGAGCCTACCGGCGAAGCCCATGCCCGCATGAAAGCCGCCATGAAATTTGCCGGTGTGCTGGAGAGCGCTCATGTGCGCCCACCGACCCATGCACCGTCTGCCGCAGAAAACGAACTGATCCGCCTGGCCGTCGCCAACGCCGGTCTTCTTAAATAAGTTCCCACCCCCATTCGAGGAGACAAACACCATGAAACGCCAACAATTCCTTCGCACCCTGATCGCCACCGCCTTGCTCGGTGTCAGCGCCGCCTCCATGGCGCAAGCCTGGCCGACCAGGTCGGTCAAGCTGATCATTCCGTTTCCGCCGGGCGGCACGCTGGACACCGTGGGCCGCATGCTGGCCCAGAAGCTGACAGAGCAGACAGGCCAGAGTTTTTTTGTGGAGAACAAGCCAGGTGGTCAGGGCATGATAGGCGGCGATGCGGTGGCCAAGGCGCCGGCCGACGGCTACACCCTGCTGTTTAACGCGTCCACTTTCACCACCGCCCCGATGACCGTCAAGTCTGCGCCCTACGATGTGACGCGCGACTTTGTGCCGGTGGCGCTGGTCGCCAAGGCCCCGCTGTCGATCGCCATCAACAAGAACCTGCCGGTGCAAGACCTCAAGGGCCTGATCGCCTACGGCAAGGCGAACCCCGGCAAGCTGTCGTTTGCCATAGGCTCGACCGGTTCGGCCGGGCACCTGTCCACCGAACTGCTGCGCCGCTCGGGCAATCTGGACTTGCTGATCGTGCCTTACAAAGGCACGGCGCCCGCATTCCAGGACCTGATTGGCGGCCAGATCAGCGGCTTTGTGGACCCCATCCTGGGCTCGTTCAACTACTACAAGAGCGGCATGCTCAAGGTCATTGCGGTGACCTCGGCTTCGCGCGTGTCCACCCTGCCCGAGGTGCCCACGGTGGGCGAAACCATCCCCGGTTACGAGTTCTACAGCTGGTACGGCGTGTGGGGCCCGACCAAGCTGCCCGCCGATATTGCACAGCGGTTGAACGCCGAGGTCAACAAGGCGCTGAACGGCGAGATGCGCGAGAAGCTGGTGCAGCAGGGCCTGCTGGTGGGCGGCGGGTCGATGGACGACTTTGCGCGCTTCCAGCGTGACGACATGGCCAGGTCCGCAAAAATCATTGCCGAAGGGGGCATCCGTGCCGAGTGAGGCCCCTGCCAGCCCTCATGCGCTGGTCACCGGCAGCAGCTCGGGTATTGGGCTGGCGATTGCGCGGCATTTGCTGGAGCAGGGGTGGCGAGTCAGTGGCTGGGATCTGGCGGCTCCTGCGCTGGTGCATGCGAACTTCACGCCTGTCAGCGTGGACCTGGCGAACGCCGACACCATTGACCAAGCTCTCCAAGCCCTCCAGGCCTTGCAAACCCAGCCGCCGGTGACGGCACTGGTGCATGCGGCGGGCTGGATGCGCACGGCACCGCTGGGCGCGCTCGACCTGCAGGCCGGCGAAGCCATGTGGCGCCTGCATGTGCAGTCTGCGGCACAGCTGGCGCAGGCACTGGTGCCCGCCATGGCCAGCCGTGGCCTGGGCCGGGTGGTGCTGATCGGCAGCCGCGTGGCCCAGGGCATGGCTGGGCGCAGCCAGTATGCGGCGGTAAAAGCCGCGCTGATTGCGATGGCGCGCAGCTGGGCCGCCGAGGTGGCGGCCAGTGGCGTGACGGTGAATGTGGTCTCGCCAGCCGCCACGCAGACCGCCATGCTGAGCGACCCGGCGCGGGCCGGCAGCGCGCCACAGCTGCCGCCCATAGGCCGCTACATCGACCCGGCCGAAGTGGCTGCCCTGGTGTCTTTCCTGCTGTCTTCCCAGGCTGCGGCCATCACCGGGCAAGACCTCCAAATTTGCGGCGGCGCATCGCTGCCGCGCTAAGGAACTTATTTCATGAAAATTATTGACATCATCGAATCGACCCGACCCATCAAGTCGGACATCCGCAACGCCTACATCGACTTCTCCAAGATGACACTCAGCCTGGTGGCGGTGGTGACGGACGTGGTGCGGGACGGCAAGCCCGTGATTGGCTACGGCTTCAATTCCAACGGCCGTTATGGCCAGGGCAGCCTGATCCGTGAACGCTTTCGCCCCCGCGTGATGGAGGCCGCACCGGCCACGCTGCTCGATGAAAGCGGCGACAACATCGACCCGCACAAGGTCTGGGCCTGCATGATGTCCAACGAAAAGCCCGGCGGCCATGGTGAGCGTTCCGTGGCCGTGGGCACCATCGACATGGCGGTGTGGGATGCCGTGGCAAAGATCGAACAAAAGCCGCTGTATGAACTGCTGGCGCAGCGCTACGGCAATGGCCAGGCCAATCCGCGTGTTTTCGTTTATGCGGCGGGTGGCTACTACCATCCCGGCAAGGGCCTGGACGGTTTGCGCAGCGAGATGACCAGTTACCTGGAACGCGGTTACTCGGTCGTCAAGATGAAGATTGGGGGCGCATCGCTGGCCGAAGACATGGCGCGTATCGAGTCCGTGCTCAAGCTGCTGCAGCCGGGGCAGCAGCTCGCGGTCGATGCCAATGGCCGTTTCGATTTGCAGACGGCCATTGACTACGGCAAGGCGCTTTCCGCCTACCCCCTGTTCTGGTACGAAGAAGCGGGCGACCCGCTTAATTACGAACTCCAGGCCCGGCTGGGCGAGGTCTACCAGGGCAGTCTGGCCACCGGAGAAAACCTGTTTTCAATGCAGGACGCGCGCAATCTGATCCGTCATGGCGGCATGCGACCAGACCGTGACTGGCTGCAATTCGACTGTGCTTTGAGCTACGGGCTGGTCGAGTACCTGCGCACGCTGGACATGTTGAAGGCCTATGGCTGGTCGGCCAGCCGTTGCATTCCGCATGGCGGCCACCAGATGTCGCTGGCCATTGCGGCGGGCTTGGGGCTCGGTGGTAACGAGTCGTATCCCGACCTGTTCCAGCCCTACGGTGGTTTCCCGGATGGTGTGCGGGTTGACAACGGGTACGTGAACCTGCCGGCGTTGCCGGGCATTGGATTTGAAGGAAAAGCTGATCTGTATGCGGAGATGAAAAGTCTCTCGCACTGATCCGTATTTCGCGAGATAGCTATCAAAAAAACAGCGCCTCACGACCAATTAACAAGGGCGTGAGGCGCTTTTTATTGTAATTTTCCATGAAAAAAGCCGCAGCCCGTTAAAACGGGATGCGGCTTTCGATCGGGGCCTTGCGGCCTCGATGCGTTTTTACAGCGTGTCGATGAAGCTGCGCAGCTTGTCCGAACGCGAAGGGTGCTTGAGCTTGCGCAAGGCCTTGGCTTCGATCTGGCGGATGCGCTCGCGCGTTACGTCAAATTGCTTGCCGACTTCTTCCAGCGTGTGGTCGGTCGACATCTCGATGCCGAAGCGCATGCGCAGCACCTTGGCTTCGCGCGGTGTCAGGCTGTCGAGGATGTCTTTCACCACATCGCGCAGGCCGGCCTGCATCGCGGCTTCCAGCGGTGCGGTGTTGGCACTGTCTTCGATGAAATCGCCCAGGTGCGAATCGTCATCGTCGCCGATAGGCGTTTCCATCGAGATCGGCTCCTTGGCGATCTTCATGATCTTGCGGATCTTGTCTTCAGGAATCTCCATCTTGGCGGCCAGGATGCTGGCGTCGGGCTCAAAGCCGAACTCCTGCAGGTGCTGGCGCGACAGGCGGTTCATCTTGTTGATGGTCTCTATCATGTGTACCGGGATGCGGATGGTGCGGGCCTGGTCCGCGATGGAGCGCGTGATCGCCTGGCGAATCCACCAAGTGGCGTAGGTCGAGAATTTGTAGCCGCGGCGGTATTCGAACTTGTCCACGGCTTTCATCAAACCGATGTTGCCCTCCTGGATCAGGTCCAGGAACTGCAGGCCGCGATTGGTGTATTTTTTGGCAATCGAGATCACCAGGCGCAAGTTGGCCTCGATCATCTCTTTCTTCGCATCGCGCGAGTTGGACTCGCCTTCGTTCATGCGCTTGTTGATGTCTTTCAGCTGGCCCAGCGGCACCACCACGCGGGCCTGCAATTCGGCCAGCTTGGTCTGCAGTTCCTGGATCGGCGGAATGTTGCGTGCCATCACGGTGGACCAGGGCTTGCCCGACGCGACCTGTTTTTCCACCCACTTGAGGTTGAGCAGGTTGGGCGGGAAGTCCTTGATGAAGACATCTTGCGGCATGCCGCATTTCTCGACGATGATGCGGCGCAGCTCACGCTCTTTCTTGCGCACGTCCAGCACCTGGCCGCGCAGCAAATCGCACAGCTTTTCAATCGTCTTGGCGGTAAAGCGGACGGTCATCAGCTCGTCGCTCAATGCTTTTTGTGACTTGGCGTAGGTCGGTGTGCCGTAGCCTTCCTTGTCGTAGGTCTTGTGAACCTTCTCGAACAGGGTGGCGATTTTGTCAAAGCGGCTGAGCGCTTCTTTTTTGAGCTCTTCGAGCTTTTTGGTCAACGCCTTGGAGCCGCCCTTGCCGTCGTCGTCGTCTTCTTCGTCGAACTCGTCGAAGTCTTCCTCGGCCACATAGTCGTCGGCTTCGTTGGGGTTGGAAAAACCGTCCACCACGGTGGAAATGACGACCTTGCCCTCGCGAATGTCCTCGGCCATGCGCAGGATTTCAGCGATGGTGGCCGGGCTTTCGGAGATGGCCTCCATCATGCGCATGAGGCCACCCTCGATGCGCTTGGCAATTTCAATTTCGCCTTCGCGGGTCAGCAGCTCGACCGTGCCCATTTCGCGCATGTACATGCGCACCGGGTCGGTGGTGCGGCCGAACTCGCTGTCCACGGTGGACAGCGCGGCTTCGGCCTCTTCCTCGGCCTCTTCTTCGGTGGCCACCGTGGGGCCGGTGTTGTTGAGCAGCAGGGTCTCGGCGTCAGGCGCCTGCTCGTACACCGCCACGCCCATGTCGTTGAGCATGGAGATCACGACTTCCAGCGTTTCGGCATCGACCAGCTTGTCGGGCAGATGGTCGCTGATCTCGCCGTGCGTCAGGTAGCCGCGCGTCTTGCCGAGCTTGATCAGGGTTTTCAGGCGCATGCGGCGCTTGAGCATGTCTTCTTCGGACAGGACCGTCTCGTCCAGGCCAAACTCTTTCATCAAGGCACGCTCTTTGGCCTTGCTGATTTTCATGCGCAGCGGCTTGACCTTTTCAGTGGTTTCCGCCACGGGCTCTTCGGCAAACTCGGCTTCGATGTCCGACAGGTCTTCGTCGCCCTCGGGCTTGACGGCGTTCTTGGGCTTGCGGCCACGCTTGGCGCCGGTCGATGCCGGTGCGCCACCTTCGACGGCTGCAGCAGGGTTTTTGGGCGGGCGGCCGGGTTTCTTTTTCGCGGGGGCGGCGGCGGCGAGCAGGGCGTTCGCTGCTTCGGTTAGCTTGGCTTGGGTGGACTTGGTGGGCACGGCGGGAGCTTTCTTCAGGGGCTTGGCAGGTAGCGGTGATTTCGCAGATTTCGGACTTGCTGTGACTGATTTGGTGGTTTTTCCGGGTTTTTCAACCTTGGCGCTTGCCTTGACTGGCGGCTTGACGGCAGGCCTGGCCACCGCTTGGGCAGTGGATTGAGCTTTGGGCTTCACGGCAGCTTTGGACTGCGTGGCTTGCGGCTTCTTGGCTTTGTTGGACTTGTCAGGCTTGGCAGCGGGCATGAGACCTCCAGGTGTCGAAAAACAGGTTTAACGATCGATCAGTTACCAGTCAATAAAAATGCGCCTTGCGCCCGACCGGAGTCGGGGTACAGGTTAAAGGTTCAGAACTCAAAACGAGAAAGGGCAAAAAACAAGTCAGCCTGTGCCAGGGTATCCAGAGCACGCGGCAGCTTATTTTTAAGGCAAGTTGTGTGGGCGATCATTTGGTGTGCAGTCCTTGCGGGGAGGTGGCCCTTCTACCTGTGAGGTTCCCGTTCTTCGGGGGGCCGGTGCCGGAGGTGCTGCTGTCGCGCTTGCCGTAGCAAAAAAAAGATTATACCGTGGAGCGCTGTTTTGCGGCGGCCTTTTTGGCCCTGGACAGCTCGCTCAGTTCGCGTAAACGCTGGAAAGCGGCGGGGTCGGTTTCCGCCCGCCCGGCCAGCTCGGCCATCTCGCTGTCCAGCTTCAAATCGGCCAGCTGGACCAGAATGCCGCGAATTTCATCCCAGTCGGCCTCGATGCCTTCCGGAATCTGCGCCAGCTGGGCGGTGGCGTAGTGTTCATGCGCATGCCCGCGCAGGCCTTCGCGCAGGGCGGCCCAGGGCTGCGGCCCATGCTCGTGCAGCTGGCCTTCGAGCCAGACAAACAGCGGCCCGTGCGGCGCTGGCAGCTCCGACAGCAGGATGTGTTCTTCGCCGCTGAGCCGGTCCCAGCTGGCCGGCTCGGTCAGCAGCAGGCGCAGCACCCGGTCTTCACGGCTGGCGGGCAAAATCCGCCCGGCCACGCGGCGCGGCGCCCGGCTGGCGCTGCCCGCATCGCGCCCGAAGCGGCGCGGCGCGGCGGGGGCGTAAAAAGCGGGTTCATCGACCGGATAGCCGGCGGGCTCCCGCAGATCGGGCGGGGCGCCTGAAAACTCCGGGGCATCATGGCTTGAGACCGGATAGGAGGGTGATTCTGGCCTGTAGCCCTTGCCGGATGTTCGTTGGTAGCTACTGTTTTTGTAGCGATTTTTGGCGTCGCCAGGCGCCGGTTGCCACAGCTGCAGCAGCTCACGGCTGTCAATGAGTACCTTGTCGGCGATCTCAGCCAGCAGCTGGCGTTTGAGCGCGCCATCGGGCAGCAGGCTCCACAGCGGCCGGGCATTGCTGGCCATGTGGGCGCGGCCTTCGGCGGTGTCCAGGTCGCAGCCTTCGCTGGCGGCTTCCAGCAGGAAGCGGCTCAGCGGCACGGCTTTGCTGACATAGCTGGCAAAACCGTCCTTGCCGTGCTCGCGGATGTAGCTGTCGGGGTCGTGCTCGGCGGGCAGAAACAGGAACTTGACGGTGCGCACGTCGGTGGCAAAGGGCAGGGCCGCGTCCAGCGCCTTGCGCGCGGCGCGGCGCCCGGCGCTGTCGCCGTCAAAGCTGAAAACCACCGAATCGGTAAAACGGAACAGTTTTTGCACATGCTCGGACGTGCAGGCCGTGCCCAGCGTGGCCACGGCATTGGCAAAGCCCAGCTGGGCCAGCGCCACCACGTCCATATAGCCTTCGGTGACCAGCGCGTAGCCGTGCTCGCGCAGGGCGGGGCGAGCTTCAAACAGGCCGTAGAGCTCGCGCCCCTTGCTGAACACCGGGGTTTCCGGCGAGTTGAGGTACTTGGGTTTCTCGTCCCCCAGCACGCGCCCGCCAAAGCCTATGCATTCGCCCTTGATGTTGCGGATGGGGAACATCACGCGGTCGCGGAAGCGGTCGTAGCGCTTGGCCTCGCCCTGGGCGTTTTCCTCACCGGCCTCGCCGCTAATCACCAGCCCGCTTTCGACCAGCAAGGGGTCGTTGTAGTCGGGAAACACGCTGGCCAGGCTGCGCCAGCCTTCGGGTGCGTAGCCCAGGCCAAAGGTTTTGGCGATCTCGCCCGACAGGCCGCGGCCCTTGAAGTAGTCAATGGCGCGCGGCGAGTTGCGCAGGTGCCTGATGTAGGCCACGGCGGCTTTTTCCAGCACGCTGCTCAGCGTGGCCTGCTGCTCGCGGGCCTGGGCCGCACGGGCCCGGTCCTGCGGGCTGGCATCGTCTTCGGGGACCTGCAGGCCGTACTGCTGGGCCAGGTCATGGACGGCCTCCATGAAGGTCATGCCGGCGTGCTCCATCAGGAACTTGATGGCGTCGCCACTCGCGCCGCAGCCAAAGCAGTGGTAGAACTGCTTGGTCGGGCTGACGGAAAACGACGGGGACTTTTCGCCATGGAAGGGGCACAGCCCCATGAAATTGGCGCCGCCTTTTTTGAGCTGCACATGGCGCCCGACGATATCCACCACGTCGGCGCGTGCCAGCAGTTCCTGGATAAAGGCTTGGGGGATGGCCATGACTGGATTGTAAGGAATGGCCCCCACGCTCCGCCGCTGCGCGGGTCGCTGCCCCCCGAGGGGGCCGTCTTTTCCTTGGGGCGGCCCGGCGGAAGGAATGACCCCCACGCTCCGCCGCTGCGCGGGTCGCTGCCCCCCGAGGGGGTCGTCTTTTCCTTGGGGCGGCCCTGCGGAAAAGTAGTCCCCCCGAGGCCGCCCCCAGGCTCAGTCGCCCATCACCACGCCTTCGCGCCGCGGGTCGGCGCCGCCCAGCCACATGAGGTTGCCATGGATCTGGGCGCGGGTGATGGCCTGCAGACCGCTGGTCATGTTGATTTCGCGCACCTCGGCGCCGCGGGTTTTCAGCGCCTCCACCGTGGTGGCCGGGAAGCGTCTTTCTTCCAGCAGGCTGGGGCCGCCCAGCGAGCCGAAGTTGGGCAGGCTGATGACATGCTGCGGCGTCAGGCCCCAGTTGAGGGTGCCGTACAGCGTTTTGGTGGTGTAGTGAATGATCAGCGCGCCGCCCGGGCTGCCGCCGCTCATCAGCAGCTGGCCGGTGGCCTTGTCAAACACCAGCGTGGGCGCCATGGACGAGCGCGGGCGTTTGCCGGCCTGCACGCGGTTGGCCACGGGCTTGCCTTGGGCATCGGTGGGGGCAAAGCTGAAATCGGTCAACTCGTTGTTGAGCAAAAAGCCCTTGACCATTTGCCGCGCGCCAAAAGCGTCTTCAATGGTGGTGGTCATGGCAATCGCGTTGCCCTGCGCATCCACGATGCTGATATGGCTGGTGCCGTACTCGGGCTGGTCGGGCATGGCGCCATAGGCGGTCTTGATGGCGCCGGGCACGCCGGGTTTGGCGCTCTTCATGCTCTGGCCGCCGGGCTGCTGGGCAATCAGTTTGGCACGCTCGGCCAGGTAGTCGGGCGCGAGCAGGCTCATCCAGTTGCCGCCCGGCGCCTGCACAAAGTCCGGGTCACCCAGGTACTGGCCGCGGTCGGCAAACGCCAGCCGCGAGGCTTCGGTGTACAGGTGCAGCCAGTCGGCTGAAGGCAGGCCGCCCTGCAGCGGCAGCGTGGCCGCATGGGTGTTGTTCAAAATGCCCAGGATCTGCCCGACCGCAATCGCGCCCGAGCTTGGGGGCGGCATGCCGCAAATCCGGTAGTCCCTGCCCACCGCCTTGTAGTCCGAGCAGATCGGCTCGCGCTTTTTGGGCTGGTAGCCGGCCAGATCGGCCATGGAGAGTTTGCCGGGATTGATCGGGTGTTTTTGCACCTTGTCGACGATGGCCTGGGCCACATCGCCTTCGAGCAGGGCTTTGGAGCCGCCGGCGGCGATGCGCTTGAGCACGGCTGCGAGCTCGGGGTTTTTCAGCACATAACCGACCGGCCAGGCCTGGCCGGCCTGGTCGTAAAAGAAGGCCGCGGCGACCGGGTCTTTTTTCAGGTGGACCTCGTTGGCCAGCAGGGTGTTGAGGCGGGCGCTGACCTTGAAGCCGTCTTCAGCCAGCCGGATGGCCGGGGCGAACAGCGCAGGCCACGCCAGCTTGCCGTACTGCTTGTGCGCCATCTCCAGCATGCGCACCGTGCCGGGCACGCCGACCGAGCGGCCGCCGACCACGGCATCGTAAAAGGGCAGGGGCTTGCCGTCGGCGCCCAGGAACAGTCTTTCGTCGGCCGCAGCGGGCGCGGTTTCGCGTCCGTCAAAGGCTTCGGTGGTTTTGCCGTTGTAGTGCAGCAGGAAAGCGCCACCGCCAATGCCGCTGGACTGCGGCTCCACCAGCGTGAGCACCATCTGCACCGCGATCGCGGCGTCAATCGCCGAGCCACCGGCCTTGAGCACCTGGTAGCCGGCGTCGGTGGCCAGCGGGTTGGCCGCAGCCACGGCAAATTTGGAGGTGGCCCAGCCGGGTTTTTCGGTGTAGCCCGAGGAGCCTTCGGGCTGCGCGGGGACGGTGTAGCTGAACTGGCTGGGGGGGCTGGCGCAGGCTGCCAGCAGGGCGGCAAGTGCGACGGAGGTCAACAGGCGTTTCATGCATTCTCCTTGGGTTGTTGTTCCGGCGGGCTTCTCATCCGCCGCAGACTACTATAGAGGACGGGATGCTGCTTCACAATGCGGTCTCAAAGAATTGACTCTTCCATGAAATTTGACAATCTCTACGACCTTCGGGTATTGCTGGCCACTGCGGAGACGGGAGGCCTGACCAGCGCGGGCAAGCGCTGCGGCCTGAGCACCGCGGCCGTGAGTGCGGCGCTCAAGCGGCTGGAGCAGTCACTGGGCGTGCGCCTGTTCGAGCGCACCACCCGCTCGGTACGGCCGACCGCCGAAGGCGAGGTGATGATTGACCATGCGCGCCGCGCGCTTGAACTGGTTGCCGAAGGGCAGTCGCGGGTGCTTGCCGGCTCGCTGGGCCTGGTTGGCACCATCCGCATCACCGTGGCCGCTGTGCTTGCGCGTGAATTGATCGCGCACTGGTTGGGGGAATTCGCCGCGCTGCACCCGGCGATTACGGTGGACCTGCAGGTCAGCGATGCCCATCTGGACCTGGTGCGTGAGGGCATCGACCTAGCTCTGCGCAACGGTCCACTGGCCGATTCCAGCCATACCGCGCGGCTGCTGGCCACTGCGCGGCGGGTGGCTTGCGCCAGCCCGGCCTATCTGGCACGACAGGGCGTGCCATGTCATCCCGCTGAGCTGACGCAGCATGAGTGTTTCGTCTACGACGTACGGGGCCGGCGGCTGGACGTTTGGCAATTCGAAGCGAGAGAGGGCGGGACGCCGCTACCGGTGCGTGTAGCCGGGCGGCTGGCCTGCAACGACGCGTCGATCGCGCTGCAATGGGCGCTGGAAGGGCGCGGCATCATCTACCAGTCCGAGCTGGCACTGGTAGATTCGCTGGCTAGCGGCGGGCTGGTGCCGCTGTTTCCTGATCACCGTGGCGAGGCTTCGCCGCTCTATGCGGTGCTGCCGAGCAAGCGCTACGTGCCCGCGCGCGTGCAGGCCGTGATGGATCAGCTTTCTGCGCTGTTTGCCGGCCGCCTGGCGCAGTTGCACCCCGGCGGCTAGTACTGCGTCAGCGCGGTGCCAGGCGGATCGCACCGTCGAGGCGGATCACCTCGCCGTTGAGCATCTCGTTTTCGATGATGTGCCTGGCCAGCTTGGCGTAGTCCTCGGGCGTGCCCAGGCGTGAAGGGAAGGGCACGCCGGCGGCCAGTGCGTCCTGCACTTCCTTGGGCATGCCAAACAGCATGGGGGTGCCGAAGATGCCGGGGGCGATGGTCATGTTGCGGATGCCGTTGCGCGCCAGGTCGCGCGCGATCGGCAGCGTCATGCCGACAATGCCGCCCTTGGACGCGCTGTAGGCGGCCTGGCCGATCTGGCCGTCGTAGGCGGCCACCGAGGCGGTGGAGATCAGCACGCCGCGCTCGCCGGTGGCTTCGGGTTCGTTTTTGCACATGGCGTCGGCAGCCAGGCGGATCATGTTGAAGCTGCCCAGCAGGTTGACGGTGATGGTTTTGCTGAACACGGCCAGGCTGTGCGCGCCGTTCTTGCCGACGGTTTTTTCGGCCGGGGCGATGCCGGCGCAATTGACGAGGCCCATCAGCTTGCCCATGGACACGGCTTGAGCCACCACGGCCTGGCCGTCGGCTTCCTGGCTCACGTCGCACTTCACAAACGCGCCGCCGATCTCCTTGGCAATCGCTTCGCCCTTGTCGGCCTGCATGTCGGCAATGACCACCTTGGCGCCGTTGGCGGCCAGCATGCGTGCCGTGCCTTCGCCCAAACCCGATGCGCCGCCAGTGACGATGAATACCTTGCCTGCAATCTCCATGTTGTGCTCCAGAAAGTGGTTGAAATTGACGTTAACGTAAACGTCAATTATCGCTCATGAAAAAGCCCGCGCTCGGGCGGGCTGATGGTGCGGTTCTCACGAGGTGCCCATCGAGGGCACCTCGTTCGCCAGTCGCTGCGCTGGTCGATCCCGCTGCGCGGGGCCCTCGCCCTTCGCTTCGCGCCTTACTTAAACCCAACCCGGTCCAGCATCTGCTGCACCTTGGTCTGGTTGGCGCCGACTGCCGCCAGCGGGATGGTTTCGGCGTTGAACGAGCCGCCGCTGATCGATTGCAGCGCTGCATTGCTGACGCTCACGCCTTTGGCCACGGGCCATTCGTTGTTGCCGTTGGCAAAGTAGTTTTGCGCTTCGGTGCTGGCCAGGTACTCGAGGAACTTGACGGCATTGGCCGGGTTCTTGGCGTTCTTGGCCATGGCGCCGCCGGCGATGTTCAGGTGGGTGCCCCAGGACGCCTGGTTGGGGAAGACCACGCCGACTTTTTCCATCACGGCCTTGTCTTCGGGGTTGGTCGAGCGGATCAGGCGGGCGATGTAATAGGAGTTGCTCACCGCAATCGCGCATTCGCCGGACGCCACGGCCTTGATCTGGTCGGTGTCGCCGCCTTTGGGGGCGCGCGCCATGTTGTCCACGATGCCCTTGAGCCAGGCCTCAGCCTTGGCTTCGCCGAGGTGCTCGGTGACGGCGCCAAACAGCGAGAGGTTGTAGGGGTGGGAGCCCGAGCGCAGGCAGACCTTGCCCTTGTTTTTCGGGTCGCCCAGCTCTTCGTAGGTGTCCACGTCTTCTTTCTTGACCTTGACCTTGTCATAGACGATCACGCGGGCGCGGGTGGAAAAACCAAACCAGGGCGTGCTGCCGTCAGCCGTGGGTTTGCCGCGGTACTGCGCGGGAATGGCGGCTTCCAGCGTCTTGGACTTGAGGGGCTGAAACAGGCCTTCGACCTCGCCTTTGTACAGGCGGGCGGCGTCGACCAGCAAAATCACGTCAGCCGGGGAGGCCGCGCCTTCGGCCTTCAGGCGTGCCAGGATGCCGGCGTCATCGGCGTCGACCCGGTTAACCTTGATGCCTGTGGCTTTGGTGAAATTGCTGTACAGCGCTTCGTCGGTCGAGTAGTGGCGGGCCGAGTACAGATTGACCACCTGTTCCTGGGCCGAGGCAGCGCCTGCGGCCAGCAGCACCAGGGTGGACAGACAGGCAAGTTTTTTCAGCATGACAATGATCCTTTAATGACTATGAAAAATGGCTACGACAACCGCAATGATAAAGCAAATACGAACCATTCTCGATAAGATTGCTCGACCCAGGCGGCTCCAGGCGGGTTTTCTAGCGCCATGCGTGGCTTGGGGCGCGGCGGCGTTGTTGCTGGCCGGCTGCACCGTCACGCCGCCTTCGCCCCCGAGCCAGCCGGCAACGGCGGTGCAAACCACGGTCAAGCGGCCGCCCCGGCTCGGGCTGGCATTGGGTGGCGGCGCGGCGCGAGGGTTTGCCCATGTGGGCGTGATTGCCGCACTCGAAGAGGCCGGGCTCAAGCCCGATCTGGTGGTGGGCACCTCTGCCGGCAGCCTGGTGGCGGCGCTGTACGCCAGCGGCAAAAGCAGCGCGCAGCTGCAGCAAACGGCCCTGAACATGGAAGAGGTGGCGATCACCGACTGGATGCTGCCGATTGTGGGCCGCGGCATGTTTCGCGGTGATGCGCTGGCCCGCTACGTCAACGACCTGGTGGCGGGGCGCCTGATCGAAAACATGCGCATCCCGCTGGGCATTGTGGCCACCGACCTGGGCAGCGGGCAGGCCATGCTGTTCCAGCGGGGCGACACCGGCACCGCCGTGCGGGCATCGAGCGCCGTGCCGGCGGTGTTTGTGCCGGTCAAGATCAATGACCGCGAGTATGTCGATGGGGGGCTGGTGTCGCCGGTGCCGGTGCGCTTTGCGCGACAAATGGGGGCCGAGCTGGTGATTGCCGTGGATATTTCGAGTCCGCCCGAAGCCAATCCGGCCGGCGGCACCCTGCAGATCCTGCTGCAGACCTTTGCCATCATGGGCAAAAGCATCAACCAGTACGAGCTCAAGGAGGCCGACGTGGTGGTGCGTCCTTCGCAGGTGGGGCTTAAAAGCGCCGACTTTTCGGCCCGCCAGCGTGCCATTGACGCCGGGCGGGCCGCGATGCAGGCGGCCTTGCCGGCGCTGAGAGCCAGGCTGGAGGCCCTGGCGGTGCCGGCGCACTAGCGCCGCGAAGGGCCGCCCCGAGCAAGCGACGGCCCCCTCGGGGGGCAGCGCATTACACGAAGTGAAAAACGTGGAGGCCAGTAGTTTGCTATTTATTTGATAGCTACTGGTGCACAACTACAGTGGGCTAGAGGGATTTTTTGATCCAAAAAAAAGCCCGACCTTGCGATCGGGCTTTAAGGGGTCCGTGAAAATGAATTTCTGGAAGGACCCGAGGAGACAACTGTTTGATCTCTCATCCAGTCAGACGAGAGTATCGGTTGGTGGCCCCAGAAGAGGTAGAGTTTGCGCTCCAGAAACCGGGCAGATTTGCCAGCCCGGCCAGGGCGCAAAGCCTGCACCTCAAAGCGGATTAACGCTTTTTGGCGGCCGTCTTGGTAGCGCTCACAGCAGTGTTGGTGACCGCGGTGAAGTTGGCTTCAGCGATGTCGCTGGCTTGCTTGACCGCTTTTTGCACGGACTCAAAAGCGTTGTTGGCAGCAGCCACAGAGCTTTTCATCACGGCCACGGCGGTCTCGGAGCCGGCGGGTGCGTTTTTGGCGGCGCTGTCAACCAGACCCAGGAATTTCTTTTGGGCTTCAGCAGCCTGGCCTTCGAAGGCCTTGCCGAATTCAGTGCTGGTGCCGGCAGCGATGTCGTACAGGTGACGGCTGTAAGCAGCGGTTTTCTCGGCCAGGGGCTGGAACAGGCCGGCTTGCAGCGCCAGCAGTTCTTGCGCGTCTTTCACGCCCAGAATGGATTGGGTGGTGTTGGCGGTTTCAGCCAGGGCGGCTTTGGAAGCCTGCACGTTCAGTTCAACCAGTTTTTCAACGCCTTCAAAGGCTTTGCTGGTCAGACCAAACAGGGTTTCAACGGTTGCTTTTTGGGAAGCCAGAACTTGTTCAGCGGTCAACATATTTAAATCTCCAGGGTTGGGTGGATGAACGGTAAGTAGTTGCTGCGCCATCCAGAATTGCTGCACTGCAACATGACCTGAAGTGTAGGGCTTGCCCGAGGTTTTGCAAGTGATTTTTGTTGCAATGCAGCATTTTAGAGATCAAGCCCTAGCATTGCAGTGCCAGCGCGGTTTTCATGGTGCAGACACAATTCCCTTTCATGGGTATATGGATTTCGTGACGGTTTCCTTTTTCAGGCGGGTACGCTTTGCAAGCTTTTTATGCCGACAACTTTGTGCTGCCCCTGCCGCCCGGGCACCGCTTTCCCATGGGCAAGTACCAGCGGCTGCGTGACCGGGTGGCCAGCGAATTGCCCCAGGTGCGCCTGGCCCAGGCGCCGGCCGCCAGCGACGGCGAGTTGGCGCTGGTGCACACCCCGGCCTATATCGAGGCCATCAGCCACGGCACGCTGCCCGCTTCTGCGCAGCGCGAGATCGGCTTTCCCTGGAGCCCGGCCATGGCCGAACGGGCACGCCGTTCGGCCGGGGCCACGGTCGCGGCAGCGAGGGTGGCATTGGGCCTGGGCGAGCATCACAAACCCGAGGGCGTTGCCGCCAACATGGCCGGGGGCACGCACCACGCCTATGCCCATAAGGGCGGCGGTTTTTGCGTGTTCAATGACGCGGCAGTGTCCGCGCGGCTGATGCAAGCCGAGTGGGCCCGTATTGACCGCCAGCCTTTGCGGGTGGCCGTGATCGACCTCGATGTGCACCAGGGCAACGGCACGGCCAGCATTTTTGGCAAGGACACCAGCGTGTTCACGCTGTCGCTGCACGGGCAGAAGAATTTTCCGTTTCGCAAGGAAGCCAGCGACCTCGATGTGGACCTGCCCGACGGCTGCACCGACGCCGCCTACCTGCAGGCACTGGAGCACGCGCTGGACGAGCTGGACCGGCGCTTTGAGCCCGGCCTGGTGTTCTACCTGGCCGGGGCCGATCCGCATGAAGGCGACCGGCTGGGCCGCTTGAGCCTGAGCTTTGACGGCCTTGAAGCGCGCGACCGCCGCGTGTTTGACTGGGCCTGGCAGCGCCGCATTCCGCTGGCGTTCTCGATGGCGGGGGGTTATGGCGTGAACCTTGAGGACACCGTGCAAGTGCAAATGAATACTTACCGCGTCGCGCTGGAATACTGGCAGCGCTGGAGTCTGTAAGCCCCCACGTTTGTTCACTGCGTGTAGCTCTCTGCCCCCCGAGGGGGCTAATTTTCCTAGGGGCGGCCCGTCGGAAAATTGCTTTCTTCTCTTTGGGTTCTCACTGTGGAAGCGCCCATGGGGACCTTACCGCCTGCACTGGCAAAATAGATGCCCATGACGTCCCCGATGCGCCCCCAAGCCGAACCCCGCAGCGCCTACAAGGCTTTCCGCTCCATAGGCACGCGCTGGATGGACAACGATGTGTACGGCCATGTCAATAACGTCGTTTACTACAGCTGGTTTGACACGGCCGTCAACGGCTTCCTGGTGGAGCAGGGTGCGATCGACATCCATGCCGGCGACGTGATCGGGCTGGTGATCGAAACCCAGTGCAACTACTTTGCGCCGCTGGCATTTCCGGACACCGTGCAGGCCGGCATCCGCGTGGCGCACATCGGCGCGTCGAGCGTGCGCTACGAGGTGGGCCTGTTTGGCGCGTCCTCGCCCGACGGTGCGGCCACGACGGCGGCCAAAGGCCATTTCATTCACGTTTATGTAGACCGCCAAACCCGCCGCCCCGTGCCTTTGCCTTCAAAATTATTGTCTGTACTGGAGACCCTGAAGTGAATGATGTGACCGATGCCGTGAACCTTGCTCCCAACGCCGTTGACGAAGCGATTACCAGCCGCATGTCGACACGCGCCTTTTTGCCCAGGCCGGTGCCGCGCGAGACGCTCACGCACTTGCTGGACGTGGCCAGCCGCGCACCGTCGGGCACCAACACCCAGCCCTGGAAGGTCTATGTGCTGCAGGGCGCCGGCAAAGACAGCCTGGTCGAGCAGGTTTGCGCCGCCCACGACGCCCTGCGCGCCAATGCCGAGCTGGCGGTGCACTACAAGGAAGAGTACGACTACTACCCTGAAAGCTGGGTGTCTCCCTACATCGACCGCCGCCGCGAGAACGGCTGGGGCCTTTATGGCCTGCTGGGCATCGGCAAAGGCGACAAGGACAGGATGCACGCCCAGCACCAGCGCAATTTCAGGTTTTTTGACGCCCCGGTGGGCCTGATGTTCACGGTGGACCGCATCATGGGCCGCGGCTCGCTGGTGGACTACGGCATGTTTTTGCAAAACCTCATGGTCGCCGCGCGCGGCCACGGCCTGCACACCTGTCCGCAGGCCGCCTGGAACGGGTTTGCCAAAATCATCCTGCCGCACATCGGCGCCGGCGAGGACGAAATGCTGGTCTGCGGCATGTCGCTGGGCTATGCCGACGAGAGCCACGTCGTCAACACCTTTCGCACGCCGCGCATCAGCGCCCGGGAATTCACGACCTGGGTGGACTGAATGGCCCCCACGCTTGTCGCTTCGCGTCCCCGAGGGGCTGTGCTTGCTTGGGGCGGCCCGGCACTGCGCACGGGGTTATCCCCGCGAAGCGCGGTGTTCTCTTGGTCCGTCCAAGTCTGCGCAGGCTGGCCTGGAGCCGCAGACGTCAGCCCCTCGGGGGCTAATTTTCCTTGGGCGGCTTGTCGGGAAAATGCTTGGGTTCCCCCGCCGCCACACTTCCGTTCGTCCTGAGGTATCGAAGGACGCTTCCCATGAGGGCCGACCGGCGGCGGCTGCTGCTGCTGCTTGCGGGTAAAGTCAGGGATTCCTGAAAACATCGGTTTCATTTTTTTAACGAAAGACATTCCCCATGAATACCACCCCCTCCGGTCTGCAGTACGAAGACACCGTTCTGGGCACGGGCGCCATTGCCAAAGCCGGCCAGAACGTGAAGGTGCACTACACCGGCTGGCTGTACAACGATGGCGTGCAGGGCAGCAAATTCGACTCCAGCAAAGACCGCGGCCAGCCGTTCGAGTTTTCGCTGGGCGCCGGCCAGGTCATTCGCGGCTGGGACGAAGGCGTGCAGGGCATGTCGGTGGGTGGCACGCGCCGCCTCATCATTCCCGCGGCGCTGGGCTATGGAGCACGCGGCGCGGGCGGCGTGATTCCGCCCAACGCCACCTTGCTGTTTGAAGTGGAATTTCTGGGCACCTGAATGAAGAGGCTCTAAAGGACACCACTTTTTCCCATGATCATCACCAGCCTGCTAGACACCGATCTGTACAAGTTCACCATGATGCAGGTGGTGCTGCACCAGTTTCCGGGTGCGCAGGTGGAGTACAAGTTCAAGTGCCGCAACGCCGGCAGCCCGGGCATCGAGCCGCTGGCGCCGCATGTCAATGAAATCCGCGAGGAAATCCGGTCCCTGTGCATGCTGCGCTTTCAGGATGCCGAGCTGGCCTACCTGCGGTCCCTGCGCTTCATCAAAAGCGACTTCGTGGATTTCCTCGGCCTGTTTCGCCTCAATGAAAAGTATGTGAGCGTCACGGCGCTGCCTTCGGGTGAAATCGAGGTGAGCATCCAGGGGCCGTGGCTGCACACCATCCTGTTTGAAATTCCGGTGCTGGCCATCATCAACGAGGTGTATTTCCGCAATACCCGCAAGCTGCCCAATTATGTTGAGGGCCGCCAGCGGCTGGACACCAAGATTGCCCTGCTGCAGGCTCAAGAGCTCAGCGAACTGAAGATTGCCGATTACGGCAGCCGCCGCCGGTTTGGCAAGGCCTGGCATGAAGAAGTCCTGCGCACGCTGACGGCCCGTTTGGGCACCGGCGCCGAACGGGGCGGAGCCAGGGGCGGCCCGGGCCAGTTTGCCGGCACCAGCAATGTGCTGTTTGCCATGAAGCTGGGGCTGACGCCGCTGGGCACCATGGCGCATGAGTACCTGCAGGCTTGCCAGGCGCTGGGCCCGCGTCTGCGCGACAGCCAGGTGTTTGGCTTTGAGTCCTGGGCCAAAGAGTACCGCGGGGACCTGGGCATCGCACTGTCGGATGTGTACGGCATGAATGCGTTTTTGCGCGACTTCGACATGTACTTCTGCAAGCTGTTCGACGGCGCCCGCCATGACAGCGGTGACCCCTTCCAGTGGGGTGAACGCATGCTGGCCCACTACCTCAAGAACCGCGTGGATCCGCTCACCAAGACCCTGATCTTCAGCGACGGCCTGACCATGCCCAAGACGATAGAGCTGTACAAACAGTTCAAGGGGCGCTGCCTGCTGGCGTTTGGCATTGGAACCAACCTGACCAACGACCTGGGCTATGAGCCGCTGCAGATCGTCATCAAGATGGTGCGCTGCAACGGGCAGCCGGTGGCCAAACTGTCGGATACACCGTCGAAAAACATGTGTGACGATGAAAAATACCTGGCCTATTTGCGCCAGGTCTTTGACATTGTCTGAGCTTGGCCATGCAAGCGGGGTGCATGACGGTCCGGCACTTGCGGCTAACAACGTACAACGTACGCAATTTGCAAAACGTACAACGGAGACCTGGATGAAAGCATATCGGTATGGGATGTTGCTGGCGGTGTTGGCGTGGCCCGGCCTGTCCGTGGCCGCCGAGCTTGACGGCAGCAGCCTGACGCCGCTGTGGGCCGTGCCCTTTGCCGGCCTGCTGCTGTCGATTGCCGTGATGCCCCTGCTGGCGCCGTCGTTCTGGCACCACCACTACGGCAAGGTGTCGGCGGCCTGGGCGCTGGCATTTTTGCTGCCTTTTGCGCTGCTGTTCGGGCCGGCCGCGGCGGGCGTCAATCTGGTGCATGCCCTGCTGGCTGAATACGCGCCCTTCATTATTTTGCTGACCGCGCTGTTCACGGTGGCCGGGGGCATTTTCATCCGTGGCAACCTGCACGGCAGTCCGGCGCTCAATACCGGCATTCTGGCCATTGGCGCGGTGCTGGCCAGCTTCATGGGGACCACCGGCGCCTCCATGCTGCTGATCCGCCCCCTGATTCGTGCCAATGACAACCGCATCCACAAGGCCCATGTGGTGGTCTTCTTCATTTTCATCGTCTCCAACATCGGGGGCTCGTTGACGCCGCTGGGCGATCCACCGCTGTTTCTGGGTTTCTTGAAGGGTGTCGATTTCTTCTGGACCGTAGGCCACATCTTTCCTGAAACCCTGTTTCTGCTGGGCACCTTGCTGGGTATTTTTTACCTGCTCGATCGCTGGTACTACAACAAGGAAGGCGTGACGCCTGTCGATCCCACGCCCGATACCCGCCGCATCGGCTTTGATGGGGCCGTCAATTTCTGGCTGCTGGGCGCGGTGGTGGCGCTGGTGCTGCTCAGCGGTTTATGGAAGTCGCCGGTGAGGTTCAATGTGGCGGGCACCGACGTGGGCCTGCCGGGCCTGGTGCGCGATATCGGCCTGATTGTCGTGACCCTGATTTCCCTGCGCATCACGCCGCGCCAGGTGCACGACGACAACCAGTTCTCCTGGGGGCCGATGGCCGAGGTTGCCAAGCTGTTTGCCGGCATTTTCCTGACCATCATCCCGGTGATTGCCATGCTCAAGGCCGGCACCCAGGGTCCGTTTGGCGCCATTGTGTCGGGCGTGACGCGGCCCGACGGTCAGCCCGACCCGGCCATGTATTTCTGGGCCACCGGCATCCTGAGCTCGTTTCTGGACAACGCACCAACCTACCTGGTGTTTTTCAACACGGCCGGGGGCGATCCGAAAACACTGATGACCACACTCGCCCCCACGCTGGCGGCCATTTCTGCGAGCGCCGTGTTCATGGGCGCCAATACCTACATTGGCAACGCGCCCAACCTGATGGTCAAGGCCATCGCCGAAAACCGGGGCGTCAAAATGCCGAGCTTCTTTGGCTATATGGCGTGGTCAGGGGTCGTGCTGATTCCTCTGTTCATCCTCATCACCTGGATCTGGTTCCGGTGAACCGGATTTCCATCAATCATCAATCATCAACCAGTTTGAAATCATAAAAACACCATGAGCAAACCCAAGATTTTCGTGGCGCGCGCCATTTTTCCTGAAGTCATTTCCCGGCTTGAAGAGCACTTCGAGGTGCAGGCCAACCAGGCTGACAAGGCCTGGACCAAGGCGGAGCTGATTGCGCAGTTGCACGACAAAGACGGCGCATTCATGACCGGCAGTGACCGGATTGACGCCGACGTGCTGGCGGCCTGTCCCCAACTCAAAATCTGTTCCACCATGGCGGTCGGCTACAACAACCTCGATATCGACGCCATGACGGCGGCCGGCGTGCTGGCCACCAATGCGCCCGATGTGCTGACCGAAACCACGGCCGACTTCGGTTTTGCCCTGCTCATGGCCACCGCCCGCCGCATGACCGAGAGCGAGCATTACCTGCGTGCCGGCAAATGGACCCAGTGGAGCTACGACATGTTTGCAGGCGCCGACATCCACGGCGCCACGCTGGGCATTCTGGGCATGGGCCGCATCGGGCAGGGCATCGCCAAACGCGGCGCCCTCGGCTTTGGCATGAAGGTGATTTACCACAACCGCTCGCGCCTGGCCCCGGAACTGGAGGCGGAGTGCAAAGCCCGCTACGTCAGCAAGGAAGAGCTGCTCAAGACGGCCGATCACCTGGTGCTGGTCCTGCCTTACTCGGCCGCTTCGCACCACAGCATAGGCGCGGCAGAGCTGGCCCTGATGAAGCCCAGCGCCACACTGATCAACATTGCGCGCGGCGGCATTGTGGACGATGCCGCGCTGGCGGCCGCCCTGCGAGATAAACGCATTGCGGCGGCCGGCCTGGATGTGTTCGAGGGCGAGCCCAAGGTGCACCCGGACTTGCTGACCGTGCCCAACGTGGTGCTCACCCCGCACATTGCCAGCGCCACCGTGCCCACGCGGCTGGCCATGGCCAACCTGGCGACCGATAACCTGATCGGATTTTTTAAGGATAAAAAGCCCTTGACGCCCATAAATCCTGCGGTATTAGCTATCAAATAAATAGCGAAAACATTGATGAACACCCCCGAAACCTGGTGGATGCTGGCGCTGCTGCTGGCCAACCTGCTGTTGCTGGTCTGGCTGCTTGTGCGCAAACCTCCTGAATCTTCTGGCAATGGCCGCACCGAATTGCTGGCCGGCATGGCCGCGGGCCACGACAAACTCGAGCACGAACTGCGCCGCGAGATCAGCGAAAGCTCGCGCAGCGGCCGTCAGGAGCTGGGCACCACGTTTGCCACCTTCCAGCAAACCCTGCTGCAGCAGGGCGCGGAAGCCACGCGGACGCAGAACGCGCAGATTGACGCGTTTGCGCAGCAGCTCGGCCTGCTGCAAAAAAACCTGTCCGACACGCTGAGCACCCAGTTGCAGTCCCTGAGCGAATCCAATGCGCGCCGCATGGTGGAGGTGCGCGCCACCCTTGAGACCCAGCTCGCGCAATTGCAGCAGACCAATTCGACCAAGCTCGACGAGATGCGCAAGACGGTGGATGAAAAACTCCAGGCCACGCTGGAGAACCGCCTGGGCGAGAGCTTCAAGCAGGTCGCCGACCGCCTGGAGCAGGTGCACAAGGGGCTGGGTGAGATGCAGACGCTGGCGCAGGGCGTGGGCGACCTCAAGCATTTGCTGACCAATGTCAAAACCCGCGGCATCTTTGGCGAGGCGCAGCTGTCGGCCTTGCTGGAGCAGGTGTTTACCGTCGATCAGTACGCGGCGCAGGTCGTTACGCGCCCCGGTGGTAAAAATCCCGTGGATTTCGCCATCAAGCTGCCGGGCCGGTCCGACTCGGGCGAGCCGCTGTGGCTGCCGATTGATGCGAAATTTCCCAGTGCGGACTATGAGGCCCTGCTTGACGCACAACAACGCGCCGATGGGCCGGGCGTAGAAATGGCGGGCAAGGCGCTGGAAGCGCGCATCCGGCTGGAGGCCAAGTCGATTTCTGAAAAATACATCGAGCCGCCGTACACCACCGACTTTGCCATCCTGTTCCTGCCGACCGAGGGCCTGTACGCCGAAGTGTTGCGCCGCCCCGGCCTGATGGAGAGCCTGCAGCGCGACCACCGCATCACGCTGGCCGGCCCGACCACCTTGCTGGCCATGCTCAATTCGCTGCAGATGGGCTTTCGCACGCTGGCGCTGGAGAAACGCTCCAGCGAGGTGTGGCAGGTGCTGGGCGCGGTCAAGACCGAGTTCGGCAAATTTGGCGATGTGCTGGCCAAGGTGAAATCACAAACGGAAACCGTGCTCAACACGCTGAGCAGCGCCGAGCAGCGCAGCCGCGTGATGGGCAAGGCCCTGAGAAATGTGGAGGCGCTGCCGGAGGCCGATTCGGTCCGGCTGATTCCCCTGGAGCCTCTGGACAAAGAAACGGATGAGGCTTGAACGCCGAACTGGCCCGCCTGATTCTCGCGCAAATCTGCCTGCACGCCTGCATGGCCGCCATGCGCATGGCAGCGCCGCTGCTGGCGCTCAAGCAGGGCTACAGTGCGGCCGCGGTGGGGGTGCTGTTGGCGCTGTTTGCTTTGACCCAGGTGTTTCTGGCGCTGCCCGCTGGCCGGTTTGCCGACCGGCACGGTTTGAGGCGGCCCATCGGCTACAGCGTCGTGGCGGCGGTTGTCGGGGCTGGGCTTGCCGTGGCCTTTCCGGTGTTTCCGGTGCTTTGCCTGTCCGCGTTGCTGACCGGGGGCGCGACGGGCGCCGCCGTGATCTCGCTGCAGCGCCATGTAGGTCGGGTGGCCGAAGGCCCCTTGCAGCTCAAGCAGATTTTCAGCTGGTTGTCGATTGGTCCGGCCGTTTCCAACTTTGTCGGTCCGTTCGCGGCCGGTCTGCTGATCGATCATGCCGGTTTTCGGGTCGCCTTTTTCCTGATGGCGGTGCTGCCGCTGGCCAGCTGGTTTCTGGTCAGGCGCACGCGGGAGCTGCCGCCGGTGATTGCCGCGAGCGGCGCAACGCGGCCCAAAGCGTGGGACCTGCTGCGCGAGCCCATGTTTCGCCGGCTGATGCTGGTGAACTGGTTTCTGGCATCGTGCTGGGATGTTCACACCTTCGTGGTGCCGGTGCTGGGCTTTGAGCGGGGGCTGAGCGCGTCGGTGATAGGCTCCATCCTGGGGGCGTTTGCCATAGCCGCCACCGTCATTCGCGTGGCGATGCCGTCGGTGGCGGCGCACCTGCGTGAATGGGCGGTGCTGGCGGGTGCCATGCTGGTCACGGCGGCGCTGTTTGGCGTCTACCCGCTGATGCCGTCAGCGCTGGCCATGGGCGTATGTTCCGTGCTGCTGGGCCTGGCACTGGGCGCGGTGCAGCCCATGGTCATGAGCATGCTGCACCAGATCACACCCGAAGCGCGGCACGGCGAGGCGCTGGGCCTGCGCATGATGGCGATCAATACGTCCAGCGTCCTGATGCCCATGCTGTTTGGTTCGGCGGGCGCGCTGATCGGCATTGCCGGTGTGTTCTGGGCCACGGGCGCGGTGGTTGGGGCCGGCTCGCGGATGGCCTGGCTGCTCAGAGAAAATGGGGGCAATTTTCCGACGGGCCGCCCCTAGGAAAATTAGCCCCCTCGGGGGGCAGAGAGCTACACGCAGTGAGCGAACGTGGGGGCGCGTTACTTTTCCGACGAGCCGCCCCTAGGAAAATTAGCCCCCTCGGGGGGCAGAGAGCTACACGCAGTGAGCGAACGTGGGGGCGCGTTACTTTTCCGACGGGCCGCCCCTAGGAAAATTAGCCCCCTCGGGGGGCAGAGAGCTACACGCAGTGAGCGAACGTGGGGGCGCGTTACTCTAGAGTTGATAAAACTTCCTGATAGCCTCCCAGGCGGCCTGGGGATCGTCCACGTACTGGAACAGCTGCAGGTCCTCGGGCGAAATGGCGCCTTCTTCGACCAGCACGTCAAAGTTGAACAGGCGCTTCCAGTAGTCCGTGCCAAACAGGATGATGGGCACGGGCTTGGCCTTGCCGGTCTGCACCAGCGTGATCACCTCGAACAGCTCATCGAGCGTTCCGAAGCCGCCCGGAAAGGCCACCAGGGCCTTGGCGCGCATCATGAAATGCATCTTGCGCAGGGCGAAGTAGTGAAACTTGAAGCTCAGCGTGGGTGACACATAGGGGTTGGAGGTTTGCTCGTGGGGCAGGGCAATGTTCAGGCCCACCGTCAGCGCACCCATGTCGTGGGCGCCGCGGTTGGCCGCTTCCATGATGCCGGGGCCGCCGCCGGTGCAGATGAACAGCTGATCCTGCGGCGGGCACGACTTGCTGTAGGTGGCGACCAGCCGCGCAAACAGCCGGGCCTGCTCGTAGTAGCGTGCATTGCGCACATGCCGCTGGGCCAGCGCCAGGGCGTCCGCGTCGCCGCTGGCCTGGGCTTCCTTCAGGCGGGCATCGGCCTGTTCCGGGGCCGGAAAGCGCGCGCTGCCAAATACCACCACGGTGTTTTCAATGTCCTGGGCGTGCTGGTCGATCTCGGGCTTGAGCATTTCCAGCTGGAAACGGATGCTGCGGGTTTCGCGGCGCAGCAAAAACTCGGGGTCGGCAAACGCCAGGCGGTAGGCATCGGGTTGCAGCGGGGTTTCGTCGCTGGACAATGATTGCAGCTCGGCCCAGGCGTCAGCCATGCGGCGCTCGGATAAATTTTCGGTGTGGTTCATGGCTTGATTGTGGATGAGTTCGGTTGGATTTATTTTGACGCCTAAAGCCCTTGCCGTGCTGCCCGAGCTGTTAACCCCAACAAAAAAGGCTCCGTGAGGAGCCTTTTTATCATGCTGCGCGGCGGGTCAGACGCGCTTGCGGTATTCGCCGGTGCGCGTGTCAATTTCAACCTTGTCGCCCTGGGCCACAAAAATCGGCACGCCGATTTCAAAACCGGTGGCGATCTTGGCGGGCTTGAGCACCTTGCCGGACGTGTCGCCCTTGACGGCGGGCTCGGTCCAGGTGATTTCGCGCTCGACGCTGGTGGGCATCTCGACGGAGATCGCCTTGCCTTCGTAGAACACGACTTCGAGTTCCATGCCGTCCTGCAGGTAGTGCAGCGAGTCGCCCATGTTCTCGGCCTCGACTTCGTACTGGTTGTACTCGGCGTCCATGCAGATGTACATCGGGTCGGCGAAGTAGGAGTAGGTGCAATCCTTCTTGTCCAGGATGACCTGGTCCATCTTGTCGTCGGCCTTGAACACCACCTCGGTTCCGAAGTTGTTCAGCAGGCTCTTGAGCTTCATGCGGACGGTGGCGGAGTTGCGCCCACCACGGCTGTATTCGGTCTTGAGCACCACCATCGGGTCTTTGCCGTGCATGATGACGTTGCCAGCGCGTATTTCTTGAGCGATTTTCATAACGTGTTTCTGAGGTAGGCCGCTCAATGCTTCGGGCTCGAAGCAAGTTCCGCGGCGGGATGTGCAGATTGCCAATTCTGGCAAATTCCGCAAAGCCTTTAATTTTAACGGTTTTTTCGTACAAATTGGAGCAGGCAGCTGACCAAATCGTCCTGCTGCTGCAGGCGCGCGCGCGCGGCCCTGGCAGCCTGGCCCCAGCGGGCCAGGTCTGGCGTGGGCAGGTGGCCCTGGCCGTCACCATTCCACAGCCGGTGAAAGTCGCGCAGCGGGCGCGGCGCCGACAGCATGTCCAAAAACGCGTCCAGCTTGGGCCACTGTGCGCCATCGTCCTGCGGGTAAATTTGCCAGACAAAGGGTTTGCCGGCCCACAGGGCGCGAACCGCCGAGTCTTCACCGCGTACAAAGTTGAGGTCGCAGGCCCACAGCAGCTCGTCAAACCCGGTTTGCGTGAGCAGGGGAAGGTATGAAATCGATAGCAGCTGGCGCCCATCAGACGCGGGCTGGAAGTCTTTTTTGCTCTCAAAATGGGCCTTCACGGCGTGTTCGGCGCGTCCGGCCGCCACCAGCAGGCGCACCGCTTGCCCCTCCAGCCCGGCCTGCGCCAGCTGGCCCAGCCATTGCGCCAGCGCCGGGGGCTCGTAGCAGAACAGCGACACGAGTTTTTCGCCGCTCCAGGCCACGCCGTGCGCCGCCAGCCAGCCGGCCCGGTTGAACGCGGCCTGTCGGGCGGGCAGGTTTTCCTCGCGCAGCAGGCCGCCGGTTTGCGGAGTGAAGCCGGGGTAAAAAAACCACTTGGTCCAGCCCGCTGCCGGACCTCGCAGCACGGGCGAGGGCATGGCATGGCTGCGCTCGACATAGCTTTCGGCAGACAGGTATTCGAGGTTGATCCATACAGGTTTTTGGCCTCTTTCCCTCGCCAATTGGGCGCAAGCAGCTATGAATTCAGGAGCAATTTCGCAGCCGAAGGCTTCGACCAGCACATCGCCCGGGGACTCGGCCAGGCCCGCTGCGTCCAGCGCCAGGGGCTGCGCCCAGGGCAGCACCTGCACGCCTGGGCAGCCCGCCGGGGCCATCCAGCCCAGCGCGCGGGCGTCGTCCAGCCACAGCCGCACCCGGTGGCCGCGCGAGGCGAGGTCGGCACTCAGGCGCCAGCACACGCCAATGTCCCCGAAGTTGTCAATGACTTTGCAAAAAATGTCCCACTGCAGACGGCGATTCATGAAAGGATTGTCCACAATACGGCATCGCCCGGATGTTGCCCCATGACCAAGCCCCACGAATTTGATCCCCAACTGCTCAGTGAAGTGGCCGCGCTGCCCGCCCTGCCGGGCGTGTACCGCTATTTTGATGCCGAGGGCGGGGTGCTTTATGTGGGCAAGGCCCGCAACCTGAAGAAGCGGGTGTCCAGCTATTTCCAGAAGAACCATGGCGGCACGCGCATCGGGCACATGGTGACCAAGATCGTCCGCATGGAAACCACGGTGGTGCGCTCCGAGGCCGAGGCGCTGCTGCTTGAAAACAACCTGATCAAGACGCTCAACCCCAAGTACAACATCCTGTTTCGGGACGACAAAAGCTACCCCTACCTCAAGCTCGCATCGCATGAATTTCCGCGGATCGCCTATTACCGGGGCGCGGTGGAGAAAAAGCACCGCTACTACGGCCCTTACCCGAGCGCCTGGGCCGTCAAGGAAACCATTTTGCTGCTGCAAAAGGTGTTCAAGTTGCGAGTCTGTGAAGACACGGTGTTCAACAACCGCACCCGGCCCTGCCTGCTGTACCAGATCAAGCGCTGCTCCGCACCCTGCGTGGGCCATGTGTCGCCCGAGCAGTACGCCATCGACACGGCCAATGCCGAGCGCTTTTTGAAGGGGCAGGCCCAGGACATCCTGACCGAGCTGGAAAAACAGATGCTGGCGCATGCCGACAAGCTGGAGTTTGAGCAGGCCGCCGAGCTGCGCAACCAGATGTCGGCGCTGTCCAAAGTGCTGCACCAGCAGTCCATGGAAACCGGTGGCGACAAGGATGTGGACATCCTGGCCGTGAAAGTGCAGGGCGGCAAAGCCTGTGTGAACCTGGCCATGGTGCGCGGCGGCCGCCATCTGGGCGACCGGCCCTACTTTCCCACGCATGTGGAACACGCCACCGACATGACCGGGTTCGATGAAGACGCTGAAGGCGCGGGCGTGCCGGCGCCGGGGAAAACCGGGAAACCGCTGGAAGCCCTGGTGCTCGAAGCCTTTATTGCGCAGCACTATATCGATGTGCCGGTGCCGCCCGCGCTGGTGTGCAGCGAGCCGGTGGACAAGGACCTGATGGACGCGCTGGGCGCGCAGGCCGGCATCAAGGTCACGGCGATTCACCAGCCGCGTGAACAGCGCCGCATCTGGCTGGAGATGGCGCAGAAAAATGCCGACATTCAGCTGGCGCGCCTGCTGGCAGAGCAGGGCTCGCAGCAGGCCCGCACGCGCGCGCTGGCCGAGGCGCTGGATCTGGCCATGGACAACCTGGACGCGCTGCGCATCGAATGCTTTGACATTTCACACACGGCCGGCGAAGCCACGCAGGCGTCCTGCGTGGTGTTTCACGACCACAAGATGCAAAGCGCCGAGTACCGCCGCTACAACATCGAGGGCATCACGCCCGGCGACGACTACGCGGCCATGCGCCAGGTGCTTGCGCGCCGCTACACCAAGCTGGCCGAAGCCGTTCGCAACCCCGCAGGCAGCCATGGCGCTCGGCTGCCCGACCTGGTGCTGATTGACGGCGGCAAGGGCCAGGTGGCCATGGCGCGCGAAGTGTTTGCGGAGCTGGGGCTGGACCTGGGCCTGATTGCCGGGGTCGAGAAAGGCGAGGGCCGCAAGGTGGGCCTCGAAGAGCTGGTGTTTGCCGACGGGCGCGAGAAGGTTTACCTGGGCCGCGACTCGGCCGCACTGATGCTGATCGCGCAAATCCGCGATGAGGCGCACCGCTTTGCCATCACCGGCATGCGCGCCAAACGTGCCAAGGTGCGCGTGGGCGGCAGCCGCCTCGAAGACATTGCCGGCATTGGCCCCAAAAAACGCGCCAGCCTGTTGCAGCGTTTCGGCGGCATACGCGGCGTGGCGTCGGCCGGTGTGGAGGACATTGCCACGGTCGACGGCATCTCCAAAGAGCTGGCCGAAGAAATCTACCGGGCGCTGCACTGATGCGTTCGCTGCACTGAAGCATTCAAAGCCGGCGATCAGACGTTTTTGCGCAACGATGTTCCTCCAAAGCCCTGGTATTTAAGGGTTGCGGCGGTGGGCGCCGGCAAGCCGGCGGCCGCTCATGCCAAAATCACCCCATGTTTTTGACCATTCCCACAGTGATGACCTGGACCCGCATTGTTGCGATTCCGCTGATTGTGGGGGTTTTCTATCTGGACATGGCACCCGCCAGCCGCAACCTGATTGCCACCTTGTTGTTCGTGGTGTTTGCGGCCACCGACTGGCTCGACGGCTTTCTGGCCCGCAAGCTCAACCAGACCTCGTCGTTCGGGGCGTTTCTCGATCCGGTGGCCGACAAGTTCCTGGTCTGCGCTTCGCTGCTGGTGCTGGTTGATCTGCAGCGCGCCGATGTGTTTGTGGCGCTGATCATCATCGGCCGCGAAATCGCGATTTCCGCCTTGCGCGAATGGATGGCCATGATTGGCGCCACCAAAAGCGTGGCCGTGCACATGCTGGGCAAGGTCAAGACCACGGTGCAAATGATCGCGATTCCTTTTTTGCTGTTTGACGGCCTGCTGCTGGGCATCATCAACACCCGCGTGTGGGGCACCTGGCTGATTTGGCTCTCCGCCGTCCTGACGGTCTGGTCCATGGTTTACTACCTGCAAAAAGCCATCCCGGAAATCCGCGCACGAACCAAATGAGTTCGCCGTCGCCCGGCGCCTTGGTCAAGGCGATGCCCGCCGTTTTCGTGCTGATCTGGAGCACCGGTTTCATCGTCGCCAAATACGGCCTGCCTTATGCGCCGCCGCTGACCTTTCTGGCGATCCGTTATTTCCTGTCCATCGTCTGCTTCCTGGTCTGGATCGTCCTGGCCCGCGCGGCCTGGCCCCGAACCGGCCGGCAGTGGCTGCATCTGGGGGTGAGCGGCGTGTTGATGCATGCGGCCTACCTGGGCGGCGTGTGGGTGGCCGTCAAGGCGGGCATGGGCTCGGGCCTGACGGCGCTGATTGTGGGTTTGCAGCCCGTGCTGACCGCGCTGTGGGTGTCCAGGATGGGGGCTTCCGGTGGCGTCGGTCACCAGGAAAGCCGGGTCACGACCCGGCAATGGCTGGGCCTGGCGCTGGGTCTGGGTGGCCTGCTGCTGGTGGTCTGGCGCAAGCTCGGCGTGGGCAGCGAGGTCACCGCGTTCACGTTGGGGGCCGCGGTCTTTGCGCTGCTCAGCATCACGGCCGGCACGCTCTACCAAAAACGTTTTGTAAAACCTGCCGATGTGCGCAGCGCCAACGCCATCCAGTTGGCGGCGGCCTTGCTGCTGACCTTGCCACTGGTGTTTCTGGAGTCCGAGGCCATTGTCTGGAACCACCAGTTTCTGGGGGCGATGGCCTGGTCGGTGCTGGCGCTGACGCTGGGCGGCAGTTCGCTGCTGTACCTGCTGATCCAGCGTGGGGCCGCCACGTCGGTGACCAGTCTGCTGTACCTGGTGCCGCCCACCACGGCCATCATGGCCTGGGCGCTGTTCGGCGAGCCCATCACCGCCGCCACGGTGCTGGGGACCGCCCTTACGGCGCTGGGCGTGAGCCTCGTGGTCCGGCCCGCGAAGCTGCGGGTGGCGTAGTTTTCCACGGGTCGTTTTTAAACTGCTCCAGCAGGAAATCGATCAGCAGGCGGATGCGCCGTGGCACGCTGGCACGGTAGGGCGCCAGCCAGTGAATGTCGGCATCCGGCATCGAGTAAGCCGGCAGCACCCGCACGAGTTGTCCCGACGCCAGTTGCGGCGAAATATCCCACAGGCTGCGCAGCATGATGCCGCGGCCCTGCACGCACCAGTCCCTCACGAGTTCGCCGGAGTTGCTCGACAGGGGCCCCTGGACCCGCACGCGCACCGGCGTCCGGTCGCGCTCCTTGTGCAACTGCCAGACATCAAAACGCTGCCTAGCCGCATCGCCGCTTGCATTGCCGTTTTCCCGGGCGATCAGGCAGGCGTGCTCCTGCAAGGCCTCCAGGCTCGCCGGCGTGCCATGCTGCTTCAGGTAGTGCGGCGAGGCCACCAGCACGCGCTGGTTGCGGGCCAGTCGCCGGGACACCCATTGCGCGGCCTGCCGCCCCTGGACCGGCCACAACCACACGGCACCGTCAAAGCCTTCCAGCGCGAGGTCGGGCAACTGCTCGGTCAGCAGCAACTGCACTTGCAAACGCGGATAACGCGCCTGGAAACTGGCCAGTGCCGGCCCCAGCCACAGGCGGCCAAAACCAAAGGTCGCCGCGATGCGGATGAGCCCCGCCGGCTCTGTCTGGCGCTCCTGGAGTTCGGCTTCCAGCTCGTTAAAGCCCTGCAGCAGCACCGCCGCCCGCGCGCACACGGTTTCGCCTTCGGGCGTGGGGCTGACGCGCCGGGTGGTTCGCTGGAACAGCCGCTGGCCCAAGCGCGCTTCCAGCGCCGCGAGCCGCTTGGTCACCACCGGCGGTGCCAGGTCCAGACTCAAGGCCGCCGCACTCAGGCTGCCGTGATCGCGCACGGCCAGCACCAGCTCAAGGTCACTGCGATCCATTCGTTCCTTTTTGGAAATAATCAATTGCCTGATTATTGCTTGAATCGATGCGGTGAATTGCCCAGAATACAAGCTGGCTTGAGCAGACCTAAAACACAGGAGACCCGCATGAACTTTGTTGACCCCGCCAAAAGCACACAATGCACGCTGATGCGAGCTGCTGCCTTGCGAGCCCTTGGCTGGAAGAAACTGATCGCCCAAAAGGGCATCAAGGCGGATTGATGTTTGAAGGATTTGTAGCGTGTGATGTCGAAGGCCCGGCGGGCTTGCTTCGCACCTTGCGCGGCGGCAGCGGGGCGCCGCTGCTTTTGCTGCACGGGCACCCGCAAACGCATGTCATGTGGCATCGCGTGGCGGGCGAGCTGGCCAGAACATTCACCGTGGTCATGATGGATTTGCGCGGCTACGGTGATTCGGTTCGTGCGGCTGCCGATGCGCAGCACGCTGCGTACGCCAAGCGCGCCATGGCGCTGGATGCGGTGGCCGTCATGCGCCACCACGGGTTTGAGCGCTTCCAGGTGCTGGCGCATGACCGGGGTGCGCGCGTTGCGCACCGGCTGGCGGCCGATCACCCGGCCAGGGTCGAGCGGCTGATGCTGCTGGACATTGCGCCGACCCTTGCCATGTACGACAACACCTCGGATGCTTTCGCGCGGGCCTACTGGCACTGGTTCTTTCTGATCCAGCCGCCGCCTTTGCCCGAGGCGCTCATAGCGTCCGATCCGGTGCGCTATCTGCGCAGCGTCATGGGCAAGCGCCATGCGGGGCTGGCCGCCTTTGCGCCCGAGGCGCTGGCTGAATACGAGCGCTGCATGCAGATTGCCGGCACCGCCCAAAGCATTTGCGAAGACTACCGCGCATCGGCCACGCTGGATCTGGTGCATGACCGCGCCGACGTGGCCGCAGGCCGCAAGCTGGAGCAGCCGCTGCGCGTGCTGTGGGGGGAGCATGGTGCGGTAGGCCAGTGTTTCGACGTGCCTGGCCTCTGGCGGGAGCGTGCCAGTGACGTGTCAGGGCTCAGCCTGCCTTGCGGACACTACATTGCTGAAGAAGCGCCAGCGCTGCTGTTGGCGCAAGCCCTGAATTTTTTCAAAACTTAAATCAAAGGACCACACCATGAGCAAGAACATCGGCAAAAAGAGGATCGCAGTGATTGCCGGCGACGGCATTGGCAAGGAGGTGATGCCCGAAGGCATTCGCGTGCTGGACGCCGCCGCACGAAAATTTGGCATTGACCTGCAGTTTGATCACTTTGACTTTTCCAGCTGGGACTATTTTGAAAAGCATGGCCAGATGCTGCCCGACAACTGGAAGGACCAGATCGGCGGGCACGATGCGATTTATTTTGGCGCGGTGGGCTGGCCCGACAAGATTCCCGACCATGTGTCCCTGTGGGGCTCGCTGCTGATGTTTCGCCGTGAGTTTGATCAGTACATCAACCTGCGTCCGGCGCGTCTGATGCCCGGCATCATTGCGCCGGTGGTGCGCCGCGATGGCAGCCCCCGGCAAGCCGGCGAAATAGATTTTTACATTGTCCGTGAAAACACCGAGGGCGAGTATTCGAGCATTGGTGGAAAAATGTTCCCGGGCACCGAGCGCGAGTTTGTACTCCAGGAGTCGGTGTTCACGCGCACCGGTGTCGACCGTGTCCTGAAGTTCGCCTTTGAACTGGCGCAGTCGCGCCCGAAAAAACATCTGACCAGCGCAACCAAGTCCAACGGCATTTCCATTTCAATGCCTTACTGGGATGAGCGTGTGCTTGAAATGGCCAAGGGGTATCCGCAGGTTCAGTGGGACAAGTTTCACATTGACATCCTGACCGCGCATTTTGTGCAACGCCCTGATTTTTTTGACGTGGTGGTTGCCAGCAACCTGTTTGGCGACATCCTGAGCGACCTGGGCCCGGCGTGTACCGGCACGATCGGCATTGCGCCCAGTGCCAACCTCAATCCCGAGCGCAAGTTTCCTTCGCTGTTCGAGCCGGTGCATGGCTCTGCCCCCGATATCGCGGGCCGCAACATCGCCAATCCGATCGGGCAGATCTGGTGCGGCGCGATGATGCTGGAGTTTTTGGGCCACAAGGCTGCCCATGACGCCATACTGGCGGCCATTGAAAAAGTGCTTGCTCCCCACAGTGGTGCGCCGCTCACCCCTGACCTGGGGGGGCAGGCGACGACTGCCGATGTGGGTAAAGCCATCGCCGAGGCGCTGGGCTGATCTGCGGGTTGCGTATTGCGTGTTGTCAAGTTCACATCAGGCGTGCATCAAGTGGAAAATTGCACGGCGCACTTACGATTAAGTCATGAAAGCGTGGAAAAAAAGACTAGAATCCGCCTCCGCACGTTGTAAAAACTCGCTGCTGTATTGACACGTTAGAAGTCCATGGCTCTAATTGGAATCAGCAGAAAACCTGCACACGCCGCCTCCCGCTGATATCTGTATATCGATATCCCGGGAGATATTTTTTAGAGACAACCCAGATTAACTTTTATCACCGAGGGGCTCCTTGTGAACAAGACTGAACTGATAGAGCACATTTCCAAACACGCCGACATTTCCAAAGCTGCCGCTACGCGTGCGCTTGAATCAACCATTGGCGCTGTCAAGACAACCCTGAAAAAAGGAGGCTCTGTGTCTCTGGTGGGTTTTGGCACTTTTGCCGTGGGCAAACGCGCTGCCCGCACGGGCCGCAATCCGCGCACCGGCGATGCGATTAAAATCAAGGCAGCCAAGGTTCCAAAGTTCCGTCCGGGCAAGGCGCTTAAAGACGCTTTGAACTGATGCTCATGATTTAAAAGTTTAAGGTGGGGTGCTTAGCTCAGTTGGTAGAGCAGCGCCCTTACACGGCGTAGGTCGGCGGTTCGAGCCCGTCAGCACCCACCACAGACTGAACAAAGGCGAACTGATGGTTCGCCTTTTTCATTCATGGCCCTTGTTTTATTGACCGCCATATTGTCAGCCCTACAGGAAGTTCGAGATGTTTGATTCCATTCGCAAGCACACCAAAGTCACCATGGCCTTGCTGTTTTTGCTGATTGTTCCGTCGTTTATTTTGTTCGGTCTCGATGGTTACAACCGGTCGCGTGAGCAAGGTACTGTTGTCGCCAGCGTTGACGGCAAAGACATCATCCAGTCCGAGTGGGACAGGGCGCATCAAAACGAGGTGGACCGGCTGCGCGCTTCCATGCCTTCGCTCGACCCCAAGCTGCTGGATTCGCCCGAAGCGCGCTACGCCACGCTGGAGCGCCTGGTGCGCGACCGGGTCATCGTGGCGGCGGCCGATCAATCCAAGCTCACGACCAGTGACCAGCGCCTGGCGCGCGAGCTGCAGGAGAACCCCGAGATCGCTGCATTGCGCAAGCCGGATGGAACACTCGACATGGAGCGCTATCGCCAGCTGCTAGGCAGCCAGGGCATGACGCCCGAAATGTTCGAAGCCCGCGTGCGTTCCGACTTGTCGACCCGCCAGGTCCTGGTGGGGGTTGCCGGCACCGGGTTCAGCGCCAAATCAGTGGCCGATGCCGCGCTGAACGCCTATTTTGAAAAACGCGAGGTGCAGCTGGCACGCTTCAACACCGCCGATTTCGCGGCCAAGTTGAGTCCAACGGATGCTGACCTCGAACAGTTCTACAAAGCCAACGAAAACCTGTTCCAGGCACCCGAGCAGGCCACGATTGAATACGTCGTCCTTGATGTGGACACCGTCAAGAAAAACATCACGATCAACGAGCAGGATCTCAAAGGCTATTACGAGCAGAATGTCCAGCGCCTGAGCGGCGCTGAAGAGCGCCGCGCCAGCCACATCTTGATTAACTCGCCCAAAACAGCGCCCGCTGCAGAACGCCAGGCCGCCAAGGCCAAAGCCGTCGAGCTGCTGGCGCTGGTCAAAAAATCACCGGACTCGTTTGCCGATGTGGCGCGCAAGAACTCGCAGGATTCCGGTTCGGCCCCCAACGGCGGCGATCTGGACTTTTTTGCCCGCGGCGCCATGGTCAAGCCGTTTGAAGATGCGGCCTTTGCCCTGAAAAAAGGCGATATCAGCGATGTGGTGGAGTCTGACTTTGGCTACCACATCATCAAGCTGACGGACATCAAGGCGCCCAAGCAGCGCAGCTTTGAAGAGATGAAGCCCGAGCTGGAGGCTGAGCTGAAAAAGCAGCAGGCGCAAAAGAAGTTTTCTGAAACCGCCGAAGCCTTCACCAATGGCGTTTACGAACAGTCGGACAGCCTCAAGCCGGTTGCCGACCGCCTGAAGCTGGACATCAAAACGGCCGCTGGCCTGACCCGTACGCCCCCTCAGGGCGCCGCAGGGGTGCTGGCCAGCCCCAAGTTTTTGAATGCCATTTTTGCATCTGACGCGACCGAGAAAAAGCGCAACACCGAAGCCATTGAAGTGGCGCCCAACCTGCTGGTTTCAGGCCGCGTGACGCAGTACACACCCGCCCGGACCATGCCCCTGGCTGAAGTCAAAGAGCGTGTTCGTCAGCGTTGGCTGGCCGTGCGCGGCGCCGAGGCAGCGCGCAAGGAAGGCGCCGCCAAGCTCGCTGCCTGGAAAGCCAGCCCAGCGGCTGCCGTGCTGTCAGAAGCCGTGCTGGTGTCCCGTGATGCCCCGCAAAAGCTGCCTGCCCAGCTGGTCGATGCAGCCCTGCGCACCGATGCCAGCGCTTTGCCGGCCTTTGCCGGCGTTGATCTTGGCGCCCAAGGGTATGCCATTGTCAAGGTCAGCAAAGTCGTGCCGCGCGAAGCGCCTGCCGAGGCTGCAGCCCGGCAAGACCGCAACCAGTACTCGCAGTGGTGGACCTCGGCAGAAAGCCTGGCTTACTACAACACCTTGAAAGAGCGTTTCAAGACTGAAATCAAGGTGGCCAGGCCGGCGCCGGGCAAAATTGGTGCGGCTGAAGCGGTCACCCAGTAACTATTGGCTCAACTTGCCGCTATAATCTAGGGCTCCGGTGGCTGTAGCTCAGTTGGTAGAGTCCAGGATTGTGATTCCTGTTGTCGTGGGTTCGAGCCCCATCAGCCACCCCAAATAAAAAACGCCCATCTTGGTGGGCATGAAATGAAAAACGCCCACTTCGGTGGGCGTTTTGCATGGCGGCATGCTTGGCCTAGTTCACCATCACCAGCTTGCCCTTCACGCCCCGTGAACCCATGTGCGCGTAAGCCGCCTTGAGGTCTGCCATGGGCATGGTGCGGTCTATCACCGGCTTGATCTTGCCCTGGGCG
>NZ_JAKFDR010000039.1:0-1533 GCF_036676035.1 Polaromonas sp.
GACCGCCCGAAAAGGCACCTGCCCTTCGGGTTGGGACGAAATCGGGCGATTTGTCCACCAAACCCCTTGCATGGGCATGAGCCCATGCGGCGTGGTGTTGGCAGCCAACTCATCCCGATTGCGCCCCAACGCGACCCCAAATAAAGCGTGAACAGGCTCTAAGCGGCTCAGTGGCTCAGCGGCTCGGGGCAGAGCCGGCACAAGGCCGTCCCGCTTGGAAATCAGGAAAAGACAGGGCGGAAAAAACTGCGCTCGTAACTGACGATGCAGCGCGTGTCTTCCGCGTACTTGAAGGCGGCCTGGCAGTCCGGGTCTTCAAAGGAGCGCTGGCGGTAGCTTTCGTACGCCGCCAGGCTGTCAAAGGTAAACAGCGCCAGCGCGATGTTGCTGGCACCCTCGCTGGGCATGAAATAGCCGTGGTGCGTGCCGCCAAATTTTTCAAGCAGTCGAATCCACAGCTTGCCGTAGTGCTCAAACTCCTTGAGCTTGGTGGTGTCGAGTACGTAGCGCAGGTAAATAGTGACCATGGTGAGTGCTTTGCTTTCAGCGGATCGGCGCGTCAGTGGATCAGCGTTTGAGACGGTAGGGTTCATCGAAATCGACGAAGTCTTTCTCGGCCAAGGCGTCGGCTATCCAGGCCTTCACCCCGGGCAGGGCACAGACGCGGTGGATGTAATCGGTGATCTGGCCCGGCACCGGCAGCTCGTAGTTCTTCAGGCGCATGCACACCGGGGCGAAATAGGCGTCAGCGACCGAGAATTCGCCGAAAAGCATGGGGCCTTTGTGCTGCTCCAGCAGTTCGGTCCACATCGCCACAATGCGCTGCACATCGGTGCGCACGGCCGGCTGGTCGCGCCACGCCAGCGCCCCCGCTTGCGCCAGCGACGCCTCGATGTTCATCGGACAGGCGCTGCGCAGCCCGCCAAAGCCCGAATGCATTTCGGCGCAAACGCTGCGCGCGCGCGCACGGGCCTTCACGTCCTGCGGCCAAAGCTGCTTCTCGGGGAATTTCTCGGCCACATATTCGGCGATGGCCAGTGTGTCCCAGACCGAGAAGCCGTCGTCCACCAGCACCGGCACCCGGCCCCCGGGGCTCACTGCATGGACGGCTTGCTTGAAGCTGGAGTCGGGACTGAACGCATTGACGCCGAAGCGCACCATGACTTCCTCAAACGCGATGCCCGCCTGCTTGAGCAGGACCCAGGGGCGCATGGACCAGGACGAGTAGTTCTTGTTGCCGATGTAGAGCTTGAGCATGGAATCCTTGGGAAAGATGGACAGATGTCTTCGCATGGTAATGGCCGCGCTGCGGCGCATTGATGAAAATTGTGGCCGAAATTGATGCGGCATTTCCCCGCCGGGCCGCCCAAGGGGGAAATAACCCCCTCGGGGGCAGCGAAGTACATGAAATGACGAGCGTGGGGGCGATACGTTTCGGCGTAGGGCCGCCCCAAGCCGAAACAGCCCCCTCGGGGGGCAGCGAAGTACACGAAGTGACGAGCGTGGGGGCGATATTAGCGCCTGGCCGCCCGG
>NZ_JAKFDR010000040.1:0-1673 GCF_036676035.1 Polaromonas sp.
GAGCTGGCGCGCATGGGTGGGTGAACCCCGCAGGGCGTTCCCGCCAAAGCTGACGCGCCCGCTGGTGAGTTTGTCGGCGCCAAAGATCGCGCGGGCCACTTCGGTACGGCCCGAACCCACCAGGCCACTCAGGCCGACGATCTCGCCGGCGTGCACCTTGAGCGTGACATCGCGGATGCCGTTGGCCGCCGAGATGGCCTCCACGTTGAGGAGACACGGGCCGGGCACCGGCCGCTCGCCGCGGTGATAACTCATGTCGACCTTGCGGCCTACCATCATCGTCACCAGGTCATCGGGCGTGGCTTCCCCGGCCGGCAAGGTGGCTACGTGTTTGCCGTCGCGCAGCACGGTGACGCGATCACCGAGGCGGAACACCTCTTCCATGCGGTGCGAGATGTAGGCCATGGCCACGCCCTGCTTCTTCAACTCGGCGATGACTTCAAACAGTTTGGCGGTTTCGCGGTCAGACAAGGCCGCCGTCGGCTCATCGAGCACCAGCACGCGGGCGTTTTGCGACAAGGCCTTGGCGATCTCCACCATCTGTTGCTGCGCCACGCCCAGGCCCTGCACTTCGCGTCGTGTGTCCAGGTCCAGGCTCAGCCGGTCCAGCATGGCGCGTGCATCCTGGTGCATGCGCGCATGGTCAACCAGGCCCAGCCGATTCAGCGGCTCGCGTCCCAGGTAGATGTTCTGGCCGATGCTCAGGTGCGGCACCAGCGAATACTCCTGGAAGATCACGGCCACACCCAGCGCCGTGGCATCGGCCGCGCTGCGCACCGGCACCTGCTTGCCGTCAGCGAAGATCTCGCCGGCGTCCGCCGTGTAGGCGCCGCACAGCACTTTCATGAGCGTGGACTTGCCCGCGCCGTTCTCGCCCATCAGCATGTGCACTTCACCCGCATGCAGGGCCAGCGACACCTGGTCGAGTGCCAGCACGCCGGGAAACCGTTTGGTGATGCCCCGCAGCTCCAGCAGGGGAATGTTTGCGCCTGTCATCGATCTACTTGGCGCGGTTGAGGACAAAGTCGAAGTCCAGGCTGTAGCTGCCGTCGGGCTGCTGCACCCAGTCGGCCACCAGCGACTGGCGCACTCCGAACACGGCGTCGGAGTCCAGATATTTATCGCCGCTGCGAAACACATGGGTAATCAGCGTTTCATAGCCAGTGGCCTTGATCATGAAATGCAGGTGCGCTGGCCGCCAAGGGTGGCGCTTTGTTGCGCGTAACATGTCGCCCACCGGCCCATCGGCAGGAATGGGGTAGGCCTCGGCCACGATGGTCCTGAAGTTGAAACCGCCATCAACGCCCGACTTGAGCACGCCGCGCGCCTGGAACTTGTCCAGATCGGAGTACTGCACGTCATAGTTGCCCTCGGCATCGGCCTGCCAGACTTCGACCTCGGCGCCGGCCACCGGCTCGCCAGCCAGGCCCAGCACCCGGCCGCGCACGATACAGGGCTCGCCTTTGGCGCCATTGGCCACATCGTCGCCATGTTCGTAATGCGGCGCGCCTTCGACATGAAACGGGCCGAACACCGTGGCTTCGGTGCAACCTTGCGGCTTGTCGTTGTTCATGGCCACCGTCAGCATCGACAGGCCCAGCGTGTCGCTGAGCAAAATGAATTCCTGGCGCTTGTCGTCGCATTTCTGGCCGGTGGCGGTGAGGAACTGGATG
>NZ_JAKFDR010000041.1:0-2849 GCF_036676035.1 Polaromonas sp.
GGCAGGAGCCCACTGCGTTGTCACCCTTGCAGGGCGCGGCTCAGTCGCAGCCTGAGCCCGTTCGCGCTGTCCACTGGCACGCAGGTGCCAGCGGAGCCGCAGCGCTCACCCTTGCCTGGCACGTCAATCACGGCGCACTCAGGCGCATCCAACTGCCGTTTCTAGGTTAAATACAGAAAGGGAAGGGGGTTGCAAATGGAAAACAAAGCCCATGCCATGGCCGCCGGTGTTTTTGTACTGGCGGTGACGGCCTTGCTGGTGGCGCTGGCGGTCTGGCTCATACACCCCGGCAGCGAGCGCCATTTGTACGAGTTGTCCACGCGGGAGTCGGTGTCGGGCCTGCGGTCGCAGGCGCCCGTGCGTTTTCGGGGGGTGCCGGTCGGCAAGGTGGAGCACATCGGTTTTGACCACAAGGTCAAGGGCAATGTGCTGGTTCGCATCGCGGTCGACCGCGGCGCACCGATGACCCGCTCCACGTTTGCCACGGTCAGCACGCAAGGGGTCACCGGTCTGGGCTTCATCCAGCTCGACGACAAGGGCGAGTCCACCGAGCCGCTGCCGCCCAACGACAGCGACCCGCCGCGCATTCCCTTGCGGCCCGGTTTTATGGACAAGCTGATGAAGCAGGGCGAGGCCACCTTCAACCAGATCGAACAGGCCAGCACCCGGCTGAACCAGTTGCTGGGCCCCGACAACCAGCAGGTGCTGATCAATGCCGTCCGGCAGGCGGGCGCCGCAGCCGAGAGCCTGGGCAAGACAGCGCGCCAGCTCGACGACAAACAGGCCGTGCAAACGCTCAAGACGGCGGCCGAGAACATCTCGCGAACCGCCAGCGAGGCCGGCCTGACCATGCGGCGCCTCAACGAAAAGGGCGGGCCGATGGACAAGATGACGCAAGGCAGCGCAGCGCTGGCCACCGCGGCGCAAACCTTTGACGCGGCCACCTTGCCCCGGCTCCATGAAGTGGCCGAGGAAAGCGCACGTACCCTGCGCCAGGTCCGGCGCACGGCGGGCGTGGTCGACGATAACCCGCAAGCCCTGATCTTTGGTCATGGCCAGCCGCCCCCCGGCCCGGGTGAGCCCGGTTTCACCGCCCCTGGAGCAAGCCCATGAAGCAGCCTGATTTTGCTATCAATTTAATAGCTGTTGGCGCCGGTTATGCAAGGGCCAGGGCCTTGTTTTTTGTAAATTTTCTGGCCGCCACCACACTGTTGCTCACGCTGGGCGGCTGCGGCGCCTTGCCCGACAAACCGGTGCGCGCCGCCATGTATGACTTTGGCCCGGGCCCGCTGAGCACACCCGCCACCACGCGGCAGGCGCCCCTGAGCCCGCTTGCGCTGGACGAGGTAAAAACCGCTGGGGGTGCGCTTGACAACCTGGCGGTGCTGTACCGGCTGGGCTACAGCAACGACCAGCAGCTGCGCCCCTACGCGCTGGCCCGCTGGAGCATGCCGCCCGCGCAGCTGCTGGGCCAGCGGGCGCGCGACAAGCTGGGCCAGCGGCGCGTGGTGTTCAAGGCGGGCGAGGGCCTGGCGCTCAGCCGCAGCCAGGGCAGCTTGCTGCTGCGGCTGGACCTCGAAGAGTTCAGCCATTTCTTCGAAGCGCCCGACAAGAGTGTGGGCCTGGTGCGGCTGCGCGCCACGGTGCTGGAAATCACGCCGGCCGGCGAAAAGCTGCTGGCGCAGCGCAAGGTGATCGTGCAGCGTCCGGCGCCCAGCGCCGATGCCCCCGGCGGCGTGCGCGCGCTGACGGCCGCCACCGATGCCGCGCTTGAAGAGATCGAGCAGTGGCTGCAGCAGGTGCAGAGCGCGCGCTGACGCGCTTCATGGCAGACCGCACATGAACACGCTGGAAGCCCAACTGCAAGGCCTGGGGCTGGAGCTGCTGGGCAGTTGCGAGAATTTGTCCAGCTACGGGCCCGAGCTGTTGCAGGTCGCGGCGCTGCTGGAAGACTTCACACCCCAGGAAATGGACATTCTGGGGGCCGCCATGCTGCGGGTGCGCGCCCGCCCTGGACAGGTGTTGATCCGGGAAGGGGAGCGCGGCGACTGGATGCTGTTGATTCTGAGCGGCACCGTCGATGTGACCAAACGCATCGACAACCGCGATAAGGTGCCGGGCCGTCCAGGCAATGACCTGGCCCCAGCGGCATCGTCGCGGCTGGCCGTCCTCAAGCGCGGCACCACCGTTGGCGAGATGTCCATGCTCGACAACGAGCTGCGTTACGCCAGCTGCGTGGCGCTCGAAGCCGTGGAGGCTGCGGTGCTCAGCCGCAGCGCGGTCGCCGAGTTGATTCACCAGCACCCCGGCGTGAGCGCCAAGCTGCTGGTCAAGATCACCCAGCTGATGGCGCAGCGCCTGCGCAACACCAGCAACCTGCTGGTCAAGTTGCTGCAGAAGCCATAAATCTAGCCCCCACGCTTTTCACTTCGTGTAATGCGCTGCCCCCCGAGGGGGCGCTGCGCCTGCGGCCCGGCTAAGCCGGTTCCGCGGCCCTGGCTGGTATGGGAGAGCTGTGCCGCATGGCGTGTCGGCCCCACGCTTTTCACTTCGTGTAATGTGCTGCCCCTCGCGGGGGCTGCGCTTGCTCGGGGCGGCCCTTCGCGGCGCTTGGTTAAACGCTCAGCGGGCCGCACTTTCCACCGGAGGCCGGGCGGCGACGCTGGCGGTGGCCTGGAGATGCGCCATCGCGGCGAGCACGCCGCTGCCTTGCAGGCTGTCAATCGCTAGTGTGGTGTTGCATGCTTGATGGCACAAATAAAAATGATGGATTTTTGGTCAGGGCAAGGCGCAAACCACAGCGATACCCGTAGGTATCGCGCGGATTTGCAACGCCGCCATGGCCGAAA
>NZ_JAKFDR010000042.1:0-53706 GCF_036676035.1 Polaromonas sp.
CTGGTGCGCATGCTGGACTACCGCCAGAGTCCGCAGGTGGCCTGCGACGCGCCGCGCTGGCGCTACAACGCCGGCCTGGAGATCAACGTTGAAGCCGCGATGAACCAGACCACGGTGCGCGGCCTGGCCGAGCGCGGCCACCGCGTCGAAGTCATCAACGACTCTTACCAGGACTTTGGCGCCGGCCAGTTCATCTGGCGCGCGGGTGACCCGAAGGTGGAAGGCTATGTGGTGGCGAGCGATCCGCGGCGCGACGGGCAGGCCGTGGGTTTCTAAGCCATATCTTGAACCCTATTTCAGAGTCAAATAAGCTCGTAGCCCAGGAAGAACGGGCGCAAGCAGCTACCAAAAGCATAGCGCCCGGCCTGTTGCTCGCCACGTGCGGGGCGATTGCCTTCAGCGGCAAGGCGATCATCGTCAAGCTGGCTTACCGCTACGGCGTCGATGCCGTCACGCTGATCATGTACCGCATGCTGTTTGCGCTGCCGATTTTTGCCGTGATGGCCTGGTGGGCAACTTATCGTCAAGATGGTGGGGGCAAGGCGCCCCTCACGCGCAAAGACTGGCTGGGCGTGCTCTGGCTCGGCTTCACCGGCTACTACCTGGCCAGCTTTCTGGACTTTGCCGGGCTGGCCTACATCAGCGCCTCGCTGGAGCGGCTGATTTTGTACCTCAACCCCACACTGGTCATGCTGCTGGGCCTGGTGATGTACCAGCGGCGCGTCATGGCGCCGCAAATCATCGGCATGGCCATCAGCTATTGCGGTGTGGTGCTGGTGTTTGGCCACGAGATCACGCTGCAAGGCGATAGCCAACGCGCCGGGGCGGCCTGGGGCGCGCTGCTGGTGTTCCTCAGTGCGGTCAGCTATGCGATTTACCTGGTCTACAGCGGCGAAATGGTCAAGCGCCTGGGTTCCCTGCGGCTGGTGGGGCTGGCGACCACGGTGGCCTGCCTGTGCTGCCTGCTGCAGTTTGTGCTGCTCAGGCCCATGAGCGCCGCTGCGGTGGCACCCGAAGTGATCTGGCTGTCCCTTCTCAACGCCACCCTGTGCACGGCCGTGCCCGTGCTGATGGTGATGATGGCGATAGAGCGCATAGGCGCAAGCCTGGCGGCGCAGACCGGCATGGTGGGCCCCATGTCGACCATCCTGATGGGGGTGCTGATTTTGGGTGAGCCGTTCACGGCTTGGGTCGCCGCGGGCACCGTGCTGGTGATTGCCGGAATCTTTGTATTTACCCGTACTAGATAGCCCCCACGCTTTTCACTTCGTGTAATGCGCTGCCCCCCGAGGGGGCCGCTGCGCCTGCGGCCCGGCAAAGCCGGTTCCGCGGCCCTGGCTGGTGTGGGAACCCCACGCCGCCTTCGGCAGGCTTTTCTAGTTCTTTTTGGCGGGTGGCCGTGCGGAGGCGGGCGCCTGTGCCGTGGGCCGGCGGTTGGCGGTGCTCAGGCGCTGCGCCACGGTCACGGTCGGCTGGCCGGCATAAGCGTCCAGCCGGTTGCCCATCGCCTGTTCCAGCAGGTTGAGCCGCTGCTGTGCCGGCGGGTGGGTGCTCAGGGACAGGGCGAACAGGGGGTTGTCGGGGGTGGCCGTACGCAGCTGCTGCAGCACCGACACCAGGCCATAGGGATCGAAGCCGGCACTGGCGGCCAGTGTGACGCCGCTGCGGTCCGCATCGAACTCATCGCTCTGGTCCAGGCCGCGCGAATAAATGTCGCGGCCCAGGGCCAGCAATTGCGCCGACACCATGCCGCCCAGGTCGTTTTTGAACTGCGAGCTGATGGCCTGTGTGAGCAGCCCGGTGCGTGCGGTTTTGGCAATGGCCTGGAGGTGGTGCTTGGCGGTGACGTGGCCGATCTCATGCGCCAAAATGCCGGCCAGCTCCGATTCGTCGGCCACCCGGTCAACCAGCCCCTTGGTCACAAACACATAACCCCCGGGGGCTGCAAATGCGTTGAAGCCGGGGTCGTCCAGTATGGCAAACGTCCAGGGCAGGTCGGGACGTGAGGATTGCAGGCTGATCCAGCGACCGAGCTGGTTGATGTAGCGCTGCATGGCCATGTCCGGGTACAGCGGTTTGCTGCCCAGCAAAACGGCCGCCAGCTGGCGGCCGATCTCGATTTCACGGGGCTCGTCGATCTGGTCCAGCGACTGCGACAGCAGCTGGATCAAATCCCCGGCGCGGGCCGGCTGGGCCGCACCGCCCGGCGCCAGGCCGCTCAGCAGGTTGCCCACTGCACCGGCGGGCGAGGCCGGTTGCGCAGGCGCCGCGGGCTGCCCCGGCCGCAGCAGGGACTGGAACAGGTTGAGCGCCTTGGCGGCGTCCTGGCCTTGTGCGGGTGCGGCTGCCAGGCAGGCCAGCACAGTCAGCAGGCCCAGGGTTCGCGGGACGTTCGGCTTGAAGCCTGAAAGGCGTTGGGCGTTCATGGTCGGCTCCTGGTTATTTGCTGTGCAGGTTGTCATGGCCAGGCGCCTGCGCGGGCGGTGGGGCGGGTTCAGGCAGCGGGGCCACGGTGCGGCTGCTCAAGGCCGCGCTGCCTGCAAACTGGCGGGCTTCGCCGGCACTGACGCGAATCGTGTCGGTTTGCGCCACGGCCGCCGGGTTGGGCTGGGCGTTGGCCAGGTCCTCGGCGCCCAGGCCGCGTATGCCCGCGGTGGACGTGACATTGGAAGCCACCGGCGTGCTGCTCCGGTTGAAAAAGCTGGTAATGCTGCGCAGGGCGCCGGTGCCTGCACTGCCGCTTGGCGCCGCGTTGCCGGCAGAGGCCACGTCAAACATGTGCAGCCAGCCCGTGGCACCCTCGGCAGTGCGCACCTGAATCCAGGCGCCCTGGCGGCCGCCGAGCCGTGTCACCGGTGTCTGAACCGCCAGCGCTGCCAGACTGCGCGAGGCCTCGCCCGGCGCCTCGCGCAATTCAGCGGCCCGCTTGAGCAGCACGGATTCATTTTGGGCCTGCGCTTGCACCTGTGTCGCACTGATGCCGATCAGCAGCATGCACGCACCCACCAGGCGCTGAACATTCAATTTACTGGGTATCATGGTTCGCAGGCCCTCTGGGTGTATTGGTATTGGCGTAATCGAGGAATTATTATGGATTTGGGTATTGCAGGCAAATGGGCGCTGGTGTGCGGCGCCAGCAAGGGTTTGGGGTTTGGTTGCGCGCAGGCGCTGGTGCGCGAAGGCGTGAATGTTCTGATCGTCGCGCGCGGTGCCGAGGTGCTGGAGGCAGCTGCTAGCAAATTAATAGCTGACAGCGCCCGTCCGACGACGGCTGGTGTGCAATTTGTCGCTGCAGACATCACCACCGCCGAAGGCCGCGCTGCAGTCTTTGCCGTGCGCAAGGACTTCGACATCGTGGTGACCAACGCCGGCGGCCCGCCACCGGGCGACTTCCGCGACTGGGACCGCGACGCCTGGATCAAGGCGGTGGACGCCAACATGCTGACCCCCATCGAGTTGATCAAGGCCACGGTCGATGGCATGGCGGCCCGCGGCTTCGGCCGCATCGTCAATATCACCTCCAGCTCGGTGAAAGCGCCTATCGATGTGCTGGGCTTGTCCAACGGCGCGCGCAGCGGCCTCACCGGCTTTGTGGCGGGCGTGGCGCGCACGGTCAAGCTGGCGTCGGCCAACGTGACCATCAACAACCTGCTGCCCGGCGTGTTCGACACCGACCGCATCCGCGGCATGGCCCAGGGCACGGCCACGAAAACCGGCCAGAGCGTCGATGCGATCATCGAAGCCCGCAAGAAGCATGTCCCGGCCCAGCGCCTGGGCACGCCCGAAGAGTTCGGCGCCGCCTGCGCCTTTCTGTGCAGCCAGCAGGCCGGCTACATCACGGGGCAGAACATCCTGACGGATGGCGGGGCCTATCCGGGAACGTACTGACAAACGTACTGGCGGCAGTTGACGCGCGCCGCGCGTCGGCGGACCATGGGTGGATGGACACATCAGCAATCACTCTGTTCCTGGCGGGTGATGTCATGTGCGGCCGCGGCATCGACCAAATCCTGCCTCATCCAGTCCACCCGCAACTGTTCGAATCGTTCGTCAAGTCCGCGCGCGATTACGTCGAGCTGGCGGAAGGCCAAAACGGCCCCATCCCTAGGCCGGTGGGCTGGGACTATGTCTGGGGCGATGCCCTGGCCGAGCTGGACCGCCTGCAGCCGCACGCGCGCATCGTCAACCTGGAGACCGCCGTCACGGCGCGAGGGCAGCCCTGGCCGGGCAAGGGCATTCACTACCGCATGCATCCCGCCAATGTGCCCTGTCTGACGGCTGCCGGGCTGGACTGCTGCGCACTGGCCAACAACCACGTCCTGGATTGGGGCTACGACGGCCTGAGCGACACCCTGGCCACACTCCATCGTGCCGGGCTGCGTACCACCGGCGCGGGACTCAACCAGGCCGAGGCTGAGGCGCCGGCCTGCATCGAGGTGCCCGGCAAAGGGCGGGTCCTCGTGTTGGCCATGGCCAGTGACAGCAGCGGCGTCCCCGCTTCCTGGGAGGCCACGGCAGCGCGCGCGGGTGTCTCGCGCGTGCCAGATTTCTCGGCACAGGCGGCGCAGGCGCTGGCCGCCAGAGCGGCTGCAGCCCGGCAAGAGGGTGAGGGTGACGTCGTGGTCGTGTCCATGCATTGGGGTGGCAACTGGGGGTTTCAGGTGCCCGCCGAGCAGCGCAGCTTTGCCAGGCATCTGATTGATTCCGGCGCCGTGGACATCGTCTTCGGCCATTCCTCCCACCATGCGAAGGGCATCGAGGTCTACCGCGAACGCCTGATCCTGTATGGCTGCGGCGACCTGCTGAACGACTACGAAGGCATTGGCGGTTACGACAGCTACCGCCCGGGCCTGGGGCTGATGTACTTTGCGAGCTTCGATGCGCAGGCGCGTCGCCTCGCGGGCCTGACCATGGTGCCCATACGCGTTGAGCGTTTTCAGATCCAGCGGGCGAGCGACGACGAAACGGCCTGGCTGCTGGCGACCCTGAATCGGGAGGGGCAGCGGTTCGGGACGGGCGTGGAGCAGTGCGACGCTGATCTGCTGTTGCGCTGGACGCGGTGATGGGCGCGCGCCGCAAGACCATTGCGGCCTGGCGCTTCGGAACGCCAGAAGAGTTTGGTGTGATCTGCGCGTTTTTGTGCAGCGCGCAGGCAGCGTATATGACGGAGCAGAACGCGCGGGCCAATGGCGGGGCCTTCTCCGGAACGTTTTAAAGAGGGCTGCTCGCTGAGCTCGGGCGAAAAACCTGGGCCCGGGCTGCGTGCCAATGGGTAACCCGCCGGCTGCGCCTTCAGGGCCCGCCATATCCGGCACTCTAAAAAGGCGTAGAAAGCCTCGGCTCCTCGGTGAGGCTGTAACGCGTGAAAACGCGGTTCAGTGCAGGCAGCGGGGCCACTTCCATTTCACCCACTGCCGGCTCCATGATCACCATGGCCACAGTGGCCGAGAGGTTGTCGTGGCTGCCCGGTCGAGGTGGGCGGCATACGGAGTAGGGGGTTCCAAACGTATCAAAAAAAGCATTCTTGAGGTCCTGGCGCTCCAGCTTTTCCTTGGTGTTCAGAAGTTTGCGCACACGCCAGTCACGATAGTGGCTGTCCGGCGAATTTTCGCAACCCATGTCTTGCAGTTTACTCAATGCAACCGGGCTTACCCAGTGGTTGGCATGCACAATCAGATGGTCTGCACCGGGGTAGATCGGGAAAGATTCATTGGTGGTGCATTCAAAGTCGATGCCAAAACCTTGTGCTATGCCGAGCATGATGTTGTTGGAGCAGGACTTGGGTGTTGTGGCTACCGCTTTGATCGCGAGCGAAAAAATGTCCTGCTCCAGCACTTTGCGGCGAATCAGTGACAGCGGTACGCCCAACTGCCTGAAGTCGCGCTCTGACTCCAGGTAGTTGGCTGTGATGGACACGCCGGCGCTGTTGAATCCGCTGCGGGCGAGGCCACCTGCTTCCACAAACGTCAGAAAATCCGGTCCATGATCGTTACGGACCCGAAGCACGACGGAGGTGTCTGCGCATTCGGCGCGCCAGTCCCAGTTCTGCCCGTGAAGCAAATTGCCGTTGGCGGAACGCTCCGGCAGTATCAGTGCGCCTGTACACCCGTCGCCGGGCTCCTGATCGGCTTGCTTGACCTTTTCGGCACGTGCCTTCGCCAGCACTTCGGTGCGGGCGTTGATCATCACGATGTCCTGAAAATCGACCCCCGCTCCCTTGGCGATGCCGCGCATTTCATCCAGGTAGTGGGGTGCAAAATTCTCGATCTCCTTCGCGAAGTAACCGATGAGGCTGTTACGTTCCTGGTCGCTGTAGCCGAGATTTATGAGCGTTTGCCCATAAAGGCGTGTGCTGCCGCGCACCCTGTCGGCGGCTTGCTGCCCATATTGCAGGCCGCGCTCGTGCGCTGTACCGGAAACCGATACAAAAGGAAATTGTTGTACGTTGGTCATGTGCAAGGCTGTTCAAAAGAGGGAGGCGCGGCAACTCACCCGAATTGCCGGCTTGGGCGAGCGGCGCACCGGCTGTGCCTGCCGGTGCCCATCAATCAATGCCGAAAATGCTATTTGCCGAGCTGGGTGTTCCAGAGCAGGGGTTTGCCTTCCCAGACTGAAAATCCGGTCACCCGTTTACGCACGGCCCAGGAGTCGGTCACGTTGTAAAGCACGATGAGGGGCGTCTTGGCAATCATCATGGTGTGTAGCTGGTCGAATAAAACCTGGCGCTTTTTCGGGTCCGCTTCGGCGAAGCTTTGGTCAATCAGCTTTTGTGCAGCCGGGTCGTCCCATACTTTGCGGGGTTGCTTTTCTTTCCTGCCGGAAAACTGTTCGTAGCTCAGGGCCGGGTCCAGGCGGGACGAATAGGTGAACGAGCTGATCTGGTAGTTCCCGCTGTTGTAGCGGTCCAGTTGTGTGGCCCATTCCAGCACTTCGATCTGTGCATTGATGCCAACGGCCTGCATCATGGCCTGACTCAGCACGGCGACAGAAAAGCTCGGCACATGGGCGCGCTTGTTGGCTTGAATCACAATGGGCTGGCCTTTATAGCCGGCTTCGCGAAGCAACTGTTTTGCTCTGGCGGGATCGTAACGATAGCCGTTTTTCTGGATCTGGCTGTAAAACGAAGAGGTATCCGGCACTGCTGAATTGTTGACACGCGCCAGGCCCTCGGACGAGGCTTCCACAATCTGCTTCATGTTGAGTGACAGCGCAATGGCCTGCCGGATTCTCTCGTCTTTCAGGACCGGGTCGTTGGTTTGAAGCAGCAGGGTGTTTTTGCCGGCATCGATGGCGGCAATGACGTTGAGGTTTTTGTTGGCCTTCAGTTCCTGAACGTCCGAAGATGTAATTTGACCCGCATCGATCGCGCCAGATTGCAGGCCCGCCTTGGCGGTGGACATGTCCGGTACGACCAGGAACTTGACCTGTCCCACCAGTGGTTTTTTAATGCCAAGGTAAGCATCAAACTTTGTACCAGGTGGCGAAATATAGTCGGCGAACGCGGTCATCGTGAGGTATTCGCCACGTTTCCACTCTTCAAACTTGAAAGGGCCGGTGCCGATCGGTTTGTCCCAGCTGCCATCTTCCTTGACGGATTTTTTGCTCAAAATGGCGGTCATGGCGCAATCGGTGCGTGCCAGATTTTCCAGAAAAACGGCTGAAGGACGGTCAATCTGCATGACGAAGGTCTGTGCATCCGGCGCCGTGGCCGAGACGACTTTCACGCCGGAACGACCATCGAACTCGCTCAGACAACGCCAGTCGGTTTTAGGGTCGGTATAGCGCTTCCAGCTCCACAACACATCGGCCGAGGTGAGCGGATCACCGTTGTGAAATTTCACGTTCGGACGTAGCTTGAAGGTATAGGTCAGGCCGTCGGCGCTGGTGGTGACCGAGCGCGCCAGCAAAGGGCCGACCGTGCCATTGTCGTGGTAGCCGACCAGGCCTTCAACGATGTTGAGGATGACACCGTCGGTGGTGTTGTCACGGTTCACACCGGGGTTGGTCGAACGGATGTCGGCCGGCTGTGCCACCACCATCTGTGCCGTTTGTGCGTGCGCTACGCAGCCAAGGGCCAGCAAAGCGGGCACTGCCGCGTAGGTGCTAAAAAACTTCAATCGCATAGCAGTAGCTCCTTAAAAATCAGAAATTAATGGGTCAAGCGGGGAAATTCGGTGCATCAGCTTCATCAAAACGCCACTTCAGTTGCATGCCCCCATGGGGGGTGGACGTCAAGGCCGGGATGGCGGACAGCAGCTTGCGTGTGTAGGCATGCTTGGGTTCATCAAAAACCTTGTCGCGGCTGCCTTGTTCAATGATCTTTCCGGCCTGCATCACGATCACGCGATCGGCCACCTGTTCCACCACGCCCAGGTCATGGCTGATGAACAGGCAGGAAAAACCGTGACGATCCTGCAGCTCTGCAAACAGCTCCAGCACCTGGGCACGCACCGTGACGTCCAGGGCTGAAACCGGTTCGTCGGCAATGACAAAAGACGGGTGGCGAATCAACGCCCGGGCGATGGCCACGCGCTGCCGCTGGCCACCTGACAGCTCATGTGCGTAACGGTCTGAGTACTTGCCGTCGAGGCCGACCTCTTGCAGCATTTTCGTAACGCGCGCACGCTTGTCAGCGGTCGACATGTCATGTACTTGTCGCAAACCTTCGCCCACGAGTTGGCCAATAGTCATTCGTGGATTCAGCGACGAATAGGGATCCTGGAACACCATCTGACAGTTGAGCCGGTAGTCATGCCACCGCGCATCATGGCGTTTGATGGCGTGCCCGCGAAACTGGATTTCGCCCAGCGTGGGCTGAATGAGCCCGGCAATGGCGCGTCCTAGCGTCGTTTTGCCCGAACCCGATCCACCCACGACCGCAACGACTTCGCGTGGGCGGATGACCAGATCGATGCCGTGCAGGACGCGTTTTGCGGCCGTTCTTGAGAAGAGCCGCCTGTGCCCGGCATAGTCAAAAACCAGATTGCGCACTTCGATGACCGGTGGCGCTGCCTCTATGGTCCGCGCAGCCTGCCTGCGCGGGATGGCTTCCAGCAGCTTGCGCGTATACGGCTGACCAGGGGCCGCGAGCAGGCGCGCGGTATCGCCGGACTCCACAACCTCGCCCTGCTTCATGACGATCACGCGTTCGGTATAGCGCGCCACCATGGGCAGGTCATGACTGATGAGAAGCACTGCGGTATTGCGCTCCCGCGTCAACCCCACCATGAGTTCAAGCACGTCCCGCTGTATGACAGCATCCAGCGCGGTGGTGGGCTCGTCGGCAATCAGCAGGGCGGGCTCCAGCAGCATGACCGACGCGAGCATCATGCGTTGCCGCATGCCGCCCGAAAACTCGTGGGGCCAGGCCACCAGAGCCGCTTTGGGGTCGAGTATGCCCACGCGCGCCAGCATATCCAGGGTGAGTTCGCGGCGCATGGCTGGTGTCAGCTGGCGCCGGTGCAAGGCGAGGCCTTCGTCAAGTTGCCGCCCAATCGTCATGGACGGATTCAGCGACGTCATGGGCTCCTGGAAAACCATGCCAATGCGTGCGCCGCGCAAGTCCCTCAAGCGTGCCTCGCTCGCTACGGTCAGGTCTTCACCTTCGAACTCGATGCGGCCTGCGGTGCGAACGAGCGGCAAGGGCGTGAGGCCCATGATGGCTTTCGCGGCCTGGGTTTTCCCGCTGCCAGATTCACCCACAATGCCCACGAATTCACCAGGCAGGACGGCGAACGATACGTCACGCACAATTTCCCTGCCACCCGCCCCGACGGCCAGCGTCAGGTTGGAGACATCGACCAGCTTATTCATTCCAGACCCTTCATGCGTGGATCCAGCAGATCGCGCACGGCGTCTCCCAGAAAGTTGATGCCCAGCAAGGTCAGTGCGATGCAAAGCCCGGGGAAAATCGAGAGATAGGTGGCTTGCGTCATGTAGGGGCGGGCAGAGGCCAGCATGTTGCCCCACGTAGGCGCAGGCGGCGGCACGCCCAGGCCCAGGAAAGACAGGGCGCTTTCTGCCAGGATGACCCAGCCAAACATGGAGGTGGCCAGCACGGTGAGCGGCGCCACGCAGTTCGGCAGCACGTGGCGAAACATGGTGTAGAGCTCCGAGTTGCCCAGCACCCGCGACGATTCAATAAATTCCTTTTCGCGCAGGGACAAGACCGTTCCGCGCACAATCCGGGTCACTGAGGGTGTGTACGCCAGGCCGAGCGCCAGGATGATGCCGTATTTGTTGGCACCGAATACGACAAGTAGTGCGAGTGCCAGCAGCAGGCTGGGAAAGGCCAGAAGTGCATTGATGAACGCCATGATGATGCGGTCAGTCCACCCGCGGATAAAGCCGGTCACGACGCCGATGGTGGTGCCGGCGGCAACGGCGAACAGAACGGTCAGAAAGCTGATCCACATGCTGTTGGACGCGCCAGCCATCAGGCGCGAGAGTTCATCACGCCCGAATTCATCGGTCCCCAGTAAATACAGCGAGCCTGGCGGCTTGAAGCGCGCAGAAAAATTAATCTGTAGCGGCGCATGCGGCGTCCAGAAGACGCCCACAACGGCGGCACCCAGAATCAGGCCCACGATCAACAGGCCGATCAGGGCTTGTGGCGTTAAAAATTTTTTCATTCGGCCAGCACCCTTGGATCGAAGATGGGATAACACAGGTCAATCAGCAGGTTGGTGATGACGTAAATCACTGCGACGAACAGAAGACAGCCCTGAATGACGGGATAGTCGCGGGCAAAAATGGCGTCCACCAGCAGGCGGCCAAGTCCCGGAATGGTAAAGACGGTTTCCACCACGGCCACGCCTCCGAGCAGGTGGCCAAGCACCAAGCCGATCAGTGTCCATGTCGGGCCAAACGAATTTCTGAAGGTGTGGTGCAGCAACACCGCGCGTTCGGAAAGCCCTTTTGCGCGTGCATGGGTGATGTAGTCCAGCCGCAGAACTTCCAGTGTGCTGGCCCTGGCCATCCGTATCAGGACGCCGATTTCGTGGAGGAAGAGGGTGAGGATGGGCATCACCAGGTAGAGCAGCCCGGCTTTCCAGTCGCTGACGACAGAAACATAGCCCACCACGGGCAGCCACTCCAGCTTCAGACCGAAAAAAAGCAGCAGAAGCAGGCCCAGCCAGAAAGTCGGAATGGACACCAGCAAGGTTGCAGTTCCTACCAGCATCAAGTCTGGAAGACGGTTTTGCTTCCATGCCGCGATCATCCCGGCTGGCACCGCGACCATGGTTGCCAGAAGAACCGCCACCAGCACAATTTGTGCGCTGACGAGAAAGCGGCTCCATACCAGGTGCATCACCTTTTCGCTGGTGGTGATGGAGAGGCCCAAGTCGCCCTGCAGTGCGTGGCTGCCCCAGATGCCGAATTGCACCGGCCAGCTTTGGTCCAGGCCCAGACGCGCACGCAACTCGGCCAAACGCACCGGATCCGCGAGATCGCCCAGTAAAAGCTGTGCGGGATCACCCGGGATTAACCGGATCAATACGAAAACGGCCACTGCCACGATCAGAAGCGTCGGTATGGTCATGGCGAGACGGGCCAGCGCAAAACGGAACATGGTTCAGATCCTCAGGTTTTTCAAGGCAGAGCTCAACACGACGGGTTAGCGCGCTGATCCGCGAACTGGGGGACTGTTTCATCACGCAGCGCGCGAAGTGCAGCGGCAAAAAAATCCTGTACCTTGTCAACGCAGGCGAGTCCGTTGTGGGGAACGTTGTCGACGAGGTCCAGCGTTGCATCGACACCTGAGGCTACGAACGACTTGCGCAGGCTTTCGAGCCGCTCCGGGCGGGTGCGCCCGGCGTCGTTGGCCCCGGCCATATAGAATTTTCCGCCCTCACGGTGCGTGATTTCCCAAGTCTCCAGATCGGCCTTGCCGACGACCATGTGAACGGGCAAGGCTTTCAAGGCATCGAGGTTGAGCGGTTTGCCGAATTTCTTTTCAAAATCCCGAACCCCGACCCACCAGTCCTGGTTGAAGTCAAGCAGGGTTACAGATCCTGGCGCGCCAATGGACACGGCCCACAGGCGTTCTGGATGCAGCAGGCTGAAGCGGTTCACAAATTGGCCGCCGCCCGAATAGCCGAACAGGGCGAATTTCGAAAAATCACAGCCGAACTTTTCGGCCACCTCATCGACCATGTCCAGCAGGATCTGGTCATAGCGAATGGCGGCTTCCTGGAGGTGTTTGAAGCCATCGCGATTGCCATCGCCCTGTGGTCCGGCGGGAAACAGCGGGCACAGGACGATGCAGTCGTTCCATTTTGCAAACTCTGCAAAGGCATCGCGGTATTCGGTGAACGCGCGGCCGGTGCCATGCACGACGACGACCAGCTCTTTGGCGTATTTCTCATTCCCGGAAAGCGGCGGGGCATACGTGCAATAGGAAAAGCGCGGGTCGGTGCGGGCGGCGAACACGGTGCTGTGGCCCAGGTCATAAATGGCGGCTGCCCGCTTTTCGCCAAACGAAAGCGGTGCATTGGTGCTGGTGGTCAGCGTCGGCAGGTCAGGCATGTGTTGTCACCGTAAAAGTCATGAAAGTCATCCGCACGCGCTCATCCAGGGAAAACGCGGCGAAATTGACGGCAAGACATCTGCGTGAGTTAGCACAATCAAATGTCAAAAAAGCCATCGCTTGTGAATTGTTCTTCATCTAATTTAAAAAAAATATCTAAATTATGTTTTGTGATGCTAAAGTTATTCTTTTGAATTAAGCGGTGGCACGCACCTTCACTCCGATGAGCACCATCAGATTTCTCAAAACCTTTTTGGCGGTGGCGCATGTGGGCTCATTTGCGGGCGCGTCAGAACGGGTTGCGCTGACGCAGGCCGCTGTCGGGCTCCAGATGCGTGCGCTTGAAACAGAGCTGAAAACCGTGTTGTTCGAAAGGTCAGGGCGCGGCGTGGTGCTGTCGGTGGCGGGCCGGGCGTTGATCGCTCATGCGGAAAAAATCATTGCCTGTTACGACCAGATGCGTGTTGGCCTGGACGATGAAGGCGAAATTGCAGGAACGGTCGCGGTGGGGGCGACTGCCTCGGCCATGGGCTTGTTGTCCAGCACTGTGGTGCGTATCAAGCCACTTTTTCCGAGGCTGAATGTAAGACTGGTTGTGCAGGAGTCCCGTGAGTTGGTGAAGAATGTCAGGTTGGGCGAGCTTGATGCGGCCATCGTCATCAGCGATTCTCCCGAAGAGCACCAGGGCCTGACCTGGACGCCTCTCTATGTGGAGCCATTGACGGTCGTGGCCAGTTCGCAAATTGCCCGACCCGATAGCGACTTTAAGAAACTGCTAAGAGAAAACCCTTTTTTACGCTTTGATCGGCGGATGCCCAGTGGCATTCGCATCGAACAGACTCTACGCAAACTCGGCCTGGTGCCTCAGGATCTTCTTGAGCTGAGTTCTCTTTCGACCATTGTGGATCTGGTGCGCCAGAATGTTGGCGTCACGATCGTGCCGCATTTGAGAAATGCGGATTGGATGAACGACCCGTCCTTGTGCGTCATCCCCTTGCCGGGGCGTTCGCCAACTCGGCAAATCGGTATGGTCGAACAGGGCAAGCGTGAGCACATTACCTCCGTGATTCGACAGCACCTTGTCAGTCTGCTGGCAGAAAAAGGCCCGAGCAGCGCGGCTTTGAACACGCCGCAGGCCGTGGGGAAATCTCACCGTTTGCGAGGGGATGTTGTCAAAACCTGAAACCTGGCTGTTTACCGCCGCGCCGACACCACAATCCCATCCACAATCAGCAAAAACGCCAGCGCGTGGTAAACATGCGGCAGCTCGCCCAGAAACGCTGCTGACATTTGGGCCATCAAAAAAGCGGCCCAGTCGCGGCGCAGCTCGGGCGGCTCGTCGGGCTTGGCCAGCAGCCAGCTGTAAAACGCCCAGGCCAGCCTGGCCGGCAGCGTCGCCGTCTCATCGTCACTTCAGGCCTTCTGCAGGATTTCTATCGCCTTATTGGCATCGTCCAGCGAGTCCACCGCCACGTAGGCCACAAACTGTGGGCCGATCACGGAGGCCGAGAACCCGCGCAGGTCAATTCGCGCGTCAGCCAGCTTCTGAGTCAGCTCCGCGGCGATCCCAGGCCGGTCCGGGCCCATGACCCGAACGCAGTGTTGGCTTGCGGTCACGTTGAAACCCACTTGGGCGGCCGCACGGATTTCCCTGTCACCTTGCAGCGGCGTGACGAACACGACGCCCTTGCCAGGTTGTTCCGGGGTACGCCGGGCAATGATGGATTGCAGGTCTGCTCCCGCGTCTCGCAGAGTAGCCAGCACCTGCGCCAGGCCGCCGGGTCTGTCTTCAATGGTCGCCGCCCAAACATCTACACGTTCCACGAGAAGATCCATGTCAGATTCTCCTTTTGTTACGCCCCACGAAAATCTAAAATCTACGGCATGACGGGCCCAAAAGCAAGGCTCAGCAGGGCAGTGTCAAGGGTTTCCCTTCTCAATCAACGCTTCGGTTGGGCATGCGGTGAGTTTCTGATCTGGCGCTTTTCTTGGCAATTCACCAGGCCCGGACTAATATTGATCTTTGTGACAAAGGCAGTCCGCTCATTGCGCTTGGCGCGCCGATTGCCTGCATCGGAGTCACGCAAAGCCAAGGAGGAACGGTCATGTCAAAAGACAAGTTGCCGCGCCATGCCACCGAGCAGCAGAACGTCGAAGTCTCCGAGGCGCAGATCGCAGTGCATTGGCCGGAGGAGGACTATTTCTCGCCGTCCAACCGGTTCATCGCGCAGGCCAATTTGACGGACGCGGGCATCTTCGCGCGTTTTGCCCTCGACAAGTTCCCAGAATGCTTCAAGGAGTTCGCGGACCTGCTGGACTGGTACAAGTACTGGGAGACAACGCTCGACACCAGCAACCCCCCGTTCTGGCGCTGGTTCGTCGGCGGCAAGATCAACGCCTGCTACAACTGCGTGGACCGCCACCTTGGCCAGCACAAGAACAAGACGGCGATCCATTTCGTGCCCGAGCCGGAGGACGAGGCGCCGCAGCACCTTACCTACCAGGAGCTTTTCGTACGCGTCAACGAGTTCGCGGCCCTGTTGCGCGATTTCTGCGGCCTGAAAGCGGGGGACAGGGTGACCTTGCATATGCCGATGGTGGCGGAGCTGCCCATCACCATGCTCGCCTGCGCGCGGCTCGGCGTGATTCACTCGCAGGTGTTCAGCGGATTCAGCGGCAAGGCCTGCGCCGACCGCATCGCGGATTCCGAGAGCCGCGTGTTGATCACCATGGACGCCTATCACCGCGCCGGCAATCTGCTGGACCACAAGGAGAAAGCCGACACCGCGGTCATGGAGGCAGCCAGCCATGGCCAGCAGGTCGACAAGGTCCTGATCTGGCAGCGCTACCCAAGCAAGAACTCTAGCCCCACCAAGCTCGTGGAGGGACGCGACTTCGTCATCAACGACGTCCTCAAGAAGTTCCGCGGCCAGCGGGTCGAGCCCGTGCAGATGCCGGCAGAGGCGCCGCTGTTCCTGATGTACACGAGCGGCACGACGGGGCGGCCTAAAGGCTGTCAGCACGCCATCGGCGGCTACCTCGCCTACGTCACCTGGACGTCGAAGTTCATCCAGGACATCCATCCCGAGGACGTGTACTGGTGCATGGCCGACATCGGCTGGATCACAGGCCATTCCTACATCGTCTACGGCCCGCTGGCGCTCGCCGCTTCTTCGGTGGTGTATGAAGGTGTGCCGACATACCCGGACGCCGGACGGCCCTGGCGTATCGCTGAGAACCTCGACGTCAACATCTTCCACACGTCGCCCACGGCAATCCGCGCGCTACGGCGCGACGGACCCGACGAGCCCGCGAAGTACAACCACCACTTCAAGCACATGACGACCGTGGGCGAGCCGATCGAGCCCGAAGTCTGGAAGTGGTACCACAAGATGGTCGGCAAGGGCCAGGCGGTGATCGTGGACACCTGGTGGCAGACCGAAAACGGCGGATTCCTGTGCAGCACGGTGCCGGCGATCCACAAGATGAAGCCCGGCAGCGCGGGCCCCGGGATTCCAGGCATTCATCCGGTGATCTACGACGACGAGGGCAAGGAGCTGGCGAGCGGTTCGGGCAAGGCGGGCAACATCTGCATCCGCAACCCCTGGCCGGGTGGCTTTCAGACGATCTGGAAGGACCCCGAGCGCTATGTGCGCCAGTACTACTCGCGCTATTGCAGAAACCCCGAGAGCAAGGACTGGCGCGACTGGCCCTACCTGGCGGGGGACGGTGCGGTGCAGGCGGCCGACGGCTACTACCGGATCCTTGGCCGCATCGACGACGTGATCAACGTCGCCGGCCATCGCCTGGGCACCAAGGAAATCGAATCGGCCGCGCTGCTCGTGCCTGAGGTCGTCGAGGCGGCCGTGGTTCCGGTCGCCGACCCGATCAAGGGCAAGGTGCCCGACCTCTATGTTGCCTTGAAGCCGGGATTGGCGCCTTCCGAGGAGATAGCGAACAGGGTCTCGGCATCGGTCGTGTCCGAGATCGGCGCCATCGCGCGGCCGCGCCGAGTGATCGTCGTTCCCGATATGCCCAAGACCCGCTCGGGAAAGATCATGCGCCGCGTGCTCGCGGCGATCTCGAATCACCTGGATCCTGGCGACGTGTCGACCCTCGCCAATCCGGAGGTCGTTGACAAGATCAAGGAGCTGGCCAAGTAGCGCCCATGTCACCTGGCAGCAAGAAACTGCGCCAAGGAGGTGGCGCGGCGGGTGCGGATGCAGGTTGTGGGGTGATGGGTCGGCCCATTTCGTTATACACAAGTTCGTGCCAGCCTTCTGAAGGCTCTGGCTACCCGTTTTACCCCTTCCCCCAGAGGGTGAAGGAGCCAAACCAGCAGGCACTTGACCTGGTGCAAAGCAGACTTGTGTATAGCCACATGGGGTCGGCCGGGTCCCGAATATGAATGAATCCATTGCTGACCGTCAGCAGTAGCATTATCTTTTCAAGATGTCATTCGCTTGGGCGTGGGCGGAACCCACCGCCAACATTGCAGCAATTAGGGCCGCAGACTTTACGGATAGTGATTTCTTCATGGAGACCTCTTGCAGGAGGAGGCAACAAGGGAACAACCGGCTGGACGGAGCGGCTTGACACCTCGCCATGCCTTGATTGCGTGATGTTTCGGTTTACTTGGCGAACAAGGCGTCGAGGTTGGCGAACGCCTTGAACTCCACGGCGTTGCCGGACGGGTCCAGGAAAAACATGGTGGCCTGCTCGCCAACTTCGCCCTTGAAGCGGATATGGGGCTCAATCACGAATTGCGTGCCAGCGGCCGCCAGCTTGTCGGCCAAGGCCTGCCACTGTTCCATCGGCAGCACCGCGCCGAAGTGGCGCACCGGCACGTTATGGCCGTCGACCGCACTGGTCGAGCGATGGCCCACTTCGTCGGGTGCCAGATGGGCCACGATCTGGTGGCCGTAAAAGTTGAAGTCGACCCAATCGGGCGCGCTTCGGCCTTCCGGGCAGCCCAGCAGATCGCCGTAGAAGCGGCGCGCTTGTGCGATGTCATGGACAGGGAACGCAAGATGGAACGGGGGGATGGTGGTCGTGGTGGGCATGATGGTGTTCAAAAAAAGAAGCGTTAAAAACAACGTGTCAGAACTTTAGGATTCTTCATTGATCATGAAAAGCGATATATATTTGCTCTGAGAAACTAAATAATTGATGATTCAATCATGATTCCCGAACTCCGCACGCTGATTGCTGTCGCCCGCCATGGCACTTTTGCGGCGGCGGGCGAGCACATTGGCCTGACTCAATCGGCGGTGAGCAGCCAGATCAAGCGTCTGGAAGAGTCGCTGGGCTTTGAGCTTTTTGACCGCACAGGGCGCTCCGCGACGCTGAATGCGGCCGGGGGCATGACACTGGCACGGGCAGAGGAAATCGTGGCGCTCTTCTCCAAGCTCGGCGAACTGCCCAGTGATGAGAACGCCAATGGCTTGCTCCGCATTGGCGCCATTGCTTCGGTTCAGTCCACGCTGCTGGCGCGTGCCCTGGTGCGTTTTCGCCAGAAGTTTCCGCAGCTACGCCTGCGCATCGTTCCAGGCGTGTCCATGCACCTGATGGACCAGCTGGACGCAGGAGAAATCGATACGTCCATCATGATCCGGCCGCCTTTCGGCATGCTGCCTGAGCTGAGCTGGCAGTCGCTGGTCCACGAGCCTTTCATGCTGGTGGTGCCTGCCAGGATAAAGGGCAATGGCTGGCGCAAGCTGATCCAGACGCATCCCTTCCTGCGCTATGAGCGAACCTCGTTCGGCGGGCGCATGGTCGAGCGCTTCTTGCGGTCCATGCACCTTGCCGTGCAGGAATCGATCGAACTCGATGAACTTCAGGGCATGGTGCAGATGGTGGCGAACGGATTGGGCGTGGCCCTGATGCCTATGGGGGAAGCGCAGCTGCCGCTACCCCGCAGTGTGCGGGCCATGTCACTCGGAGAACACACTTTTTACCGCGAGATCGGCATTCTCCAGCGAAGCCCAAAGGGCAGCCAGCCCGCGGTCCATCAGCTGGCGCAATGCCTTCGCGATGCTGCAGAAGCGGGTTTCAAGCCAGCAGATTCCCCTCAGGGCTGAGGGGCCTGTAAATGCAGACTGCTTCCGCGTTGCAGCAGGGCGGCCCGCGCAACTTCCCTCACCGCCGCGCCGACACCACAATCCCACCCACAATCAGCAAAAACGCCAGCGCGTGATAAAGATGCGGCAGCTCACCCAGAAAAGCCGCTGACAGCAAGGCGGCAAACAGCGGCGTGAGGTTGGAGAAAAAGCCGGCAATGGCGGGTCCGACACGCTGCACGCCCATGCCCCAGCAGCGGTAGGCGATCACGGCCGGACCGACGGCCACGTAGAGCAGGGCCGTCGCCAGGGGCCAGCCCCAACTGATGTGAGCGTCGGTCAGCGCCCATTCGCCGGCTGAAAAAAAACCGGACCAACCCAGGCCGAAAACGATTTGCGCCATCAAAAAGGCGGCCCAGTCATCGCGGATTTCTGCGGGCTCTTTGGGCTGCGACAGCAGCCAGCTGTAAAACGCCCAGGCCAGCGTGGCCAGCAGCACATAGAGATCGCCGGGCACCAGCCGGATTTCTGCCAGCATGGCCCACTGGCCGCGTGACAGCACCACGAGCACGCCCGCCATCGACAGCGAGGCGCCCGCGAGCTGCTGGCGCGAGACGCGCTGGCCGAAGCAGAGCCAGCCGATCGCCAGCATCCAGAGCGGCACGCTGGATGCGACCAGCGTGACATTGAGCGGCGTGGAGGTTTTAAGCGCCAGGTATTGCAAGGCGTTGTAGCAGCCCACGCCCAGCAAGCCCAGCAGCGAAAAGCGCTTCCAGCTCGGCCATAGGGCGCTGCCCCGCTGCAGCACCCGGTGGGCCAGCGGCAAAAGAATCACAAACGCCAGCGCCCAGCGCAGAAAATTAAGCGTCATGGGCGGAACGAGTCCAGCGACCAGACGGCCTACCACCGCATTGCCAGCCCAGAGCAGCGGGGGAACGACCAGCAGCAGGGTGGTGCGAGGTGTCAGGCCTTGGGTCATGCGGCGACTTTAACCAAGGCTCCGCCGGCTTGCTGGAGGCCGGCGGAACACCCCGGCCGGCGAAGCGGGACAGCCGCGCGGGGCAAGCAGGCAGCGCTGATTCGTGGCAGGATGCAGGCCGCACTTCCCATTCAACCGAATTTCAAGGAAAAGCAACATGCCACAAACCTCAAAAGCCGTCCGCATCGAGCAGCATGGCGGGCCTGAAGAACTCAAGCTGGTGACTGTCACGGTGGGCGAACCCGGTCCCGGTGAAATCCGTATCCGCCACCATGCCGTGGGGCTTAATTTCATTGATGTCTACCAGCGCAGCGGCCTGTACCCGCAGACCCTGCCGGTGCAGCTCGGCATGGAAGCGGCGGGGGTGGTCGAGGCCGTGGGCGAAGGGGTAACTCATCTCAAGGTGGGTGACCGGGCTGCCTATGCCAGCCACCCGCCCGGCAGCTACTGTGAGTTGCGCGTGATGCCTGCCAAATGCGTGTGCAAGCTGCCAGACGCCATTTCGTTTGAGACCGGCGCGGCCATGATGCTCAAGGGGCTCACCGCGCAGTACCTGCTGCGCCGCACGCAGCCGCAGGGCGGGCTGCAGGCCGGTGATTTCGTGCTGTTCCACGCTGCCGCCGGTGGCGTTGGTTTGATTGCCTGCCAATGGGCCAAGGCCTTGGGCCTGCAGCTGATAGGCACGGCGGGGTCGGACGAAAAATGTGCGCTGGCCAAGGAGTACGGCGCGGCCCATGCCATCAACTACACGCGTGAAGACTTCCTGGTCCGCGTGAAGGAGATCACTGGCGGGCGTGGCGTCAAGGTGGTGTACGACTCGGTGGGCAAGGACACCTGGGACAAGTCGCTCGACTGCCTGCAGCCCTTCGGCCTGATGGCGAGTTTTGGCGCTGCCTCGGGGGCGCCGGCGCCGTTCGCACCCGGCTTGCTGGGCGCCAAGGGCTCGCTCTATGTGACGCGGCAAACGCTGTTCACCCACATCGCCACGCGCGAGTCCACGCAGGCCATGGCCGACGAGCTGTTTGAGATGGTCACCAGCGGCAAGGTCAAGATACGCATTGACCAGCGGTTTGCGCTGGCCGATGTGGCAGAAGCACACCGCTCGCTGGAAGCGCGCAAGACCACCGGCTGCACGATCTTGACCCTGTGATCCAGTGAACAAGACGCCAGCAGAAAACCCTATGGTGGATGCCGGCTGGCTGCGCGCCCTGCAAGCACAAGCCAGCCAGCCCCCGCTGCGTCCGCGGGTGCCACTTTGGGCGGGCGATTCGCTGATTGGTTCGGTGGAGCCTGATTTTTTATGTCAAATCAGCCTGCAGCCCTTGTCAAATGGGCATGAGCAGCTCCTGAAAGAGGAGCGTTCCGGTGTGTCGGGCTGGTGCCTGCAGGGGGAGGTGAGCGCCGGCCTGAACCGCGTGGCCGCGGCTCTGCAGACGGCAGGTCTGGCCGGGGTGTGGCGCAATGAGCAGCTCGCTGTGCACAATGAACGCGGGGAACGCCTGGGCACTGTTGAGCGCGCCGCGGTGCGGCCACTGGGCATCACCACGCACGCCGTGCATCTGGTGGGGCAAACGGCCGATGGGCGCTTCTGGGTCCAGCAGCGTTCTCTGACCAAGGCCAACGACCCGGGCCTGTGGGATACGCTGATGGGCGGCATGATCTCGGCCGCCGACACGCTGCAGACCGCGCTGGTGCGGGAAACCTGGGAAGAGGCGGGCCTTGAGCTCGGCAAGCTGGGCGACGTGACGGCCTGTGGCCGCTTGTCCATGCGGCGCCCCTCGGAAGACGGCATGGGCGCGGGCTATGTGGTGGAGCACATTGACTGGTACCGCTGCACCGTGCCCCAGGGCCTTCGGCCCGTCAACCAGGATGGCGAGGTCGAGCAGTTTTGCCTGATGGATGCACGCGAATTGCTGAGCAGAATGCAGCACAACGAATTCACGACCGAGGCGGCGCTGATCCAGGCCGCCGTGCTCGGTTTGACCTGAGCCTGCCGGGGCCTAGCGTGCGCCGGGCAAGGCGATGGGCTGGCGCAAACGGCTGGGCGCCAGTGCCCCGGCCGAATCAAGAATGGGGTAGGCGATCGAGCAGATATGCGAGTTGATGCGCTTGAGGTCGCTGATCAGGTCGATGTGCAGCGAGCTGGTCTCCAGGCTCTGGAGCGTGTTGGCGGACAGGCGGCTCAGATGGGTGGTGGCGTAGGCGCGCTCCAGGTCGCGAAAGCGTGCTTTTTCTTCCAGCAGCTTCTGGGCGTCATGCACCGTGCCGTTCAGAAACACGCTCATGCCCAGGCGCAGGTTGTCGATGAGCCGGTCATGCAGCTCGCAGATCTCGGCCATGCCGGCTTCCGAGAAGCTGCGGGCCGGTTTGATCTTCTTGTCTTCAATGTCAATCAGCACGCGCTCGATGATGTCGCCGATCTGCTCCATGTTGATGGTGAAGCTGATGATGTCGGTCCAGCGGCGGCTTTCCTCTTCACTCAGGGCTTCGCGCGAGATTTTGGTCAGGTAGTACTTGATGGCCGAGTACAGCTCATCCACCGTATCGTCGAGTTTTCGTAGGTCTTCGGCCAGCCGCAGATCGTCTTTTTTGATGACTTCCAGCATGCCGCGCAGCATGGTTTCCACCACATCGGCCTGGTACATGGCCTCACGCGCCGCGCACGAGATTGCCAGCGAGGGCGTGGTCAGCGCGGAAGGGTCCAGATGGTGGTGGCGCGTGCTGGCGTCGGTCTTTTTCTCGGCTTTGGGCAGCCAGGCTTCGACCCAGCGTGCCACCATCTGCGTCAGGCCAATGAAGACCGCGCCGATAACGGCATTGAAGCTGAGGTGGAACAGCACCACCGCCGTGGCCGGTTCACCCAGCAGCGGGCGCACATGCTGCAGCCACAGGCCGATCAGCGGCGCGGCAATGACAATGCCCAGCGCCTTGAACACCAGGTTGCCCAGCGGCACCTGCCGCGTTTCGATGGAGGACTTTGCCGTGGTCAGCACGGCCAGCAGGCCGCTGCCCAGGTTGGCGCCCAGCACCAGGCCCAGGGCGACGTCCAGCGGAATGACATTGGTGCTGGCCAGTGTGGCGGTGAGCAGCACAATCGCCAGGCTGGAGTAAGACACCACGGACAACACCGCACCGGTGGTGATTTCCAGCAGCAAGTCACTGCTGAGCGATGCCAGCAGCGCCTTGACGGCCGGTGCCCGGGTCAGCACCTCGGTGGAATCCGTGACCAGCCGCAGCGCCAGCAGCATCAGGCCCAGACCAATCAGGACGCGGCCCAGGCGGCCTGCCGTGCTGTCCTGGCGCGAGATGAACAGCACCACACCCAGAAAAATGAAGAGGGGCGACAGCCAGGACAAGTCGAAGGAGAACACCACGGCCATCAGGCTGGTGCCGATGTCGGCTCCCAGCATGACGGCCAGCGCCAGTGGCAGCGCCACCAGACCCTGCCCGACAAAGGAAGCGATGATCAGCGCCGTGGCGGTGCCCGATTGCACCAGCGCCGTGACGCCAATGCCCGAGACGGCCGCGGTGTAGCGGTTGCTGATGCTGCGCGCCAGCACCTGGCGCAGATTGGCACCGAACACCCGCAGGATGCCGGTACGTACAAGATGGGTGCCCCAGACAAGCAGCGCGATGGCTGCCAATAAATTCAACAAATGCTTCATGGTTTTCGGCCTTCACTATACGCCAGCCGGCGCAAGCAGATGAAGCGGAAAACCCGGAGCATTCTTAAGCACCATGTTGGCTCTGCTGCTATTGAGAATTTCACCAATGATGGCAGGCCTTTGATGACCGTTCGCCCTGAGGTATCGAAGGGTCCGCGCGCTTGGCCCCAAGGCTTCGACAAGCTCAGCCCGAACGGTTCTTTGCTTAACAGAACAGTATTGGGGCTAACTCTTCTTCACACGCAGCAACTCATCCAGGATGAGGCAAAACGCGCCTATCGAGATGGCGCTGTCTGCAATGTTGAAGGCCGGGAAGTGCCAGCCGCCGTAATGAAGATCCAGAAAGTCCACCACATAGCCGTGCATCGTGCGGTCAATCACATTGCCCACGGCGCCGCCCAGTATGCAGGCCAGCGCGAAGGCAAACAGCTTTTGCCCGGCGTGCGACCTGAGCATGTAAAGAATGAACAGCGCCGCAGCCACGCCAATGGCCGTGAAGAACCAGCGCTGCCAGCCGGAGGCGCCGGCGAGGAAGGAAAAGGCCGCGCCTGTGTTGTGCACGCGCACGACGTTGAAAAAGCTGGTCACCTGGGTCGCATCGCCCAGCCGGTAGTAGCCCAGAATCAGCACCTTGGTGAACTGGTCGGCCAGCAGGATGATCAGCGCCAGGCCCAGCCAGGGCAGCATGCCGCGGGACGCGGTCGACGATCTGGCCATCAGGCAAACCTCCGGTCTTCGCCCGCACCGTACAGGTTGCTGGTGCAGCGGCCGCAGATGGCCGGATGCGCCGGGTCATGCCCGACATCCTTGCGGTAGTGCCAGCAGCGTTCGCATTTGGTGTCGGAACTGGCGGTAGTCCTTATGGTCATTGCGTCAGCAGCTATTAAATCAATAGCAGATGTAATGAAGGCGAACTTCAAGTCGTCGCCGAGGCTGGCGAGCAGTGCGTGGTCGTCGGCATTGACTTCCAGGGCCACATTGGCCTGCAGTGACGAGCCCACCTTGCCGTCGGCGCGCAAGGCCTCGATGTCCTTGTTGACCGCGTCGCGGATCTCGCGGATGCGCGACCATTTGGCCAGCAGCGCCTCATCGGGGGCGGTCAGCTCGGTATAGGTTTCCATGAAGATGGACTCCGAGCTGCCAAAGGTCTTCCACGCCTCTTCGGCGGTGAAGCTCAAAAACGGCGCCATCCAGCGCAGCATGGCGTGCGTGATCTGCCACAGTGCGGTTTGCGCGCTGCGCCGCGCCAGCGACTTGGGAGCCGTGGTGTACAGCCGGTCTTTCAGGATGTCGAGGTAGAAGGCGCCCAGGTCTTCAGAGCAGTACACCTGCAGCTTGGAAACCACCGGGTGAAATTCATAAATCTCGTAGTGCGCCAGGATGTCGGCCTGCAGCTGCGCCGCGCGGCTGAGCGCGTAGCGGTCTATCTCCAGCATCTGCTCGAACGGCACGGCGTCTTGGGCCGGGTCGAAGTCGCTCACATTGGCCAGCAAAAAGCGCAAGGTGTTGCGAATGCGCCGGTAGCCGTCGACCACGCGGGCCAGGATCTTGTCGTCAATGCTGAGGTCGCCCGAGTAGTCGGTGGCGGCGCACCACAGGCGGATGATCTCCGCGCCCAGCTTGCCGCTGATTTCCTGCGGCGCCACCACATTGCCCACGCTCTTGCTCATCTTGCGGCCCTGGCCGTCCACCGTGAAACCGTGCGTCAGCAGGCCTTTGTAGGGCGCGTGGTCGTACATGGCGCAGGCCGTGAGCAGCGAGCTGTGGAACCAGCCGCGGTGCTGGTCATGGCCTTCGAGGTAGAGGTCGGCCGGCCAGGTGGACTGTTCGGCGTGGCTGTGCTTGAGCACATGGTCGTGGGTGGTGCCGGAGTCGAACCAGACGTCCAGGATGTCGTGGCTCTTGGTGTAGTGGGCCGCATCTTGCTCGCCAATCAGCGATTCGGGCGTGGCCTTGCTCCAGGCCTCGACGCCGCCGGCCTGCACCATGTCGGCGGCCTGGTCCATGAGTTCCATGGTGCGCGGGTGCAGCTCGCCGGTGGCGGTGTGGATGAAAAAGGGCAGCGGCACGCCCCAGTTGCGCTGGCGGCTGATGCACCAGTCGGGCCGCCCGGCAATCATGTCGTGCAGCCGCACCTTGCCGTTCTCGGGGTAGAAGCGGGTTTCCTCGATCGCGGCCAGGGCCAGCTCACGCAGGGTCTTGGACGCCTTGTCCTTGGTGAACACGCCTTCACCCTCGTCCATGCGCACAAACCACTGGGCGGCTGCGCGGTAGATCACCGGCGTCTTGTGGCGCCAGCAGTGCGGGTAGCTGTGCATGATGTCATGCGTGTCAAACAGGCGCCCGTGTTCGCGCAGCGTCTCGATGATTTGCGGCGCGGCCTTCCAGATGTTCATGCCGCCGAACAGCGGCAGCTCGTCCACGTAGCGGCCATTGCCCTGCACCGGGTTGAGGATGTCGTCGTAGGACATGCCATGGGTCATGCAGCTGTTGAAGTCTTCCACGCCATAGGCGGGCGAGGAATGGACGATGCCGGTGCCGTCGTCGGCGGTGGCGTAGTCGGCCAGGAACACCGGGCTGAGGCGGCGGTAGCCCTCGTGCACCTCGTACAGCGGGTGCATGAAATTGAGGCGCTCGAGGTTTTCGCCCCGGGTGGTGGCCAGCACCGTGCCCGTGAGCTGGTAGCGCTCCAGGCACTTGTCGACCAGCGAGGCGGCCAGCACCAGCAGGCCGCGCTCGGTGTCGACCAGCGCGTAGTCCAGCTCGGGGTTGAGGTTGAGGGCCTGGTTGGCGGGGATGGTCCACGCGGTGGTGGTCCAGATCACGGCGAAGGCGTCTTTGGCCAGGCTTTTGAGGCCAAACGCGGCGGCGAGTTTTTCGGGCTCGGCAGATTTGAAACCGACATCCAGCGTCTGGGACTTTTTGTCGGCGTACTCGATCTCGAATTCAGCCAGCGATGAGCCGCAGTCAAAACACCAGTAGACGGGTTTGAGGCCGCGGTAGACGAAACCCCGCTCCATGATGCGTTTGAGCGCACGGATTTCATCGGCTTCATTGCCAAAATCCATGGTGCGGTAGGGATTGTCCCACTCGCCCAGCACCCCCAGGCGCTTGAAGTCCTGGCGCTGCCCTTCGATCTGCTCGGTCGCAAAGGCGCGGCTTTTGGCCTGCACCTCGTCGCGCGGCAGGTTGCGGCCATGCAGCTTTTCAATCGCGTTTTCGATCGGCAGGCCGTGGCAGTCCCAGCCCGGCACATAAATGGCGTCCAGGCCCTTGAGCTGGCGCGCCTTGACGATCATGTCTTTCAGGATCTTGTTGACCGCGTGGCCGATGTGGATCTGGCCGTTGGCGTAGGGCGGGCCGTCGTGCAGCACGAACTTGGGCGCCCCGCAGCGCGCATCGCGCAGTTTTTTGTAAATGCCTTTGTCGTCCCACTCTTTCACCCAGCCCGGCTCGCGCTTGGGCAGGTCGCCGCGCATGGGGAAGGGCGTGTCGGGCAAATTCAGGGTGCTGCGGTAGTCGGTTTTGTCGGTCATGGCAATGGCTTCGGAGTGTCATTCCGGGCTTGAGCCGGAATCCAGGATGGTGGGGGCGAGGAATGGATTGCGGCGGATTCGGAGGATCCCTCCGGGATCGGGTCCGCAATGACAGCTCGTCTAAATTCGGTCGCGCGTGGTCTGGCGGCTGGTTTCCGTGTGCATGGACGCCGCAAAAGCCTGGGCGAAAAACGCCCGCGCATCGTCGCAGTCTTTGGCGATGCCCGATCTCAGGCTGTCCAGACCGTCGTACTTCAGTTCGTCGTGCAGTTTGTGTAGCAGTTCCACGCGGATGATTTTACCGTATGCCCCTTCCGCGCCCAGGCTGGCGGGCCAGTCCAGGCAATAGGTTTCCAGCAGCACCCGCCCGGCGTTGACGTCATCGGCTTTCAGAGAGGGGCGCACGCCCAGATTGGCCACGCCGGGCAGGGGGCGGTCTGCCAGCCCATGCACATGGACCGCAAAAATGCCGCTGGCCGCCGGCTTCCAGTGGGAAAACCGCAGATTGAGCGTGCGAAAGCCCAGATTGCGGCCCAGTTTGCTGCCATGCACCACATGGCCTGAAACACTGTAGGGTCGGCCCAGCAGGCGCGCGGCATCGTCCATTTTCCCGGCAGCGAGCGCCTCGCGCACGGCCGAGCTGGAAACCCGGGTGCCATGCACTTCATAGCTGTTCATGCGGGCGACGTCAAAACCCAGGCGATCGCCCGCCGCGTCGAGCATGGCGTAGTCGCCGGCGCGTTTGACGCCAAAGCGGAAATCGTCGCCCACCAGCACGTACTGGGTCCCCAGGCCCTGCACCAGCACGTCCTGGATAAAGGTTTCGGGCGATTGCGACGACAGCCGCGCATCAAAGGGCAGCACCACGCACTGGTCGATGCCGCAGCGCGCCAGCTCGGTGAGCTTGTCGCGCAGCGTGGCAATGCGCGCGGGCGCCAGCTCGGGTTTGCGGGCGACCGCGGCGAAATAGTCACGCGGGTGAGGCTCGAAACTCATGACGCAGCTGGGCACGCCGCGGTGCTGGGCTTCGTTTTTAAGCAGCGCCAGCATGGCCTGGTGGCCGCGGTGCACCCCATCGAAGTTGCCGATGGTCAGGGCGCAGTGCGCCGCCAGCTGGGGATGGTGGTAGCCACGGAAAATTTTCATGAAGCCAATTATCGTTTTTATAGCGCCAGAGCCCGGTTGGGCGTCGCCTGAAAGTGGTTAATCGGGAGTTTGGACCTGTTTATCATGATTTCACTGTATATTGATACGCAGTTAGCCCGATTTCCTGGTCCGATTCCGTGTTTCCATGCGTCATTCGCAATCGTGGAGGTTCGTTTTGAAGGTCTTGAAGCTCTCAGCCCAGGGGTTGCCACAGTCGTGGATCAGCCTCGAACAAGCCGTGCTGCATTACGCAGCCGATGAGGTGCGCTGGGAGATGGGCGCGAAGATGACGCTGTTTCGGGGTGGGCACAACGCCATCACGGGCCAGCAGTCCCTCATCACGGTCAACAGCATCATTGGCACCAAGGGCGTGCCCAACATCAATCCCTTCAACCTCAAGCCCGGGCTGACCAACAGCAAGCTGTTTGCGCGCGACCGCAATGTCTGCGCCTATTGCGGCGATCATTTCCACGAAGAAGAGCTGACGCGCGAGCACATCATTCCGTTTGCCCAAAGCGGCATCGACACCTGGATGAACGTGGTGACGGCCTGCCGCGGCTGCAACCACCGCAAAAGCAGCCGCACGCCCGAGCAGGCCCGCATGCCGCTGCTGTACACGCCCTATGTGCCCAGCCTCTGGGAGGACTTCATTTTGCGCAACCGCCGCATTCTGGCGGACCAGATGGAGTTCTTGATGGCGCACCTGCCCAAAACATCGCGCCTGCACGCCTGAGCAGGCCCGGCTCAGGCCTCAGGCAAACACGCCCGCCGTATCCTGCATGCGCTGCGACACCTCGCCGAGGTGGTGCAGGCTGTCGCCAAAGGTCATTTCCAGCTGGGTGAGCCGCTTGAAATAGTGGCTCACGATGTACTCGTCCGTCACGCCAATGCCGCCATGCAGCTGCACGGCCTGCTGGCCCACAAAGCGCATGGACTGGCCCAGCTGGTACTTGGCGCGCGCCATGGCGCGGCGGCGCTCTTCGGTGGGTGAATTCAGCTTGAGCGAGGCGTAGTAGCTCATGGAGCGGGCCAGTTCGAGCTGCATCTTCATGTCGGCCACGCGGTGGCGCAGGGCCTGAAAGCTGCTGATGGCCACGCCAAACTGCTTGCGGGTGTTCATGTACTCGGTGGTGATGGCCAGCGTCTTGTCCATCACCCCCACGGCTTCGGCGCAGGCGGCGGCGATGCCAATGTCCACGGCATGCTCCAGCGCCGTCAGGCCGCCCTGGGTAATCAGGCTGGCCGGCGTGTCCTTGAGGCTGACTTCAGCCGCCCGCCCGCCGTCTTGCGTGCTGTAGCCGCGGGTTGTGACGCCCGTCGCGCTGCGCTCCACCAGAAACAGGGCGATCTGGCCCTTGACCGTGGCCGGAACGATGAAGGCATCGGCCTGGTCACCGGCCGGTACTATGCTTTTGGTAGCTGTCAGCGCCCATCCAGTACCGGCCGAAGCGGCTTTTGCCTCGCAAACATCGAGTTTGTAGCGGGCCGCGCGCTCCTGGCAGGCCAGCACCACCAGGCGCTCGCCGCTGGCGATGGGGGGCAGCCAGGCCGTTTTGAGCGCCTCCGGCGCGTAGGCCGAGAGCACGCCGCCGGCGATCAGGGCCTGGGTCAGGGGTTCGAGCACCATGCCACGACCCAGCTCTTCCATCGCGACCATGCCCTCAATCGGGCCCATGCCGAGCCCGTCGTGCGTGTCGGGAATGTACAGGCCCGTCAGGCCCAGCTCTGCCAGCTGCGCATAGGCGTCGCGCGAAAAGCCGCCGGCCTTGACAATGCCGCGGCGACGCTCAAAGTCGTAGCCCTTGTCCACCCATTTGCGCACCGCGTCGCGCAGTTGTTCCTGGTCGTCCGTGAAATCGAAATTCATGATGTTTCCCTTTAGCCAAGAACTGTTTGAGCGACGATGTTTCGCTGCACTTCATTGGAGCCGCCGTAAATGGTGGTCTTGCGCAGATTGAAATAGGTCGATGCCAGCGGCGCATTGCTTAGCACGCCGCCGGGGAAGTCTCCCTGCCAGCCGGCCTCCATGGCCTCCTCGATGAAGGGCAGGCTGTAAGGCCCGGCGGCCAGCATCATCAGCTCGCTGTAGCGTTGCTGGATTTCGCTGCCGCGGATTTTCAGCAGGCCGGCAATGTCCAGCGAGTTCTTGCCGGATTTCTCGGCCGACAGCACCCGCAGCACCAGCATTTCCAGCGCCACCACATCGACTTCGAGCTTGGCGATTTCGTCCCGGAAGCGGGTGTCGTCATAGACGTTCTCGGCCTTGGCGATGCGCTTGAGGCGCTCCAGCTCGCGCTTGGCCCGGTTCACGTCGGCGATGTTGGTGCGCTCGTGCGAAAGCAGGTGCTTGGCGTAGGTCCAGCCCTTGTTTTCCTCGCCAATCAGGTTCTCGGCCGGCACCTTGACGTTGTCAAACCAGACCTCGTTGACCTCGGCCTCGCCGTCCAGCAGCACGATGGGGCGCACCGTGACGCCGGGCGACTTCATGTCGATCAGCAGGAAGGAGATGCCGGTCTGCGGCTTGCCCTCTGTGCTGGTGCGCACCAGGCAGAAAATCCACTCGCCGTACTGGCCCAGCGTGGTCCAGGTTTTCTGGCCGTTGACGATGTAGTGGTCGCCCTGGCGCTCGGCCCGGCACTTGACGGAGGCCAGGTCAGAGCCCGAGCCCGGCTCGCTGTAGCCCTGGCTCCACCAGACTTCGCCGCTGGCAATGCCCGGCAAAAAACGCTTTTGCTGCTCGGCGTTGCCAAAGGCCATGATGACCGGGGCCACCATCACCGGGCCGAACGGCACCACACGCGGCGCGCCGGCCAGCGCACATTCTTCTTCAAACAAATGCTTTTGCACGGCGTTCCAGCCCGGGCCGCCAAATTCCTTGGGCCAGGCGTGGCCCAGCCAGCCTTTCTTGCCCAGAATCTTGGCCCAGCCCTGCATGTCGTCGCGCGACAGGCGCAGGGCATTGTGGACCTTGTGCGAGATGTCGGCCGGCAGGTTGGCGCGAACCCAGCTGCGTATTTCTTCGCGAAACGTCTGTTCTTCGGGGGTGAAGGCTAAATCCATCTTGGTGTCTCCAAATTCGGGTGTGTTTCAGCGTCGCTGCCACCACAGGTTTTTAGCACGGTCGTTCGGAATTTTATGTCTCAGGTGGGACAAATGCCAGGAATCGGCATCAGGCCCGGCGCAGGCCCTAATAAACTACGGGCCTATGGCAAGCAAGCAAAAAAACATCGTGATCCTGATTTCCGGCAGCGGCTCCAACATGGCCGCCATCGTCCGGGCCGCCCAAAAAGAAGCCTGGCAGGACCAATGGGGCGGGCGTGTGGCGGCCGTCATCAGTAACAAGGCGGGTGCGGCGGGCCTGGCGCTGGCGCAAAGCCTGGGCATGGCCACCGAGGTGCTGGCGCACCAGTCCTTTGCCTCGCGCGAGGCCTTTGATGCCGCCCTGATGGCGCTGATCGACCGCCATGAGCCGCAACTGGTGGTGCTGGCCGGCTTCATGCGCATACTCACGCCCGGGTTTGTGCAGCATTACGCCGGGCGGTTGATCAATATTCACCCGTCCCTGCTGCCCGCCTTCCCGGGCCTGAACACGCACCAGCGTGCGATCGATGCGGGCTGCCAGGTCGCCGGGGCCACGGTGCACCAGGTCACGGTTGACCTCGATCACGGCCCGATACTGGCGCAGGCCGTGGTGCCGGTGCTGCCGGGCGACAGCGCCGATACGCTGGCCGCGCGCGTGCTCACGCAGGAGCACCTGATCTACCCGCGCGCCATACGCGAGTGGCTCAGCAAGGGCAGCCCCTCCTGATTCAGGGCGCCTTGATGAGGTGCAGGGCGGCGCCCGCGATGCTCTGCGCGTTGACGCCAAAAAAATCGCGCAGGGCGGCGCGCGTGTCGCTGCGCCCGAAGCCGTCGGTGCCCAGCGTCAGGTAGCTGCGGCCTTCAGGCAGGAAGGCGCGGATGCTCTCCGGCACGGCGCGCACATAGTCGGTGGCGGCAATGATGGGGCCCGCGCTGCCGCGCAACCGGTTTTTGATAAAGGGCTCGATCGCGGCAGCCTCGCCTGCCAGCGCGCGCTGTTGTGAAGCGGCGCCATCACGCGCCAGTTCGCTCCAGCTGGTCACGCTGTAGACCGTGGCGTCCACGCCCTGGGCCGCCAGCTGCTGGGCGGCCTTGATGACCTCGGTCAAAATGGCGCCCGAGCCGAGCAGCGTCACGGTTTGAGACGATTTAGGTGTTTCCCCCTCGCCTTTTGTGCGTGAGTAGCTATCGAATTTATAGCAACCTTTGATGATGTCGCTTTCCGAGCCGGCACGCAGGTCGGGCTGGGCATAGTTTTCATTCATCAAGGTGATGTAGTAAAAAACGTCCTGTTGCAGGGCCATCATCTCGCGCATGCCCTGATCCATGATGACGGCCAGCTCGCAGGCAAAGGCCGGATCGTAAGCCTTGCAGTTGGGAATGGTGGCCGCCATCAGGTGGCTGGAGCCGTCCTGGTGCTGCAGGCCTTCGCCGCCCAGCGTGGTGCGCCCGGAGGTGGCGCCCAGCAAAAAGCCGCGGGCGCGCTGGTCGGCGGCGGCCCAGATCTGGTCGCCCACGCGCTGGAAGCCGAACATGGAGTAATAGATATAAAAGGGCAGCATGGCCAGGCCATGCACGCTGTAGCTGGTGGCCGCCGCCGTCCAGCTGGCCAGCGCGCCGGCTTCGCTGATGCCTTCTTCCAGGATCTGGCCGTCCAGTGCCTCGCGGTAGCTGAGCACCGAGCCGATGTCTTCGGGCGCATAGCGCTGGCCCACGCTGGAGTAAATGCCCACCTGCTTGAACAGGTTGGCCATGCCGAAGGTGCGCGCTTCATCGGCCACGATGGGCACGATCTTCGGGCCCAGGGCCGGGTCTTTGAGCAGGCCGCCGAGCATGCGCACAAAAGCCATGGTGGTGCTCATTTCCTTGGCCGCAGCGGCCAGCGCAAACTGGGCGTACGAGGACAGCGGCGGCACAGCAATGACGTCTGCGGCGGTTTCCCGTTTTGGTAAATAACCGCCCAGTGCAGCGCGTTTGGCGTGCATGTACTGCATCTCGGGGCTATCGGGTGCAGGTTTGTAAAAAGCTATGTTTCTGGCCTGCTCGTCGGAGAGCGGCAGGTTGAAGCGGTTGCGGAACTCGATCAAATCGGTTTCATCGAATTTCTTCTGCGAGTGCGTGGTCATGCGCCCCTGGCCCGCGCTGCCCATGCCGTAGCCTTTTTTGGTGTGGGCCAGGATCACCGTGGGCTGGCCCTGATGGTTTGCCGCCGCCGCGTAGGCTGCGTGGATTTTCACCAGGTCGTGGCCGCCGCGTTTGAGCCGGTCGATCTGCTCGTCGGTCATGCCTTGCGCCAGCCGTGCCAGTTCCTCGTTCTGGCCAAAGAAGTTGTCGCGGTTAAAGCGGCCGTCCTTGGCGGCAAAGGTCTGCATCTGGCCGTCGACCGTGTGGGCAAAGGCCTGCGTGAGGGCGCCGGTGAGATCGCGTGCAAACAGGCCGTCCCAGTCGCTGCCCCAGACCAGCTTGATGACATTCCAGCCGGCGCCGGCAAACAGTTTTTCCAGCTCGTCAATGATGCGGCCGTTGCCGCGCACCGGGCCGTCGAGCCGCTGCAGGTTGCAGTTGACCACCCACACCAGGTTGTCCAGCCCCTCGCGCGCGGCCAGGGTCAGCGCGCTCATGGACTCCGGTTCGTCCATCTCGCCGTCGCCGAACACGCCCCAGACTTTTCGGCCGGTGCAGTCGAGCAGGCGGCGGTGCGTGAGGTAGCGCATGAAGCGCGCGTGGTAGATCGAGCTGATCGGACCTATGCCCATGGAGCCGGTCGGGAACTGCCAGAAGTCGGGCATCAGATACGGGTGCGGGTAGCTGCAAAGCCCTTGCGCTCCATGGCCGGGTGCGGAAAGTTCCTGGCGGTAAAAGGCCAGGTCTTTTTCCGTGAGCCGGCCTTCCAGGTAGGCGCGGGCATAGACACCGGGCGCGCTGTGCGGCTGGAAGAACACCAGGTCGCCGCGGTGCTGGTTAACACCGTCAATCTGACCCAGGCCTTCGCGTGCGTGAAAGAAATGGTTGAAGCCGGCCTCGAACAGATCGGCCGCACTCGCATAGCTCGCAATATGGCCGCCAAGCTCGCCATGCGCCTGGTTGGCGCGCACCACCATGGCCAGCGCGTTCCAGCGCATCAGCGAAGCCAAGCGCTCTTCAATCGCCAGGTCGCCGGGAAACACCGGTTGCTCGTTGACGCCTATGGTGTTGAGGTAGGGCGTGGACAGCTCGGGCTTCCAGCCCACACGCTGGGCGCGTGCCAGCCGGGCCAGCTCGTCGAGCATTTGCCGCGCACGCGCCGGGCCCTGGGTGGCGGCCAGCGCGCTAAAGGCCTCGCGCCATTCGGCGGTTTCCTGGGGGTCCGGGTCGCTAGCAGGCATAGTCGCCGGGCCGCTTTCACCGGGCAAATTCAGATCGGCCGGCGCCAGCGCGTGGGAGGGAATAGAAGCGTTCATCGGGCTCAATATACGCAGATTTGCACCAAATGAGCTGCCAAGATAGCGCCGTCAACCAGGTTATGGACAGCATAAAATGCTTTGAATTTTCGATTTAAAGGTTTATGAAGCTTGACAGCCTGGATTTAAGGATTCTTGACGAGCTGCAGCGCGACGGCGCGCTGTCCAACGTGGAGCTGGCGCGCCGAGTACACCTGAGCCCGTCGCCCTGCCTGGCGCGCGTCAAGGCGCTGGAAGCTGCCGGCGTGATTGACCGCTATGTGGCGATTGCCAATGCCGCTGCGCTGGGGCTGGGCTTGAATGTGTTCATCTCCATCAGCCTGCGCTCGCAGAGCAAGGAGTCCCTGGCCGAGTTTGAACGGCGCATCGCCGAGCATGACGAGGTGATGGAGTGCTATTTGATGAGCGGCGACAGCGACTACCTGATCCGTGTGGCGGTGGCTGACATCGGCGCGCTGGAAAGATTCATTCTGGAGCAGCTCACGCCAATTCCCGGCATCGAAAAAATCCGCTCCAGTTTCGCGCTCAAGCAGGTGCGCTACAAGACGGCGTTGCCGCTGCCCGCCCTGTAGCGGTTGCTCGCAGCTCGCGGTCTGTGCTGTTGCCGCAGTGAAGATTGCTACTAAAAAAATAGCTGTCAACGCCCGATCAGCAAGGGCTAGAACCTTAAATCGTTACATTTTCGATTGAAACACCAGGCCTGCATGCTCGCGCAGCGCATGGAATTTGATCTTGGGCCATTGCTGCTCGACCGCGCGCAAGGTGGCGCTGTGATCGACCAGCAGGGTGGGCGCATCGACCGCATCGAGCGCCACGCGGTGCGAGTTGGCATCGATGAATTTTTTCAGCTCGTTGGCATCGTCGCTGGTGACCCAGCGCGCCAGGTGGAAGTTGCTGCCCATGATGCGGGCTTTCACGCCGTACTCGTGTTCCAGGCGGTGCGCCACCACTTCAAACTGCAGCTGGCCGACCGCGCCCAGCAGCAACAGCGAGCCGGCAATCGGGCGGAACACCTGGATCGCGCCCTCTTCGCCGAGCTGCGTCAGGCCGGCGCGCAGCTGCTTGCTACGCAGTGGGTCGGCCACCTCCACGGCGCGGAACATTTCCGGCGCGAAGAAGGGCAGGCCGGTGAACTGCAGCGCTTCGCCTTCGGTCAGCGTGTCGCCGAGCTGCAGCACGCCGTGGTTCGGAATGCCGATGATGTCGCCTGCGAACGCAGTGTCCAGCAATTCCCTGCGCTGGCTCATGAAGCTGACCACGGTGTTGGGGCGAAGCTCCTTGCCGCTGCGCACGACTTTGAGGCGCATGCCGCGCGTGAACTCGCCGCTGGCCACGCGCAAAAATGCAATGCGGTCGCGGTGGGCCGGGTCCATATTGGCCTGGATCTTGAAGACCACGCCCGAGAATTTCTTTTCTTCGGGCTGCACGGTGCGCTGCAGCGCGGCCCGTTCGGCCGGTGCCGGCGCCAGATCAACCAGCGCATCGAGGACCTCGCGCACGCCGAAGTTGTTGATGGCCGAGCCGAAGAACATCGGCGTCTGCTTGCCGCTCAGGAACTGGGCGCGGTCAAATTCGTGCGAGGCGCCGGCCACCAGCTCAATCTCGTCCTGCGCCTGCTTGTACTCGGCGCCAAAGCGTTTGGCCGCCTCGGCGTTGTCGAGTCCGGACAGGATTTCATCGTCGCCGCCGCGCTTGTCTTCGCCGGGGCTGAAGACGCGCATCTGGTCCTCGCGCCGGTCATACACGCCATGAAACAGCTTGCCCATGCCCACCGGCCAGGTGAAAGGCACCACCGCCATGCCCAGTTCGCGCTCGATCTCGTCCATCACGCTCATCGGGTCCTGCACCTCGCGGTCCATCTTGTTGACAAAGGTCAGGATGGGCGTGTTGCGGGCGCGGCATACCTGCAGCAGGCGGCGCGTCTGCGGCTCCACGCCGTTGGCCGCGTCAATCACCATCAGCGCCGCGTCCACGGCCGTCAGCACGCGGTAGGTGTCCTCCGAGAAATCCTGGTGGCCGGGTGTGTCTAGCAGGTTGATCACGCAGTCGCGGTACTCCATCTGCATGACCGAGCTGGCCACCGAGATGCCGCGCTGCTTCTCGATCTCCATCCAGTCGCTGGTGGCGTGGCGCGCGGCCTTGCGCGCCTTGACGCTGCCGGCGATCTGGATCGCGCCCGAAAACAGCAGCAGCTTCTCGGTCAGCGTGGTCTTGCCGGCGTCGGGGTGGGAGATGATGGCAAACGTGCGGCGGCGCTTGACCTGTTTTGCGATTTCGGAAGGGATTTCAGACATAACCCTCAATTATCGTTGACGTGGCTTGCCACGTTGCAGGCCGGGTTTAATCGGGCTGCCTGGCAAAACGCGGCTGCCGCACGCCGTCTATCACCACCTCCTCGTTGAACATGGCGGCCGGGCGCACCCACAGGCCGCGCTCGCCGTACAGGGCCCGGTACAGCGTCATCGGCTCCAGGCTCTCGCTGTGGCGCACCGTGCCCACGACTTCATAGAGCAGGCCCTTGTAATGCCGGTACAGGCCGGGCGGGGTTTCGATCAGGGGGGCAAGGTCTTGGTCCATGGTTAAGATTGTCCACAAACCAAGGAGGGGAAGCGATTGGATCGAGCCGATTTCATTCATTTGGTGCGACTGAGCGAACACGCCAGCGCCGAAGACAGCAAAGCCTACCGCCGCAGCGTCGCGGCCTTTGCCGCCCTGGGTTATGCCTGGGTTGTCGGGTGTCTGCTGCTGGCGGCGGCGATTCTGTTCTGGACGGTCGGTTCGTTGCTGCGGGGCCAGTTCAAGGGCGCCTATATCGGGCTGCTGCTGGCTGCGGGCGGCCTGCTCTGGACCAGCCTGCGCGCCCTGTGGTGCCGGCTCGACGAGCCGCAAGGCGTAGCGCTGTCGCCCACCGAGGCGCCGGCCCTGTTCGAGGCGCTGGAGCGCATTCGCAGGAAGATCAAGGGCCCGGCTATCCACCGTGTGCTGCTGGACGGGGACTTCAATGCCAGCATCAGCCAGTATCCGCGCTATGGCCTGTTTGGCGGCGCCGTCAATTACCTGACCATTGGCCTGCCTTTGCTGCTGGCGGTGGACCGGCCGCGCTTTCTCGCCGTGCTGGCCCATGAGTACGGTCACTTGCGTGGCGACCACGGCCGCTTCGCGGCCTGGATTTACCGCACCCGCCTGAGCTGGGCCAAGCTCAGCCACGGCCTGCGCAACGACGAGGGGCCGGCGGCCGCAGCCACCCAGGCCTTCCTGCGCTGGTATTTCCCGCGCTTTTCGGCCAAGACCTTTGCGCTGGCGCGCCAGGACGAGTACGAGGCTGACCGCATTTCCGGCAAGCTGCTGGGCAAAGAAGTCGCCGCCGCAGCGCTGACCGAAATCGCCATCAAGAGCGCCTGGCTGGGCCGCGAGTTCTGGTCGGGCCACTGGAGCGCCGCCGCAGCCAGCGCGCTGCCCGTCGGGCCGTATGCGGCCATGCGCAAACTGCTGGCCTTGGCGCCGCCGGACGACTTCGCCCGCGAGACCTTGCGGCAGACCCTGAGGCAGATCAGCGACGTCGATGACACGCACCCGGTACTGCGGGATCGCCTGGAGGCGCTGGACGCGAGCAAGGGCTTGCCCGCCTGGTCGTCCAAACCCGCGCTGGACCTGCTGGGCGCCAGCGGTGCCAAGTGGATCGCCCATTTCGACAAGCAATGGTGCAAGGACAACGCTACCGACTGGAAGCAGCACCATGCCTACCTGGGTCGGGTGCGGGCCCGCGCCGACGCCCTGATGGCCAGCGCCGCGCGCAACAACGCCGGCGAAATGGTCGAGCTGGGCGACCTGCAAAGACGCCTCAATGCGCGTGCCGATGTGCGGAGCCACTACGAACGGGCTTTGCAGATCACGCCCGGCCATGCTGACGGTTTGCGCGGCCTGGTGCAATGCCTGCCGGCCGCTGAGCATGCCCGACGGCTGGACTGCCTGGGCCAGCTGTTTGATCACAGCCTGCCCAACCGCTGGTGGGCCTGCCGGGTGGCGGTGGCCGAGCTGGAAAAGCCCGCCGCCGACGGCAGCCTCGATGACAAGGCGCTCAAACTTTGGCGCGAGCGGCTCAAGCAGGCCGAGGAAGCCGAAGGCCGTGCCTGGGAAGAACTGACGAACACGCCGTTTTTCCAGTCGATCAGCCGCCACGACCTGAACGAATTCGAAAAAGGCGAGGTCCAGGCGGGTCTGGCGCGCTGCAAACCGGTGGCCCGGGCCTGGCTGGTGCGCAAGAACCTGCGCGAGTTTCCCTACCGGCGCTGCTACCTCGTCTTCGTGGAACTGCCAGGCCTGGACGACGAAGAGCGCTACGACCTGTGCCGCGCGCTCGAGCGTTCGCTGGACCTGCCCGGGCCGGCTCTGGCCCTGTGGGCCGGCTATTCCCCCACGCTGGACGACATCGAGCGAAACGCTTTCGAGCCCATCTACATCCGCCCTCCGGCTTGAAGCTGCACGGCCAGATGGGACAATAGGGCCATGCACCCTAAAGCCTTACTCGACAGTTGTTCCGAGCTTCTCAAGCAGGTTCTCAAATTTGACCACCCCGCCGACGCCGTGGTGTCGCGCTACTTTCGCGAGCAGCGCCTGGGCCCGCGCGAGCGCGCCACGCTGGCCGAAACGGTGTACGGCGTGCTGCGCAAAAAATCGCTCTACACCTACCTGGCCCAGCACGGCAGCGGCCCGCCCGAGCGGCGGCTGGCGATTTTGGGTTTCGCGGCCGAGCGTGATTTTCTTTTAAGTGCGCTGACCGATCAGGAAAAAGACTGGCTGGCCCGCTGCGACCAGGTCCAGCCCGGTGATTTGCTCGAATTGCACCGCCACAACCTGCCGCAGTGGCTGGTTGAGCCGCTCAAGCAGCAGCTCGGGGACAATTTCTGGCCGCTGGTGGAAAGCCTCAACGCCCCCGCCGGGCTCGACCTGCGGGTCAATGCCCTGAAGGATAAACGCTCTGATGTCCAGAAAGAGCTTGCAAAAGCAGCTATCAAAACAGTAGCAACTCCTTACTCGCCCTGGGGTTTGCGGCTGGCCGACAAGCCGCCGCTGAACAAGCTCGACGTCTTTACCCGGGGCGCCATCGAGGTGCAGGATGAGGGCTCCCAGCTGCTGGCACTGCTGCTGGACGCCAAGCGCGGCGAGATGGTGGTGGATTTTTGCGCTGGCGCTGGCGGCAAGACGCTGGCGATAGGCGCCAGCATGCGCAATACCGGCCGGCTGTACGCGTTTGACACCTCCGGCCACCGGCTGGACGCCCTCAAACCCCGGCTGGCGCGCAGCGGCCTGTCCAACGTCCACCCGGTGGCCATCGCGCACGAGCGCGACGAGCGCATCAAGCGCCTGGCCGGCAAGATAGACCGGGTGCTGGTCGACGCGCCGTGCTCGGGCCTGGGCACCTTGCGGCGCAACCCCGACCTCAAATGGCGGCAGAGCCCCAAGGCGATTGAGGAGTTGACAGCCAAGCAGACGGCGATTTTGCAGAGCGCCGCCCGCCTGCTCAAGCCCGGCGGGCGGCTGGTCTACGCGACCTGCAGCGTGCTGCGGGACGAAAACGAGGCGATTGCCGAGGCCTTTAGCGCAGCCAACCCGGCGTTCAAACCCCTTGAAACCAGGGAGCTGCTGACCCATCTGGGGGTGGAGGGGGCTGAGCGGCTGTGCAGCGGCGCCTACCTGAGGCTGTGGCCCCACCAGCATGGAACTGACGGTTTTTTTGCCGCCGTCTGGCAGAAAATTTGATGAGTTTTGAAAGAAGAAGACGTTAAATGGCGATTAATTGAGTGTTTATCAGTAAATTTACTTACTTTTTCGGTGTTGCATGGTTATGGCGTCCGCAGGGTTGGTGTTTCCGGCCTGAGCGCCTACAATAGAAGGCTAACCCGAGCCGCGCTTTGAGGCAAAGCGCCGGTGTGGGCTGTTTTAAGGAATCTCATGATCTTTTTTGATGCCGCCATTGACTGGCTGGCCCACGGACTGGTCGCCGCAAGCTGGTGGCAAATTGTGCTGTACACCCTGGTGACGACGCACATCACCATTGCCAGTGTCACGATTTATCTGCACCGTCACCAGGCGCACCGCGCCATGGACCTGCACGCCATTCCCGCACACTTTTTCCGCTTCTGGCTCTGGCTGGGGACCGGTCAGGTCACCAAGGAGTGGGTGTCGGTGCATCGCAAGCACCACGCCAAGTGCGAAACCCTGGAAGACCCGCACAGCCCCCAGGCCCACGGCATTGAAACCGTGTTCTGGAAGGGTGCCGAGCTCTACCGTGCCGAGACGAAAAACAAGGAAACCCTGGCCAAGTTCGGTCTGGGCACGCCCAATGACTGGCTGGAGCGCAATGTGTACACGCGCTACAGCTGGCAGGGCGTGGGCCTGATGATGGTCATCAACCTGGCGCTGTTTGGCGTGGCCGGTCTGGCCGTGTGGGCCGTGCAAATGGCCTGGATTCCCGTGACGGCCGCCGGCATCATCAACGGCATCGGCCACTACTGGGGCTACCGCAACTTCGAGGCGCCCGACGCCAGCACCAACATTTCGCCCTGGGGCATCATGATTGGCGGCGAAGAGCTGCACAACAACCACCACACCTACCCGACTTCCGCCAAGTTCTCGGTCAAGCCCTACGAATTCGACATCGGCTGGGTTTATATCCGCGCCCTGGAAAAAGTCGGTCTGGCCACGGTCAAGAAAGTGCCGCCCAAGCTGCAGCTGGGCGCCATCCAGCCGGTGGCTGACGAGAAAACCCTCGAAGCGCTGATCGCACACCGCTACGAGGTCATGGCCGGTTATGCGCGTGAAATGCGCCGTGCCTGCAAGGTCGAGATGGAGGCCCTGAAAGCCAAACAAGGCGATGTCTCGGTGCTGCAGGCGGCCAATCGCTGGCTGCACCGCGACGATGACAAGGTGCCCGCAGCGGCCAAACCGCAAATCGCCCAGGTCCGTGCCGAGCATCCGGTGCTCGACAAAATGGTCACCATGCGCGAAGAGCTACGCCAGATGTGGCTGACCACCACCGCCTCGCGCGAGCAGCTCGCGGCTGATCTGCAGGCCTGGTGCCATCGTGCCGAAGAAAGCGGCATTGCCGCCCTGCAGGAGTTTTCTGCCAAGCTGCGCGCAGCCCGCGCCTAAACTGCAACTGCCCGATCCCAACGCCGGCCGTCAGGCCGGCATGGCGGCCGCCTCAGCGAAATGCTGGGGCGGCCGTTTTCATTGGTGCGATTGATACTCGCCTTTGAAGAGGCGGGAGGGGCTAAGCAGGCGCCAGTAGCCAGCACGTGCGCACCGGGAGCAGTGCAGGATTATTGATGCGGAAGCTTTCAGCAGGCGCAAAAAAAACCCGCCGGGCAAGGGCGGGTTCTTTGGGGTGGTGATGCCAGGGCGCCACCGAAAACCAGGCTGAATTACTTCAGCTTGATTTCCTTGTATTCCACATGCTTGCGAGCTTTCGGATCAAATTTCATGATCAGCATTTTGTCGGGCGTGGTTTTCTTGTTTTTGGTGGTCGTGTAGAAGTGACCGGTGCCGGCGGTTGATTCCAGCTTGATTTTTTCGCGTGCGCCTTTAGCCATGGTGGTGCTCCTTAAGCTTGGCCGCGTGCGCGCAGGTCTGCGAGCACGGCATCAATGCCGTTTTTGTCGATCAGGCGCAGGGCTGCGCTGGAAACGCGCAAGCGAATCCAGCGGTTTTCGCTTTCGACCCAGAAACGGCGGTATTGCAAGTTCACGAGGAACCTGCGTTTGGTTTTGTTGTTGGCGTGGGACACATTGTTGCCCACCATCGGGCGTTTGCCCGTTACTTCACATACGCGTGCCATATGCACTCCAGTATTTTTAACAGCAGTCACACCGTCCAGGCGCTACGCGCTTGTCGTCATTTCTGCCTCACCTCGCCAGAATAGGGTGGCGGTAACCCAAAACTGCCAAATCCAACCCTTTGAGGGTCAAATTTAGCAAAGCCTTGAATTATAAGGGATTTTTGACTTACTCTTACTGCGCCTTTTTACTACGCCTGTTCCAGAAAACGCTGGGCGTCCAGCGCCGCCATGCAGCCCGTGCCGGCGCTGGTAACCGCCTGGCGGTAGACGTTGTCTTGCACATCCCCGGCGGCAAACACGCCCGGCACGCTGGTCATGGTGGCAAAGCCCTGCAGGCCGGTCCTGGTGATGATGTAGCCGTCTTTCATCTCCAGCTGGCCGGCAAAAATCTCGGTGTTGGGCCGGTGGCCAATGGCAATAAAGCAGCCCTTGAGCGCCAACTCCTGGGTGGTGTTGTGCTGGGTGCTTTTGAGGCGCACGCCGGTCACGCCGGAGGCATCGCCCAGCACCTCGTCCAGGGTGTGGTGCAGCTTGAGCTCAATCTTGCCGGCAGCGACTTTCTCATGCAGCTTGTCGATCAGGATGGCTTCGGCCCTGAATTTGTCGCGCCGGTGGACCAGCGTCACCTTGCTGGCGATGTTGGACAGGTACAGCGCTTCTTCCACTGCCGTGTTGCCGCCGCCCACCACACAGACGTCTTGCTGGCGATAGAAGAAGCCGTCGCAGGTGGCGCAGCCCGACACGCCGCGGCCCATGAAGGCACTTTCCGATTCCAGCCCGAGGTATTGGGCCGATGCCCCGGTGGCGATGATCAGCGTGTCGCAGGTGTAGGTGCCGCTGTCGCCGGTGAGGGTGAAGGGGCGCTGGCTGAAGTCGACCTTGTTGATGTGGTCAAACACAATCTCGGTCTTGAAGCGCTCGGCATGCGCCAAAAAGCGCTGCATCAGGTCCGGGCCCTGCACGCCCTGCACGTCAGCGGGCCAGTTGTCCACATCGGTCGTGGTCATGAGCTGGCCTCCCTGGGCAATCCCGGTGATCAGCACCGGATCGAGGTTGGCGCGAGCGGCGTACACCGCTGCGGTGTAGCCCGCAGGACCTGAGCCCAGAATGAGAACTTTAGAATGTTTCATAGTGAAAAACCGATAGGGAATGCGTTGGAACTCAGTTAGAGTCGGGGCCAAATGCAAGGTGCAAGCTTTGCAGCCGGTGGATATTGTGAAAAAATAAACCGCCATTGTAAGAACTCGCGCGAAGTTCTGTCGGTGGTGAGGTCTGGAGAGGCTGATATGTCTACGATGGTGTCCAACCTGGAGCTGATTCGCCGGGTCCCCCTGTTTTCGATGCTGACAGCCAGTCAGGCGGAATCGGTGGCCGAGGCCGTGATCAAACGCCGCTTCAAACGCGGCGAAGCCATCGTGGAGCAAGGTAAACAATCCAACGCGCTGTCCATCATCCTGACCGGGCGCGCCCGCGTCGTGACCACCGACACGCGGGGCCGCGAGGTGATTCTGGCGACCATGCAACCGGGTGACTACGTGGGCGAGATGAGCCTGATTGACAACGAACCGCATTCGGCCTCGGTGCGCGCCGAGGTGCAGACCGATGTGTTGGTGCTGGGCCGCCCGGAGTTCGCCCGCTGCCTGCCCGAAAACAGCTCCATGGCCTATGCCGTCATGAAGGGCCTGGTGCAGCGCCTGCGCCACGCCGACCGCAAAATCGAATCCCTGGCCCTGATGGATGTCTATGGCCGTGTGGCCCGGGCCTTGCTTGAATTCGCCATCCAGGACGGGGATGGCAATGCCGTGATCCGCGACAGGGTCTCGCGCCAGGATCTGGCCAAGATGGTCGGCGCCTCGCGCGAGATGGTCAGCCGCGTGATGAAATACCTCGAAGAGCACGGTTATATTGAAACCCGTGACGATGGCTCCCTGTTGGTCAAGGCGCGGCTCAATTCACTGGGCTGAAAGCTAGTACTGCAACCCGAAAATATCGAAACATGAAAGCGCGTCTTCGCACCCATGGCGGCGTTGCAACCCTTGCGAAGGCGCATAGCCTTCGCTGCGGCTTGGCGCAAGCCCTGGGCACGAATCCATCACTTTCATTTTGTTTCGCTACTTCCGGGTTGCAGTACTAGAGCCCTGCCTTCTGCTTGTCTCCAACCCCCTGTTTAACTGCGGTAAGCTCTGAGCCGGGCTTATGACTTATTCACTCGATACCCTGAACTCCAGAACCTCTTCCACCTCTGCCGCCGCGGGCGCGCCCGGCGGCGTCAAACGCTTTGCGCAGGAAGCCAGCCTGGTGCTGGGCCTGCTGGGCCTGCTTTTCTGGCTGGCGGCACTGCTGAGCTATTCACCGCAAGATGCGGCCTGGTCGACCTCGGGCAGCGGCGAGGCAGCCGGCGCGGTGCACAACTGGGGTGGCCGTTTCGGCACCTGGCTGGCCGATGCCAGCTACTTTTTGCTGGGCTTTTCGGTCTGGTGGCTGCTGGCCGCCGGTGGCCGGGTCTGGCTGGCCTCGCTGGCGCGCTGGTTGCGTGGCGAGCCGGCCTCGCAGGGCCGCTTGCACGCCGGGCGGGTCAAGTTCTGGCTGTGTCTGGCGCTGCTGTTGCTGGCCAGCACGGCACTTGAGTGGTCGCGGCTGTACCGCTTTGAATTCAAACTGCCCGGCCACGGCGGCGGTGTGCTGGGTTACCTGGCGGGGCCGGCCGGTGTGAAATGGCTGGGCTTTACCGGTTCGGGCCTGGTCTGGATTGCCCTGGGGGTGATTGCCGTTTCCGTGGTGTTTGGCTTTTCATGGGCGCACGCGGCCCAGCGCATTGGCGCCTGGATCGACAGCCTGATAGCTTCGCGCCGCGAGAAACGCGAAATCGCCGAAGACCTGGCGCTGGGCAAGCTGGCGGCGCGCGAACGCGAAGCCACGCTGGTGGAGGAGCGCATCGAGATTGAAGAGCATCACCCGACGCCGGTGCTGATCGAGCCCACGCTGGCCGACATTCCCAAAAGCGAGCGCGTGGCGAAAGAGCGGCAAAAGCCGCTGTTCAGCGACATGCCCGACTCCAAGCTGCCGCAGGTCGACCTGCTTGATGGCGCCCTGCAGCGCCAAGAGGGCGTGGCGCCTGAAACGCTGGAGATGACCTCGCGCCTGATCGAGAAAAAGCTCAAGGACTTTGGTGTCGAGGTGCGCGTGGTGGCTGCGGCGCCCGGCCCGGTGATCACCCGCTACGAGATCGAGCCGGCCACCGGCGTCAAGGGCTCGCAGGTCGTGAACCTGGCCAAGGACCTGGCGCGGGCCCTGAGCCTGGTGTCCATCCGCGTGATTGAGACCATCCCCGGCAAAAACTACATGGCGCTGGAGCTGCCCAACGCCAAGCGCCAGTCCATCAAGCTCAGCGAGATTTTGGGCTCGCAGATCTACAACGAAGCCAAGTCCCTGCTCACCATCGGTCTGGGCAAGGACATTGGCGGCAGTCCGGTGGTGGCGGATCTGGCCAAGATGCCGCACTGTCTGGTGGCCGGCACCACCGGCTCGGGCAAGTCGGTGGGCATCAATGCCATGATTTTGAGTCTGCTCTACAAGGCCGATGCGCGCGACGTGCGCCTGCTGCTGATCGACCCCAAGATGCTGGAGATGAGCGTCTACGAAGGCATTCCGCACCTGCTGGCGCCGGTGGTGACGGACATGCGCCAGGCGGCCCATGGCCTGAACTGGTGCGTGGCCGAAATGGAAAAGCGCTACAAGCTCATGAGCAAGCTGGGCGTGCGCAACCTGGCGGGCTACAACAGCAAGATCGACGAGGCCAAGGCACGCGGCGAGTTCATCTACAACCCCTTCAGCCTCACGCCCGAGCAGCCCGAACCGCTGGAGCGCCTGCCCTACATCGTGGTCGTGATCGACGAGCTGGCCGACCTGATGATGGTGGTCGGCAAAAAGATTGAAGAGCTGATTGCCCGGCTGGCGCAAAAAGCCCGGGCCGCCGGCATCCACCTGGTGCTGGCCACGCAGCGCCCCAGCGTGGACGTGATCACCGGCCTGATCAAGGCCAACATCCCGACCCGCTTGTCCTTCCAGGTGAGCAGCAAGATCGACAGCCGCACCATTTTGGACCAGATGGGCGCCGAGGCCCTGCTGGGCATGGGCGACATGCTCTACATGCCCAGCGGTACCGGCTTTCCGATTCGCGTGCACGGCGCTTTTGTCAGCGACGATGAAGTGCACCGCGTGGTCGCCTACCTCAAGCAGCAGGGCGAGCCCAACTACATCGAAGGCGTGCTGGAAGGCGGCACGGTCGATGGCGACGGCGATTTGCTGGGTGACGGTGCAGGGGGCGGCGAGAGCGAGAAGGACCCGATGTACGACCAGGCTGTCGAGGTGGTGCTCAAGAATCGCAAAGCCAGCATTTCGCTGGTCCAGCGCCACCTGAAGATTGGCTACAACCGCGCCGCGCGGCTGGTGGAAGACATGGAAAAAGCGGGCCTGGTCAGCGCCATGTCGGGCAGCGGCCAGCGTGAAATCCTGGTGCCGGCCCGCGCCGAGTAAAGGCAAGTCAAGCGTCAGCGCTGGCGACACCCCTTCATTTCCAAATAGGCGTAACTTCTCATGGTTCTCATGGTCGATCTGTCCACACTCTCCATCTTCCTGCTGGCCGTGCTGGCCTTGTTCCTCTCGCCTGGGCCCAACATGGCTTTCGTGCTGTCGCATGGGGTTGCGCATGGCCCCCAGGGTGGATTTGCCGCCGCCCTGGGCATCACGGCTGCCGATCTGACGCTCACGCTGCTCACGGCCACCGGTGTCACGGCGCTCGTGGCCGCCTGGCCTGCCTCGTTTGACGTGCTTCGCTACCTCGGCGCGGTTTACCTGCTATGGCTCGCTGTCCAGGCAATCCGCTCCCCGGGCAAAGCCGTCATCACGCGGCGCGAACATGCCTCGCTGGTGCGTGTCTTCAGAATGGCCATGCTCAACAGCCTGCTCAATCCCAAGGCCTTGCTGTTCTTCATGGTGTTTCTGCCCCAGTTCGTCGTCGAGTCGCGCGGCAACGTCGCGCTGCAGCTCACCGTGTTGGGCTGTACGCTGTCGTTGGCGGCACTGTTGTTCAATTCGGCCTTGGGCGCATTTGGCGGCCAGGTCGGGACGTTTCTCAACCGAAGCCCGCGGGCGGCCAAGTACCAGGGCTGGTTCCTGGGCGGGGTCCTCTTCTGGCTGGCCGTGCGCCTGCTCCTTTTGGAGCGTCCCTCACCCCGCTGAACTTCGATAACCCGGGCTTTGGGCAGGCGTCTGACCAGTTCGGGCAGACTGCGCAGAGTAACCACCAACTACGGCCATGATTCATATTCAATCTTCACCGACCCGCCGCTTCAGGCCGATTCCAGGTCTGGCGCACGCCGTTTTGGCGGCTCTTTTTGCTACGATTTCGATAGCTGCCGGCGCACAAACAACGGGGACGGATGGCCTGAAAAGCCTGGAGAATTTTGTCAAGACAGCGCGCAGTGGCCGCGCCGCCTTTACCCAGGTGGTGACCAGCCCGGCGCGCGAGGGGCAGACCGCTAAGGTCAAGACTTCCAGCGGCAGCTTTGAGTTTCTGCGGCCCAACCGCTTCAAGTTCCTGTACAAAAAACCGTTCGAGCAAAGCATCGTCGCCGACGGGCAGACGCTGTGGCTGCATGACGTGGACCTCAACCAGGTGACCTCCCGCAAGCTGGCCCAAGCGCTGGGTGGCACCCCGGCCGCCGTGATTGCGGCCGCCGCCGACTTGAAGGCCTTGCAGGCCGACTTCACGCTGACGCCCTTGCCCGAAAAAGACGGCTTGCAGTGGGTGCAGGCCAAGCCTAAAACCAAAGACGGCCAGTTGCAAAGCATCAGCGTCGGCTTCAGGCCGACCGACAAGGCCGGCGACAAAGCGAATGAAAAAGGCAGCGAGCTGGCGGTGCTGGACATTCTGGACAGCTTTGGCCAGCGCTCGGTCATGAGCTTCAGCCAGTTCGAGCTCAACCCGGCGCTGGCCGCCAGCCACTTTCAGTTCACACCGCCCAAGGGCGCGGATGTGATCCGGCAGTAAGCCCTTTTCCGCACGCACGCAGCCATCCCATGGTTTCCAGGGCAGACCCCAAAGAACAGGCCAAAGCGCAGGCACCGCTGGCCGAACGGCTACGCCCGCAAAACCTCGGCGAAGTCATTGGCCAGCAGCATTTGCTGGGCGAGGGCATGCCGCTGCGCATCGCGTTCGAGTCGGGCCAGCCGCACAGCTGCATTCTGTGGGGCCCGCCCGGCGTGGGCAAGACCACCATCGCCCGGCTGATGGCCAGCAGCTTTGACGCGCATTTCATCACCATCTCGGCGGTGCTGGGCGGCGTCAAGGACATCCGCGATGCGGTCGAGCAGGCCAGCATCTGGCGCGGGCAGGGTGACGGGCACGGGCGGCGCACCATCGTGTTTGTCGACGAGGTGCACCGTTTCAACAAATCCCAGCAGGACGCCTTTTTGCCGCATGTCGAAAGCGGCCTGTTTACCTTTATTGGCGCCACCACCGAAAACCCCTCGTTCGAGGTGAACTCCGCGCTGCTGTCGCGCGCGGTGGTCTATGTGCTGCAGCCGCTGTCCGAGGCGGATTTAAAGCAGATTGTGGTCAAGGTGCTTGAATTGCGTGCGCTGCCAGCTATCGAAACCATAGCGAATGAGGCCATCGAGCGGCTGATCGCCTACGCCGACGGCGATGCCCGGCGCCTGCTCAACACGCTGGAATCGCTGAGCGTCGCGGCCGGGCGCGACCAGACCACGCATGTCACCGGCGCCTGGCTGCTCAAGGTGCTGGGCGAGAGCCTGCGCCGCTACGACAAGGGCGGCGAGCAGTTTTACGACACCATCTCGGCGCTGCATAAATCGGTGCGCGGCTCCGACCCCGATGCCGCCCTGTACTGGCTGATGCGCATGCTCGATGGCGGGGCCGAGCCGCGCTACATGGCGCGCCGGCTGATCCGCATGGCCAGTGAAGACATCGGGCTGGCCGACCCGCGCGCCCTGCGCCTGGCGCTGGATGCGGCCGAGGTCTATGAGCGGCTGGGTTCGCCCGAAGGCGAGCTGGCGCTGGCCCAGTGCGTGGTCTACCTGGCGGTGGCGCCCAAGTCCAACGCGGTCTACAAGGCCTTCAACGAAGCCAAGGCCTTCGTCAAGAAAGACGGCACCCGCCCGGTGCCGCTGCACCTGCGCAATGCGCCCACCCAGCTGATGAAAGAGCTCGACTACGGCAAAAACTACCGCTATGCCCACGACGAGGAAGACGGTTTTGCCGCCGGTGAAAACTATTTTCCGCAGGGCATGGCCGCGCCCGCGTTTTACCGGCCCGTCAACCGGGGCCTGGAGATCAGGATTGCCGATAAGCTGAACGAGTTGAAGTTAAAAAACAATCAGAAAAACTAATAGAAAAGTAAAACCGCTGATAAGCCCTGATTAAATAAAAAAATAAAGCTTTTTCAAGGGTAAACCCCGCGAAATCCGCCCTCTTGGCCCGTTTCTCGCTAGATGCGCTTGGCTACAATTTGCGGATTAGCTCGCCACCCAGCCCAGTTGTCACCTGGTTCTGATCGGCGGGCTTTTTGTTAACTCACGCAACCCGCTGGTGATCCCGCCGGGTTGCGGCGCAAGCGGAGTTGGCGGATTTCAATTACACGGGAGAAGCGTTATGGAAGTATTGCTACAGCAGATCATCAATGGTCTGGTGCTGGGCAGCATGTATGCCCTGATCGCCCTGGGCTACACCATGGTCTACGGCATCATCAACTTGATCAATTTTGCGCACGGCGAAGTGCTGATGGTCGGCGCGCTGACCAGCTGGACCATCATCGGCCTGATGCAGGGCGCCATGCCCGGCACACCCGGCTGGCTCATTTTGGTGGTCTCGCTGCTGATTGCCTTTGTGGTGTGCAGCGTGCTGAACTTCGCGATTGAAAAAGTCGCCTACCGGCCGCTGCGCAACTCGCCCAAGCTGGCCCCCCTGATCACCGCCATCGGCATGTCCATCCTGCTGCAGACGCTGGCCATGATCATCTGGAAGCCCAACTACAAATCCTTCCCGACGCTGCTGCCCACCGAGCCCATCTTCCTGGGCGGGGCGGTGATTACCGTGACGCAGGTGGTGATCCTGGCTTCCACCGCCATCTCGCTGGGCATCCTGATGTACCTGGTCCACTACACCCGCCTCGGTCGCGCCATGCGCGCCACGGCAGAAAACCCCCGCGTGGCCGGCCTGATGGGCGTCAAACCCGACACCGTGATCTCGGCCACCTTCATCATTGGCGCCATCCTGGCCGCCCTGGCCGGCGTGATGTACGCATCGAACTACGGCACGGCGCAGCACACCATGGGCTTTTTGCCCGGCCTCAAGGCGTTCACGGCGGCTGTGTTTGGCGGCATCGGCAACCTCGGCGGTGCCGTGCTCGGCGGCATTTTGCTGGGGCTGATCGAGTCCATCGGCGCGGGCTACATCGGCCCGCTGACCGGCGGCGTGCTGGGCAGCCAGTACTCGGACATCTTTGCCTTCATTGTGCTGATTTTCGTGCTCACCCTGCGCCCATCCGGCCTGCTCGGTGAACGTGTGGCAGACCGGGCCTGATCCCCGGCTGGCTAAGGAGAAATTTTCATGAAACAAAACAGACTGGTTTCCTTTTTGATCGCCGCCGTCCTGCTGCTGGTCCTGCCCCTGCTGCTGCAGCAGGGCGGCAACGCCTGGGTGCGCATCGTCGACATGGCGCTGCTCTATGTGCTGCTGGCGCTGGGCCTGAACATCGTGGTCGGCTTTGCCGGCCTGCTGGACCTGGGCTATGTGGCCTTTTTCGCCGTCGGCGCCTACCTGTTCGCGCTGCTCGGCTCGCCGCACCTGGCCGATGCCTTTCCCGCCGTTGCGGCGGCTTTCCCGGAAGGCCTGCACCTGCCGATCTGGGCGGCGATCCCGGTGGCGGCCGGGGTGGCCGGGTTTTTTGGCGTCCTCCTCGGCGCCCCGACGCTCAAGCTGCGTGGCGACTACCTCGCCATCGTGACGCTGGGTTTTGGTGAAATCATCCGGGTGTTCCTCAACAACCTGGACCGCCCGATCAACCTGACCAACGGGCCCAAGGGCATCAACCAGATTGACTCAATGAAGTTTTTCGGCCTGGACCTGGGCAAAAGCTTCAACGTGTTGGGCTTCGAAGTCGCCTCGGTGTCGCTTTACTACTACCTGTTTCTGGGCCTGGTGATTTTCTCGGTGGGCATCTGCCACCGCCTGGAGCTGTCGCGCATTGGCCGCGCCTGGATGGCGGTGCGTGAAGACGAAATCGCCGCCAAGGCCATGGGCATCAACACCCGCAACATGAAGCTGCTGGCTTTCGGCATGGGCGCCACCTTCGGCGGTGTCTCGGGCGCCATGTTTGCCGCCTTCCAGGGCTTTGTCTCGCCCGAGTCCTTCAGCCTGATGGAGTCGGTGATGATTGTGGCCATGGTGGTGCTGGGCGGCATCGGGCACCTGCCCGGCGTCATTCTGGGCGCCCTGCTGCTGGCCGCGCTGCCCGAGGTGCTGCGCCATGTGGCCGGCCCGCTGCAGGCCATGACCGACGGCCGTCTGGACTCCGCCATCCTGCGCCAGCTGCTGATTGCACTGGCCATGATCGGCATCATGCTGATGCGTCCGCGCGGGCTGTGGCCCTCGTCCGAACACGGCAAGCCCCTCACCAAAGTTTCTGAATAAGGAGAATGGACATGAGCGATACCATTCTTAAAGTCTCGGGTGTTTCCAAGCGCTTTGGCGGCTTGCAGGCCCTGTCCGATGTCGGCATCCACATCGAGCGCGGCCAGGTCTATGGCCTGATCGGCCCCAACGGCGCCGGCAAAACCACTTTCTTCAACGTCCTGACCGGGCTGTACACGCCCGACAGCGGCAGCTTCGAGCTGGCCGGCAAGTCCTACACCCCCACCGCGGTGCACGAAGTGGCCAAGGCCGGCATCGCCCGCACCTTCCAGAACATTCGCCTGTTTGCCGAAATGACGGCGCTCGAGAACGTCATGGTGGGCCGCCACATCCGCACCCAATCGGGCCTGCTGGGCGCCGTGTTTCGCACGCCGGGCTTCAAGGTCGAAGAGGCCGCGATTGCCAAGCGCTCGCAGGAGCTGCTCGACTACGTGGGCATTGGCAAATACGCCGACTTCAAGGCCCGCACGCTGAGCTACGGCGACCAGCGCCGCCTGGAAATTGCCCGCGCGCTGGCCACCGACCCGCAACTGATCGCGCTGGACGAGCCGGCAGCCGGCATGAACGCGACCGAAAAAATCCAGCTGCGCGAGCTGATCGACCAGATCCGCAAGGACAACCGCACCATTTTGCTGATCGAGCACGACGTGAAACTGGTCATGGGCCTGTGCGACCGCGTGACCGTGCTCGACTACGGCAAGCAGATCGCCGAAGGCGCTCCCGCCGAAGTGCAGAAAAACGAAAAAGTGATCACCGCCTACCTGGGCACCGGTCACTGAAGGGAAATAGAGAACATGGCAAACACACTCCTCAAAGTGACGGGCCTCAAAGTGGCCTACGGCGGCATCAAGGCCGTCAAGGGCGTTGACCTTGAAGTCCACGAAGGCGAACTGGTCACGCTCATCGGCTCCAACGGCGCCGGCAAAACCACCACGATGAAGGCCATCACCGGCAGCCTGGCCATGGCCGAAGGCGACATCGAATACCTGGGCAAAAGCATCAAGGGCCGCGGCGCCTGGGACCTGGTCAAGGATGGCCTGGCCATGGTGCCGGAAGGCCGCGGCGTCTTCACCCGCATGACCATCACCGAGAACCTGCAGATGGGCGCCTACATCCGCAGCGACAAGGCCGGCATTGCCGCCGACATCGAGAAAATGTTCACCCTCTTTCCGCGTCTGCGGGAGCGCAAGGACCAACTGGCCGGCACCATGTCCGGCGGCGAGCAGCAGATGCTGGCCATGGGCCGCGCGCTGATGAGCCGTCCCAAGGTGCTGCTGCTCGACGAGCCGTCGATGGGCCTGTCACCCATCATGGTCGACAAGATTTTCGAAGTCGTGCGCGACGTGTCGGGCCAGGGCGTCACCGTCTTGCTGGTGGAGCAAAACGCCAGCCGCGCGCTGGGCATTGCCGACCGCGGCTATGTGATGGAGTCGGGCATCGTCACGATGAATGGTGAAGCCAAGGCGCTGCTGAACGATCCTCGCGTCCGGGCGGCTTATCTGGGCGAGTAACTCAAGCGTTTTGGTGCTCTAGCCTAGGTGGTATGGGCGCAGACAGCTATTGAATTGATAGCGGTCGCCCTTCACTACCAGGCCGGGACTCGCCCCGGCGGGCGAGGCACTTGTTCTTTGCTTCGCCAAAGAAAAGTACCCAAAAGAAAGGCGACCCTACTGTCTGCGACCCTTCGCTGCGCTACGGGCACCCTGCGGTGCTCGCTTCAGG
>NZ_JAKFDR010000043.1:0-7236 GCF_036676035.1 Polaromonas sp.
TCGCAACCCGAAGGGAAGGGGTCCCATCGGGCGCAACTCGGCGTTGCCTACCTTGCCCGCACATCAGTGCGGGCGGCGGCAGGCGCCTTGATTTGCGCCCGATGGAACCCCTTCGCACCTCCACAATTAGTGTGAACAGGCCCTAATCAGGCGGCCATCATCGATCAGCGCGGCCATGCGGTCTTGGAGAATCTTGCGCTCGCCTCTCAGCCCCTGTCTTGCGGCCTGGCGAAAGGCGCGCGGCGACACGCCGGCCGCACGGTGGAAGGTGCGCACGAAGTTGCTGAGGTCGGCAAAACCCACGTCCAGCGCCACATCGGTCACGGGGCGGTCGTCGTCAGCCAGCAGCCGCGCCGCGTGGCGCAGCCGGGAGCGCACCAGATACTGGTGCGGCGTGACGCCGAGCACCCGCGAAAACAGCCGCAGAAAATGAAACGGGCTCAGGCCCGCCTCGGCGGCCGCGCGGTCAAGGGCGATGTCTTCGTGCGAATGGGCGTTGATCCACAGCGCCGCCTCCACGGCGCGCCGGCGGTCGCGGGCGGCTGCCGGCTGCGGCGTAGATTTGCGGCCCGACACCACGTCCACAAAGCGGGACGCGAACCACAGGCCTATTTCATCCAGCCCGGCATCGCTGTGGCCCTCGGCCGCCGCCTGCGCGAGCTCGCCCAGCACCATGAGTTCGGGCAAGGGCGGCAGGCCACCGGTGCGCCAGGTGTTGGTGTCGCCGCCGATCAGATCCACAAAGCCCGGCGAGAGATGAAAGGCCAGGCATTCGTCGCCGCAAACATGGTGGTCGTGCGTGCACAGGTATTCATCGCCCGGGTAGCCCACCAGCACCGAGCCGGCAACCAGCTCGTACGACTCGCCGCGCACCCGGTAGCCGAAGCTGCCCTTGCGCACGTACGCGACCGAGTAGCCCTGGTGCAGCTCGGTAAAGGGCTTGGCGTCGGGCCCCGCACTGCAGCGATAGTCCACCACCTGGATGGGGCCGGACTGCAGTTCGGTAACAGTCAAACTAGCCCCCACGCTCGCCACTTCGTGTGCTTCGCTGCCCCCCCGAGGGGGCTAATTTTCCTTGGGGCGGCCCGGCGAAAAATTGCTGTGCCTTCGCGCTTTGGGATGGTTCGGCAGCGCTCATGTTGCTCTCGGCGCTGAAACTTCGTCATCGAACAGGCCGGGCGTCCCGCCAATCTGCGCGCCTTCGATCTGCAGCATGCGCAGTTTGGTCGCCACGCCGCCACCGGCCGAGAAGCCGCCCGAGCGGGCGCCCGCCGCCAGCACGCGGTGGCAGGGCACGATGGGCGCGAAGGGGTTGTGGCCCAGGGCTTGGCCCACGGCGCGCGCCGCGCCCGGCTCGCCGAGCTTGGCAGCCACTTCGCCATAGGTCAGCGTGCGGCCCGGTGGAATGGCACGGGCGACCTCGTACACACGCTGGTGAAACGGCGGCACATCGCTCATGTCCAGCGCGATGTCGCTCAGGTCGTCCCGCTCGCCGTTGAGCAAGGCCGTGATGCGGGTGATGGCGGCCTGGGCTTCGGGCGAAGGCGGTATTTCTTGCATCTGCGGAAACAGCCGTTTCATGCGGGCGCGGGTCTGCGCCAGACTGTCCTCGGGCAGCAGCAGGCCCACCAGAGCGCGCTCGCCCCAGGCGATGCCGCAGTGGCCAATGGGGGTGTCAAAAAGCGCGAAGCCTTCGGCTGTCATGGATCCGATTATGGAAGCTTCTGGGCATGAACGCTCAGCCTGGGAAATCCTGGGATTCGTGCGCAATCAGGCATCAAAAACCTTGGGGAGCAGCCGTCTCAAGCTGCTGACAAGGGCCATTAGGCCCGTCGAGCCAGCGTCAGGCACTTTCGATTTTCAATGCGATGTTTTCCTGGCTGGTGGAGGCTGGGTATCTGGCTGGCAATCCCTTGGCCCTGAGCCGACGCAAACGCAAGCTGGCGGCACCACGCGTGAGCCGCTTCCTGCCGGTAGAACATTGGGAGGTCGTCAAGGCCACCATTGAGGCAATGCTGGTGGTCAGTGAGTCAGTGATCGCGACAAGCTGCACGCTTCACGCTGCAGGTGGCTGTTTTCGTTGCTGTACATCGGTGGCTTACGTGTCTCCAAGATCTGCGGCACGACCATGGGTGGATTCTTCAGCCGGCGCGGCACAGACGCGCGCGAACGTTGGTGGCTGGAAATCACTGGCAAGGGAGGCAAGACCCGTTTAGTGCCAGCAACCGGCGAGTTGATGACCGAGCTGATGCGATACCGGGAAGCCCAAGGGTTGAGCATGCTTCCGCTGGAGGGTGAGAATGCACCGCTGGTCATACCTCTCATCGGCCCCAACAAACCAATGGCGCGCAGTGCTATCCACGAGATTGTCAAGGCTGTCTTCAGCGAGAGCGCGGCCCAATTGCGCCAGCGAGGCCCTGAATTCGAAGCGGCCGCAGCGCACCTTGAACAGGCCTCTACCCATTGGATGCGCCACACGGCCGGCAGCCACCTGAGCGAAAAGACCGACCTGAAAGTGGTCCGAGACAACCTGGGCCATGCCAATATCAGCACGACCAGCATCAACCTGCATTCAGAGGATGATGCCCGGCATGACGCCACTTCAGCGGGGCACAGCGTTGGATGGCGGACGTCATAGCTCGGCCAGGACCGTCTACCTGCCGGCCGTGATGAAGCTGTGCCCGGGGCGTGGACAGCCCGGAGCGCCTGGCTGCGCTAATCGATTTCGCCTTCAACCTCGGATCTGGCCAGCTTCGGGCAAGCACCCTGCGCAAACGCGTCAATGCCAGCCTGTGGGCTGCTGTGCCCGCCGAACTGCAAAGTGGAACGAGGCCGGCGACCGCGTCCTGCGAGGCCTGACGCTGCGGCGAGAGGCCGAGGTGGCATTGATTTGCCGTGCAGGCAAGGCTGCCTGATCTTGCCCACGCGTGAAGCCGGATTTCTATAAGACAAAGGTAATCAATCTACTGTTCAGGATTGTGATTTATTGGGTTTTTGCGTGACATAACTGACAAAAATGATATTTTTAGTTATTTTTTGTTGATTTTATTTATTTGCCTAATTAGGATACATCCAGGCAACAAAAACCATGTTTTGTTACAAAAACGGAGCGGGCAAAGCGAAAGTCGAGTTTTTTACGGTTGCGCAGTCGCCGACGGCGCGCATGAGAGTTGAATCGTTGTGATCGGGGTTGACCACCGCCAAATTGAAGTTGCCGTGGATGGCGTGGAGGCCCTGGCATACCTCTTTTGCACAGGCCGCCACAGCGCTCGGGACATCGAGGCGCAGCCCCAGGTTGTGATGTTGGACATGCACCTGCCCAAGGTGGGCGGGGACGAAGTGTTTCGCAGGAGGCGTGCTGAGCCGGCTACGTTTTTCGTGCCAGTCGTGATGTTCACCTTCGGCACGGTGGATCCGTCCTCGGCCGGCCCGATCGCGGGGTCAGGTGCTTCCGTGACGTAGTCGAAGAACGTTATGGCGCTCATGTGGATCTGGCGCTGAACGTGAGACTGGACGATCCACGCTGAAGTCAAGCGAGGCCCAAATGCAACATCCCGTTCGCACGGTGCTCCATACACTCCAGGACTGGCTTGCAACCTGCAGCCTGCGGCAACCGGGACGCCTTGTCCGCACGCATGTGCTGCCAGCGGCAAGCCACCGCGCCATCGTCGTATGGCCATTGCTTACCTTTGGGCTGCTGCTCACCGCCACACTATGGACGTGGCGCGGCTCGGTGACGCAGGCCGAGCAAATCGCTCAGGAGAGATTCGATGTCAATGTTGCCGAAGGCAACGTTGCCATTCAGCGGCGCCTGCAGGCCTACGAGCAGGTGCTTCGCGGTGGGGTTGGATTGTTCGCAGCAAACAAGGTCGTTACGCGAGACGAATGGGGTAGCTATGTAAGCACCCTTCATATCGAGAAGAACTATCCCGGCATTCAAGGCATTGGCTTTTCCGAGCGGATTCTTTCGGCTCAGCATGAAGCGCATACCAGGAGAATTCGAGCCGAAGGTTTCCCGGAATACGCGATTCGGCCCGCTGGTGAACGCACTGAATATACCTCCATCATCTACCTCGAGCCTTTCGACTGGCGTAACCAGCGCGCATTCGGTTATGACATGTTCTCAGAATCGGTGCGCCGCGAAGCGATGGAGCGCGCCCGCGATAGCGGCCGGACATCGGTGTCGGGCAAAGTCAAGCTGGTCCAGGAAACGAATCAAGCGGCACAAAGAGGTTTCCTGATGTACTTGCCGGTTTTCCAGAAGGGTGATGTGCTCCGGACCGTTGAGGAGCGCAGGGCCGCATTGGCCGGTTATGTCTACGCCCCGTTCCGGATGCGCGACTTGCTGCAAGGCACCCTTGGACCGGCGGCACTGCCCAACATCCGTCTGAAGATATTCGACGGCACGGCGATCTCCCCGGAAAGCCTGTTGTATGACAGCCTGGAGGAATCCGCCAAGACGCAGAAGACAGTGCCGGCTTTCGGTATCCGCCGAGCCTTCGAATTCAATGGGCGCCAATGGACGCTGGACTTCAGTTCGCTGCCCGCGTTCGACGCGACCATCGACGCGCAAAAGCCCCTCCTCATCCTGGTCAGTGGGCTGTTGGTAAGCGTGCTGTTTTCGGCGGTGGTGTGGTCGTCGTCGCTGAACCGCAGCCGCTCACGCGATCTGGCCGACGCCAACCATGGCCTGCAGGCGGAAATCGCCGAGCGCACGAAGCTTGAAGCGCAGCTCAAGCAGGCGAAGAACGCCGCCGAGGCAGCAAACCAGGCGAAGAGCGAGTTCCTCGCCAACGTGAGCCACGAGTTGCGCACGCCCCTCACGTTGATCCTGGCACCCCTGGAACAGTTGCTCCGCGCAGACCAACCCACCGTCGGTCAGAGGTCGCAGCTCGAGCGCGCGCAGCGCAACGCCTTGCTGCTGCTCAACCGCGTCAACGACATCCTTGATTTCTCCAAATCCGAAGCGGGCAAGTTCCAGGTGCATTGGGAGGCTGTCGACTTGGTCGAGTTGGTTTCCGGCCTGGCCGGGGATGCGGCCGTAGTCGCCGAAGGCAAGCCCTGCTCGCTCACCTGGCACGTCGATCCCGCTCTCGACAAGGTTTGCCTGGACCGGCGGCACTTCGAGAAGATGGTCCTCAATTTCCTGAGCAACGCGCTCAAGTTCACCCCCGCAGGCGGCTGGATCCGCGTCGAGGCGACATGCGTCGACGACGGCTGCTTCGAATTCGCGGTGGCGGACTCCGGGGTCGGCATCCCGGCCGACAAAATCCCGTTGCTGTTCGAGCGCTTCCAGCAAATCGACAGCTCCGCCACGCGGCAATACGGCGGTACCGGCATCGGCCTCGCACTGGTGAAAGGGCTGGTGGAATTGATGGGGGGGAGCATCGGCGTGCACAGTGAACCGGGACACGGCTCGCGTTTCTGGGTACGCTTGCCGCGCGGCGTGGACCGACTCGCGAGCCTTGGCGCCGATGCCAACGCCAGCGCCGAGCGCGCCCGCAGTGCCACCGAAGCGATGCTGCTGCGCGTTCGCTACCGCGGTGACGGCCCAGAGTCCACGCCCGCCAATTCCGGCACCGGTGCGCCGTCGGCAGAACGTGCTCTGATGCCTAAAGTGCTGGTGGCCGACGACAACCCGGACATGCGCACCTATCTGGCCGAGCTGCTCGAGGCAGAGTTCGATGTGCTGACCGCCGCGGACGGCGAGCAGGCCTGGACGCTGCTGCAGCAGCACGCCATCGATGTCGTCGTCTCCGACATCATGATGCCGGCACTGGATGGCTTGGGTCTCACGGCCCGCATCAAGGCCAGTCCCGAACTCAGTCACGTGCCCGTCATCCTGGCGACCGCCCGCGGCGGCAACGAGGCCAGTGTCGCGGGGCTGGAGACGGGGGCCGACGACTACATCGCCAAGCCCTTCTCGCCAGCGGAACTGCGTGCGCGTGTACGCGCCGCGCTGCGCATGGGGCAGACGCAGGCTCAGCTGCGGGAGAAGGCCCACGAATCGGGCATGGCCATGATGGTGACGGGCATCCTGCACAACGTCGGCAACATTCTCACGGGGGTCGCCGTTTCCTCGTCCCTCATTCACGACAAACTGCGCCAATTCCCGCTAGGCAAGCTGCGCCAGGTCGCCCAATTCATGCAAGAGCAACATGCGCAGGACCCATCCGCCCCCGGCGCAAGCAAGGCTCGTGTGCGCGCGCTACCCGAGTTCGTTGCGCGCCTGAGTGAACACCTGGAGGCAGGGCACAAGGCAGTGCTGAAGGAAACCGAAACTCTCAGAGCCAGCGTTCAGCACGCGAGCACGGTGATCGCCGCCCAGCAGGCACTTGCCAGACCGGGCGCGCAGTTGCGCGAGTTGGTGTCCGCCAATGGCCTGATGGAATCGGCACTCAAGCTCAGCCGGCCTACCTTCGAGGCGCTTGGCATAAAGCTGCATCAGGACTACGCTTACATGGGAGCCGTGAGCGTCGAGCAGCACAAGATTCTGCAAGTCCTGTTGAACCTGCTGATCAACGCCGTGCAGGCGCTGCGCAATTCGTCTCGCGCGGACAAACAGCTCTGGCTGAGCACGGCCCGCGTTGAGGGGTGGGTGCGCCTGACGGTCAGGGACAATGGCGAAGGAATCGATCCGCAACAACTGCCGATCGTATTCAGCCACGGCTTCACGACAAAGCGGGACGGGCACGGATTCGGCCTGCACCTGAGCGCCAATTGGGCCCGGGAGGTGGGTGGCACATTGACCGGTTCTAGCGACGGGCGTGGCCACGGTGCAAGCTTCACGCTGGCGTTGCCTGCGCCAACGGAAGATGCGCGCTGCGTGCACGAAAAGGACGATCCCCATACCAGCGAAACCGTCGGCTCATCTCCTCCGATTGGAGCATGCGCCGGGAAGGCGACAGAACCAGAATAGGAGTCCGATCCCGCAACGAAAACAAAAACCGATGATTTTTGTTACCCAGGAGAACCTGCCATGTCACAGGAATACGGGATTTCCCAACGACTGCTTGCTTGTTTTTGGGTCGGACTCTTCACTGCCCACAGTGACGGCCCCGGCAGGGGCGCCACCTTCACGCTGCAACTTCCGATCAACACAATGGAGACCTAGCCATGAACCCGCTTCAGAACCAGCGTATTTTGCTGATTGACGACATGCCCTCTATCCATGAGGCCTTTCACAAGATTCTCACGGCCACGCCGGCTTCGAGCGAACTGGACGACGCTGAGGCA
>NZ_JAKFDR010000044.1:0-38645 GCF_036676035.1 Polaromonas sp.
ACCGGCCGAACACCTTGGCGCGGTGCACATCCACCGCCGCCAAATAGGCCCACGCGCCGCCACGCGCGTACTCGTGCTCCACGCGCATCGCTTGACCGGGGCGAGCAGGCAAGCTCGGATGCATGGCGCCAGGTGATGTCGTCCTCCATTTGGAGTACATTCGTCACGAGTTCATCGGGTCGATGACATTTCCGCTGCGAATCGGCAAAGCCGTGCCGTTGCGACACCACCAAGGCTCACAGAGTCAAAGTAGGGGGGAGAGAGATGCATAAGCGGGGCTTCGAGCAGATGCTGCTTGCCGCCATTGACGGCATTCACGCGGCGTCGGTCGGTGACAGGACCTGGGGTGCGGCACTGGAAGGCGTATGCGATTTCGTCGGCGCAAGAGCTGCCGACCTCAATGTGCTCGATGCCCGGACGCTGGAATACGTCGCCTTCCATCCCGCGCGGGTTGACCCTTTCGTACTGAGGTACATCGCTGACTATATGGGCGATATCTCCCACACGAACCCAAGAATCGATGGAGTCTACCTGCCGATGTCCGAAGGGCGGATCATCGCGGACAGCGATGTTTGGTCGTCCAGAGAACTTCGCAGCATGCCTTTCTTTGCGGACTTTTTGCAACCATGGGGCACCTACGATTCCCTGAATACCTGGGTACGTCGCACCGACGACGGCGCCCCCTGGATCGCGCTGGCCATACACTTCCGCAAGGAAAAATGCCCGCCGCAGGTTGAGGAGCGTCGACGCCTGGGAATGCTGCTGCCTCACTTGAGGCGGGCATACGGTGTCGAGGAGCGACTAGGACGGGCACTGCAAGCAGAGGTCGGACTCCAGGACGCGCTCGACCATGTGCACGAAGCTGTCATGCTGCTCGACGAAAGCGGGAGGGTGATCCACGCCAATCGCCGGGCGTTGAACCTTCTTCGAGAAGAACAGGGCATCTACATGGCACGTGATGAGACTCTGCGCCTTCGCAACCGCGAAAACCAGGATGCGCTGCTGGCGGCGCTGCGCCGCTGCCGGTCGCCTGAGTCGATATTGGACACGCACGATGCGGCGCCGTCGAGGCAGATTGTCATTGCGCGTGCGGAGGCCAGGCCGCTGGTCTTGACGGTTCAGCCCCTACCCAGGGTACAGCAATACCGCTCGGGCGCCACGGTTGCGCTGCTTGTCCAAGCATCACAAACCTCTTCCTTGCATGACCTGCAGTCACTTCGCGAGGCTTATGGGCTCACCCCTGCGGAACTTCAATTGGTGTGTGGCCTGATCAATGGTGGTTCGCTCAAGGAGCTAGCTGCCCGGCAAGGTATTTCCTACGAGACAGTGCGCACCCATCTGAGCCGGATCTTCAGCAAGACTGGAACCAATCGCCAGGCTGCGCTGGTCAACCTTGTACGGAACGGTTGAATGGAGAGCACCTCCACCGGCAGGACCGTACGGGTTTCCGAAGCTAAGTAGGCCGTTTCATAAATATACACACGTATCTGCGAGACGACCACGGGCATCGCGCCGTTCGAGCGCCTGGTCGATCAGGTCATGCGCCAGTGGCCGTACAACCAGGCACGCCGGGTGTTCTGGATCATGGACAACGGCTCATCCCATCGCGGCGAGGCTTGCGTGCGGCGCCTGACCCAGGCCCATCCGCGACTGGTTCCGGTCCACGCTCCAGTGCACGCGAGCTGGCTCAACCAGATCGAGATCTACTTCTCCATCGTGCAGTGCAAGGCGCTCACGCCCAACGATTTCACTTGCCTGCAGGCGGTTGCTGATCGGCTGGAAAACTTCGAGCCTTAGTCGCGGGGCACGGCCAGCCACGCACCCAGCCCGGCGCCCACAGCGGCCGCGGCGGTTCGCCCGTCGCCCCCGCCAAATCGCGAACCCACCAGTCCGCCGAGCAGCGCGCCGCCAGCGGCCTCGTTGCTATAGCCGCCCTGGGCCGCCATGGAACCCACTGCTGCGCCCGCGGCTGCCCCGGTGACACGCCCGTCGCCCTGGCCGAAGCGGCTGCCCACCAGACCACCGAGCAGGGCTCCAGCCATGACACGGCCTGGCTCGTTCTGGACGGCGGGTGCCGCCTGGTTGAGTGCCGGGTGGCCGTAGTTGACGGGCTGCCTGGGCGCAGCACAGCCGGCGATCAGGCTGCTTGCAAGAAGCAGGGACACGGTGGGCAAGATTCTCATGGCGATTTCCCTTAACAGGGCTTGAAGATTAAGCCATCGGGTTGTTTTTTACAAGAAAATGCTCCTTGCCCACAAGGGGTGGACACTGATAGCTATCAATAAAATAGCGGCATGGGTGGCCTCGTCATCGGCCCGGTTCACCCGTGCCCCGGCGTTTTCATCAGACCGCTGGCATCGAGAAAATCTTGCCCGGGTTCATGATGTTCTTCGGGTCCAGCGCGCGTTTGATGGTGCGCATCATGTCCACGGCGCCGTCGCCGGTCTCCGCCACCAGGAAGTCCATCTTGTGCAGGCCCACGCCATGCTCGCCGGTGCAAGTGCCTTCCAGCTGCAGCGCGCGATTCACCAGCTTGTGGTTTAGCGCTTCGGCCACCTCGCGCTCTTCGGGCTTGTCGGGGTCGATCAGGTAGCCGAAGTGAAAGTTGCCGTCGCCCACATGGCCGACGAGGAAGTAGGGAATGCCGCTGGCATCGACCTCGGCCACGGATTCCAGCAGGCAATCGGCCAGGCGCGAAATCGGCACGCAGGTGTCGGTGGAGATGGCCCGGCAGCCGGGGCGCGACTGGATGGCTGCGAAATAGGCGTTGTGGCGCGCCGTCCAGAGCCGGGTGCGCTCTTCCGGCGTGCTGGCCCATTCAAACGCCTGGCCGCCATGGCCGCTGGCGAGTTCCTGCACCAGCTCGGCCTGCTCTTTCACGCTGCTGGGCGAGCCATGAAACTCCATCAGCAGCATGGGTTCTTCGCGCAGGCCCAGTTTGGAATGGGTGTTCACCATGCGCACGGTGTTGTGGTCAATCAGTTCCACGCGCGCAATCGGCACGCCCAGCTGGATCACTTCAATCGTGGTGCGCACGGCCGCTTCAATGCTCGGGAAAGAACAAATCGCCGCTGAAATGGCCTCGGGCAGCGGGTAGAGCTTGACGGTGATTTCGGTGATGACGCCCAGCGTGCCTTCGCTGCCCACCATGAGGCGCGTCAGGTCGTAACCTGCCGATGATTTTTTGGCACGGGTGCCGGTGCGGATGATGTCGCCGCTGGCCGTGACCACTTCGAGGGCCAGCACGTTCTCGCGCATGGTGCCGTAGCGCACGGCGTTGGTGCCGCTGGCCCGCGTGGCGCTCATGCCGCCAATTGTGGCGTCGGCGCCAGGATCGATCGGAAAAAACAGGCCCGTGCTCTTGACTTCTTCATTGAGCTGCTTGCGCGTGACGCCGGGCTGCACGGTGACCGTCAGGTCTTCTGCATTGATCGACAGCACCTGGTTCATGCGGCTCACGTCAATGCTGATGCCGCCTTGCACGGCGAGCAAATGGCCTTCGAGCGAGGTGCCGACACCAAAGGGGATGACCGGCACATCGTACTGGCTGGCCAGCTTCACGGCGTCGGCCACGTCCTGCGTATTCTCGGCAAACACCACGGCCGAAGGCGGCGGCGCGGCAAACGAGGATTCGTCCCGACCATGCTGCTCACGCACGACCAGGGCCGTGGAGCAGCGGCCTTCAAAGCGGCTTTTCAGCGCTTCGATCAGGGCCGGCGGGGTTTCACGCTGGTGGATTTCGGGCAGCAGGTGGGTGGGCAAGGGGGCGTTCATGGTGGGTCTCCAACTCAATCACACAGTTTACGACTTGTGGGCGTGGCGCGCCGCTGCGCCGGCGGGCGGGGCTCAGATTTTTGCGCTTGCGCCAACACCGGTGTTCGCATCGGCCCGCAGCGGGCGCTTGAACAGCTTGAAGACGAGCGAGCGCATCCACTGGTGGGCGGGGTCTTTTTCGGTGCTGCTGTGCCAGACCAGGCGCACCTCGTAGGCCGGAGCGTTCGGAATGTTCCACAAGCGAAAGTCATAGCGCTGGCGGAGGTTGCGGGCGTACATTTCGGGCACGATGGCCAGCAGGTCGGTGCTTAGCGCCAGGTCGGGCAGGGCGCCAAAGTGCCGCGCCCTGAGCACGATGCGATCGGCCAGCTTCATGCGCACCAGCATCTGCTCCACGCTGCCGTGAAACGTGGCCGTGGGGGAAGCCACCACGAACGAGGCCTCGGCCAGCTGCCGCGCGGTCAGTGTGCGGCCGCTGCGGCCGGAAGCGGGCCGCCAATCCGGAGAGGCGACCGCCACATAGTGCTCGCGAAACAGCAGCTCGGTCCGTATGCCCCGGTGGCGCGGCTGCAGGATGCCGATGGCCAGGTCGATCTCGCGCGCTTCCAGCGCGGCCGGCACGTCGGCCGCCGCCACCGAGATGTTGGACAGGTGCGCCCTGGCGGCCCCGGTGCGCAGCGCCGCCGCCAGCGGCGGCAGAAACAGCATCTCGCCCAGATCCGACAGCGACAGCTGCCAGTGCATGTCGCTGTGGACGGGATCGAACTCGTCCTGCCCGGTCACCACGGTCTCCAGCGCCAGCAGCTGGTCCAGCACCCCCGGCGCCAGGTGCTCACACAGCCGCGTCGGTTTCAGCCCGGCGGGGGAGCGCACAAACAGCTCATCGTCGAAGTAGTCGCGCAGGCGCGCCAGCGCGTTGCTCGTGGCGGGCTGTGAGAGCGCCAGGGTTTTGCCGGCTGTCGTCACCGAGCGGGTGCGGTAGAGGGCGGCCAGTACGCGCAACAGGTTGAGATCGAGCTGACGGAAGTTCATGGCAGCAACTCCAAAGGGGTCTGAGCGAGGCTGAACAGGGCTAAGAGCCGTGAACAGGCTCCTAGGGTTCTCCCGAATTATTGATCAAATGGATGTTCCGTATCAGAAAAATCCATTTGCTGGATGATGAAGAGCTGCGTAGATTCGCACCTGTTGCCTGGCGCAAAGGTGTGCTGAAGCACCTTTGCCAGGGCCTGATTCATGAGCAACACAACCGTCCGGAAGCACTGGGCCTACTGCTAAAAGAGACCACGCATGGCTGAACGCTCGTTCAAAAACGAAGTAGAAAAACTGCGCCTCGGGGAAGGTGAAGAGTTCCGCGGGGAAGGCATTCTCGCGGTGACCAAGGCGCTGTTGCAGTCGGGGGTGTCTTATGTGGCCGGCTACCAGGGTGCGCCCATCTCGCACCTGATGGATGTGCTGACCGATGCCAACGACATCCTGCAGGAGCTGGGCGTGCATTTTGAGCACAGCGCCTCCGAGGCCACGGCCACGGCGACGCTGGCTGCCTCGGTGAACTACCCGCTGCGCGGCGCCGTGACCTTCAAGTCCACGGTCGGCACCAACGTCGCCTCGGACGCGCTGGCCAATCTGGCTTCGGGGGGCGTCATGGGGGGCGCCCTGCTGATCGTGGGCGAGGACTACGGCGAAGGCTCCAGCATCATGCAGGAGCGCTCGCACGCCTTTGCGATGAAGTCGCAAGTGTGGCTGCTGGACCCGCGCCCGAACCTGCCCAGCATCGTGAACGCGGTGGAAAAAGGGTTCGAGCTTTCCGAGGCCAGCAACACGCCGGTGATGCTGGAGCTGAGGATTCGCGCCTGCCATGTGCACGGCCGCTTCCCGACGCGCGACAACCAGCGGCCCTCGTTCACCCTGAAGGATGCCATTGAAAGCCCGGTGCGCGATGTCAACCGCATTGTGCTGCCGCCCGCCAGTTATCTGCAGGAGCAGGACAAGGTGGCGCGCCGCTGGCCGGCCGCGGTCAAGTTCATCCAGGACCATCAGCTCAACGAGTTCTTCGCGCAAGACGCGCAGGATTTCGGCATCGTCATGCAAGGCGGGCTTTACAACGCGGTTCTGCGCGCGCTGGAACTGCTGGGGCTGGCCGATGCTTTCGGCGAATCCCGGGTGCCGCTTTACGTGCTGAATGTGACCTACCCGCTGGTGGACGACGAGTTCAGGCGCTTTTGCGCCGGCAAGCGCGGCATCCTGCTGGTGGAGGAAGGCCAGCCCGACTTCATTGAGCAGGCCGTCAACAGCCTGCTGCGCAAGGCCGATCTGCAGACCAAGGTGCATGGCAAGGACCTGCTGCCCATGGCCGGCGAATACACCGGGGGCGTGGTGGTCAAGGCGGTGGCGCAGTTTGTGAATCAGTATGCGCCGCGGCTGCTGGAAGGCGCCGAGTTGCCCGTGGCGGCGCGGCCTGCGGCCACGCCGGCGCTGCTCAACGGCAACCCCAAGACCTTTGCCATCCAGCTCGCCACGCAAGAAGTGCAGCCCAGGCCGCCTTCGTTTTGCACCGGTTGCCCGGAGCGGCCCATCTTCACGGCCATGAAGCTGATCGAGCGCGAACTCGGCCAGCACCATGTGAGCTGCGACATCGGCTGCCACCTGTTTTCGATCCTGCCGCCTTTCAACCTCGGCGCCACCACCATGGGCTATGGGCTGGGCTGGGCCGGCGCCTCCGCCTTCAACAGCACCGAGACGGCCAAGCGCACCCTTGCCGTCATGGGCGACGGCGGCTTTTGGCACAACGGCTTGACCAGCGGTGTCGGCAACGCGGTCTTCAACCAGACCGACAACGTGCTGCTGGTGGTGGACAACGGCTACTCCGCCGCGACCGGGGGCCAGGATGTGCTGTCGTCCCGGGCCATCAACCCGATGCGCAACACCAACAACCCGATCGAGAAAGCCGTGCGCGGCGTCGGTGTGAAATGGGCCCGGACCGTCACCAATACCTACAGCCTCACGCAGATGCGCGATGCCCTGCGCGAGGCACTGACGACCCGGGAAAAAGGCCCCAAGGTCATTGTGGCGCAGAGCGAATGCATGCTCAACCGCCAGCGCCGCGTCAAACCGCAGATCCGCAAAATGATTGGCGACGGACAGCGCGTGGTGCGCGAGCGTTTCGGCATTGACCCCGACACCTGCACCGGCGACCACTCGTGCATCCGGCTGTCGGGTTGCCCGTCCCTGACCATCAAGCCCAACCCGGACCCGCTGCGGCGCGACCCGATTGCCACCGTGCTCGACAGCTGTGTCGGCTGCGGCCTGTGCGGCGAGGTGGCGCACGCCGCTGTGCTGTGCCCGTCGTTTTACCGGGCTGAAATCATCAACAACCCCACGGCGTGGGACCGCTTCAAGCGGCGCCTGCGCACGGCGGTGATTGGCTGGCTGCAAAACCGCATCGCGCGCCGGCTGGAAGGGATTGCAGCATGAGCAGCCAACGCGCGATCACGGTGGCGATTCTGGCCATGGGCGGCGAGGGCGGTGGCGTGCTGGCCGACTGGCTGGTCGACCTGGCCGAGCAGAGCGGCTATTTCGCCCAGACCACCTCGGTCCCCGGCGTGGCCCAGCGCACCGGAGCAACGATTTACTACATCGAGATGTTCCCCGAAGTCGGCGTGCCGCAAGGCGCCCGCCCGGTGATGGCGCTCAGCCCGGTGCCGGGCGAGGTGGATGTGGTCATTGCCTCCGAGCTGATGGAAGCCGGACGGGCGATGCAGCGCGGCCTGGTCACGGCCGAGCGGACCACCTTCATTGCCTCCACCCACCGCGTGTATTCCATGACCGAGCGCACCGCCATGGGGGATGGCCGGGTGGACTCCACCAAGCTGCTGGACGGCGGGCGCGCCGCCGCCAAACACTTCATCAGTGCCGACTTCGCCCAACTGGCTGAAGACACGGGCAGCCTGATCGGCCCGGCGCTGTATGGGGCGCTTGCCGCCACGGGCCGCTTGCCGTTCAGCCGGGGTCAGTTTGAAGACACCGTGCGGCGCGGCGGGGTTGGCGTGAACGCCAGCCTGAAAGCGTTTGCGGCGGGCTTTGCCGTGGCGCTCAAAGGGCTTGAGCCACAGCTGACTCTGGCGCCGGCTGCAGCGCCGGTCGGGGCGTCATCGGTCGGCCCGCGGCTGGCTGCGCTCGCACAGCGTATTCGCGACCACTTCCCCGCCGCGGCCCACGAGACGCTGTGCGCCGGCATTGTGCGCATGGCGGACTACCAGGACCTGGCCTACGCGGGCGAGTACCTGGACCGGTTGGCGCCGCTGGGCGCGATGCTGCCGGCAGGCAGCCCGCTGTCTGCAAGCTTGCTTGATGACACGGCGCGGCACCTGGCCTTGTGGATGTCCTACGAAGACACGGTGCGCGTGGCCGATCTCAAAACCCGCCGCACGCGCTTTCAGCGCGTCGGCGGCGAGGTGCACCTCAAGGACAGCCAGCATCTGGACATCCATGAGTTCCTGCATCCACGGGTCGAAGAAATTGCCGACACCCTGCCCGCCGGCCTGGGCCGCTGGCTGCTGGCCAGCCGCTGGGCGCGGGCCTGCGTGCAGCCTTTCACGCGCCAGGGCTGCGTGGTGCGGACCAGCTCGATTCGCGGCTACCTGCTGCTTTACGGCATTGCCGCCCTGCGCGGCCTGCGCCGTCGTTCGCTGCGTTTTCAGCGGGAGCACCAGCGCATGGACGATTGGCTGGCAACGATAATGCGCCTGGCGCCCACGCATCCCGAGCTGGCCCTGGAAGTGGCACGCTCGCAGCGCTTGGTCAAGGGCTACGGCGATACGCATGCACGCGGTTGGCGCAGCTACCAGCGCGTGATGGCCATGTTGCCGCGGCTGCAGGCGGCGCCGCAAGGCGCGCAGCAGCTCAAGGCCTTGAGCCAGGCGGCGCTGGCCGATGACACCGGCCAGGCGTTGGAGCGGATGCTGGCGACGGTATGACATGCCTTGACTTGACTGAAGAACGCATTACCCTGCATCGACGACCAGACAGAGCCCGCGGATCACCCATCCCAACTGAAAAAAGAAGGAGAAAGACACCATGAAAGCCCGTTTTTTAAAGACCGCCGCCGCGCTGCTGGTGACCACCAGTTTTTCCGCCGCGGCCTGTGCGCAGGAAGTCACCTTGCGACTGGTCAGTGCGTTTGCAGAAAATGGCATCTACGTGCAGCGCCTGTTGCCCTGGATCCAGAAGGTCAACGCCGAAGGCAAGGGCGTTTTGCAGATCAACTTTCTCGGCGGGCCCAAAGCCATTCCGACCTTTGAAGCCGGCAATGCGGTGAAAACCGGCGTGGTCGACATGGCGCTCAATACCGGCGCGTTCTACACCAACGTCATGCCCGAGGCCGACTTCCTCAAGCTCACGCAGATCCCGGTGGCCGAGCAGCGCAAGAACGGCGCTTTCGACGCCATCAACAAGGTCTGGAACGAGAAGGGCAACATGCAGTACCTGGCCCGCATGGTGGAGAACCAGCCTTTTCACATTTACACCAACAAGAAGCTTGACAAGCCCGACCTGACCGGCCAGAAGATCCGCATCACGCCGGTGTATCGCGATTTCTTCCAGGCGCTCAATGCCAACGTCATCACCACGCCGCCCGGCGAGGTGTACACCGCCCTGGAGCGCGGCGTGGTCGATGGCTACGGCTGGCCGATTGGTGGCATTTTTGATTTGAACTGGCAGGAAAAAACCAAGTTTCGCGTGGACCCCGGTTTCTATGACGCCGAAGTCTCGCTCATCATGAACCTGCCGGCCTACAAAAAGCTCACCGATGCGCAGCGCCGCTACCTGCAAAAGCAGCTGCTGGCGCTGGAAGCCGAGAACACCTTCTGGGCGCGCTACACCACGGAAGAAATTGCCCGCCAGGAAAAAGCCGGCATCCAGGCCATCAGGTTTGATGCGGCCACGGCCAAGGCTTTCCGCGACAAGGCCTATGACGTGGGCTGGGCCGGCGCTGCCAAGCAAAGCCCTGACATCGCCGCCCGCTTCAAGACGCTGTTTTCCAAGTGATAGACCGGCTCTCCAATATCTACGGCCGTTTCCTCTCGTGGCTGGCCCTGCTGGGCTGCGCCATCCTCATGGCCATGATGCTCATCATCGTGGCCGATGTGGCGCTGCGCAACCTGGCCATTCCCGGCCTGCCCCGGGGCCTGGCCTGGAGCAATGAGATTTCCGAGCTGATGCTTTACCTGATCACCATGTGCGTCGCGCCCTGGCTATTGCGCCAGGGGCAGCACATCCGCGTGGACATTGTGCTGCAGGCGCTGCCGCGCCAGCTCGCATGGAGCCTGGAGTGGGCGGGCGATGCGATGGGCCTGGCCTGCTGCCTGGTCATTGCCTGGTTCGGTGCGCAGGCGGCAATGTCCAGTTATGCCTCGGGCGCCGTCAACATCAAGACGCTGGTCACGCCCGAATGGTGGGCGCTGTCGCCTTTGCCCTTGGTGTTCATTCTTTTGGCGATTGAAATGATTTTTCGCATGATCAGGCTGCAGCGCAGCGAGCGCGGTCCGCGCAATGATGCGGTGAGCGCATCATGATGAACTGGGAATTCGCCGCCTGGCTGATGCTGGGCGGCTCCACCGTGCTGCTGTTCATCGGCATGCCCGTGGCCCTGACCTTCATCACCATCAACATTGTGGGGGCCTGGCTGTACATGGGCGGCGAACCCGGCCTGGTGCAGCTGGCGCGCAGCAGCGTGAGCTCGGTCACGGCCTTTTCGCTGACGCCCATCCCGCTGTTCGTGCTGATGGGGGAAATCCTGTTTCACACCGGCCTGGCGCTGAAGGTCATTGAAGGCGTGGAGCGCCTGATCCGGCGGGTGCCTGGCCGGCTCGCGGTGGTGGCCGTGGTGGCCGGCACGGTCTTTTCGGCCATTTCGGGCTCAACGATCGCCACCACCGCCATGCTCGGCTCGCTGATGCTGCCCATCATGCTGGCGCGCGGCTACCACCCGACGATTGCGACCGGGCCCATCATGGCGATTGGCGCGGTCGACATGCTGATACCGCCATCGGCACTCACGGTGCTGCTGGGCTCGCTGTCGGGCATTTCAATTTCCAAGCTGCTGATTGGCGGCGTGCTGCCGGGCATCATTCTCTCCCTTGCGTTTGTCCTGTGGATCATCATTCGCGTGGGCATCAGCCCCAGGCTGGCGCCGGTGGATACGGGTGAAGCAGGCCATCGCGGCTGGGCGCGCTGGCGCATGTTCTTTGCCTACGTGCTGCCCACGTTGTCCATCTTTGGCGTGGTGGTGGGGGCGTTGGCGGCGGGCTGGGCCACGCCGACGGAATGCGCGGCGCTCGGCGCCTTTGCCACCATGCTGTTGGCGCTGTGCTACCGCTGCCTCACCCGGGCGGCCGTGACCAAGGCGCTCAAGGGCACGGCCGGCATTTCGGGCATGATTCTGTTCATCATCCTCGGCGCCACCACCTTTGCGCAAATCCTGTCGTTCTCCGGGGCCAGCAACGGGCTGGTTCAGCTCATCACCGGCCAGGGGCTGTCGACCAGCATGATCGTGGTGGGCATGATGCTGATGCTGATTTTTCTCGGGATCTTTGTGGACCAGGTCAGCATGATGATGATCACGCTGCCCATCTTCATGCCGGTGGTGCAGGCGCTGGGCATTGACCCGATCTGGTTCGGCGTGATGTTTCTCATCTGCATGCAGCTGGGCTTGCTGTTGCCGCCGCACGGCCTGCTGTTGATGACGATGCGCGGTGTGGCCCCCCCTTGCGTCACCATGGGCCATATTTTCAGGGCAGTGGTGCCCTATGTGGTGATGAGCCTGCTGCTTCTGGCGGCGGTCTTTTGGGTGCCTGAGGTGGCGACCTGGTTGCCCCGGCTGATCGGTTAACGCTGCTTAGCTCCACCCCCGCTGTCTGCGCCTGCAAGGATGGCAAATAGCCTTTCAGGGCAATTTTTGTTTCGCGGGTGAAATAATCACCGCCTGCAAAGCATTTAATCGCATCAAAAGGGGGTTCGAGTGGACAAGTTTGCGGCCATGCAGGCCTTTGTGCGGGTGGTGGAAGCCGGCACTTTCACCAAGGCGGCAGAGTCGATGGACCTGCCCAAACCCTCGGTGACACGCTTGATCCAGACGCTGGAAAAGCAGCTGGACACCAAACTGCTGAACCGCACCACCCGCCAGGTGACGGCCACGCCGGAAGGGGCCGCTTATTACGAGCGCGCCATCCGTCTGCTCGGTGAGGTGGACGAGCTGGAGTCGAGCATGTCACGCGCCAAAGCCAGTCCGCGCGGGCGTCTCAAGGTGGAGATCCCCGGCGCGCTGGCCCTCGCCGTCATCATCCCGGCGCTGCCGGAGTTTTATGCCCGCTATCCCGATATTCAGATGGACCTGGGTGTGGGCGACCGCCGTGTCGATCTGATCAGCGACAACATCGATTGCGTGATTCGTGCCGGTGTGCTGCAGGATCAGTCCCTGGTGGCCCGCCATGTGGGCGAAGTTCACTTGCTGGCCTGCGCCAGCCCCGCATATCTCAAGCGCCATGGCACGCCCAGGCACCCGCGCGATATTGAAAGCGGGCACACGGTGGTGGGCTATTTCTCGACCAGAACGGGCCAGTTGTCCCCGGTTGATTTCAACAATGACGGCGAACAGGTCAAGGTGGTCTGCCGCTACCTGGTTTCGGTCAATGACGCGACGGCCTATGTGGCGGCCGGCCTGGCCGGGCTGGGCATTGTGCATGCACCGAGTTTTCTGGTCCAGTCGCACATCAGCAGCGGCGCGCTGGAGCCGCTGCTCACCCACTGGTACTCCGAACCGGTGCCCATTCATGTGGTCTACCCGCCCAATCGCCACCTCAGCAACAAGGTGCGCGTGTTTGTGGACTGGGTCGCAGAGCTGTTTGCACGGCATGAGCTGATACAGCGTAAAAGCACCTTCGCCCGGGCCTGAGGCCCCAGCCCGCCTGGCAGCCCCGGGCAGTTTCACGGATTTCAAGCCCCCGATTGTTATGAATCGGGGAACACTGTATTGGGCGCAGGGTGCTTTTTCTAGTCAATCAGCCGTTTTAAAGTTCAGTCATCGATGAGACGAAACCAAACAAGACGCCGCATCGAGGCTGGACACTCGAGAAAACTCTTTCCCCCGTCGCCCAGAAATTGACTTAACTTTTTAAAGGAAATTTCATGTTGAATACCAAACTCGCTTCTGCCCTCGTGATCGCTGTTTCCGCTCTGGCCGCCGGCAATGTCATGGCCCAGCCCGTGTTCGCCGACAACGGCGCCGCCGGAAAAACCCGCGCTGAAGTCCAGGCCGACCTGGCCGCCGCCCGTGCCAATGGCGTGGTCGATGCACTGGACAGCGACAGCTACACCGTGTTCTTCTCCGACGCCGGCAAATCAAGCGTCACGCGCGAGCAAGTGCGTGCCGAGCTGGCCGCCGCCCGCGCCAACGGTGTGGTCGATGCACTGGACAGCGACAGCCACAACGTGTTCTTCTCGGGCGCCCTGAAGACCAAAGGCTGAACACCAGGCGCTTAAAGCGCATGCGCTGCAGGCCTTGGCCTGCAGCCCGACAAGCCAACAGCCTCCTTTTCAGGGGGCTGTTTTTTTGGGGGGAGAGGGCTTGCTCTGGAGCGTGGCCGAAGGCGCGCTCATCTGGCTGGAAGAGCTGGCTGTGCCGGCCGGTGCCGGACTGATGCTTCGCCCCTGGGCCATGGCGGAGCCGACGACAAAGGTGGCCAGCAGCATCACGCTGCGGGCTTCGAAGTTGGGAATGAATTGACGCTTCACGGTCATGGGGATGCCTTTCGGGAGTCAAACAAGGCCCTTGTTACCGCAGGCCGTCCGGACATGCCAGCACTATCGCATGGGCTTGCTTCATTTGCATGACAGCGGGCCGTCAGGACTTCAGCGCATTGTCAAATTCCTCGCGCGAGAGGAACTGGTCCTGGTTGACATCAATCTGGTCAAACCGCAGCGCGATGGCGGGGAGGCGCTCGGCCTCGGTGCGGCTGAGCTTGCCGTCCTGGTTGGTATCCGCGCGGGCAAAAGCTGCATCAGCCTGCCGCAGGGGCGGCTTGCCGGGCAAGGGGCTCCCTGCAGACGGTGTGGCTACCGGAGCAGCGGGACGTGATGGCGCGGGATTGGCCGTCTGTGCCTGCACACTCAAGGCCGCACCCAGGGCGCACGCCGCCAGCAGCAGGGCCGGGCGAATTTTAAAATCAGGCATAGAATGTTTTTGAGGCGTCACTGGAATGGCTTTTTGAAGTTGAACAGGACTTCATTGCACCGTATCGGGCGACTGCATGCCAGCACTTTTGCAGGATGTTGCCTCGCTGACATCATGTGCAAGTGCGACACATTTTCTTTCTTCGCGTAACCTGCTTTTTTCTTTCTCTTTTTCTTCACCACGCCGCACGGACATTCACTCATGGGCAACCGACTTTCCCAAATCGCCACCCGCACCGGAGACAACGGCACCACAGGGCTGGGCGACAACACCCGTGTTTCCAAAGACAGCCTGCGCGTCCACGCCATGGGCGATGTCGATGAGCTGAACTCGCACATCGGCCTGCTGCTGTGTGAAGAGATGCCGGCCGAGGTGCGCGAGCTGCTGGTGGAAGTGCAACACCAGCTTTTCAACCTGGGCGGCGAGCTGTCGATTCCGGGTTTCGAGCTGCTCAAGCCCGAGGCCGTGGCCCTGCTCGACGCGGCGCTGAAAAAACACAATGCCAAGCTGCCCCGCCTGGCGGAATTCATCTTGCCCGCCGGCTCGCGCGCCGCGTCGGTGGCGCATGTGTGCCGCACGGTGGCACGCCGTGCCGAACGCGCGGTGGTGGCGCTGGGTGCCGCCGAGCCTCTCAAGGAAGCACCGCGCCAATACCTGAATCGTTTGAGCGATCTGCTGTTTGTGCTGTCACGCGTGCTCAACCGCATGAACGGCGGCGACGACGTGTACTGGAAGAGCGAGCGGCTGGCACGGGCGGCCAAAGAGTAAGCAAGCCGAGCGCGACGGGCCTAGTGTCAATGCTGGTCATTTAAGCGTTACCACCCCGTTCGGGCTGAGCTTGTCGAAGCCTGTTTGCACTGTGACGACCCTTCGACAAGCTCAGGGCGAGCGGTTAAGTGACGTGTATTGGGCCTAGTGTGGTGCTGCATGCTTGACGGCACAAATAAAACCGATGGATTTTTGTTCAGGGCAAGGCGCAAACCACAGCCATAGTTGCACTATGGCGCGGATTTGCAACGCCGCCATGGACGAAAAGACGCGGTTTTATGTGCCAGATAGCGTGCAACACCACACTAGCGTGCAGCGAAGGGCCGCCCCGAGCAAGCGACGGCCCCCTCGGGGGGCAGGGAGCTCGCGCGTTGTGAGCGACCGTGGGGGCCTAGTCTTGCCGGTTCACGCGCGCCAGCAGGCCCGCCATGCTGGCACTCTGCAGCTTCAGCGGCACGAGCAAATCGTTTTCCGCCGTGAAGTCGCGGCCCGTGAGCAGGGACGCGGTTTCGACAACGGTCTGGGTCGCGGGCGTGGGCACGCGGATATACGACTGCGGGCGCTTCCCCAAAAGCCAAACTATTGGTCAGTTTCTTGCGCTTGAGAGGGAGTCCACATATGAATACGGGGTAGGCAGCACTTGGCTTCGGTGTTCCTGGCCCGTGGGCCCGGTTCAACTTTCGTTGTGCTCTACGCTTACACGCTGGCGTGTGCCTGAGGCAATGTCATAGGTATTGAAGCTGTTCATCGTTCGGCCGTAAAGATGCAGGCTCACGGCGCGGGGCCTCTCCGGTGGAACGCCCGTGATGTGGATGTGGTCGGGGTTTGGCACAAAGCTCGTGACTGCGCCGCGCCCCAAGAGGATGACGCCGCCGCGTACGAGATGAATGCCTTCATCGGTCCCGCTGTCTGGTGACAGGCGCACGTAGTTGCGCTCCTCCAGCACGCCCTCCAATACGCCGACTACACCCCAGCTGCCATGGTCGTGTACCGGCGTCCATTGCCCCGGCGACCAAACCAGGGTGTAGAGCGAGAGGCTTGCATCCGGTGCGTCGTAGACGAGATTGCGAGCGTAGTGGTTCGGGTCGCTTCGATAGTGCTGCGGTTCAAGAAACGTCGTTGCTCGTTCGATGAGTTCGAGCATCAGTGGAGCGAGCGCCAGCACGCAGTCTGCAGGCTCGGAGAGATCGCGCGCCTGCGCCGTGGCTTGTGAGACGAAGGATTCGAGAGCAAACGAGGCCATGTTTAGTCCTTACCAGGAGTGTGTGCGGGTGTTTGTGATGTCTAACTCGACGGCGATGCCCAGGCCGCCAAAGGCGTCGGGGTCGCGCCCGGTTTGCACCAGCAAGGTGCCGTGTTGGGTGGTGGAAGAGGTCCAGACGGGGAGAAGATCAGCCAGATTCATGAAGCCAGTTTAGGCTTTCAATCTGGGAAAAATATTGCAAATTCAACCATTCAGGCCACATTGATGAGTATTAAATGCCAAAATTGCGTCTACATAGGGTAAATTATTTCAAGCGACCATGGACAAGTTTGACCAGGCCATTCTCGAGGCCTTGCAGGAAGATGCCACCGTGCCGGTGGCCGAACTCGCCAGCCGCATCGGCCTGAGCGCCACGCCCTGCTGGCGCCGCATCCAGCGTCTGGAAGCCCAGGGCCTGATCCGCAAGCGGGTGGCGCTGCTCGACCCGCAGCGCCTCAACGTGGGCGTGACCGTGTTCGTCTCGGTGCGCACCAGCCACCACAACGTCGAGTGGCTGCAAGCCTTTCACCAGCTGGTGTCCTCGATTCCGGAAGTGATGGAGTTCTACCGCATGGCCGGCCAGACTGATTACCTGCTGCGCGTGGTGGTGCCCGATATCGCGGCCTACGACCGCGTCTACAAGCGCTTGATCAATGGCGCCGACCTGGGCGATGTGAGCTCCAGTTTCGCCATGGAGCAGATCAAGTACACGACGAAATTGCCACTCGACTACCTGGCTACGGCGGTCTGAGCGTCTGGAAAACCCCGGCCCAGTCAGGACTCTTTCAATCCAGTCCCCGAGAGGATGACTTCGGCCGCAGTGTTGATATCCATCGCCAGAGCGGCTTTGGCCGCAGCACCGTCACCCGCGCGCAAGGCCTCCAATAGCGCGTGGTGCGCCTTGACCGCGGGGAGGTCGGAGCGCCGCCGTGAACCGCTGTTGCGAAAGTCCAGGTTGAGCACCGGTCCTATTCGTAGCCACAAACCCTCAATCAGGCTGCTCAGCGCCGGCATTTGCGCCGCGGCGTAGGCGGTGAAGTGAAACTGCTTGTTGATCTGGATGATCTGATTGACGTCAGGTTCGCCCAGCGCAGTTTCCTGGCGGAAAGCTTGCTCCAACCCGGCGAGCCTGGTTAATTGCTCCGCCGTGATCCGCCCGGCCGCCGTTTCAACCGCCAGGCCTTCGACCACCAGCCGGATGACAACGAGTTCCTGAAACCGGGAGCGCGTCATGACGGGGACTCGGACGGATTTGTTGGGCAGGATTTCAAGCGCATCGTCAGCCGCCAGCTTGTTGATGGCTTCGCGTACCGGCATGGCGCTGGTGCCCAGCGCGGCGGCCATGCCCGCCAGCGTCAGGCGTTCGCCAGGCTGCAGCTGCCCCGACATGATCATCTCCCGCAGGTCTTGGTAGACCTTGGCGGACAAGGTCTGGTGGACGATGGGGTGCATCTTTTCCAAAGAGGTCATGGGGTTTGCGTCTTTCACCAAATCATTTTATCCATGTGATACCTGGCAGAAACTTGCCCGAAAAGTGCTCAACACGCGGCAATTCGCGTCCAATTTCGACGAATTTCTAAGTGTTTTCCCTTGCTTGCGGGGCTGATTCAGATCAAGTGCTTGATTCGGTAATTTCGATCACATATATTTGATCACATCTTGCTTCGGTCGTGATGCCTGCCTTGAAAAGTTATTTTTTGAATGGCAGGCACCCTGTTGAGGCGGATAGGGCTTCGTACTGGATGAATTCCAGGATAGAGCCCAAAAGCCTGGGCCGGGACAGAGTGGCCCTCAGATGTGAACCATGCCGCCGTACAACGTGACCGTGACTACGGTGAACAACAGGAGACAAGACAATGACGACAAGCATCAAGGATCAAAGCGCCGCCGCGGGCGCCATGGCGCAGGCAGACTCACCGGCCCATTCCGCGGCGGACCTCCCGGTTTCGGCCGGTCGCCGCCAGCTGGTCACAGGCTCGGCTGCCATCGCCGGAATGGCCGCGCTGGGTGGCCTTGGCTTTCCGGCCATCGTCCGCAGCCAGTCGGACAAGATCAGGATCGGGCACCTGACCCCGTTGACGGGCTTTCTCGGCCCGCTCGGCGAGTACGCGGTCATGAGCATCAAGCTGGCCGTAGAAGAAGTGAACCAGGCGGGAGGCGTCATGGGGCGCCAGCTGGAATTGATTTCAGAGGACTCGGTCAACCCGTCGACCGCCTCATCGAAGGCGCAGCGCCTGTTTGAACGGGATGGCGCAGTGGCGCTGATCGGCGAAATTTCTTCGGCGTCCGGTCTGGCGATCGCCCAGGTGGCCGGCCGCAACAAGCGCATCTTCATCAATACCGGCTGCAATTCCGACGAGCTGCGCGGCAAGGGCTGCAACAAGTACATGTTCCATGTGGAGGGTGCGAACACCACCTACGTCAAGGCGTGCGGCAACGCGCTGTTGCGCGACAACATGATCAAGGGCAAGAAGCTGTTCGGATTGACCGCCGACTACGCCTTTGGCCACGACCTGCTGCGGGTCGCCAAGATTTTCGTGAATGCCAGCGGCGGCAGCTTTATTCAGGATGAACTGGTCGCCACCGACGCCACCGATTTCAGCCCGTACCTGCTGAAGATTCGCCAGGCCAAGCCGGACCTGGTCATCTCCAACCTGGCCGGCAATCAGATCACCAATTTCATCAAGCAGTACGCCGAATTCGGGCTGCCCTATCCGACTGCCGGTTTTGGCTTCGATACGGCGGTTGCCTGGGGCGCCGGCGCAGACAACTTCGCCGGGACCTGGCCCATGATCTGGCATCACGATGTCGATACTCCCGGCTCCAGGGCGTTCGTTGCTGCCTTCACCAAAAAATACGGCAAACCGCCGGAAAACCAGGCGTGGGGCGAATATGTCGCACTCAAGGCGGTGGTGCAGGCCATGGGTGCGACCAAATCGACGGACTCCGCCAAGCTGATCGAATACTTCGAGAAAGGCGCGCAGCTCGACATCCTGAAGGCGCGCAAGGGCTACTTCCGCGAATGGGACCACCAGCTGATGCAGGAGATGTACAGCGTCACCGCCAAGCCGAAAGGCAAGGCCAGGGACAAGTGGGATTTCATTGCATTGGGGCAGACCGTGCCGGGGCCGAAAGACTCGCTGGAGTTGCTGGCGCCGACACGTGAAGAAAACGCTTGCACGATGTCAACGTAACCGGGACACGGCCGGCGTCTGCCGGTTGGTGACCCGCAGTTGCCCGCGGGCGCCGGTGTGTTCAAGGCACCGCTGCGCTTTCTTCTGCAGTCGTGGAGTGGAAATGGAATTGATATTTCTTTTGGAGCAGGTCGTCAACGGCCTGCTGGTTGGCGGCTATTACCTGCTGATCGCGCTGGGCTTGTCGCTGATCTTCAGCCTGGGCGGCATCGTCAACCTGGCCCATGGCGCGTTCTACGCATTGGGGGCCTACCTGGCGGTGGAGTTGACCAAGCATGCCGGCTTTGGCGGCGCCGTCGTCATCTCGCCATTGATCGTGGGGATGCTGGGTGTGCTGTTCGAGCGGATCCTATTGCGCCGTTTTTATTCCGCCGACCCAATTCTCAGTCTGCTGCTCACTTTCGGCCTGGCGATGGTTGCCGAGCAACTGATCCGCATGATCTGGGGCGCGTCGCCGCTGCAATCATCCATTCCGGCCGCGCTCAAGGGGCAGGTGGTCGTGGGTGATTTTCTGTATTCGAAATACCGCCTGCTGATGCTGGCGGTGGTGTTCGCGGTGCTGACCGGCATCTGGCTGCTGCTCAACAAGACGGCGTTCGGCCGCGTGGTGCGGGCCGGCGTGCAGCGGCCCGACATGGTCGCGGTGCTGGGAATTCGCCTGCAGCCCTACATGACCACCATCGTCGTGCTGGGCGTCGGTCTGGCTGCCCTGGCGGGCGTTCTGTTCGCGCCGATTTCCGGCGTTCATCCCGCGATGGGGGCGGAAATCATGACGGCCGCATTCGTCGTGGTGGTGATTGGCGGGCTGGGCAGCTTTTGGGGCGTAGTGATTGCCGCCGCGCTGGTCGGCGTGGTGCGGGGCGTGACCATCCATTTTTATCCGCCTGCCGGCGAGGCCTCCATGTACCTGCTGATGGTGCTGGTCTTGATGTTCCGTCCGCGCGGCCTGCTCGGCGAACGTATCGAGCGATTCGAATAGGAAAGCAAAGTGAGCCAAAAATACCAGCCGATATGGATCGCGGCCATCGCGATGCTCGTCGTTCCCTTCCTGCTGCAGGCCATGGGCCTGACCTTGACGTCGTCCACCGATGTCGTCATATTCGCCATCGCCGCCATGGGCTTGAACCTGCTGGTCGGCTACACAGGCCTCACCTCATTCGGTCACGGCGCCTGGTTCGGCATCGGCGCCTACGCAGCCGCACTGATTCAAAAATATTGGTTTCCCGGCCAGATCGTGCTGCCCTTCGTGATGGCCGTGCTGTTCGTCGCATTGCTGGCAACGGTCGTTGGCTTTCTGATCCTGCGCCGCCGCGGCGTGTACTTCTCGCTGCTGACGCTGGCGCTGTCGGCACTGACATTTGCCATTGCCTTCCGCTGGACCGCCTTCACCGGGGGTGAGTCGGGCTTGGGCGGGGTGGTGCGGCCCGCGCTGGGGCCGGTCAACCTCGATGCGCCGATCCCGTTCCACATCGTGGTCAGCGTGATCGGGCTGGCCGTGGTGTACCTGTTGCTGCGCGTGATCCGCTCCCCGTTTGGCCACACCATGGTGGCCATCCGCGAGAACGAACAACGCGCCACATTCCAGGGTTACAACACGACCCACTACAAACTGGCCATGTTTGTGCTGTCCGCATCCGTCACGGGGCTGGCCGGCGCCTTGCTCGCCTTTCATCACCGTTTCGCCTCCGCTGAGCCGACCTCGGTTGCGTTTTCCGGCGAACTGCTGGCCATGGTGGTGATGGGCGGCATGCGCAGCTTTCTCGGCCCCGCACTGGGGGCGCTGTTCTACATCCTGTTCCGCGAGTTCCTGTCGATCTGGACCGAAAACTGGCTGCTGTGGTTTGGGCTGGTCTTTGTCGGTTTCATCCTGTTTTCGCCCACCGGGCTGGTCGGCATCTGGAGCCAGCTGAAGAAACGCTGGAAGCCCGCGCTGGAAGTCGGTGCGGCCATGAGCCTGCGCAAAATTTATGAAGGCTTGCCGCTGCCCGGTTTTCTGCGTCCCCAGGCCCAGCAAGGCGTCGTGCTGGAGGTCCAGGCCATTGACAAGCATTTCGGCGGCATCCAGGCCGTCAGGAATGCGCAGCTCACCTTGCATGCGGGAGAAATCCACGCCCTGATCGGCCCGAATGGCGCGGGCAAGACCACCACCTTCAATCTGATTTCGGGCATGTTTGCGCCAGACCGCGGCACGGTCAAGCTCAATGGCCGGCAGATCCAGGGCCTGTCGCCTCACGACATTTGTCAGCAAGGGCTGGCTCGCTCGTTCCAGATCACCAATCTGTTCCGTGGCCTGTCGATCTATGAAAACCTGCGGCTGTCGCTGCAGGCACGTCACACGGCGCGCTTCAACATGTGGCGCGACATCGACAGCTACCCGCAAATTCATGCCGAGACATCCGAGCTCATGAAGTTTCTGGGGCTCGAAGGCATGGAGAAAATCGAAGGCGGCGAATTGTCCTATGGCGGGCAACGGCTGGTGGACCTGGGCATTGCGCTGGGTTCCAAGCCGCATGTGCTGCTGATGGACGAGCCCCTGGCCGGCTTGGCCGCGGCCGAGCGCGAGCGGGTATCGCATCTGGTCAAAACCATCGCCAGCAATATTCCGGTGCTGATCGTCGAGCACGACATTGATCGCGTGCTCGGTTTCTCGCAGCAAGTCACGGTGATGAACCAGGGCAGCGTGCTGATGGCGGGCACGCCCGACGAAGCGCGGGCCGACCAGCGCGTGCAGGAAATCTATACCGGCACCGGCACGCCGCCCGTCACCGGCCGCATGGCGGGTGACGCAAGCAGCCGGCCGCAGCTGCTGCGCTTCGAGGGTGTCAATGCCTTCTACGGCAAGAGCCACATACTGAATGATGCCTCGCTGGAGGTCCGCGAAGGCGAAATCGTTGCGCTGCTGGGGCGCAATGGCGCCGGTAAATCCACGTTGCTCAAGACCCTGACCGGGTTGCTCAAACCTGCATCCGGCCAGATCGAATATGCCGGCCGCAACATCGCCGGCCTGCCGGCACCGGACATCGCGCGCATGGGCATCGGCTATGTGCCGCAAGGCCGCGGCCTGTTCTCCGGCATGACGGTGGCCGAAAACCTGTCACTGGGGCGGCTGGCGCGCGCCACTGACGGCAGCAACGGATGCGTATGGAGCGAAGAAAAAATCCTGCAGTACTTCCCGCGCCTGAAAGAGCGCATGAACACCCACGCCGACTACCTGTCCGGCGGCGAGCAGCAGATGGTTGCGGTCGCGCGCGCCCTCTCGGGCAATGTCAGGCTGCTGCTGCTCGATGAACCGTTCGAAGGCCTGGCGCCGGCGGTGGTGCAGGAGCTGTTCACGGTGTTCGACCAGTTGCGCCGGGAGGTCTCCATCATCATCGTCGAGCACAACCTGGACTTGGTGCTGGCCCTGGCCGACCGGGTGTTTGCGCTGGAACGCGGCGCGGTCTTTCATACCGGCCCCGCGGAACCCCTGCTTAGCGATCTGGACTATCGCAAACAAATTCTCTGGCTGTAATTTTTTGATCAAGGAACACATGGAACAAGCTATGGATACAGGACTCAACGGCAAACGCGTCGTCGTCACGGCTGGCGCGCAAGGCATCGGCCTGGCCATCACGGGGGCTTTTGTGGCCGCCGGCGCGACCGTGCATATTTGCGATGTCAACGACGACTTTCTTGCGGATGCAAAAAGGAAATTTCCACAGGTCAGCCAGAGCCATACCGATGTGTCGAAGGCGGACCAGGTAGACGCCATGTTCGCGGAGCTGACCACCCGCTGGGGCGCGCTGGACGTGCTGGTCAACAATGCCGGCATTGCCGGGCCCACCGCCGCGGTGGAGGACACGGCGCCGGGTGACTGGGAGCAGACGATCGCCGTCAATCTGACCGGCCCGTTTCTCTGCACCCGGCGCGCGGTGCCCTTGCTGAAGGCGGCGGGCGGTGGCTCGATTGTCAATCTGTCGTCGATTGCCGGACGGCTTGGCTTTCCCTTGCGCACACCCTATTCAGCCTCCAAGTTCGGTGTCATCGGGTTGACCCAAACCTGGGCGATGGAACTGGGGCCCTCCAGAATCCGGGTCAACGCCATCCTGCCTGGCATTGTGGCCGGCGACAGGCAGGAGCGCGTGATCGCCGCCAAGGCGGCCTCTTACGGCATCGGTCATGAAGCCATGCGCCAGCGCCTGCTGTCCAAGGTGTCGCTGCGCAGCATGGTGACCGCGCAGGACATCGCCCACCAGATCATCTTTATTTGCTCGCCTGCCGGCGCATCGATCAGCGGGCAAAGCCTGTCGGTGTGCGGCAACGTCGAGCACCTCGGATAACGGTTGCATCCAAACTACTGAATGAGCACCACAACGGACGAACGACCATGAATGAACGCATTGCCATCGTCGGCGCAGGCCTGATTGGCCGCGCCTGGGCGATTGTTTTTGCCCGCGCGGGCTGCTCCGTCGCGATGTATGACGCCGATCCTGGCGCCCTGGCGCAGTGCCGCAAGCAGCTGGCCGAAAACATCGGCGATCTGGCGCAACACGGCCTGATTGCCGAGGCGCCTGACGTCGTGCTGGCGCGCATCACGCCGGTTGCCACGCTGGCTGCCGCCCTGGAGGGTGCCGTGCTGGTGCAGGAAAACGTGCGCGAAACCCTGGAGGTGAAGCGCGCCATTTTTGCCGAGATGGACCAGCTGGCAGCCCCTGACACCATTCTGGCCAGCTCGACCTCGTGGATCCCTGCTTCCGGGTTCTCCGCCGGCCTGCCGGGCCAGGGCCGCATCATGGTAGCGCATCCGGTCAATCCGCCCTACCTGGTGCCGCTGGTCGAGTTGGCACCGGCGCCGTGGACTTCCCCGGCCGCGGTCGAACGCGCGCGCGACCTCTATGCGCGCGCCGGCCAGTCGCCCGTGCTGCTGAAAAAAGAGATCACCGGCTTTCTCCTCAACCGGATCCAGGGCGCTGTGCTGAACGAAGCGCTCAACCTGTACGCCAACGGCTATGCCTCGGTGGAAGACCTGGACAAGGTGCTGAAAGATGGCCTCGGCCTGCGCTGGTCTTTCATGGGGCCGTTTGAGACCATCGACCTGAATGCGCCCGACGGCGTGGTCGATTACGCCCGGCGCTACGGCCCGACCTACCGCGAAGTAGCCTGCGGGCAACTGCCCAACGACTGGGACAGCGGCGTGCTGGCAGGCATTGAAGCCGAGCGCCGCTCGCTGCTGCCGGCCGACCAGCTGGGCGAGCGCGCCCGCTGGCGCGACAACCGGCTGATGGCACTGGTCGCGCATCAGCGCAAGCAGTCCGAGTGAATCGTGAATGGTGAATTCATACCCATTCATAACGGCTAACGCAATTGACCTACTGTTCTTTATTCCCCCACACCTCACATCTACCCCTCGGAGAATCTCATGAAAAAATCCAAAAAAGTCATCATCACCTGTGCCGTTACCGGCGCCATCCATACGCCGTCCATGTCGCCGTACCTGCCTGTCACGGGCCAGGAGATTGCCGACGCCGCCATTGGCGCGGCGCTGGCGGGCGCCTCCATCGTCCACCTGCATGCGCGCAAGCCGGAGGACGGCTCCCCGTCGCAGGACCCGGAGTTGTTCAAGGCCTTCCTGCCGCAGATCAAGGCCGCGTCGGACGTCGTGATCAACATCACCACGGGCGGCGCACCCACCATGCTGGTGGCCGAACGCCTGGTGCCCGTGCATACCTTCAAGCCCGAGGTCGCGTCGCTGAACATGGGGTCGATGAACTTTGGCTTGTACGGCATGCTGGAGCGTTTCAAGGAATTCAGGCACGAGTGGGAGCGTCCCTACCTGGCCAACAGCGACGACCGCGTTTTCAGAAACACCTTCAAGGACATTGCCTACATTCTGGAAAGCTGCGCCAACAACGGCACCCGGTTTGAAATCGAGTGCTACGACATTGGGCATCTCTATACCGCCGCCCATTTCATCGAGCGCGGGCTGATCAAGCCGCCCTTCCTGATCCAGTCGGTGTTTGGCCTGCTGGGCGGCATCGGGCCGCATCCGGAGGATGTGGCGCACATGAAGCGCACGGCAGACCGCCTGTTCGGCGACGACTACGTCTGGTCCGTGCTGGGCGCGGGCCGCAACCAGATGCCGATTGCGGCCCAGTCGCTGGCGATGGGTGGCCATGTGCGGGTGGGACTGGAGGACTCGCTGTGGGATGGCCCGGGCCGTCTGGCCAAAACCAATGCCGATCAGGTCACGCGTGCGCGCACCCTGCTGGAGGCCCTGAGTCTGGAGGTTGCCACGCCGGATGAAGCGCGCCAGATCCTGAATCTGAAGGGAAGGAACAACGTCAACTTCTGATCGGGCACCGCCGGCTGCCGGCAGTACCCGGCGCGGTTGTCACGGCAGTTTTGGCGCCAGCACCGCCATCGTGATGCGCGACACGCAGCTCATCTCGCCGGCGTCGTTGTGCATGTCGATCTGCCAGACCTGGGTGGTGCGGCCTATGTGCACCGGCCGTGCGATGCCGGTGACCCAGCCGCTGGTCACGCCCTTGAGGTGGTTGGCATTGATGTCCAGTCCGACGGCGCGGTAGCCCTCGGGGCAGGAATAGGCCGCGCCGCAGGAGCCCAGCGTTTCGGCCAGTACGACGGACACGCCGCCGTGCAGCAGGCCATAAGGCTGGACCGTGCGGCGGTCCACTGGCACGCGGGCGCGAATGAAATCATCACCGACTTCCAGGAACTCGATGCCCAGATGGGTGACGGCGCTGTTGGCGTTGGACGCCGTGAGCCGTTCGACGGAGATGGCTTGTTTCCAGATGCGCATGACGGGTTCCCGGGTGAGTGCAAGGGATTGGATCGTGAAATGGCCCGGCGCTGCGTCACCAACCGGACAGGGCTTGAGCAGGCGATGATTTAGGCCCCCACGGTCGTTCACTGCGTGTAGCTCCCTGCCCCCCGAGGGGGCCGTCGCTTGCTCGGGACGGCCCTTCGCTGCACGCTAGATGTCCGCATTATCGCCGCCGAGGGCTGCTTCCTTGACTGATTGTCAGGTTTCTTAAGTAAGAAGCGCGTGCAGCCCGCGAGTTGCATGCGCTGTTAGCTATTAAATTGATAGCGAATTGGGCGCTGGCTTAACCTTGCGATTCAGCAGCGCGTACAGCAGGATGGCGCCAAAGGTCGCGGTGCCTATGCCGCCCAGCGCAAACTGGCCAAACTTCAGCGTGAAGTCGCCGGTGCCCAGCACCAGCGTGATGGCCGCCACCAGCAGGTTTTTGTTGTCCGAGAAATCGACCTTGTTGCTGACCCAGATTTTCGCGCCGGCCACAGCGATCAGGCCAAACACCACAATGCTCACGCCGCCCATCACCGGCAGCGGAATCGCCTGGATCAGCGCGCCAAACTTGGGGCTGAAGCCCAGCAGCACGGCCATCAGGGCCGCTGCCACAAACACGGCGGTCGAGTAAATCTTGGTGGCCGCCATCACGCCAATGTTTTCCGCGTAGGTGGTCACGCCGGTGCCGCCGGTGCTGCCCGAGACCATGGTGGCCACACCGTCGCCGATGAAGGCGCGGCCCATGTACTGATCCAGGTTTTTGCCGGTCATGGCCGTGACCGCCTTGATGTGGCCCAGGTTTTCCGCCACCAGAATGATGGCAACCGGCGCAATCAGCAGCATGGCGTTGGCGCTGAAGACCGGAGCGGCAAAGCCGGGCATGCCGATCCAGGCGGCATTGGCAATCGTGGAGAGGTCGACCGGCTTTCCCATACCCAAGCCAACCAGGCCCAGCCCGTTGGTCAGCGCTGCGTAGATCAGGGTGGCGACCATCAGGCCGACCAGAATCAACAGGCGCTGCACCATGCCGCGTGTCATCACGGCAACCAGCGCCACGCTGACAAAGGTCACCACCTGCATCCATGAATCAAAGTTGCTGGCGGCCATGTTCTTGATCGGGATGCCGGCCAGATTCAGGCCAATCACGGCCACCACGGCGCCCGTGACCACAGGCGGCATGAAGTGCTCGATCCAGCCCGTGCCCGCGGCCTGCACGATGAAGCCGATCAGGGTGTAGAGCACGCCGCAGGCGATGATGCCGCCCAGGGCCAGGCCGATGCTGGCATTGGGCCCCTTGCCGGCATAGGCCGTGGCGGCAATCACCACGCCAATGAAGGAAAAGCTTGAGCCCAGGTAGCTGGGCACCTTGCCGCCGGTGATCAGGAAGAAGATCAGCGTGCCGATGCCGCTCATCAAAATCGCGATGTTGGGATCAAAACCCATCAGGATGGGGGCCAGCACCGTGGCGCCAAACATCGCAATCACGTGCTGCACGCCCATCACCGCGGTCTGCGGCCAGGGCAGGCGCTCGTCCGGGCCAATCACGCCACCCTGTTGCAGCACCGTGCTGCTTTTCTCGGTCCAGTCAAACATTCCCATCACCGCTCCTTTTTAAAGTGTGGCAATGCTATGGGTAATGACCGTGCCGCGCAAGCCGCGTTGCAAGAGTGCGCAGCTTGCGCGGTGCTAGACGTACGGTTCAGTCAGACACCACACCCCGTTCGGGCTGAGCTTGTCGAAGCCCTCTAGGCTTGCGACCCGACCCTTCGACAGGCTCAGGGCGAACGGCTTGATTGAACGGGTATTGGCCCTAGACGCGTTCCAATACGGTGGCAATGCCCTGGCCGCCGCCTATGCACTGCGTGGCCAGCGCATAGCGGGCACCGGTGCGTTGCAGCAGGCCCGCGGCCTTGCCGGTGATGCGTGCGCCGGTAGCGCCCAGCGGATGCCCGAGCGCGAGCGCACCGCCGTCGAGGTTGAGCTTGCGCGGGTCGATCTCGAGGTCGCGCAGGCAAGCCAAGGCCTGCGACGCGAACGCCTCGTTGAGCTCGACCAGGTCGATGTCGGCCATCGTGAGCCTGGCCCGCGCCAGCGCCTTGCGGCTCGCGGGCACGGGGCCTATGCCCATGATCTCGGGCGGACAACCCGCCACCGCGATGGCCTTGATCTGTGCCAGCGGCTTGAGTCCGTGGGCATGGACAAAATCTTCGCTGGCCACCAGCACGGCCGTCGCACCGTCGGTCAGCGGCGACGAGGTGCCGGCCGTCACGCTGCCGGTTTCCAGAAACGCCGGCTTGAGCTGGGCCAGGCCTTCGGCCGAGGTGGTGGGGCGCGGGCAGCCATCGGCGTCGATCAGCGTGCCGTCGCCGAGCTGCACCGGCACGATCTCGCGTTCGAACGCCCCGGTGCGCGCGGCGGTCGCGGCCTTTTGCTGGCTGGCCGTGGCGAACAACTCCTGCTCGCTGCGGGGGATCGCATAGCGGTTGGCGAGATTCTCGGCCGTCATGCCCATGGCGGTGTAGGCCTCGGGATAATCCGCCAACAGCCTCGGGTTGGGCGAGCTGTTGAGCCCGCCCTGCGGCACCATGCTCATCGACTCCACGCCGACGCAGAGAAACGCCTCGCCGGCGCCGGTGGCAATGCTGCCGACGGCCACGTGGATGGCCGACATTGACGAGCCGCAGAAGCGGTTCATGGTGATGCCGGCCACGCTGCTCGGCAGGCCGGCGAGAAAGCCGACGATGCGCGCGAGGTTGTCGCCCTGCGCACCCTCGGGGTAGGCGCAGCCGAGGATGATGTCCTCGATCAGCCCGGGTTCGAACGGCTGGCGCGCCAGCAGGCTGCGCACGACCTGGGCCGCGAGATCGTCGGGGCGCAGGCCCGCAAGCTGGCCCTTGCGGGCGAAGTGGAACGGCGAGCGGGCGAAGTCAACAATATAGGCGTTCATGGGGGCATCACTCCTTTGACGCCACGAATCGCGCGACCTGCTGCAGCACCTCGGGGTCCTTGAGGATGCGCCGGTGGCCCAGGTCTTCAGTGGCCAGCAGGCGTGCGCTGCCAATCGCATCGCGGTAGGCCTCGCCATCGGCAAAGCGGTTGATGCTGTCGCGCCGGTCATGCACCACCAGCGTGGGCATGGCGATGCGCGGGCCCACCGCCGCCGGTTCAAACTGCGGCATCAAAATGCCTTCGCGCGCTTCCACGCGCCGCTGCATTGCCGCGCGCGTGGTCTCGCTCAGGCCAAACACATGGGCAAACAGGCGCGTGTACTCATGCGGCGAGGCGGGCGGAGCCAGCAGCACCAGCCGCCTCACCGGCAGGCCGCGACTGGCGGCATAGGCGCTGGCGTTGGCCGCCAGCGAATGCGCCACCAGGCCATGCACGCTGTAGCCCTGCTGCTGCAGGCGCGCCGTGACGTACTCGATCACGCGCGCAAACTGTGGCAGGTTGCTGGTCGAGCCGCGGCTGCGCCCGTGCGCGGGCATCTCGACGATCACGGGCCGCAGGCCCTGCGCCGCCAGCGTGTCGGCCAGCGCCAGCATCTGGCCGGCGTGCCCGCCCCAGCCGTGTACCAGCAGCACCACCGGGCCATGCGGCGCGATCGGGCGGGAATAAAGCGTCAGGCTGGCGTCTTCAAACGGCCACTGCTCGATGTGCCAGTCGGGGCTCCAGGCCTTGCGCCGGCTCAGCCATTTGGGCGGCAGCGGCGTACCGAACAGGCGGTAGGCCGCGCGCACGGCCAGCGCCGGCCACAGGCGCTGCGAGGCACCCAGGCCCCAGCGGAACATCCGCGTGACCGGGCTGGCGTTGTAGTAGGCCGTGGTGGCCTGCAGGGATGTGCGTGTCATGGGACTCTCCACTTTTGAATCAGCCGGGGGCCAGGCCCCAGCCTAAATTTCAGTAATAAATCCAGTCTTGATTGCTGCGCGGCAACTGGCGCAGCGAGGCCAGCGCGGCCATCACGCCGCGTACCAGCAGAAAACCAGCGATTGAAAAAATGATGATCAACATGGCATTTTCCTTTTTTCGCACGATCGTGCGAAATTAGAGCAAGCACAAAACAAATACAAGGCAATCAAAGGCACGCGGGCCTCCCTCAACGATCAGGCTTTATAGCTGTTAATCAGGCGCTCCCAGGACGCCTGGGTGCGTTCGGCCGCACGCGGGTCGCGCAGAAAGCGCGCATCGTGCAACAGGCCAATGGACAGGCTGCTGATTTCGCTGACCAGCTGCTCGGGGTCGGTGTTGGGCTGCAGGTGACCGGCATCGATGGCCTGCATGACGGTGCGGCGCAAGGCGGCGCGCCAGCGCGTCACTTCCTGCAGCAGGGTGTCGCGCAGCTCGCCCTCCTTGTCGTCCAGCTCGAATGCGCCGGCCGTGTAGATGCAGCCTTGCTCCACTTCGACATCGCGCATGCGCACAATCCAGCGGCGCACGATTTCGTTGAGGCGCGGCAGGCCTTTGGGCTGCTGCATGGCCGGCACAAAGACATCGGCCAGAAAACGCCGGCCGAATTCCTCGATCACGGCTTTTTGCAGGGCCTCGCGCGAGCCGATGCGCGAGAACACGCCGCTCTTGGACAAGCCGATGCGGTCCGCCACCGCCTGCAGCGTGATGGCCTCCAGCCCTTCCGCAGACGCGAGGTCAACCCCGGCGCCTATGATGGCGGCGCGGGTCAGCTCACTTTTCTGGGTTTTGGCGTCCATGGCGCGGATATTAGCACGATTGTGCGAAATTGCAAACCCGTAAAACCACTTGGCTCTTGCCAGGGAGGGTCTGCAAAATCCCATTCGCAGCTTATTGCTCAAAGACAACACTTGCTCAGCAGTCCGTAACGAAGGCGACGCCAGCCATGCTGTCATTCTGAGCAACGCGAAGAATCTTGCCAGCATACCGGGATCCTTCGCTGCGCTCAGGATGACAAAGTATGTCGCGCTAGCTTCGGACTGCTGAGTAAGCACTTACGACCTGTCAGAACTGACAGGGATGCTCCACCGCGTTCAACAAAACCCGGCAATGATCTGACCGCGCAACTCGAAGCTGAAAGGCTCAGAAGACTTATGTCGCATCAGATATAAGCATGCTAAGTCGATAGTTGTGAATTAGTTTCTGAAAAAGCAAAAAAATAATTCGCAAGCATTAACGATGCGCCTCGATTGGGTCGCTTTCAAATTTAAACTGCGCGATAACACCGGACCAAAGTCTGGGTAACAAGAAGAACGAATCAGGAGCGCGTGATTGGCCAAGCCACACGATGACTTGGGTGAATCACTCGGGGTAGTGCCAGCGTGCACGAAAAACAGCGCAAATCTCAAGCTCAGCACTTTCAGCGCAGGGATTGGCTTGGCCATTTCTTGCTTGACCGGTCAAGCGCTCGCCCAGGCAGCCCCCCAAACCAGTGCCGCGCAAGAGGAGCGCCGGGCGCAGGAGCGAGACCGTGTTCTGCGTGAGCAGCAGGAACGCACACCTGATGTGCGTCTGCCCAGGCCTCCAGAGGCCGAATCTCCCAGGCTGCCGGCAGCCGAGTCACCTTGCTTCGTGATCCATCAGCTCAGGCTCCAGGGCGTCGATGGCGACAAAGCCGCGCCGGTAGCCCAGTTTGCATGGGCACTGGATGCGGCGGCAGGCCCGGACCACAGCGACTCCCCGACAGGCCGTTGCCTGGGCGCCCAAAGCGTGGGCCTGCTGATCAAGCGGGTGCAAAACGCCATCATCGCGCGCGGCTATGTCACCACCCGCGTCCTGGCCGAGCCGCAAGACCTCAAGGGCGGCATTTTGTCGCTCACCGTGATCCCCGGACGCATTCGCGCCATACGGTTTTCAGCCGACAGCGACGCGCGGGGCAACCCCTGGACCGCCGTGCCCGCCAAACCAGGCGACATCCTGAACCTGCGCGACATCGAACAAGCGCTGGAAAACTTCAAGCGCGTGCCGACCGCTGAAGCCGATATCCAGATCGAACCGGCCAATGGAGCAGATGCCCGGCCGGGCCAGAGCGACCTGGTGATCAGCTATCGGCAGGCCCTTCCCTTTCGTCTGTCGCTCTTTGCCGACGACAGCGGCTCCAAGGCCACCGGCAAGTACCAGGGCGGCATGACGCTGTCTTACGACAACTGGTGGACGCTCAACGACCTGTTCTACGTCTCGCTCAACCGTGACCTTGGCGGCGGCCTGGACGGCGCGCGAGGCACCTACGGCAATACGGTGCATTACTCGGTGCCGCTGGGCTATTGGTTGCTGGGCGCCACGGCCAGCAACAACCGCTATTACCAGTCAGTGGCGGGCGCCAACCAGACCTATGTGTACCGCGGCACCAGCAGCAACGTGGAAGTCAAGTTGTCTCGGCTGATGTACCGCGATGCAGCGCGCAAGACGACGGTTGCCATCCGTGCCTTCAAGCGCGCGTCCAACAACTACATTGACGACACCGAGGTTGAAGTCCAGCGCCGGGTGGTCGGTGGCTTCGAGGCCAGTGTGAGCCATCGTGAATTCATCGGCAACGCAACGCTGGATATGAACCTGGCCTACAAGCGCGGCACCGGCACTTTCGGCTCTCTGCCCGCGCCCGAGGAAGCCTTCGGTGAAGGAACGTCGCGAATGAGAATAAGCACCGCGGACGCCACCTTCAACGCACCGTTCAAGGCACTTAGCCAGAACTTGCGCTACACCGGCGTTTGGCGCATCCAGCTCAATCACACCCCCCTGACCCCACAAGACCGCTTTGCCATAGGCGGGCGCTACACCGTGCGCGGCTTCGACGGTGAGTCCTCCCTGTCGGCCGAGCGCGGCTGGCTGTGGCGCAATGAACTCAGCCTGGCGCTGGGCGGCAGCGGCCAGGAAACCTATGTGGCTCTGGACCATGGTCAGGTGGGCGGGCCGTCCAGCGAATTTCTCGTGGGCAAGCGTTTGAGCGGCGCGGTGCTTGGTCTGCGGGGCTCGCTCAAGGGCTTGCAGTACGACATCTTTGTTGGCAAGCCCATCAAGAAGCCGGACGCATTCCAGACCGCCAAGGCCACAGCGGGCTTCTCCCTGAACTACAGCTTCTAGATTCAACTTTCTTGATACCGGACACTCATGAACAAGAACCTGCATCGCATCATTTTCAGCCAAGCACGCGGCCAGCGCATGGTGGTGCAGGAAACGGCTGCCAGCAGCGGCAAGGCCAATGGCGCGACGGAAGGTCAGCGGCCGGGAGGTTTGGACGACGCCGCAAGCACCGGCTATGCCCGACTGGGCCGCCTCGCTTTTGCGGTGTTGTGTCTGGCAGGCGCACCGTTGCACCTGATGTCAGCAGCCCAGGCGCAAATCGTTGCCGACCCCAGTGCGCCGGGAAACCAGCGCCCCACCGTTCTCAACACCGCCAACGGTGTACCCCAGGTCAACATACAAACCCCATCGGCCGCTGGCGTCAGTCGCAACACCTACAGCCGGTTCGACGTCAACCGGCCCGGCGCCATCCTCAACAACAGCCGCACCAATGCCCAAACCCAGCTCGGCGGCTGGGTGCAAGGCAATCCGTGGCTGGCCAGTGGCCCGGCGCGGGTGATTCTGAACGAAGTCAATTCCAGCAATCCTAGCCAGCTGCGCGGTTTTGTGGAGGTTGCCGGCAGCCGTGCCGAAGTGATCATTGCCAACCCGGCGGGCGTCAATATTGACGGCGGTGGATTCATCAATGCCAGCCGTGCCACCATCACCACCGGGGTTCCTTCCATGACGGGCGGCAACCTGGATGGATTTCTGGTGCAGCGGGGTCTGGTCACCATCAACGGCGCGGGTCTGGACGCAAGCCAGACGGACTACACCAGCATTCTGGCCAGGGCCGTGCAAGTCAATGCCCCGGTTTGGGCCAATGAGCTCAAGCTCACCACGGGCGCCAATCAGATCAGCGCCGACCAGACGCAGGCCGCTCCCATAGCGGGCGCGGGCCCTGCACCGGCTTTTGCGCTCGATGTTGCCCAGTTGGGCGGCATGTACGCGGGCAAGATTCATTTGATCAGCACGGAAGCCGGCGTGGGCGTGCGCAACAGCGGCCAGCTAAGTGCCGGTACCGGTCAGCTCACGCTCAGCGCGGACGGCTGGCTCCGAAATTCGGGCACTGTCAATGGCGCCACCGGCGTCACCCTCAGCGCCAGTGCCGGGATTGACAACAGCGGTACGGTGTACTCCCAGGGGGATGCCAGCCTGGCCACGCGCGGTGATGTTGCCAACAGCGGCGTCATCGCCGCTCAGGGCAACGTCACGGCGACCGCCCTCGGCGCCAGCAGCCAGGTCAGCAGCACAACAGGCTCCATCTGGGCGGCCGGTTTGAGGCCCGATGGGTCCGTATCGGCCAGCGGAAACCTTAATGTGCAAGCCACCCAGAACCTGGCCCTTCATGGCCGAAGCGTTTCTGGTGGAGATCAAAGCCATGCCGCCGCCCACCTTGATCTGTCCGGCAGCCAGCTCAGTGCCCGTGATTTGAACCTCGCCGCCACCGCCGGCGATGTGAACGCCAGCAACGCCAGTCTCGCGGCGGACCAGACTTTGACGGTGAGCGCGCGGCAGAATTTGCGCACCGATGGCGCCCGCGTGTCGGGCAATCAGCTCAACTTCAGCGCGCAAAGCCTGTCCAATGCAGGTGGCGAGATTGTTCAGACCGGTCTTGGCGACATGGCCATCAACCTGGCTGGTGACCTGAACAACGCGCAAGGGCGCATCGCTGCCAACGCCCAGAACCTGACACTGGCCGCACAAACGCTGACCAACACCACCGGCAAGATCGAGCACGCCGGTACCGGTCAATTGGCGATAACGGCCAACACTTTGAGCGGCACCAGCGGCCTGATTCAGAGCAACCATGCATTGAACCTGAACGCAGGCAGCGCAACGCTTGATGCCGCCCGCGTGGTGGCTGCTCAACTGGCCATTCACAGCAGCACCTTGAGCAATCGCGGCGGTGAAATCATCCAGAGCGGGACGGGCAACGCCAGCATCACCGCCACGACCTCGCTGGACAACAGCTCGGGTGTCATTGCCGGCTACGGCAACATCACGCTCACGACGGGCAAGCTGAAGAATCAGGGCGGCGTCATCCAGGCGGCGGGCGGAGCGGGCCTGACAATCAACGCCAGCGGCACCCTCGACAACTCGGCGCTGGGGAAAATCAGCGCGGACGGCGCCGCGCTGCTCACAGCGCAAAACATCGACAACAGCCGGGGCCAAATCAGTGCCGGCACCACGCTGACAGCCAGCGCAACGCAAGGCATCAACAACACGCAGGGCCTGCTGGCCTCCAACGGCCAAAACACCCTTATGGCCAGCACCATTGACAACACCCGGGGCACCATCAGTTCCGTCCAAGGCGGCCTGAGCCTCGGCACCACCGGCGGCGCCATCGACAACACACAGGGCCGTATCGAAGCGGCTCTGGATGTTCATACGGCCAGCAACGGCCTGACCAATGCCAGCGGCGTGATGACCGGCCAGGCGGTCAGCATTGACAGCCGCAGCCAGACCTTCAACAACACCGGCGGCACGCTCTCTGCGCGCGCCGCGCTGGACGTGCAAAGCGGGTCGTTGCTCAATGACGCCGGCCTGATCCAGGCCAACGCGCTGCTGACCATCAACACCCACGGCCAGCTGCTGGCCAATACCAACTCCGGAGCCAGCAAAGGCATTCTCGGGCAAGGCACGCTCGCCCTCGCGACGGGCGACCTGAACAACCAGGCCGGCTTCATCGGCGCCAGGGGCGGCATCACGGCCAACAGTGCGGTCATCAGCAATACGCAAAACGGCATCATGACCAGCGAGGCCGCCATGGTCTTGAACGCCACCCGGTTCAACAACCAGGGTGGCCAGCTACAGGCGCTGGGCGATGTCAGCGTCAATGTGGGCACGGGCGAGGTGGTCAACACGCAAGGCCTCATGCGTTCGGGCAACACCCTGACGGTAGCCGCCAGCAATATAGGGAACGACAACACACAGGCCAGCAGCCAGGGCCTGGAAGGTAAATCGGTCGCGCTGGCTGCCAACCATGTGAGCAACGCACAAGGCGCCATCCGTGCCGACCAGTCCGTGCAAATTGTCGGTACCGGCTCTCTCAACAACACCCAGGGCTTGGTGTCTTCAGGCCACACCGTGGACGTGCGCGACAGCCATGCCGCCAGCAACCCCGCGGCCAAGACCCAAAGCATCACCAATACGCAGGGCACGCTGATCGCCGGGCAGGCGCTGAACATCGACAGCGGCAGCCTGAGCGGGGACGGCAGAGTGTTGAGCCAGGGCGACCTGAGCGTCACCCTCAATGGTGATTTCACCCATACCGGCGAGTTCACGGCCAACGGCACGGCCAGCCTGAACATCCGCGGCGATCTCACCAACCACGCCAAACTGCTGGCCGGCAACACCATCAACGTGACTGCCGCCAACATCAACAACACCGCCACCGGTGAAATCAGCGCCGCCAACACCAACGTGACGGCCACCGGCACGCTGACCAACCGGGGGCTGATTGACGGGACGCAGACCCGGCTCAAGGCCACGACCGTGAACAACATCGGCACCGGCCGCATCTTTGGCACCGAGCTGGCGATTGCGGCCACCACGCTGAACAACGATGCAGAAAACGGCCAGGCCGCCGTCATTGCCGCCAGAAGCCGGCTCGACATCGGGGCCCAAACCCTCAACAACCGCGAAGGCGCCCTGCTCTTCAGTGCAGGGGACATGGCCATTGGCGGCAGTCTGGATATCAATTGGCGCGCTACCGGCCAGGCGCAGACCGTGAACAACAACAGTGCCACCATCGAAGCCCTGGGCGGGCTCGGCATTGCCACCGGCCAACTGAGCAACACCAACGAGCATTTCAGCTACACCGTCGTTCCTTCGGGCTCGGTCGGCAAAACCGACTACATCACGCCGCAGGGGGTGTATAGCGACGCCGATGTCGCCTGGCTGGGCGCGGAGAGAATCGAAGTATCGTTTTTTGGCGGCCCCTCCATGACGGTTGTGATGCGCGAAAAAATAGTGCCGAGCTCCAGCCCTTACGCCAACCCCAGGTTCAAGGCTTATTACGAGGGCCCCCCCGCATACAAGGCGCCGTACAGCTATGAAACAGGTGGCGGGGACGCCCCGCAGACCGTGAACGTGGCGGCCGCCTATAACTACACTGCTGATTCGCCCATCTGGGCCGACTTTGGCGTGGCCGCGCCGACGCAATCCTATGTGACGGCTCCGCAGCCATGGGCTGACTTGCAAGCCAAGCTCGACGTCTTCAAACCCCAGGTCACGGCCAGCCTGGTGGGCTACGACGTTTACCGCAGCTACACCGAGACCAGCTACACCGCGACAACGCTGGCCAGCAAGCCCGGCCAGATTCTGAGCGGGGGCGCCATGACGCTGGCCGCCAGCGATGCGCTGGTCAATGATAAGAGCAAGATCATTGCCGGCGGCGCGCTGAGCGTCACAGGCCGCAGCATCGACAACCGCACGGCCTCCGTCAGCGCCCCCAGCCAGCGCAGCGGCACCGCCTACAGCTGGGGCGTCATCGGACAGGACTGCGATTGGGCGTTTGGCTGCGACGATGTTTATGGCTGGCAGACCTCCGCCTACGCGCAAGAGATCCCCAAAACCGTCACGCTGGCGCTGGCCCAGAGCCAGGGCAACACGGCGCCGCCCAGGGTAGGCGCAAGCGTTCCGGCCAGCCCACTGGCCCCGGGCATTGGCCAAAGCGCGGCTGGGGCCGGCTCCCCCGGCGTTCAACTGGGGCAAGCTCAAAGCGTGGGCACCATCACCCAAATTGCCGCCATCAACCGCAACACCCCGGGCGCTCTGCCCAGCGTCATTCGCACCACCGTGCCGAACACGGCGATCCCCGGCAACAGCCTGTTTCGCGTCAACCCGGCGCCATCGAGCCGGTATCTGGTCGAGACCGATCCGCGATTTGCCAGCTACAAGACCTGGCTGAGCAGCGACTACCTGCTCAGCGCGCTGCGCCTGGACCCGGCCACCCTGCAAAAGCGGCTGGGCGATGGCTTCTACGAGCAGCGCCTGATCAACGAGCAGGTGGCGCAGCTGACCGGCCAGCGCTTTCTGCAAGGGTTTGCCAGCGACGAGGCCCAATACCGCGCCCTGATCGACAGCGGCGTCACCGTGGCGCGGCAATGGAGCCTGCGCCCCGGCATCGCGCTGAGCGCCGCCCAAATGGCCCAGCTCACCAGCGACATCGTCTGGCTGGTCGAGCGCGAAGTGAGCCTGGACTATGGAAGTATCCAGAAAGTGCTGGTTCCCCAAGTCTATGTCGCCGTCAAGCCCGGCGACCTCAAGAGCGACGGCAGCCTGCTGGCCGGCCAGAGCGTCAAGCTCAACCTCTCCGGCGACCTGGCCAACAGCGGCACCATCGCCGGGCGCACCATCGTCGCCCTCAACGCCGACAACGTGCACAACCTGGCCGGCCGCATCCAGGGCCAGGACGTGACGGTGGCCGCCAAAACCGATTTGAACAACATCGGCGGCGTGATCCAGGCAGACAAGCGCCTGCTGGCCACGGCCGGGCGCGACCTGAATGTGGTCAGCACCACTCAAAGCGCCCGCAGCAGCGCCGGCGCGGGGGTTTACGACTACACCGGACTGGACCGCATGGCCGGCCTGTACGTTACC
>NZ_JAKFDR010000045.1:0-38436 GCF_036676035.1 Polaromonas sp.
TGTGGAGATAGGTCGCCACCGTTTCGGTGGCCCAAAGAGTTGGGGCCGCGTTAGCGACCCCGTTTAGCCGCTTTGAGCGGCTCACAAAATTGAAAGCCCCCGGCTTTGCCGGGGGATGGTTACCGCAATGGCTATGCCGGCTGTGAGCTTAAAACCCAACAAGACCACACGCCGGGCCTGCTCCGGAAAGCCTGCGCCGATCCAGAATGACACACGGGCGCTGCAGGCCAGCGCCATGGACAGCGGCATCATGTAAAGCACGGCGGCCACGCTGGAGGCAATCTGGTGGCTGGCCGCCGCCGCGGTGCCCAGCCGGGCGATGAACAGGGCCATCAGGGTAAACGAAGTGACCTCAACCAGGTAAGCCAGGCCACCCGGGATGCCAAGGCGCGCAAACCTGGCGATTTCGCGCCAGTGGGGCCGCTCCAGGGATTTCCAGATCCGGTAAGGCCGGTAGAGGGGCTGTGCGCGCAGCATCAGCACCGCCAGCACCAGCAGCAGATAGTTGACCGCCAGCGTGGCCCAGGCGCAACCGACCACGCCCATGGGCTCCAGCCCCCAGCCACCGGCCACAAACCAGATCGACAAGGGGATTTTGACCAGCAGGGCGCCCACCTGGAGCCAGGTGACCAGCAGGGGTTTGCCCAGCGACTGGTTGAGCGTGCTGTACACCCGAAACAGCAGGGCAGGGACAAACGCCAGCGCCAGCACGGCCAGGTAGCGCTGCACCTCACCCTGCATCGATTGCGGGACTTCGGCCCAATGCAGCAAGGGGCCGGGAAACAGCAGGGCTGCGATGCCCACCACCCCAATGGCGGCCACCAGGTACAGGCTTTGCCGGAGCGATTGCCCTACGGCTTCGTAGCGGCGTGCGCCATGCAGTTCCGCCCAGATGGGCAGCAGGGCCTGCACGATGCCGATCAGGCTGACATAGACGCTGATGTAGATGGCCGAGCCCACGGACAAGGCCGCCAGTGCCGCGTCGCTGTAGCGGCCGGCAATCACGGTATCGGCAACCCCAAACGCCATCACGGCCAGCTGGCCCACCAGCACCGTGCCGGCGTGCTGGACTATGATTTTCAGTTCGCTCACAAACGGCGAATGGCTTTGGCCGATGCCGGCCGGGTGGCAGGCCCGCTCATGGTCAGGCTGACGCGTTTGAACAGCAGCACGTTCTCATTGCTGTCGGTAGGCCGGCGTATGGTGGCCTTGAACGCCCATTCGGGCAAATCCACCGTGCTGCTCAGCGTGGCCTGCGCGTCGGCATCGACGACCAGGTAGGGGCAACGGGCCTTCGCGCCGGCCTGGTGCAGCTCCAGTTGCCCGTGGTATTGCAAGGCGGCGGTCTGGGCAATGCTCAGGCCGTAAATTTCCACGCAGGCGCTTTTGTCCACCATGCTGGCCACTTGCCGGGACAGGGGGGCGTAGCTGCGTGCGTAATCCAGCAGCGGCAGCCACAGCGTCATCAGCAGCAGCCAGCACAGTGTGGCGCCGCCCGCCGGCAGGACCAGCGACCGCCAGAGGACCGCACGCTGCTTGCCAGCTCGCCAATGAACCAGCCAGCCCCAGGCCAGTGTGGCCAGCAGGGCGACCAGAAATGCAAACCATGAAAAACTGGGCTCAAACCCGGGTGCCAGCTTGGCGACGTTGGCGGCAGGCTGTCTGGGCACACCGGTTTGCATGGCCAGCCAGACCACCCAGATGATGAAAGCGCAGCCGGTGAAGAACAGCAGGGTAAACCAGTCGATCAGTGAAGCCACGCTGCGCTTGAGCGTTGGCAGGGCAAAGGCGGCCAGCGCGGCCAGCGCCGGCAGGCTGAGCAGCAGGCTGCGGTCTGCGGCGGGCGTTGTGAGCGTCGAGACAATGGCAACGCAGGCAAACCATAAAGGCAAAGCCACATGACGGCTGGTCAATTGCCAGCGCCAGCGCCACAAGGTCCAGAGCGCCAGGGGCCACGCCGGCCAGGTGAACCAGACCAGCAGGCGCAGCAGGCTGCGCCAGTGCTTGCGATGGTCGGGGTTTTCAAGCCCGTGCAGCTCGATGCGCCAGCGCCACAAATTCAGCCAGGAAGCCAGTAGCGCCACGGCCACGGTGGCGGCCACCATCAGCAAGATCCAGTGTTGCGAGGCCCGCTTGCCGTCCGTTGCGGCCTCGTCATGGCTCCTGCGGCCATGGCTCCATTCCACCAGTGCGCCGCCGGCGCCCAGCAAAACAGCCAGCGTCGGCGCACCACTCAGGGCCAGGCCCATCAGGCCGGCGACCAGGCCCAGCGCCGGGCCGAATAGCTGGGTGGCCCGGCGGTAAGGGCTGGCCGCCATCGCATAAAACACCAGCGCGGTGCAACCCAGTTGGGCCAGTGCAGGCGTGGTTTCGTGCGAGAGCTGCGCCAGGCCCAGGCTGGCGATCAGGGCCAGCAGGCCGGCATCGGCAATGGCCCGGGCATAGTCGATCGGGCCCGCTTCACCGCCAAAGGCAAAGGCCACCGGCTGGGCCTGGGGGCTGCGGGCCAGGTAATACACTGCATACCAGGTCGCCAGCAGCGTCAGCGCGAGCAATAGCCCGAACGGAATGCGCACGGCAAAAGCCGGGTCCAGAAAAGGCAGGCCCTTGATGGCCAGCGCACCCAGCCAGTAGGGCAGCAGGGCTTCAAATTCGGCAAAGCGCCCCAACAACTGCGGCTGCAGCCAGTTGATGCCCGTGGACGCGAGTTCCTGCATCGCGCCGAATGCGGCGATGTCGGCGTTTTTCCAGGGACCGCGCCCGAAAAACCCCGGCAGCACATAGGCCACGCAAAACAGCAGCAGCGCCAGCCGTGGCAAACGGCGCACGGCCGACTGGGCAACGATGGCGGGCGAAGGCTTGTTCAAGGTGAGTCAGGGGTAAGTGGACGAATGGGTGCAATTTTGGGGCAAAAAAAAAGCAGCCTGAAACCTCAGGCTGCTTTTTCGATGGGACAAAAAAATTGCGCAGCTTACTTGGTGACTTCGGGAGCTGCCTCTTTGGCAGCGGTTTTGCCAAAGCGGTTGCGGAACTTCTCGACACGGCCACCCATGTTGTCCACGGATTTTTGCGTGCCGGTATAGAAAGGGTGTGACTCGCTGGACGTATCGAGCTTGTACAGGGGCAGTTCGCGACCGTCTTCCATCTTCACCATTTCTTTGGTGTTCACGCAGGAGCGTGTGACGAATTTGAAGTTGTTGGACAAGTCCAAAAAGCAAACTTCGCGGTAGTTGGGGTGAATGCCTTCTTTCATGATCTTTCCTTATTCGTTGCGGGAGCCACTCAAGCCATTCCTGGGCACTTTCCGCTAAGCCAGCGATTATACCACCCCCACGGTCGCTCACTGCGTGTAGCTTCCTGCCCCCCGAGGGGGCCGCTGCGCCTGCGGCCCGGCGAAGCCGGTTCCGCGGCCCCCGCTTGGTTGGGGCGCTCCATCGCTCACTTCGTATCGCTTGATGGGTACGAGTGTCAAGCTTGCTTTACATGTCTATCTGTTGAACGCTGATTTTGAGCTTGATTTATGCATCAGATTGGCCTCTAGTCCACGTAGAACGTGCGTAGCAAGCTATTAATTTGATAGCGATCTGGGTGTTCGGTGCAACATGAGTGAGCGAGCATGGGAGCTCTTCATACCAGCCGGGGCCGCGGAACCGGCTTCGCCGGGCCGCAGGCGCAGCGGCCCCCTCGGGGGGCAGGGCGCTACACGAAGTGAGCAACCGTGGGGGCGATAGTTGGCGAGGCGGCTTTAGCCGCCTCGCCGCATCATGTCGAAGAATTCGTGGTTGTTTTTGGTCGCTTTCATGTTTTTGAGCATGAGCTCCATGGACTCGATTTCGTCCATGTTGTACATGAATTGGCGCAAGATGCGTGACTTTTGCAGGATTTCAGGGGCCAGCAGCAGCTCTTCCTTGCGGGTGCCGCTGCGGTTGAGGTGAATTGCCGGGAACACGCGTTTTTCGTAGAGGCGGCGGTCCAGGTGGATTTCACTGTTACCGGTGCCCTTGAATTCTTCAAAGATCACCTCGTCCATGCGGCTGCCGGTATCGACCAGCGCGGTGCCTATGATGGTCAGGCTGCCGCCTTCCTCGATTTTGCGCGCTGCACCAAAGAAACGCTTGGGGCGCTGCAGGGCGTTGGCGTCGACGCCGCCGGTGAGCACCTTGCCTGACGAGGGCAGCACGTTGTTGTAGGCGCGGGCCAGTCGGGTGATGGAGTCCAGCAGAATCACCACGTCCTTGCCGAGTTCGACCAGGCGCTTGGCGCGCTCGATCACCATTTCAGCCACATGCACGTGGCGGGCGGCCGGTTCGTCAAAGGTCGAGGAGATCACCTCGCCGCGCACGCTGCGCTGCATCTCGGTGACCTCTTCAGGGCGCTCATCGACCAGCAGCACCATCATCACCACTTCAGGGTAGTTGGCCGTGATGGCGTGGGCGATGTTCTGCATCATCACGGTCTTGCCGGACTTGGGCGGCGCGACCAGCAGGGCGCGCTGGCCTTTGCCGATGGGGGCGATGATGTCGATGATGCGGCTGGTCAGGTTTTCTTCGGCCTTGATGTCGCGCTCGAGCTTGAACTGTTCGCGCGGGAACAGCGGCGTCAGGTTCTCGAACATGACCTTGTGCTTGTTGTCTTCAGGTGCGCCGTCGTTGACCTTGTCGAGCTTGTTCAGTGCAAAGTAGCGCTCGCCGTCTTTGGGGGTGCGCACTTCGCCTTCAATCATGTCGCCGGTGTGCAGATTGAAGCGGCGGATCTGGCTGGGGCTGATGTAGATGTCGTCGGTGCTGGCGGTGTAGCTCGAGTCCGGTGCGCGCAGGAAACCAAAACCGTCGGGCAGCACTTCCAGCACGCCATCGGCCACGATGGTTTCGCCGGTTTTGGCACGCTTCTTGATGATCGCAAACATCAGTTCCTGCTTGCGCATGCGGCCGACGTTTTCAATTTCGAGGGCTTCGGCCTGCTTGAGGACTTCAGACACGTGCAGTGCCTTGAGTTCGTTTAAGTGCATGTGATTACTCCTTGCGGAGTTCAGTAAAAAAACGGGGGAGGTTTGAAAGGAAGCCGGAAAAGAAGGGGAGGCTTACAAACCGGGAACTCGAACCGGCTGGCAGCAGCCAGTCAGCGAATAGGGCACATTATGACAGGAAATTGCGGGGGTAAAACGGGGCGCCGGCTGCCGGGGCAAGGGGCGTTGAGGCCGGGCGGGGAGGGTTGCGCCTGATGTTGCGAAGAGCCTTGGGTGTTTCAAGGTTCTTCGCAGCTTGCACAAACGCCATGCAATGGCCAATGGCCGTGCGTGTCAGGCCAGTTGCTGGTCAATGAAGGCGGTCAACTGGGCCTTGCTCATGGCGCCGACCTTGGTGGCGGCGAGCTGGCCGTCCTTGAACAGCATCAGGGTCGGGATGCCGCGAATGCCGAACTTGGCCGGGATGTCGCGGTTTTCGTCCACATTCATCTTGGCGATCTGCAGCTTGCCGTCATAGCCGGTGGCCACTTCGTCCAGGATGGGGGCGATCATCTTGCAGGGGCCACACCATTCAGCCCAGTAATCCACCAGCACGGGCTTGCTTGACTTCAGCACGTCGGCTTCAAAGGTGGCATCGGTGGTGTGTTTAATCAGTTCGCTGGCCATGACGGCTCCTTTTTCTGAAAGAGGTTTCAAGATACGGCTAAAGTTGCAGGCATTGTGGCAGAAACCAAGTACCCCTGTCGGCTGTATTCGTCCCGGTCCGTCCTATGACCGTGATAGCCAACGTCATGCACCCTCCATTGGCGCAGCCTGCGTCTGCCGGACATCCGGCTGACATCGCCTGGCAGCAGGCCATGGCGCAGCTGGCCGCCGCGCTGGCTCAGCGTGGCGTCCATCCGTCCCGCGCCGTGGTGCTGCTGCCCTACGCCCAGCTGATGCAGCAGGCCAGGGCTGCCTGGCTGGCCCAGGCTGGCAGCGCCGGGGCCGAGGTCTGCCTGGTGCCGCGGTTTGAAACCACCATGAATTGGAGCGCCAGCCTGGGCGGCACGCTGGGGGTGTTCGAGCCTTCGGGGGACGATCTGCGGCTCGACGTGGCTTGCGATGTGCTGACTGCCGCTTCCCTGCTGGCGCGTGCAGGCCTGGCCGAGCATCAGGACGCCCTCGCAGGCCGCCTGGTCGAAGCGGCCTGGGCTATCGCCAAACTGGCTGCTGCCGTGCCGCCCGAGCAGCGTCCGGCCTGGGGGGCCCGTCTGGCGGCTGGTTTGGGCGCCGGGCTGGAGGCCCCGGTGCTGGCGCTGGAGGCCGCGCTGGGCCGGCTCGCGCTGGCTTGGGCCGCCAACTCCAGCTACCCCTCGGACCGGCTTTTTTCGGCGCCCGCCGAGCTGCTGGTGGTGTTGGAAGGCTTTCAGGCCGAGCCCCTGACCGAGGCGTTGAAAACCCGGTTTGGCGAGCGTGCCTTCTCCATCCCCCTGAATCTGCCGGCCGATGCGGGCGTGCCCGCGCTGCATGCCGCCCAGGACGCGGAAGACGAAGCGCAACGTGCGGCGGCCTGTGTGCTGGCGCACCTGGCGCAGGGGCGCAGTCCGGTCGCGCTGATCGCTCAGGACCGCGTGCTCACGCGCCGGATACGCGCCATGCTGGACGAGCGCGGCGTGGCGCTGCGCGATGAAACCGGCTGGAAGCTCTCGACCACCCGGGCTGCGGCCAGCCTGATGAGCCTGCTGCGCGCACAGCCCTGGGACGCGTCCACCGATGCCGTGTTGGACTGGCTGAAGAACGCGCCGGCCTTTGAGGCGTCTGGCGTCACGGCGCTGGAGGTCGCGCTGCGCAAGGCGGGCGTGCGGCAGTGGCGGTCGCTGCCTGCCCCGCCAGAGGCATGGCAGGCCAGCAGCGCGCTGATTGGCCAGGTACAAGCGCTGCGGGATGCCTTGCAGCGTGCACGGCCGCTGGCAGCCTGGTTGCGCGATCTGCGGGCCGCCCTGCAAAGCGCCGGCCAGTGGGAGGCGCTGATGCAGGACGCCGCCGGCATGGCGGTGCTCGATGTGCTGCGCCTGCACGAAGGCGCCGAAGCCGAATTTGCCGATCAGCTGCCGCGCATGGGACTGCGCGATGTGACCAGTTGGGTCAATCAGGTGCTGGAGTCAGTCAGCTTCACGCCGCGGCACCCGTCCCAGGCCCAGGTGGTCATCCTGCCGCTCAGCCAGCTGCTGGGCCGGCCCATGCAGGCCGTGGTGCTGCCCGGTTGCGACGAAATCCGCCTGCCGGTCTCGCCCGAGCCTGCGGGGCTGTGGACGCCGGGCCAGCGCGAGCTGCTGGGCCTGCCTTCGCGCCAGGAACTGAGCCTGGTCGCCCGTGCCGCCTGGCGCTACGCCTTGCAATTGCCCCGGGTGGATGTGCTGTGGCGAACCAGCGAAGGGGGCGAGCGGCTGATGCCCAGCGGCTTTGTGCAGGAGCTGTTGCTGCTGCAGACGCCGGTGCTGTCGCCAGACCCGCGTCGCCCGCGCGAAGTGGCTGTGCAGCCCACGCCGGCGCCCATGCCCACCGGCCAGGTACTGCCGGTGGAGCGCCTGTCTGCCAGCGCCTACGAAGACCTGCGCCGCTGCCCCTACCGTTTCTTTGCGCTACGCCAGCTCAAGCTGCAGGAGTCCGACGAGCTCGATGGCGAGCTGGGTAAGCGCGACTTTGGCAACTGGCTGCACAGTCTGCTGCGGCATTTTCATGAGCAGTTAAAAGCGACGCCAGCCGGCGATCTGCCTGCGCAGACAGCTATGATAAATATAGCGGCCCAGCAGGCAGCCCGGGAGCTGGGCCTGAGCGACAGCGAGTTCTTGCCCTTTGCCGCCGCCTGGCCGCGCGTGCGCGAAGGCTACCTGCAGTGGCTGGCTGAACATGAAGCCACCGGTGCGCGGTTTGCACAGGCCGAGGTGGCCAAAACCATGCCGCTGGGCCCGCTCACGCTGGTCGGCCGGATCGATCGCATGGACCAGCAGGCCGACGGCAGCACCCTGGTGATGGACTACAAAACCGAGGCACGCACCACCACGAATGAACGCATCAAACAGGGCGCTGAAGATACCCAGCTGGCCTTCTACGCCGCGCTGCTGCACGACGACACGCTGGCCGCGGCCTACGTGAACCTGGGCGAGAAAGAGCCGACCCGCAGCTTTGCGCAGCCCGACATTGTTGAACTGCGCGATGAGCTGATTGGCGGCATCCTGAGCGACATGGGCCGAATCGCCCAGGGCGCGCCCCTGCCGGCGCTGGGAGAAGGCAAGGCCTGCGACTTCTGCGCGGCGCGCGGCCTGTGCCGCAAAGACTTTCGGGAGGGCGCATGAGCGAGGGCGCGGTGCAAGCCGCCTACGAACGCAACGGCACGCCAGTTTCCGCTGAAACTTTTTACACCATCGCCTGCGACCCGCGCCGCAGCGTGGCGGTGGAGGCCTGTGCCGGGGCCGGTAAAACCTGGATGCTGGTCTCGCGCATGGTGCGGGCTTTGCTGGAGGGGGCGAGCGAAGACGATGCCTCGCGCGCCCAGCCGCACGAGATCTTGGCCATCACCTTCACCAAAAAGGCCGCCGGCGAGATGCGCGAGCGCCTGTATGAGTGGCTGGCGCAGTTTGCCCATGCGGACGATGACACCCTGGCCCGGGAGCTGCGCATCCGCGGTGTTTCAAGCCAAACAGGCCAGCAGCCCGCGCCCCACCTGCGCAAGCAGCTATCAAATCTATATCAAAGCATGCTGGCCACGGGCCGGCCGGTGCAGATCCGCACCTTTCACGGCTGGTTTGCGGCGCTGCTGCGCAGTGCCCCGGTGCTGGTGTTGCAGCGCCTGGGCTTGCCGGTCAATTACGAGCTGCTCGAAGACGACGGCCCGGCCAAGGCGCTGGTCTGGCGGCGCTTTTATGCGGCGCTGGTGGCCGAGCCCGCGCTCAAGGCCGATTTTGAAGCCGTGGTCGAGACGCACGGCCGCTTTCAGGCCGGCAAGGCCCTGCAGACAGCGCTGGACAAGCGCATTGAATTTGCGCTGGCGGACGCGCAGGGCGTGGTGGATGCCTCGGTGCAACCCTTTGGCGAGCAGTTTCCCGAGTTTGCCGGACTGCAAACGCCAGAAGCACTGCTCACCGATCAACCCGCCCATCGCCAGGCGCTGAGTGCCGCCGCGGTGGCGCTGGGCCGGGCCAGCGCGCCCACGTTCTCGGCCAAAGGCGTGGAGCTGGAACAAGCCCTGACGGCCGGCGACATGCCCGCCGTCTTCGCCGCCTTGCTGACCGAGAAAGGCACGCCGCGCAAGTTTGGCGAAAAAATTGTCGGCATAGCGCAGGTGCGCGCGGCGCAGGACCTGGTGCTGCGCGTGGCAGCCGCCCGCCAGCAACATGAGGCATGGCTTTACCAGCAGCACATGGCGCGGCTGAGCCGCCTGCTGATCGCTGAATTCACGGCGCTCAAACGCGAGCATGGCTGGGTCGACATGAACGACGTCGAACGTGCCGCGCTGGTGATGCTGGGCGACCCGGTGCTTTCGGGCTGGGTGCAGGAGCGGCTGGACGGGCGCATCAGGCACCTGCTGATCGACGAGTTCCAGGACACCAACCCCTTGCAGTGGCAGGCGCTGTCGTCTTGGTTGGGCAGCTATGCGGGCGCCGGTGCTGCGGCGCCCAGCGTCTTCATTGTGGGCGATCCCAAGCAAAGCATTTACCGCTTCCGCCGCGCCGAGCCGCAGGTGTTTCGCGCCGCGCAGCGCTTCATCCGCGAGGGGCTGGGCGGCGATCTGCTCAGCTGCGACCACACCCGCCGCAACGCCTTGCAGGTGATCGCCATGGTGAACGCCGCGCTGGGCACGGCAGGGCAGGCCGATGGTTATGAAGGGTTCAGGGCGCACACGACGGATTCGAAGGAGCAGGGCGCGGTGTGCCGGCTGCCGCCCATTCCCCGTGAAAAGGGCTCAGCAGGCGAGGATGCGCCGCCATCATCTGGCTGGCGCGACAGCCTGACCACCCCGCGCGAACTGCCCGAGGAAACGCTGCGCACCCTGGAAGCGCGCCAGGCCGCCGCGTGGGTTGCACAACAACTCACCCATGGTTTAAAGCCGTCGGACATCATGGTGCTGTCGCGCAAGCGGGCCGGCCTGATGCCGCTGCAGGACGAGTTGCGCAAGCTGCACATTGCGGCGCAGATTGGCGAGAAAACCGATTTGATCGAATGCTGCGAAGTGCTCGATGTGGTGGCGCTGCTCGATGTGCTGGTGTCACCGCAGCACGATTTGTCGCTGGCGCGGGCGCTCAAGTCGCCGCTGTTCGGGCTTGGCGATGATGGCCTGGTGCAGATCGCCCTGCGGCAGCGCGAGCAGGGCGGCTCATGGTTTGATGTGCTACAAAAATCAGAGCCGCCAACGCCGGAACTGCAAGGGCTGAAAGCTATTTTGACGCTATGGAAAGGCTGGCTGGACAGCCTGCCGCCGCACGACGCGCTGCAGGCGATTTTTCACGACGGCGATGTGCTGGCCCGTTTTGCCGCGGCAGCCCCGGCCGCGCTGCGCAACACCGTGCTGGCCAATCTGCGGGCGCTGCTGGGGGTGGCGCTGGAGCTGGACCAGGGCCGCTACGCCACACCCTATGCCTTTGTGCGCGCGCTCAAGGCCGGCGGCCTGCTCGCGCCCGCGACGGTCAGCAGCGAGGCCGTGCGGCTGTTGACCATTCATGGCGCCAAAGGGCTGGAAGCGAAGGCCGTGCTGCTGCTGGACACCGACACGGTGGAGCGCAACGCCGACAGCATGAGCGTGCTGGTGGACTGGCCCGGCGAGGCCGCCGAGCCGCGCAAGTTCGTGTTTCTGGTCAGCGAAAGCCGCCCGCCGGCCTGCGCGCAGGACACGCTGGCCCAAGAGCAGGCGGAGCGCCAGCGTGAAGAGCTCAATGCGCTGTATGTGGCGCTGACCCGTGCCCGGCACACGCTGGCGATTTCGTCGATAGCACCGCACCGCGAGACCACGCACAGCTGGTGGCAACGCCTGCAGGGGCTGGCGCAGGCGGTGGCGCTGCCGCCTGCACCCGAGCCTGCGGTGGCATCGACGTCGACGGCGGACGCGGCTGCTGCAGTCTTCCAGCTTCCGGCATTGCCTGAACTGCCCGAGGCCTTGCTGGTACAGGCGACGCCTGCTGAAGACGACGATGAAGATTCAGATTCGCTGTCAGCCCGCAAAGGCAAGGCCATGCACCGGCTGCTGGAGTGGGGTGGCGCGTCACCGCCGCAAGTCACGGCCGCCGCGCGCGAGTTTCACCTGAACCCCGTCCAGGCCGGCGAGGCCGCCGCCATGGCGCAGCGCATTCTGGCCGGCGAGGGCGCCTGGGCCTGGGATGCCGGCGTGGTGGCCTGGCACGGCAACGAGGTGGAGTTGGTCTACCAGGGGCAGAGCTTTCGGCTGGACCGGCTGGTGCAGCGCAAGGATGCCGGACACGAAGGCCAGTGGTGGGTGCTGGACTACAAATCGGCCCGTTCGCCGCAGCGCCAGCCCGCGCTGGTGGCCAAGATGCAGACTTACCAGGCGGCCGTGCAGGCGTTGTACCCGGGCGCTGCGGTGAAGGCCGCCTTTCTGACCGGGCAAGGGGCGGTGGTGGAGTTGGCTTGAGGGACAATCGAGCATGCGCCCGACAGCCTCTGGGCTTCAATATCCAAGCGATTTAGCCCTGTAGCCCGCATGAAGTATTCGCATTAAGCTATAAAAATAATAGCAAAAATACGGGTTTCAAAGCTGTGCAACTCATCCAGATTTTCTGAAAACCCCTGACAACCGATTTTTTGCAAACGGAAATTACCTTGAGCCACCCTGCCAGTCCTGTTCCATCCCATCCTGCCGATGCCCGCCCCTTGCGCGTGGCCGTGATCGGCGGCGGGCCCGCCGGCCTGATGGCCGCCGAGGTGCTGGCCAGCGCCGGCGTGCCCGGTCTGGTGGTGCAGCTGTACGACGCCATGCCGTCGGTGGGTCGCAAGTTTTTGCTGGCCGGCAAGGGGGGTTTGAACCTCACGCATTCGGAAGCTTTCGAGGCCTTCATGAGCCGCTACGGCGAGCGGCGTGCCGCGCTGGAGCCCCGCATCGCCGCCTTTGGCGCCACCGAGCTTCGCGCTTGGGCGCACGCGCTGGGCGTGGACACCTTTGTGGGCAGCTCGGGCCGCGTGTTTCCCAAAGACATGAAGGCCGCCCCTTTGCTGCGCGCCTGGCTGCACCGGCTGCGCAGCGCGGGTGTGCAGTTTTTCATGCGGCACCGCTGGCTGGGTTGGGGCGCTGATGGCGCACTGCATTTTTCAACACCCGCCGGCGAGTTGCAGGTGCAGGCCGATGCCGTGGTGCTGGCACTGGGCGGCGGCAGCTGGGCGCGGCTGGGCTCCGACGGTGCCTGGGCGACGCTGCTGGAAGCGCGCGGCGTGCCGGTGCTGCCGCTGCAACCCTCGAACTGCGGCTTTGATGTGGGCCGCAGCAGCACCGACGACGCTGAAACCCGGCGTGAATTTCTCAAAACCCTGATCGGCCAGGGTGCGGCGCCCGAAACCGGCTGGAGCGAATACTTTGTCAGCCGCTTTGCCGGCCAGCCTTTCAAGTCGGTGGCCATCAGCTTGACCGATGCGCAAGGCCGCCACTTTAGCCGGCGCGGCGAGTTTGTGGCCACGGCCACCGGCGTGGAAGGCAGTCTGATTTACGCCGCCTCCGCCAGCTTGCGCGACGACATTGCCGCCAGCGGCAGCGCCATTTTTCATCTGGACCTGCTGCCCGACAAATCGCCCGAGCGCGTGCTGGCCGAGGTGTCGCACCCGCGCGGCTCGCGCTCGCTGTCCAGCCACCTCAAAAGCCGTCTCGGCCTCGAAGGCATCAAGTCCGCCATCCTGCACGAGCTGCTCGGCAAAGAGGCCATGAACGACCCCGCACAACTCGCGGCCGCCATCAAGGCCCTGCCGGTGCGTGTGGTGGCAGCGCGCCCGATCGACGAGGCGATCAGCAGCGCCGGCGGCGTGCCGTTTGAGGCGCTGGATGACGGCCTGATGCTGCGCAAGCTGCCGGGCGTGTTTTGCGCAGGTGAAATGCTGGACTGGGAAGCGCCCACCGGCGGCTACCTGCTCACCGCCTGTTTTGCCACGGGACGCCGGGCCGGGCAGGGTGTTTTAAGTCATTTTGGCCTCTAGCTCCAATAAAGACGAGCGTAATAAGCTATTAATTTGATAGCAATTTGGTGGTGATTAAATTGCCAGAAAGGATTGTTCCATGATTGTGCGTTTCAACATTGACCGGCTGGGCTCGGGAGCTTACGAATACCGCGTGACTTACGAAGGGGAAGCGCTGTTCGGCGACGCCGGCCTGGACAGCATTGAAGCTTGCATCATTGCCGCCACCGAGGGGCTGGGCAGCGACCCCGTCGGTGCAGAAATTGCCTACCAGGGCATCATCAGCGGCACCTATCCGCTGGCCACCCTGGCGCTGGCGTCAGCGCAAATTGCAGAGCATGCGCTTAATACGACGACGGCGATGGAGGAGGTCAGTTCCTGAGGGGCTGTATCAGGCCGTGGCGTGCGAGCTGATTGGTACTGCGTGATTTGTTCTTGAATGCTGCGCAGCATCAAGGCTCATTTTCGATTCGCAAATAAACGCGCAAAATAACTCGGAAAATTCATATAAGTTATTGATAACAATAGAAAATTTCCATTCTCAAGATTCGCCAATCGCTGTAGCAAAAGATTGACCATTGGCAATACTGCATGAGGGCAATCACGCCCGCGACCGGAATGTTGGAGGGACGATGGAGAGTAAGTATCAAGTGGGATTTCGGGATCTTCTGGACTGCGGCTGGAAAGCCGCCTTGCCTACGGCAGACGAACCATTCATGTCACTTTGGCAAGCCTTTGGCAGAGCCTCAGAGCAAGCGGGAAAAGAAGGCAAAGAGGTTTCCGCAAGGGCGTTGAAGTTGTTCGCCGCTGTCACTTCGATGATGGTGAAGCCACGCAGTACAAATACTCCCTTTGCTCCCATTTTCGAGGCGGGTGATGGTCGGCGGTCATCTTTACCAGAGGACTTCGTTGAAGGCGATATCGCGGCCCTCGCAAAGGCTTGCAAGGAAATCGATGATCCATGGATACGAGCTCGATTCGCAGACATCGTTTGGCTTTCTAAAAAGCCACGTGAAATAGCACTTATCAATGCCGAATCGCTATGAGAAGCTAAAAATTAAGGAAAATATGACAACTACAAATCTGAGTGCGCAAAGTGATTGGTTAGGGAGTCAAGGCGATGCTGTCACTCAAGCGTCTATTCTTATCAATGAAAAGATTGCGGCCGCGACCTTGCAAATTGAAGCCCAAAACGGTCAAATTTATGCAGTGGACAATCCTTCTGTCGAGGTTAGCCAGAAGCAAGAGGTCGACGAAATTTACTACCAAGGTTATGCCCGTGCGAGCATTGAATGGTCTGTTTGATTTGAGTTTTTTTGTTAGTTAAAAATAATCCAAGAGAGGAAAATCATGAGGAAATTCTATTTGTTGAAGACGTTCTTTGTTTGTTTCGCATTTGTATGCTCACAGGCGGACGCAGCTATCGAATGCATTAGCAAGGTTTCAAATTCAGTTACTACCCCTGACTGGCATTGCAGTAAACACTGCGGGGATTGGGCTAACACTCGACCTATGCAAACACTGACGCTTGAAATGGATCAGAAATTTAAGAACATGGGCGCTTTTTTTAGGAATCCTTCGTCATCATGTGTCGGAGGAGCACTTTGCGGATTCTCAAATATTCCGACTCCTGGTGTGTCTGCCAATGCGGAGCAGGTAAAGCTGTCTTTCAAGACCTGGAGTCGGCCAGTAGTGGTAACAGTGTCGGCCGACATATGTGTTGTAAACAATGCTGCCCCCCCCCCCACGCCATCTTCAAATCCGGTGGTCTTGCCGTCAAACCCCATTCCTCCTAAAGCGCCGGTGGTTGCACCAGCTGGCAAACCCCCAGTCCCGCCTCAGAAGGCGCATGATGTAGAAGAGGCCGGACCATTGGCAGATAACTGTGATCGTATGAAAAGCAATTGGTTTGTGGATGCAAAAAACTACTGCTCTCCACATAACGTGAATCTGAGTGCCACCAACTTGGTTTGCTCCCAGAGGCCGGACGGCCTTTTCAGGAAGGTTTCCGGAGTCTTTATCTGTACCCCATAGCTCAATCACCATAGATGAGTCCCCAGAGACTGGGTGAATTTAGTTCGCCCCCGTAAACCACCTGAAGGTGGGTCGGGATGACTATGCATAGCTGGTAAATGCCATCACGTTTAAAAAGCCCTGGAAGTTTCGCCATGGTCGCTCGATCAAGTCAACTTTTAAGAAAGTGACACATCAAACTGACACAAAACAGAGAAAATCAGGACCTCAAACAGCCTGAAAGCCGCATAGGTAGGGCTTCTAGCAGGCTGCTGAAATACCTCGGAACGGAGTCCGCCGAGATGCTGCCTCAAGCGTTTACCTGAGGCAGCCCTTTTTTTCACCAGGCCATAAGCCAAGTAATCCCCATGCGCGGAGCCGACACCTTCACCGAAAGCCTGTTCACGATGCGGCATCTGGAAGACTTTGTGCCAAGTGAACATCCTTTGCGGCCCATACGCCAGATGGTCAACGAGGCCTTGGTGAAGATGGACGTACTGTTCGCCGGAATGTACGAGGCTGACATCAAAGGCGGCCGGCCCAGCATCGCCCCCGAGAAACTGCTGCGCGCCATGCTGTTGCAAGTGTTCTACAGCGTGCGCTCGGAGCGCCAGCTCATGGAGCAGACCCAGTACAACTTGCTGTTTCGCTGGTTCATAGGCCTGGCCATGGACGATGCCGTATGGGTGCCCACAGTCTTCACCAAGAACCGCGAACGCCTGATAGCGCATGACGCGGTCATTGAACTGTTCAACCATGTGCTCGAAGTAGCCGACAAACAAGACTGGCTCTCGGGCGAACACTTCAGCGTGGACGGCACACTCATCCAGGCCTGGGCGGGCCACAAGAGCTTTGTGCGCAAAGACGGCAGTGATGATCACCACAGCGGCGGCAGTTTCAAAGGCCAGACTCGCAGCAACGAGACGCACGAATCGACAACTGACGCTGATGCCCGGCTCTACCGCAAGGGCAAGACGGGCAGCGAGCTTCGCTTCATGGGCCATACCTTGACTGACAACCGCCATGGGCTGATAGCCAACGCCGTGGTGACCATGGCAGATGGTCACGCTGAGCGAGAAGCGGCCAAAGCGATGATCCATGATGCAAGCCAGGCAGCGGGCGATGCGAAAGCCGAGATCACGCTGGGCGCAGACAAGGGCTATGACGCGCAAGAATTCATCGATGCCTGCCTGGAGATGAAAGTAACGCCGCATGTGGCGCAGAACACTTCAGGCAGGCGCTCGGCAGTGCCCGACGCCATTGCCGAGACAGACGGCTACGCCGTCTCCCAGCAAAAGAGAAAGCTCATTGAGCAGGGCTTTGGCTGGGCCAAAACGGTGGGCCGGATTCGGCAGGTGATGGTGCGCGGGCTTGAGCGGGTCGATCAGATGTTTGTGCTGACGATGGCCGCGTACAACTTAACGCGTATGCGCACCTTGGGACAAATCCGCCTGCAGGGGCAGTGAGGCGTGAAAAAGGTGCCAGCAGAGCTTCAAACCAATAACAAAAGCTTAAAAAAGCACTGAAATCTCAAAATATGAAACAGAACCGCAAAAATAAACCGCTTCGAGTCAGCTGCTGCGCTGGCGCAGTGAGTATTTCAGCAGCCTGCTAGGCTAAATAAGGTGACGAGCCTTGACCCCGGCACTGACTCCACAGTTAGGGCTGCTTGGTTCCCCACCTGACCCGGTTGGCCGCTTTACCATGCGGGAAGGCCCGTCACTTCCGATTGTAAGTGACTTGGGCGGCAGGGTTGGAATTTGCCCCTGACCTGGAGTCAAAAATCCAATCCGGCCACTTTAGAATGCACGCATGTCCTATTTAGTGCTTGCCCGCAAATACCGCCCCAAAAATTTCTCTGAAATGGTGGGGCAGTCGCATGTGGTGCAGGCGCTTGGCAACGCACTGGCCACGCAGCGGCTGCACCATGCCTACCTGTTCACCGGCACGCGGGGCGTGGGCAAGACCACGGTGTCGCGCATTCTGGCCAAGTCGCTCAATTGCACCGGCACCGACGGGCAGGGCGGCATCACGTCCGAGCCCTGCGGCGTCTGCCAGGCGTGTACCGACATTGACAGCGGCCGCTTCGTGGACTACACCGAGCTCGATGCGGCGTCCAACCGCGGGGTGGACGAGATTGCGCAGTTGCTGGAGCAGGCGGTTTACAAACCTGTCGTGGGCCGCTTCAAGGTCTTCATGATCGACGAGGTTCACATGCTGACGAACACGGCCTTCAACGCCATGCTCAAGACGCTGGAGGAGCCGCCCGAATACCTCAAGTTTGTGCTGGCCACGACCGATCCGCAAAAAGTGCCGGCCACGGTGCTGTCGCGCTGCCTGCAGTTCAACCTGCGCCCGATGGCGCCCGAGACGATTCTGGAGCACCTGACGCAGGTGCTGCAGGCCGAAAACGTGCCCTCCGAGCCGCAGGCGCTGCGCCTGCTGGCGCGCGCGGCGCGCGGCTCCATGCGCGACGCGCTGTCGCTGACCGACCAGGCCATTGCCTTCGGCTCCGGCCAGCTGCAGGAGGCCGGTGTGCGCCTGATGCTGGGCAGCGTGGACCGAAGCTATGTGTTTCGCCTGCTCGACGCGCTGGCGCGCGGCGATGGCAAGACCGTGGTGGAAACCTCCGAAACCTTGCGCCTCAACGGCTTGAGCGCGGCTTCCACGTTGGAAGAGATGACCACCGTGCTGCAGCGCATGGCCGTGCTGCAGTCGGTGCCCGGCATTGGCGCCGGCGACGACGAGACCGACCCCGAGATTGCCGAAACGACGCGGCTGGCGCACACGCTGCCGGCCGACGAAACGCAGCTGCTCTACAGCCTGTGCCTGCATGGGCGTGGCGAGTTGGGCCTGGCGCCCGACGAGTATGCGGCGCTAACCATGGTGTTGCTGCGCCTGCTGGCTTTCAAACCGGCGGGCGCCACTGCGCCGGTATCTGCCCCTGCCCCACAGACCCAGTATGTGGGGAGTGCCGTCGAGCCGGGAAAAAAGTCACCGCCTGAGCCTTTCAAGGCCAGCGCTGTGTTGGCCGATCGGGCGCTTGCGCCTTCAAAGCCTGAGCTGCCCGCATCGCCTGCCACGCCTCCAGCCGTAGCGGCCCCGGCATCCAGCCAGGTTGTGGAATCAAATCGGCCTCAAACCCAGGAAGAATATGCGCCAGCAGCTATCAATACTGTAGCGGATTCAGCGCCCGAGGCAGTACCCGAGTCGGCACCCGCAACGCCTGCGCCCGAACCAGTGCGCGCAGAACCTGCCGTAGCACCGGCTATGCCCGCGTTGACGCCCGGTCCGCTGGGCGATGTGTGGAGCCAGTTGGTCAACCAGCTGGTGGCAGCCGAGGCGGTGGCGGCGCTGACGCGCGAGGTGGCCTTGCAGTCCGAACTGCGCTCGCAAGACGACGGCGTCTGGACCTTGCGGGTGGAACGCGAGTCGCTGAGCCAGGCGGCGGCCCGCGAAAAGCTGCAGGCCGCGCTGCAGGCCGCGCTGGGGGCGGAGCAGATCGCCAAACTGGTGGTGGAGGTGGGCCCGGTGACGGACACGCCGGCCCGCCGCAATGCCGCCGCGCAGGCCGAGCGCCAGCGCGTGGCGGAAGAGATCATTCTCAACGACCCGTTTGTGCAGGACATGATCCGCGACTATGGCGCGAAAATCGTGCCCGGCAGCATCAAGCCGCTGGCCCCTCAGCCGGCGTCCTAGCCGATATGATTGAAGCCAAGCAAGACCTGCAGATTGCATCGACAGATTCAAATTCAGATTCAGTGACTCAGATTCAAAGGAAAACATATGTTCAACAAAGGACAACTCGCCGGCCTGATGAAGCAGGCCCAGGCCATGCAGGACAACATGAAAAAGGCTCAGGAAGAGCTCGCGTTTGTCGAGGTCACGGCCGAATCCGGCTCGGGCCTGGTCAAAGTCACCATGACCTGCAAACACGACGTCAAGCGCATTGAAATTGACCCCAGCCTGCTGGCGGACGACAAGGACATGCTGGAAGACCTGGTGGCCGCAGCGTTCAACGCGGCGGTGCGCAAGGCCGAAGAAGTCAGCCAGGCCAAAATGGGCAAGCTCACGGCAGGGATGCCAGGCTTGCCCGGCGGCATGAAGTTCCCGTTCTGATCGCTTCCGTTCGGGCAGGTCAAGCCCAACACGAACGATAGTCGCACCCCCGGATGTCTGACTCCAACGCCCTTGATGGCCTGACCCAGGCGCTGCGCAAGCTGCCCGGCGTGGGGGTCAAATCGGCCGCGCGCATGGCCTTTCATCTGCTGCAGCATGACAAACCCGGCGCGCTGCAAATTGCCCGTGCGCTGGAGCATGCGGTGCACAGCGTCAAGCATTGCGCGCTGTGCAACACGCTGACCGAGCTCGATATTTGCAGCACCTGCCAGAACCCGCAGCGCGACCGCAGCAAACTCTGCGTGGTCGAAACCCCGGCCGACCAGGCAGCGCTGGAGCGCACGCTGGCCTACCAAGGTCTGTACTTTGTGCTCATGGGCAAGCTCAGTCCGCTTGACGGCATTGGCCCCAACGACATTGGCCTGCAAAAACTGTTTGACCGCGTCGTGCCCAAGGATGGCGGCGGCGCGCCGCTCGAGCCATCCTTGCGTGAGGTCAAGGAAGTCATTCTGGCCACCAACTTCACTGCGGAAGGCGAAGCCACCGCGCATGTGATTGCCCAGGCGCTCAAGAGCCGGGGCGTGCAGGTCACGCGCCTGGCGCGTGGCGTGCCGGTCGGCAGCGAACTGGAGTACGTCGATCTGGGCACCATCGCCCATGCGCTGGTCGACAGGCGCTGAATTTCGCTGAACATTTACCAGCTAGCGTGCAACACCACGCTAGCTATAATTTTGATAGCTTCCTGCGCGCACCACACGACGATCACAAGTAAAAAGGGTACCTGTTCATGATGTTTGCACGTTTCACCATCGCCTACTGGTGCCTTCTGATTGCCGCCATCCTGCCCATTGTGTGTGCGGTCATCGCCAAGTCGGGCATGTGGAGCGTACCCAGGCGCCAGGGCGGTTATGACAACAACAATCCGCGCGCCTGGCTGGCCGGGCAAACCGACTGGCGTGCCCGCGCCAACAGCGCGCAGGCCAACACCTTCGAGTCGCTGCCGTTCTTTTTCGCTGCGGTGATCATTGCCCACCAGCTGCAGGCGCACCAGGCCAGGCTCGACATTCTGGCGTTTGCATTCGTCGTGCTGCGCATGGCTTACATCATGATGTACATCGCCGACATGGCCCTGACCCGATCCATCCTCTGGGCCCTGGCGCTGCTGGTCAATGTGGCGATTCTTTTCGTGGGCTACCGCTGACTGGATAGTGCCCCCACGCTTGTCGCTTCGCGTACTGCGCTGCCCCCCGAGGGGGCTGTGCTTGCTCGGGGCGGCCCTTCGCTGCGCACGGCGCCCCACGCTTGTCGCTTCGCGTGCCTTCGGCGGTACGCTGCCCCTTGCACGACGAAGAGGGGCTAATTTTCCTAGGGGCGGCCCGTCGGAAAATCCCCTGTAAAAAGTAACTGCCGGTAACCAATCCGGCTTGCGTACAAACCCGCACGGGATGACCCCGATGCGGGTTTTTTCATGCGCAACTATGCTTGGGTGAAACCTCAAAACAAGGAGGACTCCCATGAGTCATCAGCCCATTATTTCCCGCCGAACTTTTGCTGGCGGAACCGCACTGGCCGCCGCTGCACTGGCCCTGCCAGCCTTGCGCGCACAGACCAAACTCGAAAAAAACAAGATAGCCCTGGCGGTCGGCGGCAAGGCTGCGTTTTACTACCTGCCACTGACGATCAGCGAGCAGCTGGGCTACTTCAAGGCCGAAGGTCTGGACGTGGAGATCAGCGACTTTGCCGGTGGCGCGCGGGCCCTGCAGGCCGTGGTGGGCGGCTCGGCGGATGTGTGCTCGGGCGCCTACGAGCACACCATCAACCTGCAGTCCAAAAACCAGATGTTCCAGGCCTTCGTGCTGCAGGGCAGGGCGCCGCAGATCGCTTTCGGCGTGTCCACCAAAAACATGCCCAACTTCAAGTCCGTGGCCGAACTGAAAGGCAAAAAAATTGGCGTGTCGGCCCCCGGCTCGTCCACCAACATGATGGCCAATCTGGTGCTGTCGCGCGCCGGCCTCAAGCCGGGCGACGTGAGCTTTATTGGTGTCGGCACCGCCGCGGGTGCGCTGGCCGCCTTGCGCTCGGGCCAGATTGACGCCCTGAGCAACACCGATCCGGTGATGACCATGCTGGAGCAAAAAGGCGAGGTCAAGATCATTTCGGACACGCGCACCCTCAAGGGCACGATCGATGTGTTCGGCGGCCCCATGCCGGCGGCCTGCCTGTATGCGCCCACCGAGTTCATCCAGAAGAACCCCAACACCTGCCAGGCACTGGCCAATGCCATTGTTCATGGTCTTAAATGGCTGCAGACCGCGGGCCCGGGCGACATCATCAAGACCGTGCCCGAGTCCTATCTGCTGGGCGACCGCGGCCTGTACCTGGCTTCGTTCAACAAGGTGCGTGAATCCATTTCGCCGGACGGCATCATTCCCGACGACGGCGTCAAGACCGCACTGAAAGCGCTGGCCAGCTTTGACCCGGCCATCAAGCCCGACAAGATCGATCTGTCCAAAACCTACACCAACGCGTTTGCCCGGCGCGCCAAGGAAAAATTCAAGGCTTGAATAAGCCCCCACGCTTGCCACTGCGTGTGCTGCGCTGCCCCCCGAGGGGGCCGCTGCGCCTGCGGCCCGGCAGAGCCGGTTCCGCGGCCCCTGCTGGTGGGGGAGATCCCCTACGGGCGGTCACCTCATTCCGATCATCCGGCGCTTGGCCAACCAGGCGTCGAACTCACAACGGCACTTCCTTGTATTGGGCATTTCGAATCTGGCCGTTCACGGCGACAATGCACCCATGACGGACCCAGCCGAAAATCACGCCTCCGATTACGCGATTGAATTGCTCAAGATCACTTGCACCTTCCGGTCGCGGGAGGATGCGGGGCAGGGCTACACCGCTGTCGGCGAGACCACCTTGCGCATACGCGCCGGCGAGTTTGTTTCGGTGGTGGGCCCGACCGGCTGTGGCAAGTCCACCTTGCTCAACATCGGTGCCGGCCTGCTGGCGCCTTCCTCCGGCACGGTCAAGGTTTTTGGCAAGGCACTCGACGGCATCAACACCCGGGCCGGCTACATGTTCCAGACGGAGGCGCTGATGCCCTGGCGCAGCGCAATCGACAATGTGATGGTGGGCCTGCAGTACCGCGGTGTGCCTGACGACCAGGCCCGGGTCCAAGCGCAGGCCTGGCTAGACCGGGTGGGTCTGGGCGAGTTTGGCGAGCGCTACCCGCACCAGCTGTCGGGCGGCATGCGCAAGCGCACGGCACTGGCGCAAACGCTGGCGTTGGACCCCGACATCATCCTGATGGATGAACCGTTCTCAGCGCTTGACATCCAGACCCGCCAACTCATGGAAAACGAAGTGCTGGACCTGTGGGCTGCCAAGAAGAAAGCGGTGATTTTCATCACCCACGATCTGGACGAGGCGATTGCCATGAGCGACCGCGTGGTGGTCCTGTCGGCCGGGCCCGCCACGCGCCCCATGGGCGAGTTCGTCATTGACCTGCCGCGCCCGCGCGATGTGGCCGAGGTGCGCAGCCAGCCGCGCTTTGTCGAGCTGCACACCCAGATCTGGAACGTGCTGCGCGACGAAGTGCTCAAGGGCTACGCGCAGCAACTCAAAAAGGCAGCATGAGTCGCCGGGCCGCTCCCAAGACGAATACCGCAGCGCGTAGCGCGGAGGTTTACGAATGACCATGTGGCGTCACCTCAAGCCTTCGGGCAGCAACCTGCGCGCTTGGCAGATCGGCGTACTCATTGTTTTTCTGGGCGCCTGGCAACTGGTTTCACGTGACTTGCAAATGGCATTTTTCGTCGGCGAGCCGGTCAAGGTGGCGGGCCGTGTCTGGTCGTGGTTCATGCCTTTTGGCTTTGGCCCCAGCACGCTCTACCCGGACGGCCTGGCCGGCAATGCCGACATCTATATCCACCTGGGGACCACGCTGCTGGAGACCGTGCTGGCCTTTGGCTTCGGCACGGCGCTCGGTCTGGCCTGCGGCCTGTGGTTGGCCCTGGCGCCCACGGCCAGTGCCATCCTGGACCCTTACATCAAGGCCGCCAACTCCATGCCGCGCGTGATTTTGGCGCCCATCTTTGCGATGTGGTTTGGTCTGGGCATCTGGAGCAAGGTGGCGCTGGCCATCACGCTGGTGTTTTTCATTGTGTTTTTCAACGTCTACCAGGGCGTGAAGGAAGTCAGCCCCGTGGTGCTGGCCAACGCCCGCATGCTGGGCGCCAACCAGCGGCAGCTGCTGCGCACGGTCTACCTGCCCAGCGCCACCAGCTGGGTGTTTTCCAGCTTGCACACCTCGGTGGGCCTGGCCTTTGTGGGCGCGGTGGTGGGCGAGTACCTGGGCTCGGCGCGCGGCGTGGGCTACCTGATCCTGCAGGCCGAGGGCACCTTTGACGTGAACACCGTGTTTGCCGGCATTGTGGTGCTGACCGCCTTTGCACTGGTGCTCGACGGTATTGTCGGTAAACTTGAACGCAAGCTCATGAAGTGGCAGCCCCGGATGGGCGAGACGGAGAAACTTTGATGACCCAGCCAAATACCCGCATCCGCCTGTTTTCCGGCCCTTTAAGCATGTTTGGCGCCAAGGTGCAGATTGCTGCACTGGAGAAGGGGCTGGATGTCGAACTGGTCATGGTGCCCTTCGAGATGAGCCGGCTTTACGAGCCCAAGCACCCGGACGTGCTGCGCATCAATCCCAAGCAGCAGGTGCCGGTCCTGATTCATGGGGATCTGGAGCTGTTCGACTCGACCCAGATTTTTGAATACCTGGAAGATTTGCAGCCTGCGCCGGCCTTGTGGCCCGCTGATATCCGCGCCCGGGCGCGGGCGCGCTTGCTGGAGCACCAGTCTGACGAGGTGTACTTTCCGTCCATCATCCGCCTGATGGGGTTGCAGGGCAAACCGCAAGACCCGATGGCGGTGACCGCCCGTGAAATCGCCTCGCGTTACTACCTCCAGATGGAAGCGCAGCTGGAGGGGCAGGCGTTTCTGGCCGGGAGCTACTCCTACGCCGACATTGCTTTTTACATGGCCCAGCTGTTTGGCGAGCGCATGGGGGCGGTCATGACAGAGGCAACCCCCCACTTGATGCAATGGCGTGCCGCCATGACCCGCAGGCCGGCGGTGCGCGAGGTGGTCGGGCCCATGGCGGCTTACCTGCTGTCTCAGGGGCGGCCCTTGCCGGCATTTCTGTCGGGCTTGCTGCCTCAGAGCTGACGGCAGATTCGCAAACCTGCTGCCATCACTTTTAGCTATAAAAATGATAGCTTCTTGCGTGAGCCCGTCATAGGCCAGGCCGCTCAGCGCTTTTTGACCTTGACGATGGGCTTGCCAGGGCTGCGTTTGACCGCCTTGACAGGGCTGCTGCGCGCTGAAGATTTGGCGATGGGCCGGCTCTTGATGGGCAGAAACACCACCACAGCCTGGCCCAGCTTGAAGTGGCTGGCCGCGCTCACCTTGTTCCACTCCGCCACACTGGCCACGCTCAGGCTGTAGCGTCGGGCAATGCTGGCGACGGTCTCACCTTTGCGCGCCTTGACCGTCGTGCGTCGCGTCACGATTTCAGGCGCCAATGAAACCTGGGCGTTGTCGGCCACGTGGCTGGTCACGTCGTTTTCCACTTTGGCCGAGCGCGGCACCAGCAGGGTCGAACCGGCCTTGATGAGCATGCGCGGGGGAATGTTGTTGACGCCGCGCAAGTCGGCTTCGCTCATGCCGGTGCGGCGAGCCGCTTCGGCCGGATTCATCGTGCTCGGCGCGGTCCAGGCCGTCCAGCTGGCGTACTGGCCCTGGCTGTAGGCTTCAAAATTGCGCTGAAACACCTTGGCGTTGTCCCAGGGCAGCAAAATATGCGGCGTGCCGGCCATCAGAATGACCGGGCGGTGCGCCGACGGGTTCAGCGCCTTGAAGTCTTCAATCTTCACATCGGCCAGCTTGGCCGCGAGCGCCACATCAATGTCGCGGGTCAGCTGCACCTGCTGGAAGTAGGGGTGGTTTTCAATCAGCGGCAACTCGGTGTGAAACGCCTGCGGGTTGGCCACGATGTTTTTGACTGCCTGCAGCTTGGGCACATACAGCCGCGTTTCCGCGGGCATGTTGAGGTCCAGGTAGCTGGTGCCCAGGCCGGCTTTCTGGTTCTTGGCGATGGCACGGCCCACGCTGCCTTCGCCCCAGTTGTAGGCGGCCAGTGCCAGATGCCAGTCGCCAAACATGCCATGGAGTTTTTGCAGGTAGTCCAGCGCGGCGCGGGTCGAGGCCAGCACATCGCGGCGGTCGTCGCGGAAGGCGTTTTGCTTGAGGGAGAAATACTTGCCCGTGGCGGGCATGAACTGCCACATGCCGGCGGCCTTGGCGCTGGAGACGGCTTGCGGATTGAAGGCGCTTTCAATGAAGGGCAGCAGCGCCAGCTCGGTCGGCATCTGGCGGCGCTCGAGTTCTTCGACGATATGAAACAGGTACTTGCTCGAGCGCTCCGTCATGCGCTGGATGTAGTCGGGCCGGCTGGCATACCACTGCTCGCGCTCGGTGACCAGTTCGTTTTCAAGGTTGGGCATGGCAAAGCCGCGGCGAATGCGCTCCCATAGCTCCTTGGGCGGCTCGGTGGGAGCGACCTGGTGCGTGCCGATCTGTCCGGGCGTGATGGCCTGCAGTGGGCCGCCCGGGATCAAGGGGGTAGTGGCCGGGCCGGTGCTCAATACCGGGTCACCGGGCAGGCCAGGCTGGCTGGTGGCGCAACCTGCCAGGACGGCGATACCAAGAACGAGCCCGAAACGGGCCAGGCGTGAAGTGAAAAAGCGAAAAGAGCGAAGGAGGGCGATGAGGTGGTGGTGAGGATTCATTTGAATTGGTTTTTCCACTGCCTGATGGCGGCAAATGCGGTGGTGTCGTCATGGACGGCCGGGCCGTAAACCCCGGCGCCGGCGGCCTGCCGCAGGGCGTCCACGCTGCCAATGTGATCGGCAGGGTGGTGCGTGACTAGAATCGACTCCAATTGCAGGGCGCGCTGGCCGTCATGCAGCAGCCAGAGGTGGCTGTCGGCAAACGCGGGGATGGGAATCAAATACATGCATGGGTCTCAATGAGCTCGGAAATTATAGGTTTGACGGACTGGTTCAAAACGCCGCCCGGCAAGTATCTGCTGGCGTGGGAGCGCGAGCGGCTGGACCAGGCGGTCAGCGACATTTTTGGCTACCACGCGCTGCAGCTCGGTTTGCCGGAGCTCGACGCCTTGCAGGCCAACCGCATGCCGCACCAGTGGCTGGCGCTGCAATCAGAACTTTCGTTTGCCTCTGCTTCGGATGACGCCCCGGATGCGGCTGCCACGGGGGCCTCAGGTTCCCGGCGGGCGGCCCTCATCACCGACTCGGCCGCCTTGCCTTTTCCGGCCAACAGCCTGGACCTGGTCGTACTGCCCCACACGCTGGAGCTGAGCAGCGACCCCCATGCCACCCTGCGCGAGGTGGAGCGCGTGCTGGTGCCGGAAGGGCGGGTGGTCATCACCGGCCTGAACCCTACCAGCCTATGGGGCTTTCGGCAGCAGCGGGCACATTTTTACCAGCGTCTGGGCTATGGCAAGCTGTTTTTGCCTGCGGCCGGCGAGTTTATTGGCTACTGGCGCCTGCGCGACTGGCTGAGGCTGCTCAGCTTTGAGGTAGAGTCGGGGCGCTTTGGCTGCTACCGCCCCGCGATGGCCAGCCAGAAATGGCTCGCGCGTTTTGAGTGGATGGACCAGGCTGGCGAACGCTGGTGGCCCATTTTTGGCGCTGTGTACTTTCTGGTGGCCGTCAAGCGTGTGCGCGGCGTCAGGCTGCTGGAGCCGGGCTGGAAAGCCCACAAGGCGGTGGCGGCTGCGCCGGCCGTCGCCAACAAGCATCCGGCCATTCAATCATCCAACCACCAGAAAAGCACCTGAATTACCCATGACCGCTACCCCGCCAACCGCCGCCCACCGTGTGGTGATTTATACCGATGGCGCCTGCAAGGGCAACCCTGGCCCGGGCGGCTGGGGCGCCCTGCTGACCATGGGCGATACCGCCAAGGAGCTGTTCGGCGGCGAATTGGGCACCACCAACAACCGCATGGAAATGACGGCGGTGATCGAGGCGCTGGCCGCCCTCAAGCGGCCTTGCAGCGTCAGCCTTTATCTCGACAGCGAATACGTGCGCAAAGGCATCACCGAATGGATACATGGCTGGAAAGCCAGGGGCTGGCGCACGGCCGCCAAACAGCCCGTGAAAAACGTTGACTTATGGCAACGGCTCGATGCGCTGGTCAGCAACAGCGGCCACAAGATTGACTGGCACTGGGTCAAGGGCCATGCCGGCGATCCGGGCAACGAGCGGGCCGATGCGCTGGCCAACAAGGGGGTGGAGCTGGCCCTGAAACGCGCCTAGGCGTTAGCCGTTGCAACTGGCGGCGCACCTGAGGCGATGGCCCGACGGCGGCCTGTTTGGTAAAGGCTTTGTAAAGCTGGTCCAGCAGCCCCTTGGTGCACCACCTGCGAGGCTGTCAAGGTCATGCGGTCCTGCTACATTGGAAGACTGTTTCGTTTCATAACAATCAGCTTTCCCCATGGCATCAAAAGCAATTTACTCGGTCGTCGCGGTTGCTGGCATTGCTGCAGCATCAGGGGCGGCCTGGTGGTATCAGAACAAACCCAAAACAGTTGACAACAACACGGCCAGTTCTGCATCAGGGCCGGCCGTACCGGCGCAGGCGGGTGCCAGTGCGGCTGCAGGGGGCAAGCCCCCCTCGGTGGAGGTTGCGAAAGTGGTGCTCGTCAAGCTGGTCGATGACACGCAGGCCGTGGGCAGTTTGCGTTCGCGCCGCGGCGTGGTGCTGCGCCCCGAGGTCAGCGGGCGCATTACCCAACTCAATTTCCGCGACGGCGACCGGGTGCGCAAAGGGCAGGTGCTGGTGCAGTTTGATGATCAGTTGCCGCTGGCGCAGGTACAGCAAAGCCAGGCTGAGCTTTCAATTGCCCAGGCCAATTACAAGCGCAACCAGGAGCTGGTCGAGCAAAATTTCATCAGCCAGCGCACGGTCGATGAAAGCGCTGCCAATTTGCAGGTAGCCCAGGCCAAGCTGGCGCTGGCCAAGGCCACCGCAGCGCGGCTGAAAATCATTGCGCCCTTCGATGGCATGGCTGGCATCCGGCTGGTCAATGTCGGTGACTACCTCAAGGATGGCGCCGACATTGTCAATATCGAGGACATCGAAGCCATCTACGTGGACTTCCGCCTGCCCGAGCGCTTTCAGAGCAAGCTCAAGCGCGGGCAGACGGCCATGGTCGATATCGACGCCTTGCCGGGACGCCGCTTCACCGCCACGGTGCAGGCGATTGACCCGCTGATTGATGCCAACGGCCGGTCGGTCGGTGTGCGCGGCTGCATTGACAACCGCCAGCTGCAATTGCGCCCGGGCATGTTTGCGCGTGTGAACACGGTGTTTGGCGAGCGCGACAATGCGCGCGTGATCCCGGAAGAGGCCATCGTGCCCCTGGGGGGAAAGCAGTTTGTCATCAAGCTGCTCGATGGTCCGGGCGGCGAGTCGCGGACCACCCAACGCGTCGAAGTCAAAGTCGGCTTGCGCAGCCCCGGCAAGGTGGAGATTCTGGAAGGTCTGGCGCCGGGCGACACGGTGGTGACCGCCGGCCAGCAGCGTGTGCAGCGCGATGGCACGGTGGTGCGGGTGGTCGATCTGGCCAGCACCGGCAAGGCCAATGGCTCGGCAGCAGTTGCACCCGCGGTGGCGGCCTCGGGCGCCTTGGCCGAAGCCCCCGCAGGCAAAGCGGTGGCCGCCAAAGTGCCGGCGCCTGCCTTGTCGGGCCCCAACCCCTGCCTGATGGCCGGGGCGGAGGTACCCGGCCCTGCGCCTGGCCGCACGCCTGACGCGGCCTCCGGGTCACCCCGCAGTGCCGCGCCGCAGCCGGCTGCGCCCAGTGCGCCGCCCAGCGCCGCGCGCAACCCCGCCTGAGCCTGGCTGATTAACGGGAGCCATCCCCATGCTGCTTGCTGAAGTTTCCATACGCCGCCCGGTGTTTGCCACCGTGCTGTCGCTGCTGATCGTGCTGATCGGCGCGGTCAGTTTCAACCGCCTGACGGTGCGCGAGTACCCCAAGATCGACGAGCCCGTGGTCACGGTGAGCGTGCGCTACCCCGGTGCTTCCGCCGAGGTGATCGAGTCCCAGGTCACCAAGCCGCTGGAAGACTCCATTGCCGGCATTGACGGCGTGGATGTGATCACCTCCATCAGCCGGGCCGACCAGGCCCAGATCAGTGTGCGTTTTCGGCTTGAGAAAGATGCCGACTCGGCCGCCGCCGAGGTCAGGGACCGGACCTCCCGCGTGCGCAACCGCCTGCCGCAAGCCATTGAGGAGCCGGTCATTGCCAAGGTCGAGGCCGACGCCTTCCCGGTGATCCAGCTGGCGTTTTCCAGCGACTCGCTGACAGCCCTGCAGATCAACGACCTGGTCAACCGCATCGTCAAGCCCCGTTTGCAGACCGTGACGGGCGTGGCCGACGTGCGGATTTTCGGCGAGCGCAAGTACGCCATGCTGGTTCAGCTCGATACCGACAAAATGGCCGCCTACCGTCTGACGACGCAGGATGTCGAGGATTCCATCCGCCGCAGCAATCTCGAATTGCCCGCCGGCCGCATCGAGTCGCAGCAGCGCGAGTTCAGCGTCACCTCGCAGACCGATCTGGTGCGTCCCGGCCAGTTTGCCGAGATTGTCATCAAGAACGTGAATGGCTTTCCCGTCAAGCTGCGCGACGTGGCCAAGGTGGTGGAGGGTGCGGCCAACGAACGCAGTTCGGTGCGGCTCAATGGCCGTCCGGCGATTTCGGTGGGTGTGATCCGGCAGGCCACGGCCAATCCGCTGGTGCTGTCCAAAGGCGTGCGGGAGGCTTTTCCCAAACTGAAGGCCGATCTGCCGCCCGATATCCTGATTGACATTGCCAACGACAACTCGGTGTTCATCGACCGCTCGATCAGGAATGTGTACACCACCATTGCCGAGGCCATCGTGCTGGTGGCCCTGGTGATTTTCGTGTTCCTGCGCACCTTCCGCGCATCCATCATTCCCCTTGTCACGATTCCCGTCAGCCTGGTGGGCACGTTCGCCCTCATGGCACTGGCGGGCTTTACCATCAACACGCTGACGCTGCTGGCGCTGGTGCTGGCCATCGGGCTGGTGGTGGACGATGCGATCGTGATGCTGGAGAACATCTTCCGCCACATCGAGGAAGGGCTGGATCCGTTTTCCGCCGCCATCAAGGGCGCACGCGAGATCGGCTTTGCCGTGGTGACCATGACGCTGACGCTGGTGGCTGTTTACGCGCCGCTGGCCTTCACGCCGGGGCGCACCGGCCGTCTTTTCGTCGAGTTTGCACTCGCGCTGGCCGGCGCGGTGGTGGTGTCAGGTTTCGTTGCACTCACGCTCACGCCGATGATGTGCTCGGCGCTGCTCAGGCACAACCCCAAGCCCAACCGGTTTGACAGCGCCATGGAGCGGGTGCTGACCGTGGTGTCCGACGCTTACGGCCGCGTGCTGCGCTGGGTGGTGACGACGCGCTACCAGGCCCGGCCTGCCGACCAGGGCATGGCCGGCAGGCTCAAGGGCCTTGTCTTGCAGGCCCGCTGGATTGTGCTGGGTGTCATGGTCCTCAGCGCGCTGTCGATTGCGCTGATTTTTCCGTCCATGAAGCAGGAGCTTTCGCCGCTTGAAGACCGCGGCGTGATTCTGGCCACGGTGAACGCGCCCGACGGCGCCACGCTGGACTACACCAACCGCTACACCCAGGCGCTGGAGCGCATGGGCCAGTCCCACAAGGAATTTGACCGGATCTTTGCCAACGTGGGCAACCCCACCGCGGCCCAGGCCACTGTGGTGTACCGCACGGTCGACTGGGACGAGCGCAAGCGCTCCACGCTGGAGCTGGCGCGCGAGCTGCAGCCCCGGTTCAACGCCTTGCCGGGTGTGACGGCCTTTCCCATCACCCCGCCTTCGCTGGGGCAGGGCTTTCGCGAGCGGCCGCTCAATTTTGTGATCCAGACCTCCGACAGCTACCAGAACCTCAACGCCGTGGTGCGGCAGATGCTCGATGAGATGGCCAAAAACCCCGGCATCGTTTCGCCGGACGTGGACCTGCGCCTGAACAAGCCCGAGCTGCGCATCGAGGTGGAGCGCGACAAGGCGGCCGACCTGGGCGTGAGCGTGGAAGTGGTGGCCAAGGCGATCGAGACCCTGCTCGGTGGCCGCAACGTGACGCGTTACAAGCGCGATGCCGAGCAGTACGATGTGATCGTGCAGACCCAGGCCAGCGGCCGCAGCACGCCCGAAGACATCGAACGCATTTACGTGCGCGGCCGCAACGACGCGATGATCCCGCTCTCGGCCCTGGTCAAGGTGCGCGAGAGCGTCTCGCCGCGCGAACTCAACCACTTCGGCCAGCGCCGCTCGGTCTCCATCACGGCCAGCCTGGCGCCCGACTACGCGCTGGGTGAAGCGCTGACCTTCATGAACCAGACCGCGGCCAAGGTGCTCAAGACCGGCTACGGCACCGAGCTCAACGGCACCTCGCGCGAATTCAAGAACTCGCAGGGCGCCCTGGCCATCGTGTTCGTGCTGGCGCTGGTGTTCATTTTCCTGGTGCTGGCTGCCCAGTTCGAGAGTTTTGTCGATCCGCTGGTGATCATGGTCTCGGTGCCGCTGTCCATGCTGGGGGCGTTGATCGCGCTCAAGCTGACGGGTGGCTCGCTCAACGTGTACTCGCAGATTGGCCTGATCACCCTGGTCGGCCTGATCACCAAGCACGGCATCCTGATCGTGGAGTTCGCCAACCAGCTGCGCATGCAAGGCATGGAAACGGTGGATGCGCTGGTGCAGGCGGCCTCGCAGCGCCTGCGTCCCATCCTGATGACCACCGGTGCCATGGTGCTGGGCGCCGTGCCGCTGGCCATGGCGACCGGAGCGGGCGCCGAAAGCCGGATCCAGATCGGCTGGGTGATTGTGGGCGGCATGTCGCTGGGGACGCTGCTGACGGTGTTCGTGGTGCCCACCATGTACATGCTGTTCGCGCGCCAGGGCGTGCCGGGCGCGAACATGAGCGAAACCCGGGACGCCTCGGGAACCGGGCTGGCCGGCCACCCGGGCTAAATCACGCCCTCGAACATCATCACGTCCACTTCATCGCCCGCGGCGATATTGCCTTGGGCGTGGTGCAGCACGATCAAGCCGTTGGCCTCGGCCATGGAGCGCAGCACGCCCGAGCCCTGGTTGCCTGCGGTTTGAACCTGCGGTGAGCCGTCGGCGGCGGTGGACACCCAGCCGCGCTGGTATTCGGTGCGGCCGGGCTTTTTGCGGATGGCTTCGGTGGTGCGGGCCTTGAGCAAGGGTGCGGGCGCTGCATTGCAACCCATCATCTGCAGCAGGGCAGGGCGCACAAAGGCCAGAAAAGTCACCATCACCGCTACCGGGTTGCCGGGCAGGCCGAAGAGGATGGCCCCCACGCTTGTCGCTTCGCGTACTGCGCTGCCCCCCGAGGGGGCTGAACTTGCTTGGGGCGGCCCTTCGCTGCGTTCGATGGCCCCCACGCTCCCCGCTTCGCGTGGTTCGCTGGACGTGCCGCTGCGAGACGCAGCGGCTCTTCCGTCCGTCCAAGCCTGCGCAGGCAGGCTTGGAGCCGCGGACGTCAGCCCCTCGGGGGCTGTTTCGCCTTGGGGCGGCCCGGCGGCGAAACGGCCGACGCCGCTGCTCGCCGTGGCCGAGATGCGGCCCACCGCCATGGGGCGGCCCGGGCGCATGGCAATGCGCCAGAAGGCCACATCGCCGAGCTTTTTCATCATGCCTTTGGTGAAGTCGGCTTCGCCCACGCTGACGCCGCCCGAGGTGATGATGGCATCGGCCTGCGCCGCTGCGCGGGTGAACGCCGCCTCCAGCAGGGCCGGGTCGTCGCGCACCACGCCCAGGTCAATCACCTGGCAGCCCAGGCGGCTGAGCAGGCCGAAGACGGTGTAGCGGTTGCTGTCGTACACCGCGCCTTCGCGCGGCGGTTCGCCCAGCGACAAAATCTCGTCACCGGTCGAGAAGTAGGCCACCCGCAGCGGGCGCCAGACCTTGACGGTTTCAAGGCCCAAAGAGGCCACCAGCCCAAGCCGTGCGGGCGTGAGCAGCTCTCCTTTTTGTAGCGCTTTTTTTCCTGCGGACAAGTCCTCGCCGCGCAGGCGCCGGTTGTCGCCGGGCAAGAGCTGCCTGGCGGGAATGGTGATGAACTCCGTTCGGGCTGAGCCTGTCGAAGCCACCGCAGGCACTTCGACAAGCTCAGTGCGAACGGATACAAATTCCTGCGGCACGACGGTGTCCAGCCCCTGGGGCATGATGGCGCCGGTCATGATCCTGACGCATTGTCCGGGCCCCACCCGGCCTTGCCAGGCTTTGCCGGCCAGGGCCGTGCCGGCCACCTGCAGCTCCAGTGCAGCCTCAAGCAGCTGCGCGCCATCAAACGCGTAGCCGTCCATGGCCGAGTTGTCGTGCGGGGGCACATCGAAAGGCGAAATCACATCTTCAGCCAGCACCCGGCCCAGTGCCTCGAAAAGAGGCAGTTCGAGTACATCAGGTATCGGTGCCACCAGTTTGGACAGAAAGGCCAGAACATCGCTGGCAGGCAGCGCCTGCGGATCGTAGCCTTGCAGCTCGGCGGCAATCTGGTCTATGGTCTTCACGGGCGCAAGGCTTCCAGCCGGTGCAGCTCCGCCAGCGTGTTGGCATTGAAAAACGCCCGTGCATCATCGTCGGGCCGGTTAAACGGCACCAGGGCGGTCTTGTGCTGCGCCGTCCACGCGTCAATCTTGCGGCCACCGTCGTGGGTAAAGCGCACCAGGCTTTCCAGCAGGTCGACTCGCATCAGGCAAAACACCGGCTGGGGCCGCAGTTGCCCGTCTTCCTCAGGCGCCGCCGCAACCGCAAAGTCGGCCTGCTCGGCCAGCAGGGCGTCGGCCAGGCGCAGCACCAGGTCGTCGGGAAACAGCGGCGTGTCGCAGGGCACCGTGAGCATGTAAGGTGTTTCGCAGCGCTCCAGGCCGGTCAAAAAACCGGCCAGCGGGCCGGCGTACTCGCCCAGGTTCGTGGCGTCGGGCCACACCGGCACGCCAAACGCCTCATAGGCCGCCAGGTTGCGGTTGGCGTTGATCATGATCTCGCCCACCTGCGGGGACAGGCGCAGCAGCGTGTGCAGGGCCAACGGCACGCCATTGAAGTTTTGAAGGCCCTTGTCGACCCCGCCCATGCGCGAACCGCGCCCGCCGGCGAGGATGACGCCGGTGATCTCTGCGCTGTCTATGGTGTCGTGCATCCTAGGCCTCCCGCCGGGCCGCCCCAAGGCGAGGCCCACGGCCCCTTGGAGGGCAGTTAAGCACACGAAGTGGTGAGCATGGTGGTTTCATTTCAGCCTCCGATGTAACTCATCTCGACCCGCTTGTGGCCGGGCGGGGTGCTTGAATCGGTGTCAGCCGGCTGGGCGGCGCGCAGTTCCGAGTAGCGGTCGGTGCGCGCCTGCCAGATGTGGGCCACGGCCGCGGCAATCTGCGCGTCGGAGTAATTGTTGCGCAGCAGGGCGCGCAAATCATGGCCCTGGCTGGCAAACAGGCAGAGGAACAGCTTGCCCTCGGTCGACAGGCGGGCGCGGTTGCAGTCGCTGCAAAAAGCCTGCGTTACGCTGCTGATCACGCCGATCTCGCCGCCGCCATCGACATAGCGCCAGCGCTCGGCGGTTTCACCGGTGTAGTTCGGATCAATCGCCGCCAGCGGGAACTCGGCCTGGATGCGCTCAATGACTTGCGCCGAGGGCAGCACCTCGTCCATGCGCCAGCCGTTGGTGACGCCCACGTCCATGTATTCAATAAAGCGCAGCACCACGCCGGAGTTGCGGAAGTGCTTCGCCATGGGGATGATCTCGGCATCATTCGTGCCGCGTTTGACCACCATGTTGACCTTGAGCGGCGCCAGCCCGACTCGTCTGGCCGCTTCAATGCCCTTGAGCACCTCGGCGACCGGGAAGTCGACATCGTTCATGCGCCGGAAGGTGGCGTCGTCCAGCCCGTCCAGACTGACTGTCACGCGCTGCAGGCCGGCGTCCTTGAGGCTCTGGGCCTTTTTGGCCAGCAGCGAGGCGTTGGTGGTCAGCGTGATGTCCAGCGGCTTGCCGGCCGGCGTTTGCAGTCTGGCCAGCATTTCAATCAGCACCTCCAGGTGCTTGCGCAGCAGGGGCTCGCCGCCGGTCAACCGGATTTTCTCCACGCCGTGCGCCACAAAAATTTTGGCCAGGCGGGTGATCTCCTCAAAGCTCAGCAGCGAGCTTTGCGGCAAAAAGGCGTAGTCCTTGTCAAACACCTCGCGCGGCATGCAGTAGCTGCAGCGGAAATTGCAGCGGTCTGTCACGCTGATGCGCAGGTCGCGCAGCGGGCGAGCCCGGGTGTCGCTGAGCAAGCCGACAGGCGCCTGCAGGCGCGCAGGGACATGCGGCACGCTGCTCGCGTACCGGATGTCTGCCAGGGGAATGACTTTGTCTGCCATGGGTTTGCCTTATGCGGAATTTACTCCATTGGCGAAGACCTCTGGCGCGGCATGGCACTGGACGGGCATTCGGGTGGGGTGCCTGGTTGGGTCTTTTTTGCTATTGATATGATAGCTTTAGGCGCAGTATTTGTAAGGGATAAGGCCCGATTTTGCCTAAGAAAAACGCCCCAAACAGCACGGGTCCCGGTGCCCAGGCTCAGATGCCCTCAGATGTCAATGGCTGGCACGTAGTCATCGGCTACCATGGACTTTCCTGATCCGATCCCTTGCCTGTTCCGCTTTTCTTCGGGGCCACCATGCAACTCCTCAAACGAAGCCTGGCCGTACTGGCTGTCCTGTTGCTGCTGGCTGCAGGTGCACTGGCCTGGCTGCTGCAGCAGCACCCCGCGCTCAGTCCCTACGCCGCGCTGGCCTGGAAAAGCCAGCCGCCGCAGTTGGGCCTGAAGGTGAGCTTTCTCGGGGTGGCCACGGTGCTGCTCGATGACGGTGAAACTGCGATCCTGACCGACGGTTTTTTCTCGCGCCCCGACAAACTGAAAACCTTTCTGGGCAAGGTGGAGCCGGATCTCGAAGGCATCACGCGCGGGCTCAAGCGGGCCGGCATCCCGGACCACACCGGCAAGCTGGCGGCCGTGATCCCCGTGCATTCGCATTACGACCACGCCATGGATGCACCCGAGGTGGCCCTGCGCACCGGCGCGCTGCTGCTGGGCTCGGCCTCCACCGCCAATGTGGGGCGCGGCTGGGGCTTGCCAGAGACGCAGATTCGCCTGGCCAAGCTGGGGGTGCCCATGACGTTTGGCCGTTTTACCGTGACGCTTTTGCCGTCGCGCCACGCGCCGACCGGGTTCACCGGCGGCCAGATCAGCCAGCCGCTCAAGCCACCGGTGCGCGCCAGCGACTACAAGGAAGGGCAGAGCTACGCGGTGCTGGTGCAGCACGCGGGCAAGTCCCTGCTGATCAACGGCAGTGCCGGCTTCGAGCCGGGCGCGCTCAAGGGCGTGCAGGCAGACGTGGTGCTGCTGGGCATAGGCTCGCTCGGACCGCGTGACGATGCCTACCGCGACGCCTATTGGCGCGAGGTGGTGACGGCGGTGAAGGCGAAGCGGGTCATCCCCATCCACTGGGACGACTTCTGGCTGCCGTCAGACCAGCCCATGAAGCCCATGCCGCCGCCGCTGGACCAGTTCGAGCGTTCCATGGACTTTTTGCGCGCACGCGGGGCGAAGGAGGGCGTGGACATCCGCCTGCCGCTGGAGTGGCGGGCCATGGATGTCTGGAATGGGCTTTAGACACCGGGCTCGCATAAACTGCTGCTCATGAACAACGACAGCCTGCTCAAACGCATTGAATCTAAACGCGACGAGGTGGTGGCGCTCACGCAAGACCTGGTCCGCATTCCCACCGTCAACCCGCCCGGCGACGCCTACGAAGCCTGCGCCCGTCTGTTGGGGGAGCGGCTGCAAAAGCGCGGCTTTGCGGTCGAGTACATCCGTGCCGAAGGTGCGCCGGGTGACCGCAACTCCCATCCGCGGGTCAACGTGGTGGCCCGCTACCAAGGCAAATCGGCCGGCGAGTGTGTTCACTTCAACAGCCACATCGACGTGGTCGAAGCCGGCTCCGGCTGGACCACCGAGCCCTTTGGCGGCGAGGTCAGGGACGGCAAGGTCTATGGCCGCGGCACCTGCGACATGAAAGGCGGGCTGGCGTCCAGCGTGATTGCCTGCGAAGCGATTCTGGAAGAAGGGCTGGATTTCCCCGGTGCGCTGGAAATTTCAGGCACGGTCGATGAGGAATCGGGTGGTTTCGCCGGTGTTGGTTATCTGGCAGAGCGCGGCTACTTCACGAAGCCGCGTGTGCACCACGTGATCATTCCAGAACCGCTGGGTGTGGACCGCATCTGCCTGGGCCACCGCGGCGTCTGGTGGGGCGAGGTCGAGACCCAGGGCCGGATTGCCCATGGCTCCATGCCCTTTCTCGGTGACAGTGCCATCAACCACATGAGCGCCTTCATTCATTTGCTGGAAACCCGGTTGCAGCCGCAGCTGTCGCAGCGCCATACCGCCGAGCCGGTGGAGCCGCCCGGGGCCCGGGTCAGCACGCTCAACATCAACAGCCTGCACGGCGGCCAGGTCGAGCAGCTGTTTTCGCTCGATGCACGGGGCCGGCCGACCGGCGATCTGCCTTCGCCGGTGGTGGCCCATTCCTGCCGCGCCGTGCTGGATCGCCGTTTCATCGCCGAAGAAAACCTGGAGGCGGTGAAGGCTGAAATTGTGGCCATGCTCGAGGAGCTCAAGCGCAGCCGGCCCGGCTTCAATTACGGTATCAAGGACATCATGAGTTTTGTGCCGACCGCCACCCCCCGAGATGCGCCCGTGGTGCTGGCCACCGCCAGGGCCATTGCCCGCGTGCTGGGCCGCGAAGCCAGCTACATCTCCAGTCCCGGCACCTACGACCAGAAACACATCGTGCGCACGGGCAAGCTTGATGCCTGCATTGCCTACGGCCCGGGCATCCTGGATCTGGCGCACCAGCCCGACGAATACGTGGGCATTCAGGAGCTGGTGGACAGCGCCAAAATCATGGCACTGGCGGCTTTGAG
>NZ_JAKFDR010000046.1:0-74255 GCF_036676035.1 Polaromonas sp.
TTTTTGGAGCCCAGGATGACGCTGACGCGCTCGTGCAGCTTGGTGGGCGGGATGTCCAGAATGCGTTGTTTGCCGTTGGTGGCCGCGCCACCGGCTTGCTCTATGAGCCAGCTCATGGGGTTGGCTTCGTACATCAGGCGCAGCTTGCCGGCCTTTTCGGGTTCGCGCTTGTCCCAGGGGTACATGAAGATGCCGCCGCGGGTCAGGATGCGGTGCACGTCGGCCACCATGGAGGCGATCCAGCGCATGTTGAAGTCCTTGCCGCGCGGGCCTTCCTTGCCCGCCAGGGCCTCGTCGATGTAGCGCTTGACCGGCGCATCCCAGTGGCGCATGTTGCTCATGTTGATGGCAAATTCCTGGGTGTCTTGCGGAATCTGCATGTTTTCCTGCACCAGCACGAAGGAGCCCTGCTCGCGATCCAGCGTGAACATGGCGACGCCGTCGCCCACCGTCAGTACCAGCGTGGTCTGTGGACCGTAGATGCAGTAGCCGGCCGCGACCTGCTTGTTGCCGGCCTGCAAAAAGTCCTTTTCTTCGACACCCGCATCGCCGTCGGGCTTTTTGAGCACGCTGAAAATGGTGCCAATGCTGACGTTCACGTCGATGTTGCTGGAGCCGTCGAGGGGGTCGAACAGCAGCAGGTACTCGCCCTGGGGGTAGCGGTTGGGCACCACATAGATGCTGTCCATCTCTTCAGACGCCATGGCCGCCAGGTGGCCGCCCCATTCGTTGGCTTCGATCAGCACCTCGTTGGCGATGATGTCGAGCTTTTTCTGGACTTCGCCCTGCACGTTTTCACTGCCGGCGGTGCCCAGCACGCCACCGAGCGCGCCTTTGTTGACGGCCTGGCTGATGCTTTTGCAGGCACGCGCCACCACTTCGAGCAGCAGGCGCAGCTGCGAAGGAATGTGGCCCTCCATGCGCTGCTGCTCCACCAGGTAGCGGGTCAGGGAGATTTTTTGGGACATTGGAAACTCCAGTCGTCGAAATTAGAAAATCAGATCAATTGCCGCCGGGCTGCCCCAAGGCGTGTACCAGCAGGGGCCGCGGAACCGGCTTTGCCGGGCCGCAAGGCGCAGCGACCCCCTCGGGGGGCAGCGTAGTACACGAAGTGACAAGCGTGGGGGCATATATTCAATCAGCCAGCGCACGCGAAACGACTTCCTGCGTGTCTTTGCTCAGATCGGTTTTGGCGGCCACGCGGGCGATGGCTTCGCGGGCGGCGCTGCGGTAGGGTTCGGCGAGCTTTTTCCAGCGGTCCAGCGCGCGGGCCAGGCGGGCGGCGACCTGCGGGTTGATGGCGTCCAGCTCCATCACACGGTCGCTCCAGAACACATAACCGGCAGCATCGGCACGGTGAAAGGCGGCCGGGTTGGCTTGGCAGAAGGTGGTGATGACGCTGCGGGCCCGGTTCGGGTTGCGCAGGCTGAAGTCGGCGTGCTTCATCAACTGGCGCACGGCGGGCAGGATGTTGCCGCCACGGTCCGGCGCGCCGGCCTGCAGGCCAAACCACTTGTCAATGACCAGCGCCTCGTCCTTGAACATGGCATGAAAGTGGGGCAGGGCCTGGGCTGCCAGCGCATGGCCGCTGGACACCAGCGCGGCCAGGGCGTTGAAGCGGTCGGTCATGTTGCCGGCATCCTTGAAGCGCTGCAGCGTTTTGCCGGGCCACACGGTATCGCCGGTCGTCATCGCGGCCAGGCACAGCTGCGACAGCGCCATGCCGGCCAGTGCGCGCCGGCCCGACGACAGGGGATCGGGCGTGTAGGCGCCGTTGTCCTGGTGAGCCTCGTAGACCTGCTGCCAGTCGTCGGCCAGCGCCACGGCGAGCTGCTGGCGCATCGCCTCGCGCACGGCGTGAATGCGCTGCGGGTCGACCACGTCGAGTTGCTCGGCGAGATAGATTTCAGAGGGCAAGGTGAGCACCAGCTCCTTGAATGCGGCATCCAGCGCGGGATGGCGCAGCACGCTGCGCATGGCTTCCACGAAAGCATCATCGAGCGGTGCAGCCCCTACTGGATAAGCGACGGCAGCTATTGATTTAATAGCGCGGTTGACGGCCAGGCGCTGGCCGGCTTCCCACCGGTTGAAGGGGTCGCTGTCGTGGGCCAGCAGATGCAGCAACTGGGCGTCGGTGTAGTCGAACTCCAGCACCACCGGGGCGGTGAAGCCGCGCAGGATGGACGGCACGGGCTCGGTGGCTACATTCACAAAAGTCAGCGTTTCGCTGGCCTGCGTCAGCACCACGGTGCGTGAGGTGCCCACTGCGGCCGCTTCGTGGGCCAGTTGCAGCGGCAGGTCTGCACCGTCGGCGCCCACCAGGCCCAGGCCCACGGGAATGACAAACGGCTCCTTGACCGGCTGGCCGGCGGTGGGCGCGCAGCTTTGCGCCAGCGTCAGGGTGTAGGTGCGCGCTGCAGTGTCATACACGCCCTGGGCGTGCACGCGCGGCGTGCCGGCCTGGCTGTACCAGCGCTTGAACTGCGGCAGCAGGCGCGCCAGGTCCGAACCGGGATTGGCGTCGGCAATCGCCTGCGCAAAGTTGTCGCAGGTCACGGCCTGGCCGTCGTGGCGCTCGAAGTACAGCGTCATGCCCTTGGCAAAGCCGTCCCTTCCGACCAAAGTCTGCATCATGCGCACGACTTCGGCGCCTTTTTCGTAAATCGTGACGGTGTAGAAGTTGCTGATCTCGATGTAGCTGTCGGGGCGCACCGGGTGCGCCATCGGGCCGGCATCTTCGGGGAACTGGGCGGTGCGCAGCACGCGCACGTCTTCAATGCGCTTGACGGCCCGGGCGGAAGGCTCGCCGCACAGGTCTTGCGAGAACTCCTGGTCGCGGAACACCGTCAGCCCTTCCTTGAGGCTGAGCTGGAACCAGTCGCGGCAGGTGACGCGGTTGCCGGTCCAGTTGTGGAAGTACTCGTGGCCGACCACCGATTCGATGTTGGCGTAGTCGGTGTCGGTGGCCGTGGCCTGGCTGGCCAGCACGTACTTGGTGTTGAAGATGTTCAGGCCCTTGTTTTCCATGGCGCCCATGTTGAAGTCGCTGGTCGCGACGATCATGAAGCGCTCCAGGTCCAGCGGCAGGCCGAAGCGGGCTTCGTCCCAGGCGACGGAGTACATCAGCGAGTTCATCGCGTGCTCGGTCTTGTCGAGGTCGCCCGGGCGCACAAAGACTTGCAGCAGGTGGTCCTTGCCGGCGCGCGAGGTGATGCGCTGTTCGCGCGCGACCAGTTGGCCGGCCACCAGTGCAAACAGGTAGCTCGGTTTTTTGTGCGGGTCCACCCATTTGGCGAAATGGCGCGGGCCGTTGGGGCCGTTTTCCAGCACGCCTTGCTCGACCAGGTTGCCGTTGGACAGCAGCACCGGGTATTTGGCCTTGTCGGCACGCAGCGTCACGCTGTAGCTGGCCATCACGTCGGGGCGGTCCAGGAAATAGGTGATGCGGCGAAAGCCCTCGGCCTCGCACTGGGTGAAGAAGGAGTCGTTGCTGACGTACAGGCCCATCAGCTTGGTGTTCTTGGCGGGCACGCAGGTGGTGAAGATCTCCAGCTCGAACGGCTCGCTGCCCTCGGGCAGGTTCTCCAGCACCAGCTGGCTGCCTTCCATCTTGAACGAGGTGCCCTGGCCGTTGACCAGCACGCGGGCCAGGTTCAACTCCTCACCGTCCAGCTTGAGCGGCTGGGCGGCCACCTCGGCATTGCGGCGCAGCGTCATCTTGTTGAGCACGCGCGTTTTGGCCGGATCAAGGTCAAAACACAGGTCGACGGTGTCTATCCAGTAGGCGGGCGCAGTGTAGTCGGCACGGTTGATGGCCGTGGCCGGCCCCTGTCCATCACGCAGTTGCAGCATGGAGCTTCCCCAAAAAGTTGGTGTTCATGAGTTCGTTGTAGTCGCGCACGCTGGCCATCACGTGTGGGCCGGCGAGTTCTTCGGGGCTGTGGCTGGTGCAGACCGCCACGGCCCGCATCCCCGCGCGGCGCGCGGCTTCTATGCCAAAGGGCGCATCTTCAAAAACGATGCAGGCTGCGGCCGGCGTGCCCATGCGCCGCGCCGCTTCCAGGAAGATGGCGGGTTCGGGTTTGCCGGGCAGTCCTTCGTCGCCGCCGACGACCGCATGGGGCGCCGGCTGCATGTCAAGCCGTGCAAAGGCAAATGCGATGTTGTGTTTGTCGCCCGCGGTTCCCACGCCCACTTTCAGCCCCTGCGCCGCCGCCAACCGGGCAAAGGCCTTGAAGCCCGCCACTTCGGCAAACACCGGCGTGAACAGCTCGCGGTAAATGTCTTCTTTTTCCGCAATCAGAACCCAGGCCTCTGACGCTTGGATGTCGCGCTGAAACAGCTCGTTCATGCACTCCGCGCCGGTGCGTCCGGTGGTGCGGCGCAGCATGTCGGCCACATCCATTTCGATGCCGTGCCGGCGTGCGAACTCGATCCATGCCTTGGCATGCCAGGGCATGGAGTCGATCATGGTGCCGTCCATGTCGAAGATCAGGGCTTCGGTCTTGGGGTGCCGGCTCATCAGACGCCCTGTTTCAGGGAGGCTTCGATAAAGGGGTCCAGGTCGCCATCGAGCACTTTTTGCGTGGCCGAGGTCTCGTAGTTGGTGCGCAGGTCCTTGATGCGGCTCTGGTCGAGCACGTAGCTGCGAATCTGGTGGCCCCAGCCCACATCGGTCTTGCTGTCTTCGAGCTTTTGCTGCTCCGCCTGGCGTTTGCGCATCTCGTGATCGTACAGGCGCGAGCGCAGGCGTTTCCAGGCCACGTCGCGGTTGCTGTGCTGTGAACGGCCGTCCTGGCACTGCACCACGATGCCGGTCGGAATGTGCGTCAGGCGCACTGCGGAGTCGGTCTTGTTGATGTGCTGGCCGCCAGCGCCGCTGGCGCGGAAGGTGTCGGTGCGCACGTCCGACGGGTTGATTTCGATCTCGATCGAGTCGTCAATTTCCGGGTACACAAACACCGAGGCGAAGGAGGTGTGGCGACCGCCGGATGAGTCGAACGGCGACTTGCGCACCAGCCGGTGCACGCCGGTTTCGGTGCGCAGCAGGCCGAAGGCATACTCGCCCTCGATCTTGATGGTGGCGCCCTTGATGCCGGCGGTGTCGCCCGGCGACTCATCTTCGACCTGGGTCTTGAAGCCCTTGCGCTCGGCATAGCGCAGGTACTGGCGCAGCAGCATGCTGGCCCAGTCGCAGGCCTCGGTGCCGCCGGCGCCGGCCTGGATGTCCAGGAAGGCGTTCATCGGGTCGGCTGGGTTGTTGAACATCCGGCGGAATTCCATCTGCTCGACTTCCGTGGCGATCTTGGCGGCTTCGGTTTCGATGGCCAGCAGGCCGGCCTCGTCGCCTTCCTCCTTGGACATGTCAAACAGCTCGGTGCTGTCCGAGAGCTCGGCGGCCAGGTGGTCCAGCGTCAGGACCACGCCTTCGAGTGATTTTTGCTCGCGGCCCAGCTCCTGGGCGCGCTTGGGGTTGTCCCAGACCTTGGGATCTTCCAGGGCCGCGTTGACTTCGTTTAACTTGCGCGCCTTGCCAGCGTAGTCAAAGATACCCCCGAAGTTCATTCACCCGGGCGATCAGGTCGGTGATTTGGTTGCCAATGGTGTTGATGTGTTCTGCTTCCATGATGTGTATCCAGGTTATCTGTCAGGTTTGATTCGGGCCCATGCAGCCCCCGGGATCAAGCCCGAATCGCTGCTGTAACCTGTGATTTTCTCATGCCAGGAAGTTTTCAATCAAATGTGCCAATTGGGCGGGCTGGTCGTGGTGCAGCATGTGGCCTGCATCGCCAATGACCGCGGTGCTCGCCTGGGGCACCCGCTTGAGCCTTTCGTGGTACTCGGCCAGGCTGTACAAGCCCCGCCACCACCGGCTCAGGGAGTCGTCGGACGCCTCAATGGCCAGCGTGGGGGCGCTGATGCACTGGTAGATCTCCATCATTTCATCCAGGCGGTAGAGCTGGGCGCTGGTGATTTTGTGCCCGGCGTCCCCCAGAATCTGCCATGTCCCGTCGGCGTCAGGCCGGGCCCAGTGGCGGGCCAGCCAGTCGGCCTTGTCCGCCGGCAGCCGCGGGTTGGTCTTCATCAGGCGCCGCGCCACGCCGCTGGCGTCGTCATAGCCTTTGAGGGCCATCTCGCCGCGGTGCAGGCTTTTGAGCTCATCCATCCATTTGGCATAGCGCCCGGGGGCCTGGCTGGGCCGGGTGGCCGGCAGGCCAAAGCCTTCCAGGTTGACCAGCTTGCGGATGCGCTGGGGCCGAACACCGCTGTAAATCATGGCCACATTGCCGCCCATGCTGTGGCCGACCAAATCCACGGCCTGGCCGGGGGCGTAGTGGTCCAGCAAAAAGTCGAGGTCGGCAAGGTAATCGGGAAACCAAAAGTTGTCGGCTTGGCCTGACCCTGTTTGGCCAAAGCCGCGCCAGTCAGGTGCAATGATGACGCGGCCCTGCACAAATGCATCCGAGAAGGCATCGACCATGAACTGGTAGGACGCGCCCACATCCATCCAGCCGTGCACCAGCACCAGCGACGGCAGGGCAGAGGGGGTTTGGGAGGCGTCACCCCAGCGGTGAACGTGGTAGCGCAGCCCGCGTATAGGGACAAACTCGCTGCGGAAAAGGCGTTTTTCTTTGTACATTGGCTAAACCTGAATCTGGCAGTTGAACGCGCCTGAGTGGGCTGTCATGGGGTGGGTTGGCAAGGCGTGACGATGCAGCAGGCTAATGCCTGCAAGGAGGAGCAACGCCGCCAGCGCGCCCCATGGCGGCTCAATCGGGTGCGTAGCGTGGTCATCTCAAAGCGGGCCCTCAAGGGAATCATAAATTTCAGTATTCATGCAATCTAGGCAGCCAGAACAAGCGGTCGGCTGCCAGATTCAGGTTTAATCATAAGGAGACTTGAGTTGAAGCGCAGTCAAAAAAGGGACAAGCCCACCAGTGGGCAACCAGATCAATACGCCCAACTGCACCGCGATTTCCGCTGGCAGGTCGACGAGCACTTCAATATCGCCCAGGTCTGCTGCAGCCGCTGGGCCCGGGCTGCGAGGGATGGCCAATCTGCTACGAAAAGAATAGCTATTCGCGCACATAACACAGGGGCTGAGACCACTTTTCATACATATTCTGAGTTGCAGGCCGCTGCCGATGCCCTGAGCCACGTGCTGGCGGGGCTGGGCGTGCAGCGCGGTGACCGCGTGGCCATCGTGATGCCGCAGCGCTTTGAAACCGCCGTGGCCTACATGGCGGTGTTTCAGATGGGCGCGGTGGCCATGCCGCTGTCCATGCTGTTTGGCCCGGAGGCGCTGCAATACCGGCTGCAGGACAGCGAGGCGGTGGTGGCGATCTGTGATGAAAGTGCCATCGCCAGCATGAAGGCCATCCGGGCGCAATGCCCGGCGCTGCGCACGGTGGTCGCTGTGGGGGCGGCGAAAGGCCAGGGTGATGTGGACTATGAGGCCGCGATGGCCGAACAGAAACGTGCGTTCACGGCCGTCAAGACCAAGGCCGACGAAGCGGCGATCCTGATCTACACCAGCGGCACGACCGGCCCGCCCAAAGGCGCCCTGCTTGCGCACCGTGCGCTGGTCGGCAATCTGCCGGGCTTTATCTGCAGTCAGAACTGGTTCGGGTTCAGCCCTCACCCCTGCCCTCTCCCAGCGGGAGAGGGGGCAGAACGGAGCCCTAACCCTCTACCGGGGCGGCCCGATCGGGACTCCCTCTCCCGCTGGGAGAGGGCAGGGGTGAGGGCGGCCTCCGAGAGCCAAGCCGTGTTCTGGTCCCCCGCCGATTGGGCGTGGACTGGAGGCCTCATGGACGCCTTGCTGCCGACCCTGTATTTCGGCCGGCCCATCGTCGCTTTTAACGGACGCTTCAGCCCCGAACTTGCCTTTGGCCTGATGGAGCAACAAGGCGTCACCCACACTTTTTTATTCCCTACGGCCCTCAAGGCCATGATGAAAGCCTACCCACGGCCGCGCCAGCAGTTCAAGCTCAAGCTGCAGGCCATGATGAGTGCCGGCGAGGCGGTCGGCGACGCGGTGTTTGCCTACTGCCGCGACCAGCTGGGCGTGACGGTCAACGAGATGTTCGGCCAGACCGAGATCAATTACGTCGTCGGCAATTGCTCTCTGTTCTGGCCGGCCAAGCCCGGCAGCATGGGCAAAGGCTATCCGGGCCACCGCGTGGCGGTGATTGATGAAGACGGCCATGAATGTGCTGTGGGCGTTGCGGGCGACGTGGCGGTGAACCGTTATGACGTGCATGGCGAGCCGGACCCGATCTTCTTCCTCGGCTACTGGAAAAAGGACGACGCAAGCCGCGCCAAGTTCACCGGCGACTGGTGCCGCACCGGTGATCTGGCCACGCGCGACGCCGACGGCTACCTCTGGTACGAAGGCCGGGCCGACGATGTGTTCAAGGCGGCGGGCTACCGCATCGGCCCCGGCGAGATTGAAAACTGCCTGGTCAAACACGCGGCCGTGGCCAATGCCGCCGTGGTGCCCAAGCCCGACAGGGAGCGCGGCGCCGTGGTCAAGGCCTATGTGGTGCTTGCTCCTGATTTTGTAGCTGCTCGCGCACAATCCACGCCGACTGTAGATCAATTTGATCTAAAAATTATCGGCGAGCTGCAGGCCCATGTGAAAACCATGCTGGCGCCCTATGAGTACCCCAAGGAGATCGAGTTCATAGCCGCGCTGCCCATGACGACGACGGGCAAGGTGCAGCGCCGGGTGCTGCGGCTGCAGGAGGAGGCGCGCTTCCAGGCGGCCAAGGGTTAACCCGACGCATGCTGCCGTTGATGGGAGGCATCAAAAACGGTGATTGGTCAGCCGGCGATGCCATGCGTAACCTTCGGGCACAACTTAACTTCCCGACGGAGACATTCATGCGCAGCATTGCATTCAAGCCGGTGTTCACGGCCCTGGCCTTCGCCCTGGGCCTGTCCATTTACGCGGCCGCCCAGGCCGGCACGGTCACGGTGATCACCTCCTTCCCGAAGGAGATCACGGACACCTACAGAAAGGCTTTCGAGGCCAAAAATCCCTCGATCAAGCTCGAGATCCTGAACAAAAGCGGGACCGCCTCCATTCCCTACATCCGCGAAACCGCTGCCGGCCAGCGCCCCGACGTGTTCTGGTCCTCGGACGTGGTGGCCTTTGAGGTGCTCGCGCGCGACAAGCTCCTGCAGAAGGCCCCTGAGGCCGGCAACCCGCTGGTTCCCCAAAAGATCGGCACCTACCCGGTCAACGACCCGGAGGGCTTTTACTATGGCCAGGCCTTGTCGGGCTACGGCATCATGACCAACAAGCGCTACATGCAGGCCAACAAGCTGCCGGCGCCCAAGGAGTGGGCCGATCTGACCAAGGGCGTCTATTTTGGCCACGTGGCCGTCTCGTCGCCTTCGCGCTCCGGCACCACCCACCTCACCGTTGAAACGATTCTGCAGGGCGAAGGCTGGGAAAAAGGCTGGACCCAGCTGCTGCAGATTGGCGGCAACTGCGCCGCCGTCACCGACCGCAGCTTCGGCGTGCCCGACGGCGTGAACAACGGCCAGTTCGGCATCGGCCTGGTGATTGATTTCTTTGGCCTGGCGGGCCGGTACTCGGGCTTTCCGGTGGACTTCGTTTATCCCAGCGTCACGTCGGTCGTACCCGCCAGCATTGCGATGATCGCCGGCGGCAAAAACGCCGCCGAGGCCAGCAAGTTCATCGCCTACTCGCTGTCGATGGAAGGTCAGGAGCTCCTGTTCGATCCCAAGATCAGCCGCATGCCGGTGCTCCCCTACTCGGTGGCGGGCCTGAAGGTGCCGGCCGACTACCCCAATATCTACGACATCGCGCGCAAGTCCAAGGTGAAGTTCGACTCGGAGCTGTCCGAGGCACGCTATGCGCTGGTGACCAGCCTGTTCGACCAGACGGTCACCTTCCGCCTGAAAGAGTTGCAGGCGGCGACCAAAGCCATCCATGAAGCCGAGCGCAAACTGGCCGCCAAGCCGAACTCGCGCGCCGCCGAGCTGCTCAAACAGGCGCGCAGTTTTGCCTACACCCCCCTGGTGGACGAGAAGAACGTCAACGACAAGCAGTTCCTGGAGATCTTTCGCAAGAACAAAAAAGACGTGGCCGTTGCCAAGCAGCTGACCGGCCTGGAAGAACTCTGGAACTCCAAAGCCAAGGCCAACTACGCCCGGGCAGAACAACTGGCTGGCGAGGCTGCTGCGCTCATCAAGTAAAGGCTTCTCAGTAAATGACTTCCTCATCAACCGTGAACTCGCCGGTGCTGCCGGCAGCACCTCGCACCTGGCGGCTACCGGGCGGGCTGGGCGCCTGGCTTGCCGGCCTCGTCATCTTTGCCTTTTTGGCGCTGTTTCTGCTCGCACCCGTCGGGTCGGTGATCTACACCGCCTTCGTGACGGAAGAGGGGCGGCTCACCTTTGGGCATTTCGCCAATTTCTTCGGGCAGTCCCTGTTCAGGGAGTCGTTCGTCAACAGCATGCTGGTGGCCGTGTTCTCCGTGGTGTTCGCTTCGCTCATTGCGATTCCCCTGGCCTACCTGACGGTGCGCTTTGAGTTTCGCGGGGCGTTGATCATCCAGACGCTGGGCATCTTGCCGCTCATCATGCCGCCGTTCGTGGGGGCTGTGGCTTTGCAGTTGATCTTCGGGCGCAGCGGCTCGGTCAACCTCCTGCTCGATCAATGGTTCGGGTTTACCGTCCCGGTCATGGAAGGCCTGGCCGGTGTCGTATTTGTCGAAAGCCTGCACTACTTCCCCTTCATCCTGCTGAACCTGGTCGCGTCTTTGCGCAACATCGATGGCGCCATGGAAGAGTCGGCGCAAAACCTGGGTTGCACGGGTTTTCGGCTGTTTCGCCGCGTGATTTTCCCGCTGGCCATGCCCGGTTTCCTCGCCGGGGCGTCCCTCGTCTTCGTGAAGGTGTTCGATGACCTGGGCACCCCGCTGGTGATGGGCACGACCAATATGCTCGCGCCCCAGGCTTACCTGCGCATTACTTCGGTGGGCGTGGATGACCCGCTGGGCTACGTCATCAGCGTCATCATGATTGTCTTTTCGATCCTGGCCATGTGGCTGGCGGCCCGGGTCATGAAAGGACGCGACTACTCGACCCTGCAAAAGGGCGGCAACAGCATCCAGCGGCGGCAGCTGACGGCCTGGCAAACCGCCATCGCCTACTTCTGGATCGGGCTGGTGCTGGTGGTGGTGCTGTCACCGCATCTGGGCATCCTCTTGATGAGCTTTGCCAAGGTCTGGAGCTTCTCCGTTCTGCCGGATGCCTACACGCTGCAGCATTACGCCACGGTGTTCAACGACTCCGGCCGCATGATCAGCAACACGCTCCTTTACTGCGGCCTGGCCGCCGGCTTGGACGTCGTCATCGGCACGGCCATTGCCTACCTGATCCTGCGCACCCAACTGCCGGCGCGCCAATGGCTGGACTGGGCCTCGTCCATCGCACTGGCGATTCCCGGTCTGGTCCTGGCGATTGGCTACCTGCGCATCTTCAAGGGCATGGAGGTTCCGTTTGGCGACACGCCCATCACCGCCACCTGGGTCCTGATCATGATTGCCTATGCCGTGCGGCGCCTGCCTTACGCGCTGCGTTCCTGCTACGCGGCGCTGCAGCAGGTGCACATTTCGCTGGAGGAGTCGGCGCAGAGCCTGGGCGCCAATCGGCTCAGCACGATACGCCGCATCGTGGTGCCGCTCATGGCGGGCGGTATCCTTGCCGGCTTTGTCACCAGCTTCATCACCGCTGCCGTGGAGCTGTCGGCCACCATCATGCTGACCACGACCGAGTCGAACGCGCCCATGAGCTACGGCATCTACCTGTACATGCAAAGTGTCTCGGGCCGCGGCCCCGGCGCGGCCCTTGGCGTCATCGCCGTGGTGGTTGTCGCGGTGGGCACCTACCTATCCCATTGGGTGGCAGAGCGCTCCAACGCGCGCACCGCCGCCCGTCACGAAGACTGAGAGTAAACATGCTGAAACCCTTGAAAAAAGTGGGCGTCGTTGCGAGACACCTTTCCCTGAGCTACGGAAAAACAGAAGTATTGAAAGACATCAACCTGACGGTGGAGCCCGGCGAGTTTTTCGCGCTGCTGGGCCCCAGCGGGTCGGGCAAGTCCACCCTGCTGCGCCTGATCGCCGGCTTCAACCAGCATCAGGGCGGCTCGCTGCTGATCGATGGCAAGGATGTCTCGGGGACGGCCCCGCACCTGCGCAATGTGGGCATGGTCTTTCAGAACTATGCGCTGTGGCCCCACATGACCGTGTGGGACAACGTCGCATTCGGCCTGGTGGAGCGCAAACTCGACAAGCAGATCATCCGGCAAAAGGTCGAGGACGCGCTGGACCTGGTCGGCTTGAAGCAATACGCCAAGCGGCGTCCCTCCATGCTGTCGGGCGGCCAGCAGCAGCGGGTCGCGCTGGCACGCACCATCGTGATCGAGCCGCAGGTGCTGCTGCTCGATGAGCCGCTGTCCAACCTGGACAAGCAACTGCGCGTCCAGATGCGGGAAGAGCTCAAGAGCCTGCAGCGCACCTTGGGCATCACGACTATTTTTGTCACGCACGACCAGGAAGAGGCCATGACCACGGCCGACCGCATGGCCGTGCTGGACAAGGGCATCCTGCAGCAGGTGGGCACCGCCGCCGGGCTGTTCGACTTTCCGGGCAACCGCTTCGTGGCGGGCTTTGTCGGCACGGCCAACCTGCTGGAGGGCAGCATCAGCGCCGTCAATGGCGAGACCCTGAATTTCAACGTGAACGGCCTGGGCCCGCTGACCTTCCCGCGTCCGGCCGAGATGACACCGCGGCCCGGCGCCGCTGCCATGGCGTTCCGTCCGCACCAGGTCAGCATCCGGGTGCGCGACGAGCAGGTCGACGCCTCGCGCGTCTGGGTCGAGGGGCGCGTGGAAAGCTCCGAGTTCCTCGGCGAGTTCTCGCGCTACCGCGTGCGCGTGGGCGAGGTCGCGATGGTGGCCGACCAGCCGCACTATTCGGGGCTGGCCATGTTTCCGCCGGGTGCCGAAGTGCGGCTCGGCATCGAGCCGACGCAGGTGCGTTTTCTCGACCGCTGAACGACGACCACCGCGTCGCCGCTCATGGAAATCTACCAACTGCGTGCCTTCGTCACGGTGGCCAAGCTGGGCCATCTGACGCGGGCCGCCGAAGTGCTGCACGTGACGCAGCCGGCCGTCACGGCCCAGATCAAGGCGCTGGAGGAGGAACTGGGCATCACGCTGTTCGACCGGCGGCCGGGTCGCATCATGCTGACCAGGGCCGGCGAGCTGATGCTGGCCGACGCGGAGCAGGTGCTCGCCGCCGCCGGATCGCTGCTCGGCAAGGCCAAGGACATGAAAGGCAAGGTTACGGGCGCGCTGGTGATAGGCACGGTGGGCGATCCGGATTCGCTGCGGCTGGGCTCGCTGCTCAATTCACTGGTGCAGACGCTGCCTTTGCTCGACATCAAGACGCGCCACGGCCATGCCGAGGAGCTGCGCGATCTGGTGGCGGCCGAAGCGCTGCAGGGCGCGTTCTACATCGGGCCCAACATTCCGCGCGAGGTGCTGGGCGTGCCGCTGCAGACCATCCAGTACCGCATCGCCGGGCCGTTCGGCTTTCGCCCGCGCCTGCTGCATGCGGGCTGGCGCGAGATTGCCGGGATGCCGTGGATAGGCGCGCCGGCCCAGCACCATGCGCAGACCCTGCTCAAGGACATGTTCGCCCGCCAGGGGCTGACGCCCAATACCGTGCTGGAGTCGGACGAGGCGGCCTCGCCGCACAGCCTGGTGCGCTCGGGCGTGGGGCTGGCGCTGCTGCGCGAGGACATCGCGGTGCCGGCCAGCGAGCGCGACGAGGTGGTGATCTGGCCGCACACGCGCGTGGCGGCGCTGCTGAGCTTTATCTACCCTAAAACCGCGGAGCACGACCCGGCGGTGATCGCCACCTTGTCGCAGCTGCGCACCATCTGGGGACTGACGCACTGAGCGGGTTCAGGAAAGGGGCTTAATAACGCTGTGCGGCCTGTACCGGCTCGGCCACATAAATCTCCACGCGGCGGTTGGCAGCGCGGCCCTGTGCCGTGTTGTTGTCGGCCACCGGTTCACGCGCGCCACGGCCATCCGTGACGATGCGGGTGCGCGCCACGCCACGGCTGACCAGGTAATCGCGGGCACTGTCTGCGCGGTCCACCGACAGGGGGTTGTTGATGGCGTCGGAGCCGGTGCTGTCGGTGTGGCCAATGATGGTGACCGTGGTGACCTGGTGCTGGTTCAGGCTGGCGGCAAACTGGTTGAGCACCGGCACGAAGTTGGGCTTGATGGCAGAGCGGCCCACGTCAAAGGACACGTCGCTGGGGATGTCCAGCTTGAGCCGGTTGTCGGCGGTCTGGCTGACGGCCACGCCAGTGCCGGCGGTGGCTTTTTCCATCGCGGCTTTTTGTTCCTGCATGTTTTTGGACCAGAGGTAGCCGCCGCCTGCACCCACCGCACCGCCGAGCACCGCGCCGGTCGCAGCGCCTTTGGAGCCCCCGGTGGCCGCACCGATCAGCGCGCCCGCCACGGCGCCGATGCCGGCGCCCTGGGCCGTTCCGCGCTGGGTTTCCGTCATGTCGGCGCAGCCCGACAGGACGCCGAGGGCCAGTGCGACGCAGGTCATGGAAGAGAGAATAGGTTTCATTTTTGAGTTCTCCGGGTGGTTGATACGAAGTTCCATTAAAGCGTTTGTGAATGTAGGTTGATCCATTTAAGGGTATCAATTTGTAAAACAAATGCCCGTCTTGTTGCCGGCTGCAACGCTGGCGCGAAGCCTTTAAACTCGGCCTCTTCCGATGCGATGCCGCAGGCGCGGCCCGTTTTTGCAGAAACTGTTTCAACCCAAAAAACATGAATCAAGTTCAACTCGGCTCCAGCGACCTTCACGTTACCCCCATCTGCCTGGGCACCATGACTTTTGGCGAACAGGTCAACGAAGCGACCGCGCATGCCATCTTGGGCCGCTCTTTGGAGCGCGGCGTTAATTTCCTCGACACGGCCGAAATGTATTCGGTGCCCGCGCGCGCCGAGACCTGCGGCGCCACTGAAACCATCCTCGGCAACTGGTTTGCAAAGAACCCCGGCGTGCGCAGCAAGCTGGTGCTCGCCACCAAGGTGGCCGGCCCCTCGCGCGGCATGCCCTGGGTGCGCGACGGCAGCGGCATGACGGCGAAGGATATCGTGGCCTCGTGCAACGCCAGCCTCCAGCGCCTGCAGACCGATGTGATCGACCTCTACCAGATTCACTGGCCCGAGCGCCATGTGCCGGCTTTCGGCGCTCTGTACTACAACCCCGCACTCGAACGCTCGGCCACCTCGATTCATGAGCAGCTCGAGGCCCTGGGCGGCTTGGTCCAGGCCGGCAAGGTGCGGGCCATTGGCCTGTCCAACGAAACGCCCTACGGCGTGCACGAATTTGTGCGGCTGGCCGAGCAGCATGGCCTGCCGCGCGTGGCCACGGTGCAAAACCCGTACTGCCTGATCAACCGCACCGTGGAAAACGGTCTGGACGAAACCATGCACCGCCTGGGGGTGTCGCTGCTGGCTTACTCGCCGCTGGGCTTTGGCCTGCTGACGGGCAAGTACGACCAGTCGGGCACGGAAGGCCCGGACGCTCCGAAAGACGCGCGCATCGCCAGGTTTGAGTCGGTGCGCAAGCAGCGCTGGGGCCGCCCGGAAGCGCTGGCCGCCGCGCGCCGCTACAACGCGCTGGCCCGCGAGCATGGCCTGACGCCGGCGCGCATGGCGCTGGCGTTTTGCTACACCAAGTGGCAGGTGGCCAGCACCATCATTGGCGTGACTTCGGTGGCGCAACTCGATGAGGATCTGGACGCTTGGGGCACCACCCTGTCGCCCGAGTTGCTTGCAGTCATTGATGCGATCCGCTGGGAACTGAGGGACCCGGCGTTGTAATGGATTTGTCATTCTGAGCCCTTCGACTTTGCTCGAGACAGGCTCTGCGAAGAATCTTCGTTGGGTTTGTCATCCTGAACGAAGTGAAGGATCTCTGGTTCGCACGGAAGATCCTTCACTTCGTTCAGGATGACAGGCTGCTTGGAATGGCAGGCAAGAACATGAGCAAAAAAGAGCACGTTTCCGAAACTCCGGCCACCCAGTTCCTCAAAGCGAACAAGGTGGCCTTTACCGAACACCCCTACGAGTACCTGGAGCACGGCGGTGCGCAGCACAGTGCCGAAATGTTGGGCTTCGATCCCTTCACCGTCGTCAAGACGCTGATCATGCAGGACCAGGACGCCAGGCCGCTGGTGGTGTTGATGCATGGCAACCGCAAGGTGTCGACCAAAAATCTCGCTCGCCAGATCGGCGCCAAGTCGGTGGAGCCCTGCAAGCCCGAAGTCGCCAACCGGCACAGCGGCTATCTGGTCGGTGGCACCTCGCCCTTCGGCACGCGCAAGGTCATGCCGGTGTACATCGAGGAAAGCATTCTGGCCTTGCCTAAAATCGCCATCAACGGCGGGCGGCGCGGCTACCTGGTCGGCATAGCCCCGCAGGTATGCGTTACGCTGCTGGGTGCAAAATCGGTGCAATGCGCCCTGGCGGAATAAAAAAGAGGAGAGTGATTTGAACTATTTGTCCCCGGCTTTGTACCCGGTCGTTGCGGTGCTGGCGGCCTACCTGGTGGGCTCGCTGTCATTTGCAGTCATTGTCAGCAAACTCATGGGGCTGAACGACCCGCGCAGCTACGGCAGCAAAAACCCCGGCGCGACCAACGTGCTGCGCTCGGGCAACAAGACCGCGGCAGTCGTCACCCTGCTGCTCGACGCGCTCAAAGGCTGGCTGCCCGTGGCGCTCGTCCAATGGTTCGGCAAAGACCACGGCCTGGGCGACGGCAGCCTGGCCGCGGTCGGCCTGGCGGCCTTTCTGGGCCATCTGTACCCGGTGTTTTTCAGATTCAAGGGGGGCAAGGGGGTGGCCACGGCGGCCGGTGTGCTGTTCGGAATCAGCTGGGTGCTGGGCCTGGCAACGCTGGCGACCTGGCTGATCGTCGCGTTCTTTTCCCGCTACTCCTCGCTGGCAGCCCTGGCATCGGCGGTGTTCGCGCCGTTTTATTACCTGCTGGGCGACCGCGCCGCGTGGTATGCCGACAAGCGCATAGCGCTGGCCATTTTGGTGATGAGCGCCTTGCTGGTGTACCGGCACCGCGAAAACATCAGCAAGCTGCTGCAAGGCAAGGAATCGAAGCTGGGTGCGAAAAAGAAGGACTGAACCGAGTCGCTATTGTTTTGATAGCTTATGGCGCTTTATAACTGCGGGTTGCAGTCGCTTTTTGTCTAGAAGCGCTTGACCAGAATCAGCTCGTCATTGGTGCGGCTCATCTGGAAACGCGTCAAAAAGCTGTTGCCCAGCAAAATAAAAGGCATGTCGCGCGCGGCCACCACGGCGGCCACGTTGAACACTTCCACATCGCCCACGCGCACCGAACCGAGCATGGTCTGCCAGCCGAGCACCACGCCATTGGCCGTGCTCAGCTGGACGCGGTGGCCTGATTTGTAGTCCACGCCCATGCGCTCGGCATCCGCCACCGTCATCGAGACGGAGGTGGCTCCGGTGTCCACCAGAAACTGCGCCGCCCTGCCGTTGATCTGGCCCTGCGTCATGAAGTGCCCGCCGCTGCCGGCCGTGAGCACAATCTTGTTGCCCTGTCCGGTCTGGGTGCCCGTGCCGCCGCCCGCGCCAACGCTCACGGGGGCATCGCCCACCCGCAGGGTCTGGCGTTTACCCGCCAGCTCCACCACGGCCTGGTCGCCAGCGGTCGAAACCACCTTGACGCCCTGGTGCGTTTCCCCCGGGGCCACCGTTTTGGGCGCGCCGCCGTTGACCACCAGCAAGGCCTTGCTGCCCAGCATGCCGGCCAGCGCCACGGACTGGGCATAAGCCGCGCCGTGCAGCAGCGCGAACGCTGCCAGCAGGAGCGCAACGCCGGAGGCACGCTTGGGAAACATATGTTTAATCCCTGAAATTATCAAAGCTCAGCGGAAGATCCTTGATGTCAGCCCGGATCAGGGCCATGGCCGCCTGCAGGTCGTCGCGCTTGGCGCCTGTAACGCGAACCTTGCCTTCCTGAATGGAGGCCTGGACTTTCATCTTGCTGCCCTTGATGAGCTGCTGGATTTTCTTGGCCTGCTCGGTTTCGATGCCGTCGCGCACCTTGGCGACCTGTTTGACCTTGTCGCCGCCTATTTTTTCGATTTTGCCGACGTCCAGGAAGCGCACGTCCACGCCGGCCTTGGTGAGTTTGTTGCGCAGGATGTCGTTGATCTGCTCGATCTGGAAGTCGCTGTCGCCAATCAGCGTGATGTCCTTGTCTTTCAGTTCAATCGCGGCGGCGGTGCCTTTGAAATCAAAGCGCGTCCCGATTTCTTTGCTGGTGTTTTCAACGGCATTTTTGACCTTGACCAGATCGGTTTCAAGCACAGTATCGAAGGAAGGCATGGTGCGGATTCTTTGTTGGGAATAAAGAGAGAGGGAAAGGGGGAGAAGGCGGAAGAAGGCGGAAGAAGGGGTGAGACAATCCCCGCATGTTAGTCGAGAAAAACGTTCCGCTCCAGTTTTCCAACACCTTTGGCATCGTGGCCAAGGCGCTCTCGCTGGTCCGGGTGGCCAGCGAGGCGGATGTGGCCGCCGTGCTGGCCGATCCCGTGTTGCAGGCGACCCCGAAGTTTGTGCTGGGCGGGGGCAGCAACATCGTGATCACCGGCGATGTCAAATCGCTGGTGCTCAAGGTCGAAATCATGGGCAAACGCCTGCTGGCTGAAACCGACAAGGCCTGGGTGGTCGAAGCGGGCGCCGGCGAGAACTGGCACGACCTGGTCACCTGGACCCTGCAAATGGGCTACCCGGGCCTGGAGAACCTGGCGCTGATTCCGGGCACGGTGGGCGCCTCGCCGGTGCAAAACATCGGTGCCTATGGGGTGGAGCTGCAAGACCGCTTCGAGTCGCTGGACGCGGTGGACCTGAGCACCGGGAAAAGCTTCACCCTGAACGCCGCGCAATGCGCGTTTGGCTACCGTGATTCGGTTTTCAAGCATGCCAGCGGGGGACCGGGTGGTTTTGGCCTGGCGGACAAGGCCCTGATCACGCGGGTGCGCTTTTCGCTGCCCAAGCCCTGGAAAGCCGTGCTGGGTTATGCCGATCTGGATAAAAAGATGGCCCAGTCCGCATCGGGCGTGCCTGACCCGCTACAGATTTATGAGTGGATCTGCGAGATCCGGCGCGCCAAGCTGCCCGACCCCAAGGTGATTGGCAACGCCGGGAGTTTTTTCAAAAACCCGACCGTCTCGCCCGAGCAGTGCGCCGACATCATCGCGCGCGAGCCCAAAATCGTTCACTACCAGCTGGCCAATGGCTCGGTCAAACTGGCGGCGGGCTGGCTGATTGATGCCTGCGGCTGGAAGGGCAAGTCCATCGGCAATGCCGGCGTGTATGAAAAGCAGGCGCTGGTGCTCGTCAACCGGGGTGGTGAGACGAACCCGGTCACCGGGGGCGAGGTCATGACGCTGGCCAAGGCCATCCAGACCAGTGTGTACGAACGTTTTGGCATCCGGCTGGAGCCGGAGCCGGTGGTGGTTTAGTGGGGCGGCTTGGCAAGGTCTACACCGGGCCGGAAGTCGCCATCTGGCGTCGGCTGGTGCTGCGCTATTCCCGCGCACTGGCGGGCGGATTGATTTTCATCTGGCTGTGCTTGCTGCTGGGCGGCGTGGCGGGCTGGCGCTCGCCGGCGGGTTTGACCAGTGTGACCTTTGCGCTGTTCGCCTTCATGGCTGTGGTGGCGGTCTGGGCCAGCCGCGAACGGGAGCGGCTCGTGCGCGAGGCACCGCTGCCACAGTTTCTCAAGCGCAAGCTGCGCGATGCCTACCCCCATCTGAGCGCAAAAGACACCGAACTGGTCGAGCGCGGCCTGCGGCAGTTTTTTCTGGCATGCGTGCGCAGCAAGGGAAAGTTTGTGGCGATGCCTTCGCGCGTGGTCGACAGCATGTGGCACGAGTTTATTTTGCACACCCGTGCTTACCGGGAGTGGTGCGATCTGGTGCTAGGCCGCTTCATGGACCATGTGCCGGCCGAAGTGCTCGGCAGGAAGGCCTCCACCAATGACGGTCTGCGCCGCGCCTGGTACTGGGCTTGCCGCGATGAAGCCATCCAGCCCCGAGCGCCCAGCCGCCTGCCGCTGCTTTTCGCGCTCGATGCGAAGCTGGCGATTGCCAATGGCTTTCACTACTTGCCCGACTGTCGCGACATTGCGCAGGGCGGCGCGCAGGGCAGCGCTGCTTACTGCGGCGAGAGCTTCTCGGACGGCAGCTATAGCGGCGATGCGGGCGGTTTTGGTGGCGCCGAAAGCAGCAGTTCCGGCGAAGGCGGCGGCGACAGCGGCGATGGCGGCAGCGGATGTGGTGGTGGCTGCGGAGGAGGCGGAGATTGAGCCGGCGGCCGGCTTCTTCTCTCTACCCGTCGCTCATGGGTGCAGCCTTTGCGCGGCTTTCACAGCCTGGCGGGGCGAATCGGGCTGCAGGGACAGGTGGAAACCGAAGCGCCGCAAACACGCCTGGCGCGTCTTGTCGCTTTTTGCCTGGGCACGCCACGCCAGCGCAGCGAAGGCCCGATCCGGTTTGAACTTGATGCCCACCCCGACGGCGAAACCTGGACGCGCCATTTCCCGCAGCGCGTGATGCGCTCATGCCTGCGCCTGCGCGACGGCATGCTGGTGGAGCAGCTCGGCGCCGCGCGGCTGGGCTTTGACCTTGCCGAGCAGGGCGGCACGCTGGTCATGCAACTGCGCACGCTGCATGTCTTTGGCGTGCCGTGCCCGCGCTGGCTGATGCCGCGCGTGCACGCTGTAGAAATCGGTCAAGGCCGGGAGCTTCACTTCCAGGTCAGGGCCGCATTGCCGTGGATTGGCGTCGTTGCCGGCTACCGCGGCCACCTTAACCTCGCCACGGCACAGCGCACACCATGATTGTTGTGTTTGATGCGCAATGCCTGCTGTGCAATGGTTGGGTGCAGTTTCTGCTGCGCCACGACAAGCGCCGCGTGTTGCGTTTTGCATCCATACAGGGCGCACAAGGCCAAGCCTTTCTGACGCGGGTCGGGCTGAAGGTCGAGGGCTTGCAGACGCTGCTGCTGGTCGATGGCGTTCGCACCTGGCAGCACACAGCCGCCATCTTGCGTGTGCTCCATGCGCTGGGCAGCCCATGGCGCCTGGCGTGGATGGCCTGGCTGATACCGGCCCCGCTGCGCGATGCGCTTTACCGCTTGGTTGCCCGTCATCGCTACCAATGGTTTGGCCGCAGCGAGACCTGCCTCATGCCGCCAGCGGATTACGCGCAGCGCTTTCTTAATTGACATGGGTGTTAATAAGCTGATGGCCCAAGCCACCCCATTTGGGCGGCTTTTGCTTATTTATTGAGCAGTTTTGGCGGATTTTGGTTGCTTCACGTTGGTATCGTTCACTCATGACATGCCACCGCGACAGCTCCTTTCCTCTCTCGTACCACGACTCCAGGGGAGTGTCCCTGACCATCTTCTACGCTCTGCAGCATAGGGTGGTACCCGAGCTGCCATGCCTGCATGCCTGGGGAAGTATTTCTCATCGCCCCTAGAATTCGCCGACTAGACCAGTCAAGGTGCCGACCAGACTGTGTAATGATTCAGGACGTGCACTGAGATGCTCAATTGGGGAGGAAAGTAGTGGCATTGCGATTTAGAAAGTCCATTAAATTGGCACCTGGTGTGCGCTGGAACTTTAGTGGTTCCGGCTCCAGCTGGACACTCGGGCCCCGGGGAGCGTCAATCGGCATTGGCAAGCGCGGCACTTATCTGAATACCGGAATACCAGGAACCGGGCTGTCGTCCAGAACGAGACTTTCAGGCGACTCCTCTCGCCCGGCGGCGTCTAACATTTCAAGGACGACTCAACCATCCACGTCAGTACAGATGACGTGCGGCATTTCCGAAGATGGGACGCTTACTTTCACCGACGCCAGTGGCAATCCAATGCCAGAGCAGGTCGTGGAACTAGCCAAGAAGCAAAACCGTGAGGCCATTCAGGGGCTGATTCAAACCAAGTGCGACGAGATAAACGGTCGCGTAGAGGTATTGGGGAAATTGCATTGCGACACTCCCGATTGCAAGGGAGCGCCACGGTTTCGGGCTCCAGAATTTGCGTCGCAGCCACCAGTGTCGCCAGTCCCCAAAGTCCCCGGTTTCATTGACAGGCTTTTTAAATCACGTGCTGCGCGCATTGAAGAGGTGAATAGGCTGGCGGCTGAGAAGTACGAGGCAGCCCGTGCAACTTGGGTACGGGACAAGGGAGAGTTTGACGCGCAAATGGCAGAAAGGCGCTATTTCGTCGAAAGGCTCATTTACACAGACGTTCCTGCCATGGAGCGATTCTTGGAAGAGAGCTTACAGGACATTACTTGGCCCAGAGAAACAGAAGTTGATTTTGATATCAATGACGGGGGCGCAACTGTTCATCTCGACGTTGATTTGCCTGAGCTCGAAGACATGCCAGCCAAGCTGGCAGCTGTGCCCACCCGAGGATTGAAACTCTCGGTGAAAGAAATGGCGGCCGGCAAAGTTCAAAAACTTTACAGCGACCATGTACATAGCATTGCTTTTCGCCTTATCGGGGAGGTCTTTGCGGCATTACCTCAGTCTCAACTTGTGACGTTTTCAGGGTACTCACAGCGGCGCAGTAAGACAACGGGACAGTTGTCCAATGAGTACCTCATATCGGTTCGGGTCCAACGCACTGACTGGCAGCGGGTGGACTTTCAGGGGCTGAGCGCCATAGAAGCGGCCCAAGCACTTTCGAGATTTGACCTGATACGCAACCAATTGAAGTCAGGGCACTTCAAGGAAATCACGCCCCATCAAACATGAGGAAACTATGACCAAAGCACTTACTGTGGTGCTGTGGGTGGACGCGTCTCAACACAGCGATAGCGGCTATCAAGGACATTGTTCCTGAGCAAACTTCGAAAAAGAACTGCTTCGGCAGTTGGAGGCAGATCCTTCACGAAGCCTGCATTTTTGAAGTCCAGAAAGAGAAGTACTCCGCTGGCAAGGGAGTTGCCCTTTTGTATCGGTATCGGAGCAAAGTCCAAGAGAAGGTCGGGGGTAGCGGCACGGCCCCGATTTCGAGCCAATTCGCCCCAAAAAAGGGGCGGCGCAAGGTGGTGTGTAGTTTTCTTTTCTCGTCATCCGAAATTCACGCAACTTGTTGATTTATAAGGATTTTCCCCATCAACTTATTAGCACTCATTGACATGAAAAAACCACCTGGCGGTGGCTTTTTTTGTGGTCGATATTGTTTTTATAGCTGGTTGCGCCCGTCAAACCTTGATCTGGCCGAAATAATGCCGCTCGATCTCTTGATTTGATGGGCGACTCATGGCTGGTGGTTAACGCATGAAAAGGAAGTCACCGTCTCAAGCTAACCGCGAGTCAAACGACTTGCCGCAATCGGCATCAAAGTGCCACGATGGAGAAGTCAAATTTTCAACCTGCAGTCCAGTCTTCGGTCTGCAAGTCGCTTACCCGCTGGAATGCCTGGTCGTTGGTCACCAGCACAGCACCGAGGCTCAATGCGTGTGCGCCAATCAGCATGTCGAGCGGCGCAAGCAATTTACCCTGACGCTCCATGTCGGCCCGCACAATCCCGTAGTGCTCCGCAACGGCAGTGTCCCACGGCAATACATCAACACGCCTCAATAACTCTCGCACCGCCAGATGGAGCTGTTTTGCAGCAGGCCGCTTCGCCAAGCCAAACAGCAACTCACCTTCAGTGATGGCTGAGATGCACAAAGACGCCATCGGCGTGGCAGTCACTCGCCGCACGATAGCTGGATGCATCTTGATGAGGTGACTCACCGCGTTGGTGTCGAGCATGTAGAGCATCAACCCATCCCATTGAATGGGTCACGGCTCTGCGCTCCCTGATCACGCTCCGTAGCGCTCAAAAAATCAGAGGGAACGTCAGCACCCTTCAGCGCGGCGAAGAAGCCATCCCAGGTTGCTGGCCTGCGTGACAAGATGACATCGCCGGTTTCCGCATCTTGGCGGATGTAAACCTCTTTGGTGTCGAACCGATAAGCCGCAGGCAGGCGCACCGCCTGGCTGCGGCCATTGGTGAACAGTTTGGCTACTTGGTCCATGGTTAACTCCTGATTAAGAGTGATATACCAAAGTATATGCCAAAATGCCTTTGTCAAATTGATGGCTGCCTGCGCTCGTCATGACTGTGCGCCGCAGCTACTTCTCACTTGCTTTTCGAGCTTCCCAACTGCGGTATGGCATCTCCCGAGCCGGCTGACAGCAGCCCCACCTTGGTGTAAATGCCCAGCTTGTCGCGCGTGTCGACGATGTCCAGGTTGCGCATGGTCAGTTGGCCGATGCGGTCCAGCGGGCTGAAGGGGGCGTCTTCAACTTTTTCCATGCTCAGCCGCTCGGGCTTGTAGGTGAGGTTGGGGGAGTCCGTGTTGAGCAGCGAGTAGTCGTTGCCGCGGCGCAGCTCTATCGTCACTTCGCCGGTGATGGCGCGCGCCACCCAGCGCTGTGCGGTTTCGCGCAGCATGATGGCCTGCGGGTCGAACCAGCGGCCCTGGTAGAGCAGGCGGCCCAGGCGTCGGCCGTTGTCGCGGTACTGCTCGATGGTGTCTTCGTTGTGGATGCCGGTGACCAGGCGCTCGTAGGCGATGAACAGCAGGGCCAGGCCCGGGGCCTCGTAGATGCCGCGGCTCTTGGCTTCGATGATGCGGTTCTCGATCTGGTCGCTCATGCCCAGGCCGTGGCGGCCGCCGATTCGGTTGGCTTCGAGAATCAGCTCCACGGGGTTCGCGAAGGTCTTGCCATTGAGCGCCACGGGCTGGCCTTCCTCGAAGCGCACGGTGACTTCCTCGCGCTTGACTGCGACCTCGTCCTTCCAGAAGGCCACGCCCATGATCGGGTTCACGATCTTCATGCCGCTGTTCAGGTGCTCCAGGTCTTTGGCCTCGTGCGTGGCGCCCAGCATGTTGGAGTCGGTCGAATAGGCCTTCTCGGCCGACATCTTGTAGCCAAAGCCGGCCTGGGTCATGAAGGCCGACATCTCGGCGCGGCCGCCCAGTTCGTCGATGAACAGCTGGTCCAGCCAGGGCTTGTAGATTCTGAGCTTGGGGTTGGTGAGCAGGCCGTAGCGGTAAAAGCGCTCGATATCGTTGCCCTTGAAGGTGCTGCCGTCGCCCCAGATGTTGACATCATCTTCTTTCATCGCGGACACCAGCATGGTGCCTGTGACGGCGCGGCCCAGCGGCGTGGTGTTGAAGTAAGTGACGCCTGCCGTCGTGATGTGGAAGGCGCCGCTTTGCAGCGCGGCAATGCCTTCGGCGGCGAGCTGGCTGCGGCAATCGACCAGGCGCGCCTTTTCGGCGCCGTACTGCATCGCCTTGCGCGGGATCTCGTCGTAGTCCGGCTCATCGGGCTGGCCCAGGTTGGCCGTGTAGGCGTAGGGGATGGCGCCCTTGAGCTTCATCCAGTGCAGCGCGGCGCTGGTGTCCAGGCCGCCGGAAAAAGCGATGCCGACTTTCTGGCCGGCGGGAAGGTTTTGAAGAATGGTGGGCATGGTGGGGACCGTCAAATTTGAGTTCAGCCGAAGTGGCAGATGTAGTGGTAGGCCTCGTAACCCTGGGCAACGCGGATCTCGAACGCCGCGTTGCCGGGCACGCTGAATTTCTCGCCGGCGGCGGATTGGACCCAGGCATCGCTGCCGGCCAGCTTGTACTCGCAGGCACCGGCCACGCATTCCATGATTTCGGGCGCGCCGGTGTTGAAAGTCAGCGTGGCGGGGAGGATCACGCCGACTGATTTCTTCGTGCCGTCCGGGAAGGTGATGCCGTGGCTGACGCACTTGCCGTCGAAGTACACATTGGCCTTGGTCGTGACGGCGACGCCGTCGATCTTGTCGGTGCTCATGGACTGGGCTGCTTTCTTTGCTTGGGCTTGGGGTGAGGGTGTCTGCGGTCACCTGCGATTACAGAAGTTGCGTGGCTGCCGGAATGCCGTGGCACCACTTGCCTCGCCGCAAACGGGGTGAATTTGCGCGTGTTTGTCGGGATAAAGCGTCAATTCTAGGGCATTGACGCAAGGGGTTTCCTGCCGGGTAAGTCAGCAGGCCCCAGGCCGGGCTGCCGGCCATCGTCACGGCGCGTTTGGCCGCTTAAAGCCTGTTTAACGCCAGTGGTGGTGGCCCCGGTAGTGGGTGTAGCCGAAGTTGAGCGAGATGCCCACGGGCGGGTAGTAGGGGCGGGCGTAATAGCCTGGGTAGTAGGCCGGGTACACCGGCGCCACCATGGCCGGCTGTACATACGCCGGTTGCACATAGGTGGGCTGGACATAAACGGGCTGAGCCGGTGCGGGCTGCACATAGCCGGACTGGAATGCCGGCTGGGGCGGTGCCGTGATCGCGCCGACCGGCGTGACCTGCAGCCTCACATACAGGCCCGGATCACTGGGCATTTGCGCGCTGTACTGCTTGCCGGCGTATTCATACACCACGTTGTAGTGGCTGGTCTGGGTTTCATAGCTGGTCTGGATACCGCATTGCTGCACGTTCTGCACCTGGGTGCGGGGGCCTTCAATGCTGTCGCCCACCATGGCGCCGCCTATCAGCCCGATCACGGTGGCCAAGGCCCGGCCGTCACCGTGCCCCACGGCATTGCCCATGGCGCCACCCGCCAGCGCGCCCATCAGCGCACCGGCGCCGGAGCGGGGCGCTTCAACCACCACGGGTTGGGTGTTGCAGACCTGGCGCTGCACCGCGACCTGCTGCTGGACCGGGGTGCTCGAAATGACGCGCGCCATGATGTCGGTCGCCGAGGCGCTGACGGCCCACAGGCCCGATGCCGCGGCGACGGCGGACAAAACAAGTGTTTTTTTCATGATGGAACCTCTTTTCAGCAAGGGCTGAGTCAACGGCTGGGGCGGGTCCGAAAAGCCTGTCTGGGCAGGCTGGGCCGGGCTGTGGCCGCACCTTCCAGTCTAATGAAATAGAGTGATTTTGGGGCGTGAAGTTCGGTAAAACGCATGTAAAGCTGGGCGATGACTTCCGGTTCATCCGGGCTTCTGTGAGTCTTTAAAGCCGCTCAGTCCAAGTGGCGGCGTCAAAACCGACCGTGGTGCGATCACCCCACTCGACCACCGGGCGCTTGATGACGCTGGGGTTGGCCAGCACCAGGGTTTTGGCGGAGGCGGCGTCCAGAACGGCGGCCTGCGTGGCGGCATCGAGCTTGCGCCAGGTGGTGCCCTGGCGGTTGACCAGTTTTTCCCAGCCCAGGGTTTTGAGCCAGCCGTCCAGCGGCTTGTCAGGCACACCCTGCTTCTTGAAATCGTGGAATTGGTAGTCCACACCGTGGTCGGTGAGCCACATGCGGGCTTTTTTGACGGTGTCGCAGTTGGGGATGCCGTAAAGGGTAATCATCTGGATATTTTGCATCAAATTGGCACGCTTCCCTTGTTGGTATTGCGCAAGCAGCTATCAAATCAATAGCGAAAATCACGCGAGGGCGAACACTGGAATAATTTCGGATCGGCGAGCTGATGCCATCCGCCGCCGCAGCACAGGTTCACAACGGTTTTGGCGCGTGCCTTCAGAGCGCTTCAACCTACATCTTCACCCTCACTTTCAGGAATGCCCCATGACGACTTCCGCCACGCTCTACCCGCCCCTTGCCCCCTTTCGAACGGGCATGCTGGATACCGGCGATGGCCACTCGGTGTATTGGGAGATGTGCGGCAATCCTGACGGCAAGCCGGCGGTTTTCCTGCATGGCGGGCCGGGTTCGGGTTGTTCCCCCGATCACCGCCGCCTGTTTGATCCCGAGCGCTACTGCGTGCTGCTGTTCGATCAGCGCGGTTGCGGCCGTTCGCGCCCCAGCGCTTCGCTGGACAACAACACGACCTGGCATCTGGTGGCCGACATTGAGCGGCTGCGCGCCCTGCTGGGTGTGGAGCGCTGGCTGGTGTTTGGCGGCTCCTGGGGCAGCACGCTGGCGCTGGCCTATGCCCAGAAGCACCCTGAGCGGGTGTCGGAGCTGGTCGTCAGGGGCATCTTCACCTTGCGGCGCGCCGAGCTGCTCTGGTACTACCAGGAAGGGGCCTCCTGGATGTTCCCGGACCTGTGGGAGCCGTTTTTGGCGCCCATTCCCCAAGCCGAGCGCGGCGACCTGATCGCGGCTTACCGCAAGCGTCTGACGAGCGCCGATCCGGTGGTGCAACTGGCGGCGGCCCGGGCCTGGAGCCTCTGGGAAGGCCAGACGATCACGCTGCGGCCAGACCCGGCTTCCACCGCCAAGCATGGCGATGACGACTTTGCGCTGTCTTTTTCCCGCATCGAAAACCACTACTTCGTGCATGCCGGCTGGCTGGCCGAGGGCCAATTGATCCGCGACGCCGGCAAGCTGGCCGGGATTCCCGGCGTGATTGTGCAGGGGCGCTATGACGTCTGCACGCCCGCCAGGACAGCCTGGGACCTGCACCGCGCCTGGCCCGGCGCAGACTTTCACCTGATCGACGATGCCGGCCATGCCTACAACGAGCCGGGGATTCTCGAGCAGTTGATCGCCGCCACCGACCGGTTCGCGCGTTGAGGCGAGGCCGACCCGCTTGAAGCCGGGTGGTGCCGGCGGCTCCCATGCACGCGGGTTGTCCGGGTGATTCCTTAAGCCCGCGCCAGTATGACCACGCCCAGCAGCATGAATGCCGTTCCGGCCATGCGCGAGACGAGGCCTTTTTCCTGCAGCAAGCTCGCTCCGAACAGCGTTCCCAGCAGCATCGACAGCTCGCGCACCGGCGCGACAAAACTCAAGGGGGCGCGTGTCATGGCGAACAGCACCAAGGTGTAGGCCAGTGGTGAAAGCACGCCAACGGCGAGGATGTAGCGGCGATGCCTGCGCCACTGATCGCGCAGCACGTGTGGCGCCCTCAGCGCCACCGGCGCCAGCAGGACGGTGCGGACCGCCAGTCCCAGCGCGTAGTACACGAGAGGCGAGACACCCATTGTCTTGACGGCCCAGCCATCGATCACGGTGTAGGCGGCAATCGACACGCCGGTCAACACGCCCCACATGACGCCCTTGCGCAGGCGGTGTTCGGTAGTCCGTAGCAGCCGGTGCACACCGGCAATCAGCAGGATGCCGACCATGATGGCGCCGATGCCGGACCAGCCGGGCAAGCCTGGCGTTTCGCCCAGCACCAGGACGGCGCCTAGCACCGCCACCAGCGGGCCGGTTCCGCGCGCCACCGGGTACACCACGGAAAAATCGCCCTGCTGGTAACCCTTTTGCAGCACGACGCAGTACACCACGTGCACCGCCGCACTGGCCGCGATCGCAACCCAAGCCGAAACGCCGAGCGTCTGAGGCGTCTGAAACCAGGCGAGCACGCCGAACGGGACTGCGCACGCCAGGCTGACCAGGCCGTACAGCCAGATGAACGGTATGCCGCCGGATGCCTTCTTGGCGAAAAAATTCCAGAGCGCGTGCAGAAATGCGCCGGCCAAGACGAGCAGCAGGGCGTCCGCGTTCATGTCTCAATCCTTGGCGGCATCCCGATGATCAGGGCAGAACCAGATGGGCGCGCACACGGGAAGCCAGCTCACGTGCTGTTTGCTCGTCGATCCGGTGCTTCGGGAATTGGGCCGCATGCAGCCAGGGTTGCTTGCCATGGTCCGGATCGCTGGTGTAGCGGGGGAAGAGGTGCCAGTGAAGATGCGGGTCCAGGTTGCCGTAGCAGGCATGGTTCATTTTCGACGGCTGGAAGGTGTTGACCAGCGCGTCGGTCGCGATCATCACTTCCCGGAAATGCGCCACCTGTACCGCTGGCGCCAGCTCATGCAGCTCGATCACATGCTGCTTCAGAATGATCTGGGCATAGCCCCGGTGGTACTGATGGTCGCCAATCACAAAAATGGAGTGCTCGAACTCGTGAATGAAGTGGGGGTTGCGTCCAGCCTGCCAAAGCGCCAGGCGGTCGCAAACGGTGCAGTTGTGAACGGTGCAGCTGTGTTCTGTGTGTGCAGATTCCATGTGGGTATCCGAAAGTGATAGTGTTAATATTTCTTTTGCCATCCAGACTCAAAGCTTTCGGCTTCTTGAACCAGATTTAGAGGGATATTAGAAAAAAATGATGTTTTGCGCTAACGCGTATTTCTTGAATTGATGCAAGAAAAACTAATGACAAAGCACGGCAGACTGCCGCCACTGAAGGCTTTGCGCGTGTTTGAGGCTGCCGCGCGGACCGGCAGCCTGACGCTGGCCGCGCAGGAGCTGCATATCACGCACAGCGCGGTCAGCCAGCAGATCAAGCTGCTCGAACAGTACTTCGGGCAGCCGCTGTTCGTGCGGTCCGCGCGCGGCGTCGAGGCAAGCGCGCAGGCAAAAATATTTCATGAAGAAGTCAGGTCCAGCCTGGACCGGATCGGGCTGGCAGCGGAGCAGTTGTCGCAATCCGGCGTGATTCGCACTTTGCGCGTCAACACCACGCCGTCCATCGCGATGCGCTGGCTGATTCCGCGCCTGTCGCTGTTCCAGATCGACAATCCGCGCGTGCAGGTATTGATTAGCACCTCGACATCGGATGCGATCGATCACCTCAAGGAGCCGTTTGACGTCATCATCCGGCGTGAGGCCATGACGCGCAGCGGATTTGAATGCGAACGCTTTCTCGACGACGTATCCGGGCCGTTGGCGTCTGCAGGCTATTTGAATCGCGTTTCCATCCGGTCACCGCAGGATTGCGTGCACGCCAGCCTGCAGCACCTTGCGAGCCGCATGGACGCGTGGCCACGCTGGCTGAATCTCGCCGGGGTGAAGACCCGGCAGCGGCTGAGCGGCCCGGTTTTCGAGCATTTTTTTCTCAGCCTTCAGGCGGCCAGCAACGATCTGGGCATTGCGATCGGTTCGCTGGCGCTCGTCGAAGACGATGTGGCGACGGGCCGGCTGCTGCGCTTGTTCCCGGAGTTTGTCATACAGGACGCCGGCTTTCATATGCTCTACCCGGCACAACAGCGGGACCCGGCGCTGGGCGTATTCATCGCCTGGATGAAAGCGCAGGGCGCTGCCTTTCGCCTTCCGCAGCATGCCTGAGGCCGAACGCGTGACTTGACCGCACCTTGACGCACCGCAGCAATGGTTTTTGGCCTTGCGCGACAATGCAGGCCAGTATGCAAAATCTGAACACACTGGACGACTGGCTGGCCCATTGCGAGCGCCTGCACCCGAAAAACATCGACATGGGGCTGGAGCGCGTGCGTGCCGTGGCCCAGCGCATGGGGCTGGCTTTTGACTGCCCGGTGATCACCGTGGCCGGCACCAATGGCAAAGGCTCGACCTGCGCCATGCTCGAAGCCATTTTGGGGCAGGCCGGTTACCGCACCGCGGTCTACACCTCGCCGCATCTGGTGCATTTCGAGGAGCGTTGCCGGATTCGCGGCGAGATGGTCAATGCTGCAGATTTGATAGCATGCTTTGCCCGTGTGGAAGCGGCCAGGACTCAAAATGGCCAGGACATTTCGCTGACCTACTTTGAATTCACGACGTTGGCAATTTTGAGCCTGATGGCACAGTCCGGCCTCGATGTCGCGATCCTCGAAGTCGGCCTGGGTGGGCGGCTCGACGCCGTCAACATCATCGACGCCGACTGCGCCGTGATCACCAGCATCGACCTGGACCACATGGAGTTTCTGGGGCCCGACCGCGAGAGCATTGGCCGCGAAAAGGCCGGCATCCTGCGCACCGGCAAGCCCGCCATCGTGAGCGACCCGGTGCCGCCGCAAAGCGTGCTGGACCGGGCGGCGGACATCGGGGCCGACCTCTGGCGCTTCGGCCACGACTTCAACTTCTCGGGCGACAAGCTGCAATGGGGCTGGGCCGGCCGGGGGCGGCGCTACGCCGGGCTGGCCTACCCGGCGCTGCGCGGCGCCAACCAGCTGATCAACGCCTCGGGCGTGCTGGCGGCCCTGACGGCGCTGCGTGATCGCCTGCCGGTGACAGCCCAGGCCGTGCGCAACGGGCTGGGCATGGTGGAGCTGCCCGGGCGCTTCCAGATCATTCCCGGCCAGCCCACGCTGGTGCTGGACGTGGCGCACAACCCGCATTCGGTGGCGGCGCTGGCGGCCAACCTGGACGCCATGGGTTTTTACCCCTGCACGCACGCCGTGTTCGGCGCCATGGCCGACAAGGACCTGGCCCCCATGCTCACGCGCATGGGCCCACTGGTGGACAAGTGGTATTTCACCGATTTGCCCACGCCACGGGCCGCGACCGGCGCCGATTTGAAGGGGCGCTGGCAGGTCGCGCAGACCCGTGCCGAGGTGACGGCCGGCACCTTCGCGGACCCCCGGCAGGCCCTGCAGGCAGCCATCGAGGCCGCAGACCCCGCTGATAGAATCGTGGTGTTCGGATCGTTCTACACGGTGGGCGGCATTTTGAAGGACGGCGTGCCGCGTCTTTCTGCCCAGCACCTGGCATCCTGAGGCCGGACAAACCCGTTCAACCAACGTTATCGCCGACGTTACCGCCAACGTTCACAAGCCAACGGATAAAGCCAGCACCATGCCGTTTTTCAACTTCCGCCGGGGCGGCTCCAGCACCCCGCCCAATGCCGGGTCAAGCACTCAACCCGAGAGCGTGGAAGTCATGCGCAAGCGCGCTAGGCACCGCCTGATTGGCGCGGCCGTGCTGGTGCTGGCGGGGGTGGTCGGCTTCCCCCTGGTGTTCGATACCCAGCCGCGGCCCATCCCGGTCGACATTCCGATCGAGATTCCGGGCAAAAACACGGTGAAACCGCTCACCATGCCGGCCAAAGAGGCGACGACTGCCATGCCGGCGCCCCAGCCTGCTTCGGCCCCGGCGGCCGATGGCAAGGTTGCCGCCACCGCCAGCCTGGCGCCCAAAGAAGAGATTGTTACCTCAAAACCGGTGGCAGAGCCTGTTAAATCTGCGCCGGCAGCTATCAAAAACGAAGCAAAACCTGAGCCCAGAGTTGAACCCAAGCCTGAGCCAAAGGCCGAAGCCAAACCAGTAGCGAAGGCGCCAGCGACCACGGCAGCGGCTGCCGATGCCGCACGCGCCAAAGCCCTGCTGGATGGCAAAACGGCCGCCAAGGCCGAGCCTGCAGAGCCCGAAGGGCGGATGGTGGTGCAGGTGGGTGCCTTTGCCGATGTGGCCAAGGCGCGCGAAGCCCGCCACAAGCTCGAAAAAGCCGGCCTGAAAACCTACACCCAGGTGGCCGACACCAAGGACGGCAAGCGCATCCGGGTCCGGGTCGGGCCGTTTGCGAGCCGGGCCGAAGCCGAAAAAGCCGCCAGCAAGATCAAGACCCTTGATTTGCCGGCAGCCATCCTGACTTTGTAAAGATAGTGCGGTTTCGTGGCGGCGGTTGACTGGATCTTTCTGGCGGTGATGCTGGTGTCGATGGCGCTCGGCGCCTGGCGGGGGCTGGTGTACGAGGTGCTGTCGGTGCTGGCCTGGGCGGTGTCGTTCTTCGTGGCGCAATGGTGGGCGCCGGATGTGGCGGCCCTGTTGCCGATCAAGTCCGCCTCCGAGCCGGTGCGCTATGCCGCCGCGTTTGTGCTGACGTTTATTGCCGCCCTGTTCCTGACGGGCCTGCTGGCCCTGCTGCTCAAAAAGCTGGTCGAAGCCATCGGGCTGCGGCCGGTGGACCGGACACTGGGCGTGCTGTTTGGCCTGCTGCGCGGCCTGATTTTGCTGCTGGCCGCCACGGTGGTGGTGAACATGACGCCGCTTAAGTCCAGCAGCTGGTGGCAGGAGTCCAAAGGCGCCGAGGTCCTGACGACCGCGCTCAAGGGTTTGAAGCCGGTCCTGCCGGAGCGGTTTGGAAAGTATTTGGGTTAATTTTCTGGGTCAATTTTTCGACGAAACAACCATGGGTGGACACATATGTGCGGGATAGTAGGCGTTGTCAGCAACGCGCCGGTCAACCAGCTGATTTACGACGGTCTGCTGCTGCTGCAGCACCGTGGCCAGGACGCGGCGGGCATCGTCACGCAGCAGGGCCGCAAGTTTTACATGCACAAGGCCAAGGGCATGGTGCGTGACGTGTTCCGCACCCGCAACATGCGCGCCTTGCCCGGCAATGTGGGCCTGGGCCAGGTGCGCTACCCGACGGCGGGCAATGCCTACAGCGAAGACGAGGCCCAGCCGTTTTACGTCAACGCGCCGTTCGGCCTGGTGCTCTCGCACAACGGCAACCTGACCAACGCGACCGCGCTCAAGGCCGAGCTGTTCAATACCGACCACCGCCACATCAACACCGACAGCGACTCCGAAGTGCTGCTCAATGTGCTGGCCCACGAGCTGGAGAAAACCACGCGCGGCCTGCCGCTCAAGCCCGCCGACGTGTTTGCCGCCGTGCGCGGCGTGCATAAGCGCGTCAAGGGCTCCTACGCCGTGGTGGCGCTCATCGCCGGGCACGGCCTGCTGGCCTTCCGCGACCCGTTTGGCATTCGCCCGCTGTGCCTGGGCCGTGGCCAGAACGAAGGTGGCGACACCGTGATGGTGGCCAGCGAGTCGGTGGCGCTGGAAGGCACCGCCTACCAGTTCGAGCGCGACATCGCGCCCGGTGAGGCGGTGTTTGTCGATCTTCAGGGCCAGGTGCATGCCGAGCAGTGCGCGGCCAATCCGAAGCTCAATCCCTGCATTTTCGAGTTTGTCTACCTGGCCCGCCCCGACTCGGTGCTCGACGGCATTTCGGTTTACCAGGCCCGGCTGAACCTCGGCGAAACGCTGGCCAAGCGCGTGGTCTCCACGGTGCCGCCCAGCGAGATCGACGTGATCATCCCCATCCCCGAGTCCAGCCGCCCCAGCGCCACGCAGCTGGCGCACCTGCTGGGCATTCCCTACCGCGAAGGCTTTGTGAAAAACCGCTACGTGGGCCGCACCTTCATCATGCCGGGGCAGGGCGTGCGCAAAAAATCGGTGCGCCAAAAGCTCAACGTGATCGCCAGCGAATTCAAGGGCCGCAACGTGCTGCTGGTCGACGACTCCATCGTGCGCGGCACCACCAGCCGCGAGATCGTGCAGATGGCGCGCGACGCCGGCGCGAAGAAGGTCTACCTTGCCAGCGCCGCGCCCCCGGTGCGCTATCCCAACGTCTACGGCATCGACATGCCGACCGCTGACGAGCTGGTGGCACATGACCGCACGATCGAAGAAATCCGCCAGGTCATCGGTTGCGATGCGCTGATCTATCAGGACGTGGAAGGCATGAAGCGGGCCGTCGGCTCGCTCAACGCCAAGCTCGATGGTTTCGATGCGTCGTGCTTTGACGGCGTCTACGTCACCGGCGACATCACGGCCGAGACCATTGCCAGGATGAACGAGCAGCGTGTCGATACCAGCGAAGAGGGCGAAGTCGATGTGTCGCGCCTCGCATTGCCCAATCAGCGGGAGGCCTGAGCTTTGAGCACGAGAAAACTACCCGACAACCTGCACCTCGACACGCTGGCCGTGCGCGTGGCGGTGGACAAAAGCCAGTATGGCGAAAACGCCGAAGCACTGTTTCTGACCAGCAGCTTTGTCCAGCCCGATGCCGCCACCGCAATGCGGCGCTTTGCCAACGAGGAAGAGGGCTACATCTATTCCCGCTTCACCAATCCCACGGTGACCAGCATGGAGCAGCGCCTGGCGGCGCTGGAAGGCACCGAGGCCTGCATCGGCACCTCCAGCGGCATGGCAGCCATTTTGCTGATGTGCATGGGCCTGCTCAAAAGCGGCGACCATGTGATTTGCTCGCAATCGGTGTTTGGCTCGACCATCAAGCTGATTGGCGGCGAGTTTGCTAAGTTCGGCGTCGAGAGCAGCTTTGTTTCGCAAACCGATGCAGCCCAGTGGAAAGCGGCCGTCAAGCCCAACACCAAACTGCTGTTTGCGGAAACGCCCACCAACCCGCTGACCGATGTGTGCGACATCCGCGCACTGGCCGATATCGCGCATGCCGGCGGGGCCCTGCTGGCGGTCGACAACTGTTTTTGCTCGCCGGCCCTGCAGCAGCCGGCCAAACTGGGCGCGGACCTGATCATTCATTCCGGCACCAAATACCTCGACGGCCAGGGCCGCGTCATCGCCGGCGCCATTTGCGGGCCGAAAAAACTGATCGACGAAAAACTCGTTCCCATCATGCGCAGCGCGGGCATGACGCTGTCGGCCTTCAATGCCTGGGTGGTGCTCAAGGGCATGGAGACCCTGTCCATCCGCATGCAGGCGCAAAGCGCCAGCGCGCTGGCACTGGCCACCTGGCTGGAGGCGCAGCCCGGCGTGTCCCGTGTTTACTACCCCGGCCTCAAGTCGCATCCCCAGCACGCGCTGGCGATGGCGCAGCAGTCAGGCTTGGGCGGCGCCGTGGTGTCGTTTGACGTGAAAGCGGCCGATGCCGCGGCCGCCCGGCAAAATGCGTTTCACGTGATCGACAGCACGCAGGTGTGCAGCATCACCGCCAACCTGGGCGACACCAAGACCACCATCACGCATCCGTCCACCACCTCGCACGGGCGGTTGACCGAAGAGCAGCGGCAGGCCGCGGGCATTGGCCAGGGCCTGATCCGCGTGGCGGTGGGACTGGAACATATTGACGATTTGAAAGCCGACCTCGCACGTGGTCTGCGCGGTCTGGACAACCTGGCATGACACAGAAAACAAGAACACGGTTTGCCCCTTCGCCCACGGGTTTCATCCACCTCGGCAACATCCGCTCGGCCCTCTACCCCTGGGCGTTCGCGCGTGCGACCGGTGGCGATTTCATCCTGCGCATTGAAGACACGGACCTGGAGCGCTCCAGCCAGGCGGCGGTGGATGTCATCATTGAAGGCATGCGCTGGCTGGGCCTGGACCATGACGAAGGTCCGTTCTTCCAGATGCAGCGCATGGACCGCTACAAGGCTGTCCTGGCCGAGCTGCAGGCGGCGGGCCAGGTCTACCCCTGCTACATGAGCGTGGCTGAACTCGATGCGCTGCGCGAAAGGCAGATGGCGGCCAAAGAAAAGCCGCGCTATGACGGCACCTGGCGGCCCGAACCGGGCAAGACGCTGCCGCCCGTGCCCGAAGGCGTGCAGCCCGTGCTGCGCTTCAAAAATCCGCAGGGCGGCTCGGTGGTCTGGGACGACAAGGTCAAGGGCCGCATCGAGATCAGCAATGACGAGCTGGACGACCTGGTGATTGCGCGCCCCGATGGCACGCCGACCTACAACTTCTGTGTGGTGGTCGACGACATCGACATGGGGATCACGCACGTGATTCGCGGTGACGACCATGTGAACAATACGCCGCGCCAGATCAACATCTTTCGCGCGCTGGGCAAAGACGTACCGGTCTACGCGCACCTGCCGACCGTGCTCAATGAGCAGGGCGAAAAAATGAGCAAGCGCAACGGCGCCAAGCCGGTGACGCAATACGCCGCCGAAGGCTATTTGCCCGATGCCATGGTGAACTACCTGGCGCGCCTGGGCTGGAGCCACGGCGATGACGAGATCTTCAGCCGCGAGCAGTTCCTGCAGTGGTTCAACCTCGATCACCTGGGCAAGAGCGCCGCGCAGTTCGATGAAGCCAAATTGCGCTGGGTCAATGCGCAGCATCTGAAGGCACTGGCCGACGACAAGCTGGCCGGACTGGTGGCGCCCTTCGTCAAAGCCAAAGGCATGGACCCTGCGGGCATGCCACGCCTGGCCGAAAGCTGCGGCCTGTTCAAGGACCGCTGCAGCACGCTGGTGGAGCTGGCCGGCTGGCTGCAGGTGCTGGTGACCGGCGGGCAGGCGAGTGCGCAAGACCGGGCCACGCATGTGACCGATGCGGTCCGTCCTGCGCTGGGCAAACTGGCGGAGGCGCTCGCCACTTGCGAATGGAACAAGGCGGCGATAGCCGCAGCCATCAAGCAGGTGCTGCTTGATACCGGACTCAAGATGCCGCAGCTGGCCATGCCCGTGCGCGTGCTGGTGATGGGCACGCCGCAGACCCCTTCGCTGGATGCAGTTCTTGCGCTGATGACACGCGAAGATGCAATCTCCAGATTGAGGGCTTGAAAAGCATCTGATTTTCGGGCTATAATTTGAAGCTCGAGAATTGCAGGGGAAACCCGCAGACATGAGAAATCATGTGAGGGGGTATAGCTCAGCTGGGAGAGCGCTTGCATGGCATGCAAGAGGTCATCGGTTCGATCCCGTTTACCTCCACCAACAATTTTCGAGACGGAAGTTATAAAAATTTAGTTGTAACGGTTCCAAGGTTTTGACCCCATCGTCTAGAGGCCTAGGACATTACCCTTTCACGGTAAGTACCGGGGTTCGAATCCCCGTGGGGTCGCCAAAATTCACCACGCAGCAGTGTGGTGCACAAGGCGCAAGTCGGTAGCACTTGGCTCGACAGTGAGAACTGAAGAGCGAACGCTATCTACCAGGAGTGGTAGTTCAGTTGGTTAGAATACCGGCCTGTCACGCCGGGGGTCGCGGGTTCGAGTCCCGTCCACTCCGCCAGTCTCCAAAAGGGTTTGTTGCTATTAAAAACGCAGCAAACCCTTTTTTGTTTTCAAGGCTTGGGCGTACCCGTCGGGCACGCCGGTTGCAGTTCTTGCTCACCATTCGCGTGCAGCGTCGCGTCCGTCATATGGTTGTCGCCCTGGCTCTGGGCCTGTTTGCCTCTCCTCACGCCTTGGGGCGGCAATCCTGAGGGTTGAGCGGTTGAAACAAAATACTCCCGGCAGCTTTTTCGCTGCCGTTTTCGTTTTCATCAGTTCAGCCCAGGTTTTCCCGGCGGCGCCACGACTGGCGAGCCGGCGCGGTCCGCAGTAAACTGAAAAACCGGCCGGCACATCCCCTGCCGCGCCGCTGTCCGGACCCTGGTCCGTCGCTTTACCCAAGGAGGCAGCCATGTCAATTCCCTCGCATCTATCCAGCTACCTGGACCAGCGCGGCGCCAGCTACGAGATTTGCGCGCACGAGCACAGCCGCACCAGCGCAGAGACCGCCCGCAGCGCGCATGTCCCGCAGAAGCAGCTCGCCAAGTCAGTCATCCTTGAAGACGAAACGGGCTGCGTGATGGCCGTCATTCCGGCCGACAAGACCGTCATGGTGGGCGAACTCGCCCGCATGCTGGGCCGCAAGGAGCTCAGGCTTGCCGATGAAAGCCGCATCGCGATGCTGTTCGCGGACTGCGATCTCGGCGCGGTACCCCCGGTCGGCATGGCCTGGGGCATCGAGACGATCGTCGACGACGAACTCGAAGCCAACGACGTCGTGTACATGGAAGGCGGTGATCACGAACGCCTGCTGCGGATGTCGCGCGAACAGTTCCATGCGCTGATGAGTTCGCAGCAGCACGGGCGCTTTTGCAGGGCCCCGATGCACTGAGCCGGGCGCCGGCCCGTCGGCGCTCGACTCGCCGCCGTCCTCGCTGCGCTCGGCGAGGCCGGTGCTACTTGTTGGCTGGCAGCTCCCTTGCTACCGGCCGTGTGCACCCTGTAGCCCTTGATGTGCAGGTGGTGGTCATGGCGAGCTTTCGCTTCTACGAGGAACTGAATGAATTTCTCGCGCCAAAGCGTCGCGGGCGCGAGTTCACTTGCTCCTGTGCGCGGGCGGCGACCACCAAGCACATGATCGAAGCGCTGGGCGTGCCGCACACCGAGGTCGAACTGGTGCTGGTCAACGGCGAGTCGGTCGGCTTCGAACGCCTGCTGCGCGATGGCGATCGCGTGGCCGTCTATCCGAAGTTCGAAGCGCTCGACGTCACACCGCTGCTGCGCGTGCGCGATCAAGCCCTGCGCGTGACGCGCTTCGTCGCCGACGCGCATCTGGGCGGGCTGGCACACCTGCTGCGCATGACCGGCTTCGACACTTTGTACGACAACCACTTTCGCGACGAAGAGATCGAACGCATCGCCAGCGTACAGGGACGCATTGTCCTGACACGGGACCGCGAACTGCTCAAGCGCCGCGGCATCACCCATGGCTGCTACGTGCACGCACTGCGAACGGAGCGGCAACTGCGCGAAATTTTCGATCGACTCGACCTGGCGCGCGGTGCGCGGCCGTTCACGCTGTGCCTGTATTGCAATGCGCCCTTGCATGCGATCGAGAAGACGCGGGTCGCGCCCATGCTGCCCCGGGGCGTGCGCGAGCACTACGAGCGCTTCAGCGTCTGCGACGTGTGCCATCGCGTGTTCTGGGAGGGCTCGCACTGGCGGCGTATGCGTTCGATGCTGGATGGCTTGTTGGCACCGGCCGGCGCCCTGCAGTAGGCGGCGCCGGATTGTCTGCTCAGACTTCGCGCAACTGTCTTTTCAGCGCCACCTTGTCGGCGCGACGGGTAGCCGCCTGCGATTTGCGGTGGCTGCCGGCCTTGCGTTGAAGGGCCGGCGCAACCAGCGGGTTGCGTGGCCTGGGCGCTTTCAGCTTGAGTTTGATCTTGCGGGCCGAACTCATGGCACCGGCACCGCGGGCTTGATGCGCCCCAGCTTGAGCAGGCCGGTCGACAGGGCCGTGCCGCACACAATCACCAGCGCGCACACCACCATCCACGATGTGACCGCTTCACCCAGAAGCACCACACCGTACAACACGGCAAACACCGGCACTACAAAGGTCACGGTCAGGGCGCGTTGCGGCCCGGCGTTTTCAATCAGGCGAAAGAACAGGATGTAGGCCAGTCCGGTGCACAGCACACCCACGGCCAGCAAAGCCAGCCAGGCGGTGGGGCTGGGCATGCGGGCGGGCCACAGCCACAGGGCGGGCAGGGCCAGGCCCAGTGTGGCGCCCATCTGGCTGCCGGCGGCAGTCACCAGCGGCGGCATGCCGGTCAGGTAGCGCTTGGTGTAACTGGCCGAGATGCCGTAGCAGAGGCAGGCCAGCAGGCAAGCCAGCACGGCCCAGCCCGGTGCCACGCCCGAGGCGTCGGGCTTGAAGGTGGCTTTGTCCCAGGCCAGCATGGCCACGCCTGCAAAGCCCACAATGAGTCCCAGCACGCGCGAGGCATTGGGCCGGTCTTTCAGCCAGAGCCAGGCGATCAGGGCGCCGAACATGGGCACGGTCGCATTGAGAATGGCCGACAGGCCCGTGGTGATGGACAGCAGCGCGAATGAAAAGCACGCAAACGGAATGCCGGAGTTGAGCACGCCGATGAGGAAGATCTTTTTCCAGTGCTTTTTCAGCTCAGGCAACAGTCCCCGCAGCAGCACGATGGGAAACAGGAACAGGGCGGCAATGGCGACGCGCACGGCGGCCGTGGGCAGGGCGCCGAACTCCACTGCACCGAGCCGCATGAACAGAAAGGACGAGCCCCAGATGGCAGCGAGCAGCAGAAAATCGGAGAGCCAGCTTTTGCCGGCCTGTGATGAAACGGTCGGGGTCATCGTTGAGCTCACAGTACACCTTCCAGTTTGAGCAATGCGGTTTTGCGATCGAGCCCGCCAGCATAGCCGGTAAGCGAGCCGTTGGTGCCCAGCACGCGGTGGCAGGGCACGATGATGCTGACTGGGTTGCGCCCGACTGCCGCACCCACGGCCCGCACGGCGGCCGGTTTGCCAATGCTGCCGCTTACTTCGCTGTAGCTCAGGGTTCCGCCCTGCGGAATGGCGAGCAGCGCCTGCCACACCGACTGCTGGAAGGCCGTGCCGTAGGCCAGGTCCAACGGCACATCAAAGCTGGTGCGCCGACCGGCGAAATACTCGGTGAGTTGCTGGATGGTTTGTTTGAGCGCCGGGTGGTCGGGCTGGGTTGGCCAGTGGGTCTGGCCCCCACGCTTTTCACTTCGTGTAATACGCTGCCCCCCGAGGGGGCTGTGCTTGCTCGGGGCGGCCCTTCGCGGCGCACGGTGGTCTAGCTCCGCCAACTCAAGAGGCATGTGCCGCTGGCCTTCAAACCAGAGCCCGGCCAGGCCCTTGTCCGTTGCGGCAATGATCATTTTGCCCAGAGGGCTTTGGAAAGTGGTCTGAACGATGGAGCGGTCGAATTTCATCTTGTTCACCTTTGAATGGTTTCGAGGTTTTACCTGTCATGCAGGCCGTTTTATGCCTTTAGCCCTTTAAGCACGTACGCAAGTAGCTATCAATTCAATAGCGACGAGAATCCGTGTCGTTTTCTGCGGGCGTATTCAGGAAAAAAGGCTGGCTCGATCATTCGCCGGTGATGGTCGCCCGAAAGCGTTTTCCCGTCCAATGAAATCGAGATGGCGTATTCATTCCCTAAACGCATGAATCCACGCAGGCCCGTCAACCGGGCCGCTCAAGCGTGCCGCTCCACGCGCGGATCACGGCATAGCTGCGCCAGGGCTTCCAGGCATTCGATGCCAGCTCGGCTTCCCGGGCCGGATTTTTCAGTCCCTGCACGCCCAGCGCCTTGTGCAGGGCCACATCACCGGACGGAAACGCGTCGGGCCAGCGCAGGGCGCGCATGGCAATGTATTGCGCGGTCCAGTCGCCAATGCCGGGCAGGGCCTTGAGCGCCGTGATGGTGGCCTGTACATCGGCGCCGCCATGCAGCGGCAGCTGTTTTTCTGCGACGGCCCGTGCGATCGCCACAATGGCCGTCTGCCGCTGCTTGACGATGCCCAACTGCCCGAGCGCGTCGCCGCTGGCGGTGGCGAGCACCGCTGGTGCCGGAAACAGGCGGGTCAATGCCGGCCACGGGGTTTCAATCGGTTCACCCAGTTTGTCCACCATGCGCTGCGCCAGCGTGCGGGCCGCCGCCACGGTGATCTGCTGGCCGAGCACCGCGCGCACCGCCAGTTCGTAACCATCGAAGGCGCCGGGCACGCGCAAGCCGTCGCCGCCCGGAAAGCTGGCATGCAGCACGCTGTTGATCGCGCCCGGATCGGCGTCCAGATCAAAGGTGGCGCGCGTGCGCCGGATCACCAGCGGCAGCACCTCGCGCAGGGAGTCGCTGACCCGCAGCACCAGCTGGCTGCGCGTGGTGTCAAACTCGGCCTGCAGCCAGCCGGCATGCACCTTGCCGCCCGACTCAATGCGCAATGTTCTTCCAAGGCTTGGCTGATTGGCGTCAGCAGCTACAAATTCGATAGCGTTGATCACGCGTTTGCTGAAAAACCCGAGCATCGCCGGCACGTCATACGGGGGCCGGTAACCCAGCTTGACGGTGATGCCCTGGCTGGAGTCGCTGCCACCCTGGCGGCGCAGCTGCGACGGGTTCAGGCCGTAATGCTCCACAAACGCAGCATTGAAGCGGCGCACGCTGGCGTAGCCGCTGATCAGCGCCACCTGGGTGATGGGCAGGTTGGTGTCGGCCAGCAACTGCTTGGCCGTCAGCAGGCGGCGCGTTTGCAGGTACTGCACGGGCGACACGCCAAACTGCGCTTCAAAGATGCGCCGCACATGGCGGTCGCTTACCCCCAGTCGCGCCGCCAGACCTGCGACGGTGGGCTCCGCCGTGCGCCGCGAAGGGCCGCCCCGAGCAAGCACAGCCCCCTCGGGGGGCAGCGCAGTACGCGAAGCGACAAGCGTGGGGGCTATGTCGCCCCACACTTCTGGTTCATCCAGCAGCCGGGCCGCCTGGTGCGCCAGAATGTAAGAGGCATCCTGAATCGACCAGACCACCGAGTTCGGCGCCAGCTCGGGCCGGCACCGCAGGCAGGGGCGAAAGCCGGCGTTTTCAGCCTGCGCGGCATGGCCAAAAAACCGGCAGTTTTCGCGCTTGGGGGTTTTCACGCTGCACACCGGCCGGCAGTAAATGCCGGTGGACGTGACGCCGGTAAAAAAACTGCCGTCAAAACGTGCATCCCGCGCTTTCAGGGCGAGGTAGCAGGCGTCGTCGGCAATGGTGGCGGTGGCGACATCGGTGTTCATGGGTTTCATGATACGTCGGACAGTACTTTGAACTAGCCGTTTTCGGACATGTGCCCGGCAGCGCTGCCGCCTACAATCGCGGCAGTTCAAAACAGTCTCAGGGAACCCGACCGATGCAGCTAGCAGCCTCCATCTTCAAAGCCTACGACATCCGCGGCATCACCCCGTCGACCTTGAATGAGGGCGTGGCCGAGGCCTTGGGCAAGGCGTTTGGCACCATCGCACTGGCCGAAGGGGAAACAGCCGTGGCGGTGGGGCGCGACGGTCGCCTGAGCGGCCCCAGCCTGAGCGCCGCACTGGTGCGCGGCCTGGTGGCGGCGGGGGTGGAGGTGATCGATGTGGGCATGGTCACCACGCCCATGCTGTACTTCGCGGCCAACACCTTGTGCACCAGTGGCATCCAGGTGACCGGCAGCCACAACCCCAGGGACTACAACGGCTTCAAGATGGTGATGGGTGGGCGCGCCATCTATGGCGACGACATCCAGGCCTTGCGCCAGATGATGGAAGCCGAAAACTGGGTGTTGCAAAGCGGCGGCAAGCTGCGCCAGGTGGCGGTGTTAGATGCCTACCGCGAGCGCATTGTGTCGGACGTGAAGCTGGCCCGCCCCCTGAAAATCGTCGTCGATTCAGGCAACGGCATTGCCGGCGCCTCAGCCCCGGCCATTTTGCGGGCGCTGGGCTGCGAGGTGATCGAGCTGTTCAGCGAGGTTGACGGCAACTTTCCCAATCACCACCCGGACCCGAGCAAGCCGGAGAACCTGCGCGACCTGATCGCCACGCTGAAAACCAGCGGCGCCGAACTGGGCCTGGCCTTTGACGGCGACGGCGACCGCCTGGGCATTGTCACGCGTGACGGCAACAACATCTACCCCGACCGACAGATGATGCTGTTCGCGCAGGACGTGCTGTCACGCGTGCCGGGTGGCACCATTTTGTTTGATGTGAAATGTTCGCAGCGCCTGGCGCCGGTGATTGAAGCGGCGGGCGGCAAGGCGCTGATGTACAAGACCGGCCACTCGCTGATCAAGGCCAAGATGAAGGAAATCGGCTCGCCGCTGGGAGGTGAGATGAGCGGCCACATTTTCTTCAAGGAGCGCTGGTTCGGCTTTGACGACGGCACTTATGCGGGCAGCCGCCTGCTGGAGATTCTGAGCAAACACCCCGATGCCAGCGCCGTGCTCAACCAGCTGCCCAGCAGTTTCTCCACGCCGGAGCTCAATGTGGCGTGCAGCGAAGGCGAGCCGCACACCGTGGTGCAAGCTCTGATCAAGGCGGCGTCCTTCCCCGCGCCCGCCAAGCTTTCCACCATCGACGGCGTGCGTGTCGATTGGCCCGATGGTTTTGGTTTGATTCGCGCTTCCAACACCACGCCGGTGCTGGTGCTGCGCTTTGAAGGCCACACGCCGCAAGCGCTGCATCGCATCGAGGCCGACATGCTGGCGCTGCTGCGCAGCGTGAAGCCGGACGCCGCCTTCGCCGAGGCGGCGCATTGAAAGTGCAAGTGCGCCGCGCCGGGCCGCCCCAAGCAAGCACGGCCCCCTCGGGGGGCAGCGTATTACACGAAGTGAAAAGCGTGGGGGCCAAAATCCTCATCGTCAAGCTGTCGTCGCTGGGCGATGTGGTCCACGCCATGCCTGCGGTGCAGGACATCCGCGCCGCGCTTCCTGATGCGCAGATCGACTGGGTGGTGGAACGCGGTTTCGCGCCGCTCGTTCAGCGCTGCGATGGCGTCGGCCGCGTCATCCCGTGCGAAATACGCCGCTGGCGCAAGTCACCTTTCGCGGCCGTCACGCGGGCCGAGTGGGGCGCTTTCAAGGCGCAGTTGCGGCAAGAGGCTTACGACGCCGTCATCGATTTGCAGGGCCTGACCAAATCGGCGCTGGTGGCCCGGCTGGCGCGCCTGGGTCCAGGCGGCAAACGCTATGCGCTGGCCAACCAGACCGAGGGCTCGGGCTACGAAGCGCCCACGCGCTGGGTGGCCGACGTGGCGATTCGCATCGCGCCGCACACCCCTGCCGTGCAGCGCTCGCGCGAGCTGGCGGCGCGGGCGCTGGGCTATGCGCTGCCGCCAGTGTTGAGTTTCGGATTAAAAGTGCCCTCAGCCCAGGCAGAACCTGCGCAGGCAGCTATTAAAACAATAGCTAAAACCATCGCCTTCGTGCATGGCACCTCGCGTGTTGACAAAGAGTGGCCGTTGGCGCATTGGATAGAACTGGGCCGGCGACTGATGGCGGCGGGCTACCAGATTGCCTTGCCACATGGCAACGCGAAGGAGTTGGCGACGAGTCAGGCGATTGCTCAAGTGCTGAATGAGGGCGGAATCACGGTTTGGCCCTTGCTGTCGCTCGATGAGTTGACCGACGAACTCGCGCACTGCGCCGGCGTGATCGGCGTGGACAGCGGCGTCAGCCACATCGCCGTGGCGCTGGACCTGCCGCATGTGCAGATCTACAACTTTGACACCGCCTGGCGCACCGGGCCGCCTCAAGGGGCACAAGGAAAGCAGCTCAGCGTCTTTGCTCAACCCACGCCCGGCGTCGATGCCGTCTGGCAAGCCTGGCTGGCTTGCAGTGCAGGGCTTGCTGACCCGGTGGCCAGCGCATGAATGCCTTGCTCCTGCGGCTGTACTCGCTGTTGATGTGGCTGGCGCAGCCGCTGCTGCGCCGCAAGCTGGCGCGGCGCGCCCGGCAGGAGCCGGGCTACAGCGAAGCGGTAGAGGAGCGCTTTGGCCGCTACAGCCAGGCGGCCGAGGTCTCGCCAGACCTGGTGTGGCTGCATGCCGTCTCGCTGGGCGAAACGCGCACGACGGCGCTGCTGCTCAAGGCCTTGCGCGCCCAACAGCCGGGCCTGCGCATCTTGCTCACGCATGGCACGGCCACCGGGCGCGCGGAAGGCGTGGGGTTGCTGCAGCCCGGCGATGTGCAGGTCTGGCAGCCCTGGGACAGCCGGGCCGCCGTGGCCCGGTTTTTCGATCACTTCAAGCCACGCTTGGGCCTGCTGATGGAAACTGAAGTCTGGCCCAACCTGGTGGCAACGGCCCGGGCGCGCGCCGTGCCGCTGCTGCTCGTCAATGGCCGGCTGTCGGATAAATCCTTGCAGCAGGCGCTGCGCATGGCGCCGCTGTCGAGGCCGGCCTACGGCGCGCTGTCGGCGGTGTACGCCCAGACCGAGGCCGACGCCCAGCGCTTTCGCCAGCTGGGCGCACCGGTCGCCGGCGTGTTTGGCAACCTCAAGTTTGACGCCACGCCCCATGCCGATCAGCTCGCGCAAGGCCAGGCCTGGCGGCAGGCGCTGGCGCAGCCCGTGCTCATGTTCGCCAGCTCGCGCGAAGGTGAAGAGGACGAGTTTTTTAAGCAAATAAGGGCTGCAGCCCAGGAAAAACCTGCGCTACACGCTATGAATTCAGTAGCAAACAGGCCCGCCACATCCTTCAAGGCGCTGGTCGTCCCGCGCCACCCCCAGCGCTTTGATGAAGTGGCGGCGCTGGCGGCGCAGCACGGCCTGCGCGTGTCGCGCCGCTCGCAATGGGCGGGCAACCCCTTTGATAACGAAGAGGCGCGGCATGCCGATGTCTGGCTCGGCGATTCGCTGGGCGAGATGGCGCTGTACTACGGCCTGAGCGATGTTGCCTTGCTGGGCGGCAGCTTTGCGCCGCTGGGCGGGCAAAACCTCATCGAGGCCGCCGCCTGCGGCTGCCCGGTGGTGATGGGGCCGCACACTTTCAACTTCACCGAAGCGGCCGAGCTGGCCGAAGCCGAGGGCGCGGCGCAGCGCGTGGCCGATATGCCAGGTGCCGTGCAGGCTGCGCTGAGGTTGGTGAGCGACTCGCCCGCGTTGGCGCAAGCGGTGGCTTGTGGACTGGCGTTCGCGGCGCGCAACCGGGGTGCGACGGCCAGAACGCTGGATGCGCTGCAGGGCTATTTGTAATCAGTCTGATTGGCAGGCTGCTACGCATCGGCGAGGGGGAGGGCTGATGTTTAGAGCTACCACGACAATCAGTTTGTCATTTTGGGTGACTGCGATGCAGCGGAAGCGGTCTTTCGGCAGCCTCCCTCACATGGGGGATGGTCAAACCACAACGTTTAGTCGAGAATCGCTCCAAATGCGGAGCGAGCCATTTCTTACAAGTTGCCGGGTTTGTCGCTATTTTTAATGGAGCAAACTATCCATGTGGGGCAAGCCTAAATGCCAGTTTTTGTAGTTGATGTCGCCACGTTATACCGCAGCACCTTGCGGTATAAATTGTTGGGCATATCGTCACTGCGCTCAGCTGAATAGAAGCACCTTCCATAAATCACAATCCACAAGGAGATCGACGATGATTACCAAGAAACTGGTTTTGTCTGTAGTCCTGACGGCAACGACATTCCTAACAGGATGTGGTGGCCTGAAATTTAAGGATGAGATGGTCAACCTTGGTCTTTCGGACGACTGGAAATACAGAACCCCCATAAAGAACACAGCCGATTTGAGGTTCTTCATGAAGGAAAACGTTGGTTTGGTGGTTACGCCCGGAGAAGTCCCCGGCACATATCGGGTACTTGCTCAGCCGATAGTTCCTGATGGCTTTCAAGCGCGTGAGGAGATCATAAAAGATGGCGCGGTCTATTCATCCAAAATCACGCAAGGAGCATCAGCCCAAGGCGCCTATCTGACATTCTCAGGTAGTCTGAGTGCGAGTCAAGCTGTTGATTACCGGATCGTGGATATTTCTCGTGTGGATGTTTCATGGAATCAACTGCCTGACGCAAAGATACGAGCAACGGCTGTCACCCCAAACCCCAATAACATCAAGCGGCTCTGGATTCAGAGCCTGATTCTTTCGAGAGTGCTTTCGCAAAGCTATTCTGAATTGAAGTGTGATGCTAGTGGCTCCGGTCCAGCCTTTCAAACAGGCGGAAAATGCTTCAATTTCACTGGCGTCGAGTCCAACGACTACGCAATTGGTGCTGTGTTCGTTGATATCGACGACTATGTCAAGAACAATCCTGGTGTTGCGCCAACCCCCTCGCTTACGCATCTCCTAAGCGGGTTGCATGCTACGTTCGGTCTAACAGCATCGCCGACCAAAGAGAAGCCATCCGTAAAGATGCCAGCATTTATTAGTGTTCAGCCAGAAATATCCGAGATCAAAGGCATCATTCGGAAATGAGGCGTTGCGAGTAGGGATCGCTTTATGCCCAACCCGGCAGTCAACCGGACCTGCGCGAAAAGCCGCGCAGGCCGGTTACTTCTACGTTAAATTGCAGGAAGGACGAGCAGCGCGATGGCAACAGTTTGGATCACTTACGCATGGGCCGACAACGAGCACCACGACGTCGATTTCATAGCGCAGGAACTTGTGCGTGCCGGAGTCACCGTGAAGCTGGATCGCTGGAATATCTCCGCGGGGAAGCGGCTGTGGGAGCAGATTGACTCCTTCATCTGCAAACCCGAAGAAAGCGACGCCTGGGTGCTAGTTGCAACGAACAACAGCCTGGCCAGTGAGCCTTGCAAGGAGGAGTTCGCATATGCTCTCGACCGGGCGCTAAAGTCTCGCGGCGATGCATTCCCTGTAATAGCGCTGTTCCTAACGCACGCTGATCCTACGTTAATACCCGCAGGTATTCGGACGAGGCTCTACTTGAGCATCACCGACCCGGATTGGAAGGAGCGGATTGTGGCAGCGGCGGAGCGCCGCCAGCACGCGGCTTCAAGGCCCGACGTACAGCCCTTTCACCTTCGTGTCCATAGCCTGCAAGGGCGGCCAAAGGCAATCGCCATCGAGGTCCGCCCGAGGGCTGGCGTCTGGGCCCCCTTCATCGCTGGCATTCCGATTGCGGAGCGGGAGAAAGTCGAACCATTCATCATGATTGGCCCGCGAGACGTGCCGACAGATTCCGGGATGCTTATGAATTGTGGAGACGGCCCCTCACCTGACAACTCCATGTGGTTCATGCAGGCCGGCAACCAGAGCACCCCTACCGAGAGTTACTACATCTGGTGCAAGCAACTCCCGTCCAAGCTGGTGTTCGGCGTGAATGGGCGCCCGCCTCAGTTCACTGTGACATTCTGAGCGATGCAATTTAACATGGCAGTCGACGCGGATGTCCTCGCGGCACGCTGTCGCGTGCCTAAGGTCCGCCGGTCACTTCTACGTTAAACGACTGCTATCGAGAAGGTCGAATGACCGGAGTCAGTCTTTATGAGACCGTGAACAACGAAATTTGGGTTATCTGGTGCTGATTTTCTACAGGCACAGAGATCCCTCTCGATATCTTGGGCGAGCTTTGCCAGCTTGCCGACGACCTGAATGGCCAGGAATCCCTAGCCCTTGCCCAGCACCTGATGGCAGGTGCAATTGCCCCAGGCGTACAACCGCAAATGGTGCGCCCAGTCGCGCAAGGTAGCCCAGGCGCCGCCGGTGGCAACTTCCCAGGGCGTGAGGCCGAACATGCCCAGGCTGATGGACGGTTCCACTGAAACGACCGAGTGCCAGGTGCGCTTTGGCACGAAGAGCGCGTCGCCGGCTTCCACGCGGGCGTAAATGCCCCGGGCTTTTTCAAACAATGCGAGCTCTTTGGCCTGTTCGGGCAGCCGCGAGACATTGATGTCGCTGAGCGTGGCGCCCCAGTCGTATTTTTGGGCCGGGCACATGTGCTGGCGCTGGTCCGGCGGAAACAGGATGAATTCCTTGGTGCCGGTGAGCTGGCAAAACCAGTTGTGCGGAAAGTCGTTGTGCAGGCCGGTCACGGTGTTGGCCGGGCCCATGAACACATATTCCCAGGTCATGCGCTGGCCTGGCCACAGGCTCTTGATGAGCAGGTCCTGGCGCAGCTCGGGGTATTTTTCAAGAATGTCCCACTGCGCCAGGTACAGCGTGGTGGGGCGAAAGGACTGCATGTGCGCCCAGTTCAGGTGAAAGCGTTCGCCGCTCTGGCCTTGCCGAATCTGCTCCAGCCGTGCTTTGGGCAGCAGGCCGGCGGCGGGGTCGGGGTTTTTCAGCGCCGCCTTGCCGAGCTCGCGCAAATAGGGCGCGACCGGCAAAAACGGCCGGCCCTTGGTCACGCCTTGCTCCACCAGGCCGTCGGTGAATTTGACGGGGGCTTGCGAGCCTTCGCCTTCGCAAATGCCTGCGAGGTGTTCAAACGACCATTTCTTCCAGGCCGGCCAGTGCTTCACACCTCCCTTGACGAGCACCGGGCGCTCGAAGGGCAGCTTGCGGCCGGCGCTCGCCAGCGCCTCCCAGGTGGTTTCCTCAATCAGCTCGAAGCTGGGGCCGACCGGTGCACTGGTGGGAGCATGGGCAGGTGGAGGAGGAACGAGTTCGGCCTCGATGACCATCTGCGGCGTGTCCTGGCTGGGCATCAGCATGAGCTTGTCTGCGCCCTTTATTTATTTGGCCAGCAGGGCGTTGATGCGCTGCAGGTCATCGGGGCTCAGGCTGCCGTTGGCCTGGCGCAGGCGCAGGCCGCCCACCAGCACGTCATAGCGTGCCTTGGCCAGATCGCGCTTGGTCTGGAACAACTGGCTTTGGGCGTTCAGCACATCGATGTTGATGCGCACTCCGACCTGGTAGCCCAGTTTGTTGGCGTCGAGCGCGCTCTGGCTGGACAGCTCGGCGGCCTCCAGGGCCTTGACCTGGCCCTGGCCCGACAGCACGCCGAAGTAGGCCGTGCGCGTGCTTTGCGCCACGGTGCGCCGTGCGCCTTCCAGATCGCTGCGCGCCTTGTCCTGCAGCGACAGGGTTTCCCTGATGCGGTTCTGGCTGGCAAAGCCGGCGAACAGCGGGAGGTTGAAGACCACGCCCACCGTGGTGTTGTGGGTGCGAAATGCCGCTGTCGAGGCCGACGTCGCGGTGCCCGAAGGGTTGCGCGTGACGTTGTAGCTGGCCGTCAGGTCCAGCGTGGGCTTGTGGCCGGCTTCGGCCTTGTCGACTTCCAGCTGGGCGATGTCCAGCCCGCTTTTCGCCTGCCGGATGTTGGGGTGGATGTCTTCGGACTGCTGCACCCAGGCGTTCACGTCGGGCGGGACCACCGGCGGCAAAGCCGTCGGCAGCAGCAGGCCCTTGGGCTGGGACTCGACCTTGCCGACCAGTTGGTCCAGCGCGATCTTTTTGACGCGCAGGTCGTTTTCAGCCGCAATCTCCTGGGCCAGCACCAGGTCGTACCTGGCCTGTGCCTCGCGGGTGTCGGTGATGGTGGCGGTGCCTACTTCAAAGTTGCGTTTGGCCGAGGCCAGCTGCTCGGCCACGGCGGCTTTTTGCGCCTTGACAAAGGTCAGGCTGTCCTGCGCGGCCAGCACATCGAAGTAGGCCTGGCTGGTGCGCACGATCAGGTCCTGCTCGGCGGCATCGAGCTGGGCCTTGGCCAGGTCCACCTGTTTCTGGCCCTGCTCGTAAGTGGCCCAGTTGCCCGGCCGGTACAGCGGCTGCGAGGCGCTGAGGGTGGCGTTCTGCGTGTTGAAGCTGCGATCAAGCACCGGGTTGTTGTTTTCAAAATGGGTGCGCGATGCGCCTGCCGACAGTCCGGCGCTGGGCAGGATGCCGGCCTTGGCCTGCGCCGCCTTGGCCAGGTTGGCCTCGTATTGCAGCCGGGCCGACTGGTAGGTGGCGTCAAAGGCGCGGGCCGATTCGTACAGTTCCACCAGGCTTTGCGCCTGCGCCAGGGGCGTGAAAGCGGCCAGCACGGAGCCCATGGCAAGGGTTAAAGGCAAAAGCCCCGACATTTTCTTTCGCATGGTCATGGGTGTCCTGAAGGAATGGATGAATCGGAAAATCGGTGAATCTGGAAATCAGTACAGGGGCACCGACGGGTCCAGCTCCTGCGACCAAGCATCGATGCCGCCCTGCAGGTTGACCACCTGCGTGAAGCCGCTTTGCACCAGGTAGTTGGCGACCTGCAGGCTGCGCATGCCGTGGTGGCACAGGCAGGCGATCGGTTGGTCCGTTCCCTGAGCGGTCTGCAGCTCGGCCAGCCGCGCCGGGATTTCGCGCATGGGAATGCGCACCAGGGTAAAACCATCTTCCCTGACCGATGCGGTCTGCAATTCCCAGGGCTCGCGCACATCCAGCACCACGGGCTGCGCCGTGGCCTTGACGCTGTCACGCCAGGCGGCGAAATCGGAGGGGCGGATTTGGGTCATCATGGGTGGTTGCTTTGGGGCGTTGGACGTTGGGCTTAGAAGTTGAATTTGGACGGTTCGGGGAAGTTCACCAGCCGCGCCGCGACGGTGTCCCAGGCTTGCGTGGTGCGCCAGGCGTCATCGCCCACGCGGGTGACCAGGGTCGCGCGCATCACGGGCTCAAAACCCACGATGGCGCTCAGGCGCCCGCCGACCTTGAGCAGGGAGAGCAGGGCCGCCGGCACCTCGGCGACCGAGCCGCTGAGCACGATCACATCGAAGGGGCCGCTCAGAGAGGCGCTGCCCGGCAGCGTCGCGCCATCACCTATGCGCACTTCGGCGTTGTAGATGCCGGCTTTTTGCAGGTTGCCCTGCGCCATCCGGGCCAGGGCCGGGTCGATTTCAAGCGAGATGACCTGCTGGGCGCGGTGGGCCAGCAGCGCCGCCATGTAGCCGGAGCCGGCGCCGATCTCCAGCACTTTTTCGTGCTTCTGCACCGCGAGCTCCTGCAGGATGCGGGCTTCCACCTTGGGCGCCAGCATGCACTGGCCGGGGTGTTGTTCGGTGCCCAGCGGAATTTCCATGTCCACAAAGGCCAGGGCCTTGTGCGCAGCCGGCACAAAGTCTTCGCGCTTGACCACGGCGAGCAGTGAAAGGACCTGGTTGTCCAGCACTTCCCAGGGGCGGATTTGCTGTTCAATCATGTTGAATCGGGCTTGTTCGTAGTTCATGAGGGGCCTATTGGTTGGCGGGGTGAGAGAAGATGCGGTGTGCACGAGATAAGCCTTTGATTTTAGCGGGGGCTCGTGACGGGATCGGGGCTGGCGGCGGCCGTTTCAGCGGGGGCTGCAGCATGTGCTTTTCCCCTGAATTTGCGCTTGAACCACTGGCCCAGGTCGTCCAGGTAGCAATAGGTCACGGGCACGACGACCAGGGTGAGCAGGGAGGAGGTGATCACGCCGCCAATCACGGCCTGGCCCATGGGCGCGCGCTGCTCCGAGCCCTCGGTCAGGGCAAAGGCCAGCGGCACCATGCCGAAAATCATGGCCAGCGTGGTCATCAGGATGGGGCGTAGCCTGACCTTGGCGGCGTGCAGCAGCGCTTCCGCGCGGTCCATGCCCTGCGCACGCATGCGGATGGCAAAGTCCACCAGCAAGATGGCGTTCTTGGTCACCAGGCCCATCAGCATCACTACCCCGATGATGGAGAACATCGACAGCGTGGAGTGAAACAGCAGCAAGGCCAGCACCACGCCGATCAGGGTCAGCGGCAGCGAGGTCATTAGCGCCATGGGCTGCAGAAAGCTCTTGAACTGACTGGCCAGAATCATGTAGATGAACACAATCGCCATCACCAATGCCGAGACGGCGTAGCCAAACGATTCCGCCATGTTCTTGGTGGAGCCGCTGAACTGGTAGCGGTAGCCCGGCGGGAAGTTGATGCCGTCCAGCGCGGCCTTGATGTCGTTGGACACTTCACCGGCCGAGCGGTTGTAGACATTGCCGTTGATCGCCACTTCGCGGGCCAGGTCGCGCCGGTTGATCTGGTTGGGGCCGGTGGATTCCTTCACGCTGGCCACCTGGCTGAGCCGCACGATGCGCGCGGAGCCGTCGGCGTTGCTGCCCATGGTGCTGCTGGTGAAGGGCAGGCGCTCCAGGTCTTGCGGTGCATTGCGCGCATCGGGCGCCAGGCGCACGTTCACGTCATAGGTCTGGTCGTCGGGCGCGCGCCAGTTGCCCACAGTCTGCCCCGCGACCAGCGTGCGCAGCGAGGCGGCGATCTGCGAGACCGACAAACCCAGGTCCGATGCCGCATCGCGCCGCACATCCACTGCAATCACCGGCTTGTCGGCCTTGACGCTGGAATCCAGGTCCACCAGCCCGGGAATGCCACGGATTTTGTCGGTGATGAGGCTGCTCAGGCGCTCCAGCTCCTTCAAGTCCGAGCCTTGCAGGGAGAACTCGATCTGCTTGTTGCCGCCCACAGCGTCGAGCAGACCGACATGGGTCACGGTAATGCCCGGCACCTGTTTGAGCCGATCGCGCAGCACGCCCGACATCTGGTCCACACTGCGCGTGCGTGCCTTGCGGTCGACCAGGCGCACATACACGCTGGCGTACATCTTGCCCTGCGCGCTGCCGGTGTTCAGCGTGGCGAGCGTGTACTTGACCTCGGGGAATTCGCGGACGATGGCTTCGACCTGCCGGGCCTTGGCCTCGGTGGCTTCCAGCGACGAGCCGACCGGTGTGTAGAAGTTGAGCGAGGTTTCCGAGAAGTCGGCCTTGGGCACAAACTCGGTGCCCAGCAGCGGCACCATCACAATACTGACGACGAAAATCACCACGGCCAACGCCAGCGTGGCCAGCTTGTGAGCCAGCGACCAGCGCAAAATACCCTGGTAGCTGTTGCTCAGCGAATCGGTGGCGCGATCAAACCAGCCGGTCACGCGGCCAATGGTCTTGTCGTAAAAAGTGACCGGCGCATGATGCTGGCCAGGCGCTTCAATGGACGGGTCGTGCCAGACGCTGGAGAGCATGGGGTCCAGCGTGAAGCTCACAAACATCGAGATCAGCACGGCTGCCACGATGGTGACGCCGAACTCGTGAAAAAACTTGCCGATGATGCCGCCCATGAAACCAATCGGCAGGAACACCGCGACGATGGAGAAGGTTGTGGCCAGCACGGCCAGGCCAATCTCCTGCGTGCCGTCCATTGAGGCCTGGTAGGGCGCTTTGCCCATTTGCACATGCCGCACAATGTTCTCGCGTACCACAATCGCATCATCAATCAGCAGGCCCACACACAGCGACAGGGCCATCAGCGTGATCATGTTGATGGTGAAGCCGAACAGGTTCATGAATAGAAAGGTGCCGATGATGGAAATCGGCAGCGTCAGCCCGGTAATGACCGTCGAGCGCCATGAGTTGAGAAACAGGAACACGGTCAGCACCGTCAGCAGCGCACCCTCAATCAGTGTGCGGCGGACGTTTTCAACCGCCACGCGAATCGGGCGCGAGCCATCGGTAATCAGTTCCAGTCGCGCGCCTGGTGGCAGCAGCGGCTGTATCTCCGCGACGGCCTTGTTCAGCCCGTCCACCACGCTGATGGTGTTTTCGTCCTGGGCTTTTTGTACGGTCAGCAGCAGGGTGCGCTGGCCGTTGTAAAGCGCCAGACTGTCCAGCTCCTGCGCGCCGTCGGCAATGCGGGCGACCTGGCCCACGGTGACCGGCGCGCCGCCACCACTACCCGAATTGGCCATGCTTTTGCGCGCCACGATGATCTTGCCAAAGTCTTCGGGCCGCTTCATGCGGGCATCGATCTTGACCACGCGCTCCTGCGCCAGCGAGCGGATGGCGCCTACCGGCAAGTCCTGGTTTTCGTTGCGCACCGCATTGACCACCTGGTCGGCCGTGATGCCCAGCGACTCCATGGCCTGCGGATTGAGGTAGACATTGATCTCGCGTTTGGTGCCACCCACCAGCGTGACCGAGCCGGCGCCGCGGACATTTTCAAGGCGTTTTTTCAGCACCTGGTCGGCCCAGTTGGTGAGTTCCGTGGCGGACATGGCCTTGCCTTGCGCCGTCTCCGGCAATACAGCTACCGACCAGATGGCACGGCTGGATGGATCAAAACGCAGAACCCGCGGTTCTTTCACCTCGCTGCGAAAGTTGGGTCGGATGGCTGCTATTTTTTCGCGCACATCTTCTGCCGCTTTGCGCCCGTCAATGTAGAGCTGGAACTCAATGATGACGACCGCCTGGCCTTCGTAGCTGCGCGAGGTCAGGGCGTTGATGCCGGCAATCGAATTGACGCCTTCTTCAATCTTTTTGGTGACTTCGCTTTCAACGATCTCGGGCGAAGCGCCGGGGTATTCGGCCGTGATGACCACCACCGGGAAGTCGATGTTGGGGAACTGGTCCACCCGCATGCGCTGGTACGAGAATAGCCCGAGCACCACGATGGCCAGCATGACCATGGTGGCGAATACCGGATTCTTGAGGCTGACCTGCGTGAACCACATGGCTTGTGTCTCTCAGGGCGCCGGTTTGACGGGCGCCGCGGCGCTGGCCGGGGCATCCGCTGCAACGTTTGCCGGCGCGTTGGGCATCTGCGTGAACCGGACTTTGGTGCCTTCACGCAAAGCGCCAATGGCGCCGCGGATCACCAATGCGTTCTCTGGCAGCCCCTTGACGGCCACGACGGCTTCGTTGCCGGCCGAGCCGCGTGCGCCCAGATCCACGGCCCGATGCACTACCTGGCCATTTTCAACAGCCTGGACATAAGGCGCAGGTTTGTCGGTGCGAACCGAACTGACCGGCACCGAGAGCAGCGGTGCACGCGCCGTGCCCAGCGTGCCCTGTGCGAACAGGCCCTGGCGCAAGGGCAGCGCCTTACCTTCGCCTGTGTTGACCATATTGTCGATATTCAGGTAGGCCAGCACGCTGCGGCTGCCGGCTTGCGCGCTGGGGTTGATGCGTACGACTTTGGCGCTGAAGGCTTGCCTGCTGCCTTCGATCTGCAGTTCGGCGCGCTGGCCCACGCGCACATCCATGGCGTCGGTCGCGCTCAAGGTGGCTTCCAGCTCAAGCCGGCTCAAGTCGACCACTTCGACAATCCTGGCATCCACGCCCACGCGCTCGCCCGGTTGCGCCAGGCGCTGCGACACCTGGCCGGAAATCGGCGTTTTCAGCACGGTGTCATCCACCGATTTGGTTGCGACTTCAGTGGCCGCCAGCGCCGCCTTGTAAGTGGATTGCGCGGCATTGAGATTGGCCAGCGAGGTGTCCAGGGCGGTTTTGGAGATAAAGCCCTGATCCACCAGCGCCTTGTTGTTGTCATACTGGCGCTGCACCACTTCCACTTGCGCCTTGGCCGAGTCGGCTTGGCTACGGGCTTGCCGCACGCGCGACTGGTACTCGCTGGCATCAATGCGTGCAATCACCTGGCCTGCCTTGACGAAGTCGCCTTCTCGCACTGTCAGGTCTTGAAGCTCTCCGGCCACACGGGCCTTGATCACGGCGGAATTGACGGCCTTCAGGGAGCCCGACACGGCCAGCCCCTGCACGACGTCGCGGGTCTGGGCCCTGACCACGTCGGTGGCAGCGAGTTCCACCAGACCCTGGTCTTTGGCCGCGCTGGCAGTGGCCAAGGCCTGTTGCTGGGCCTTGCGTGCCGACAGGGCGCGCAGCACGCCGCCCACGACAAGCAGGAGAATGGCAAGGGCCACGGCCCATTTGATCCAGCGCTTCATGCTCAGGTTTTCTCCGGGTCTTGATTGGAATCGCCCGATGGAATGCTCAAGCCATTGAGGATGATGTCTGCCTGGGATGCAATGTATTGATACGGATCGAGCTGGATGTCGTTGCGCACGCAAACCCCCACGGAATGTTTGGCCAGGATCAGGAAAATCATCGGGGCCACCACGCTGTAGACCGCGTAGTCCAGGTCGGTGCAGCGAAACTCCCCGCGGTCAATGCCGCGCTGCAAAATGCGGCGGATCAGGGCCTGGCCGGGTTGAATGACTTCCTGCTGGTAAAACGCGGCAATGTCGGGGAAATTGCGGGCTTCGCTGACCATCAGCTTGTTAATGCCAGATGCCTTGGTTGCACCCACGCGCTCCCACCAAGTCGTCATGCAGTGGCGCAGCATCTCGGCGGTGCTGCCTTCAAAAGTCGCAAACTCGTCGTTCCACTCCTTGAAGCGGCCCGAGATGTTTTCGCGCACCACCGCCTTGAACAGCTCTTCCTTGCTCGGAAAATAAAGAAACAGCGTGCCTTTGGAGACGCCGGCACGGGCCGCGACCTCTTCGGATCGGGTGGCCGCGAAGCCTTTTTCGACAAACAGGTCCAGCGCCGCATCCAGCAGTTCGCCGGGGCGCGCTTCCTTGCGGCGCTCGCGCTTGGCGGCCACGCCCTTGGTCTTGTCGCAGAGGAGTTTGGAAAGTGACATGGTTAATGACTGACTGGTTAGTAATATAGCGGCTTGCTATCTGAGCGTCAAGCCATGTCCGGCAAAGCCCGTGTAAAGCCGCCTTGCAGTCAGTTTAAAGCCGTGTGTAGCGGCCCGGCCGGCGCTTCGGCGGCCGGGTGGCGTTGGGCGCAGGGTCGTCAGATGGGAATGATGCGGCCGACGGCCAGGCCCAGCCATTCGTGCAGCAGCAGGCGGGACGCCAGCAGGCCGCGCGCAGAGGGCAGCCACTCCATCAGATCGCTTTGCACCGGAAGAATATAGCCCATGGGTGCAGGCGTCACGGCCAGGCCGGTGCGCTCGAAGGCGGCAAGGGCGCGCGGCATGTGCGACGCATCGGTCACCAGGGCAATGCGCTGGATGCCATCCCGCTGCAGCAAGGGCGCCAGCAGGCGTGCGTTGCCGCTGGTGTCGCGCGACTGGTTTTCGGTCCAGCGCAGTGCAACGCCGTGCTCCTGCCGGGCCACGCGCTGCGCCACCTCGGCTTCGGACAGGGCCTGGCTGCCGCCGGCGGCCCAGCCCACGCCGCCGCTAAAGGCCAGCGGCAGGCCCGACTGCCGGGCCAGCCAGAGTCCGTAGCGCAGCCGTGCCGCGCTGGGCGCACTGAGCTGGGACTCGCCGTACTCGGGCGCCTGCGGCAACACACCGCCGCCCAGCACCACGATGGCCTGCACCTTGCTGGCCTTGAGCTGCGCCACCGGCAGCGGCGCAAACTGCGGCAAGGCGTTGCGCGACAGCCAGACGGCCGTGCCGTGGCAGCTGAGCAGCCAGAGCGCCGTCAGGGACAGCAGCGCGAGAGGGATGCCGGCGCGTTGTCGCCTCAAGGCGATGAGCAGCCCCAGCAGCGCCAGCAGCAACGGCCCGCCGGGTGGCAACACCAGGCTGGTCAGCAGGGGCTTGAGCGCGCCGAGTTCCATTATTTGCTATGAAAGTAATAGCTGTTCACGCAATATTGATAAGGGGAAGAGCCTTAAATGACTTCAAATGATTAATAAAAGGCCTGCAGCCCGGTCTGCGCCCGGCCCAGGATGAGCGCATGCACATCGTGCGTGCCTTCGTAGGTGTTGACGGTTTCCAGGTTGATCATGTGGCGGATCACATGGTACTCGTCATGGATGCCGTTGCCGCCATGCATGTCTCGTGCCATGCGGGCGATGTCCAGCGATTTGCCGCAGGAGTTGCGCTTGATCAGCGAAATCATCTCGGGCACGGCCTTGTCCTCGTCCATCAAACGGCCCACGCGCAGGCAGGCTTGCAGGCCCAGCGTGATCTCGGTTTGCATGTCGGCCAGTTTTTTCTGGATCAGCTGGTTTTGCGCCAGCGGGCGGCCGAACTGCTGGCGGTCCAGCGTGTACTGGCGGGCGCGGTGCCAGCAGTCTTCGGCCGCGCCCAGGGCGCCCCAGGCAATGCCGTAACGCGCCTTGTTCAGGCAGCCGAACGGGCCTTTCAGGCCGTTGACGTTGGGCAGCAGATTGGCTTCGGGCACAAACACATCGTCCATCACGATTTCGCCGGTGATCGAGGCGCGCAAGCTCATCTTGCCTTCGATCTTGGGGGCGGACAGGCCCTTCATGCCTTTTTCAAGAATGAAGCCGCGGATGCTTTCCTGGCCGCCGACTTTGCCGTCGGGGTCGGCCAGCTTGGCCCAGACCACAAACACATCGGCGATCGGGCTGTTGGTGATCCACATCTTGGCGCCCTTGACGATGAAGCCGCCATCGACCGGCTTGGCCCGCGTGATCATGCTGGCCGGGTCGGAGCCGTGGTTGGGCTCGGTCAGGCCGAAACAGCCGACCCATTCGCCGGTGGCCAGCTTGGGCAGGTATTTCTGGCGCTGCGCTTCGTTGCCGTAGGCGTTGATCGGGTGCATCACCAGCGAGCTTTGCACGCTCATGGCGCTGCGGTAGCCGCTGTCCACGCGCTCCACCTCGCGCGCCACCAGGCCATAGCTCACGTAGTTCAGGCCCGAGCAGCCGTAGCCCTCGATGGTGGAGCCCAGAAAGCCCATGGCGCCGAACTCGTTCATGATCTCGCGGTCGAAGGTTTCATGGCGGGCCGCCATCAGCACGCGCGGCTGCAGCTTTTCCTGGCAGAAGGCGTGGGCCGCTTCGACGATGGCACGCTCGTCGTCGCTGAGCTGTTCTGACAGCAGAAACGGATCTTCCCAGTTGAATTTGGCTTTCATGGTCAATTTCCTTTCAAGGTTTATAGCGTGCAACACCACACCAGCAGTGTACCCAAGTTGATGAAGATACTTTAAGTGTCAACTAAATGGCAAGCGCAGGCGACTACACGGCTACAGTAGGGTGCTGTACGATTCCAACCCCGGAGCCAAGATCATGACAACTGAAACCATCACCCTGGGCGGCGGCTGCTTCTGGTGCACGGAAGCCGTGTACGTCAAGGTGCGCGGCGTCACCGATGTCGAGTCGGGCTACAGCAACGGCCATCTCGAACGGCCCAGCTACGAGCAGGTCTGCAGTGGCACTACCGGGCACAACGAGGTTGTGAAGCTGAGCTACGATCCGGCGCAGATCACGCTGACCGAAATTCTCGAGATCTTTTTCGTCATCCACGACCCGACCACCTTGAACCGCCAGGGCAACGACAGTGGCACGCAGTACCGCAGCGGCATTTACTACTCGACGCCCGAGCAGAAGGACGTGGCCGACGACATGATCCGCCAGATGAGCCAGGACAAGCTGTTCGGTCGGCCCATCGTGACCGAGGTGCTGCCCCTGAGCAACTACTGGCCGGCCGAGGACTACCACCAGGACTTCTTCGAGAAGAACCCCTACCAGGGCTACTGCATGGCCGTGGCGGCGCCCAAGGTGGAGAAGTTTCGCAAGACCTTTGCCTCGCACGTCAAAGGCTGAGTTTCAGGCACGCCGCTGCGCGAAGTAAAACCACTCCTGTCCGACCCCGGCCCCGGGGTTGGGAAACACGACAAAGCCGTCCTGCGGTGCTTTCACCGCCGTCCCGTCATGGCGGGTGCCTATCAGCTCACCGGCCGCGACCGCATCAAAGCTGCGCCATTCACGGGCGAAGCGGTCACCCGCATGCGCACGGTCCACCACATCCACCAGGCGCAGGATGTCGGGCGCGGCCTGCGGCGGCACCAAAGGCAGCGGTGAAATGCCCAGCAGCGCCAAAGTCTGCCGGATGGCGTGCCGCGCCACCGCCACACCCTGCGGGTCTTCGTGCTGGCCGCATTCCAGGGTGACGGCATAACCGCCGCGCGAGCGCATGTATTCGGTGGTGCCCACGCCATAGTTCGGGTCGGTCACCAGCGACGGGCTGGATTGGGCACTGGCACGCCGTTGCACGCCGCGCGCATAGGTGTCCAGCCAGCCTTCCAGCACGCGAAAAGGGCCGGTGTGCACGGCCAGCTGCAGCTCCTGCTCGGCCAGGGCAAAGGGCTCCAGCGTGCCGGTGTTGTTCTGCGGGCCGATCATGACAAAGGGCGCGCCGGGCGTGTGGAAGGAGTGCAGGTCCAGCAGCACGTCGTGGGCTTCGAGCAGCGGGCACAGCACATTGGCAATGCGGTCCTCAAAGTCTTGCGGGATCGCGCTGGGGCGCATGTTGCGGTTGAGGTTGCGATCGCCCTGGCGCTGCCCCAGCGCATAGGCCAGCGGGTTGGTCACCGGCACCAAAGTGACCGTGCCGCGTGTGACGGGGATCTCGCCGGCGTCCATCTCGGCCAGCACTTGTTCAATCGCCCGCGTGCCGCAGACCTCGTTGCCATGCACGGCGCCCAGCACCAGCAGCCGGGGCCCGGGCGCCAACGCGCGGTAGCTGTGGGTGCGTAAATGGCCGGCTTGCAAGGCGGATGGGGAGGGGTGGGTCATGGTTTGCGCTGGAAAAATAGTGAGCAGGGAGTTTAGTAGCTGGAAGGCTTGGAAGGCCTGGAAGGTCGCTGGGACCTGCATGCAGCGGTGTACGCACCATTAATGCAACTTGATTGCGTTAATATAGCGCGCTCCAACACTTCAAATCCAGTCTGGAATCCAGCCTCGAATGCCCACCCCGTCCCATCCCACCGACCCGCTGCTGGCTGCGCATGGGCTGCGGCGCACGCGGGCGGCGCGTGCCGTGTTGCAATGGCTGCTGGCGCATGACCGCCAGGCTTGGACTCATGCCGAGCTGCAGACCGCGCTGGTGCGTGACGAGGCGCTGACGCTGGACCGGGTGACTTTGTACCGGCTGCTGGACCGTCTGTCACAGGCGAGTTTGCTGTTGTGCACGGTGGATGCACAGCGTGTGCGCCACTACCGGGCTGCGACCCAGGCGCAGAACCGGCCGGATTTGCCAAGCTTGTCAGGCTTGCCGAAGTTTGAATGCCAGGCCTGCCACCGCAAGTTTGGCCTGCAGGGCGCCGAAGCCCGTTTGAGACAGGCGGCGCAGTCCGCCTTGAAAGCGCTGCAGTCCATTGGGCATCAGGGCTTGAGTGTGGACCTGTCGGTGCGCGGGGTCTGTGTGGACTGCTCACCCGTGATGGGCCGCGCACACTATGAGTGATCCGTCATGATCCAGACCGAAGGGCTGATGTACCGCTATGCCGGCGGTCCCGAGCTGCAATTTCCCGATGTCAGCGTGCCGCAGGGCGGCGTGCTGCTGCTGCGCGGGCCTTCGGGTTCCGGCAAATCAACCTGGCTGGCGCTGGCCGCCGGGCTGCTGGGTGCCAGTGCCGGCGCGATGGTGGTGGCCGGGCAACCTTTGAGTGCACTTAAAAACATGGCGGTCGATGCCTGGCGGGCCAAAACCATCGGCTTCCTGCCGCAAAGACTTCATTTGAGCACGGCACTGACGGTGCACGACAACCTGGGCCTGGCGCAGTGGGCGGCCGGGCAGCCGCTGCATGAGGGCGACATCACGCGCGCCTTGAGCGCTTTGGGCGTGAGCGAGCTGGCTGGTCGCAAGCCCGCGCAACTGTCGGGCGGGCAGGCGCAGCGCGTGGCACTGGCGCGCGCCGTGTTGCTGCAACCGAAGGTGATCCTGGCGGATGAGCCCACTGCCAGCCTCGACGACGAAGCGGCCAGGGCCTCGGCAGAACTCCTGCAAGCCACCGCCAGGCAGCATGGCGCCACCCTGGTGATTGCCACGCACGATGCGCGCGTTTCAGCCTTCTTTGCAGATCAAGCAGGCCTGCAGTCCCTGCAGTTATTGCGCAAGCAGCTATGAAATTAATAGCAATTTCCTGGCGTTACCTGTGGTCCCGGCCTTTGGCGGCGGGGCTCAACCTGCTGCTGCTCGGGCTGGGGCTGGCCTCCATCACGTTTTTGCTGCTGGCCGGTCACCAGATCAGGCAGGCGTTTGAGCGCGATGTGGCGGGCATTGATGTGGTGGTGGGCGCCAAGGGCAGCCCCATGCAGCTGATTCTGTCGGGCGTGTTCCATCTGGACGTGCCCACCGGCAATGTGCCGCTGGCCGCGGTGCAGGCGCTGGAAAAGCACCCGCAGGTCGCCAAGGTCATTCCCATCAGCCTGGGCGACAGCCTTCGCGGTTTCCGGATGGTGGGCACCACGCCCGACTACATCAGTCATTACAAGGCCGAGCTGGCGCAAGGCGCGCTGTGGTCGGCGCCTATGCAGGCGGTGCTGGGCGCGCAGGCGGCCCGGCAAACCGGCCTCAAGCCGGGCGACCACTTCATCGGTTCGCACGGCTTGGGCGGCGCCGGGCACGAACATGGGCAAAGCCCCTACCTGGTGACGGGTGTGCTCGCCCCCAGTGGCACGGTGCTGGACCGGCTGGTGCTCACGGCCACGGAATCGGTCTGGCAGGTGCATGAAACCGACACGGCCGTCGATGACGACGACCGCGAAGCCTTGAAGGCCGAGCGCGAATTGACGCTGGCGCTGATCCAGTACCGCAGCCCGCTGGCGGCCGTCAGCTTTCCGCGTTTCATCAACACCACCACCGAGATGCAGGCCGCCGCCCCGGCGGTCGAGATCACGCGCTTGCTCAGCATGATAGGCGTGGGCACGGACGTGCTGCGTGCGCTGGCGGCGGTGCTGCTGTTGACCGCCGGCTTGAGTGTGTTCATCGCGCTGTGGGGCGCCGTGCGCGAGCGCCGCGCCGACCTGGCGCTGCTGCGCATGCTGGGCGCGCCGCCGGGCAAGGTGGCCGGTTTGCTGCTGTGCGAGGCGCTGTGGCTGGCCGTGCTGGCCACGGTGCTTGGGGTGCTGGCGGGGCAGGGCTTGACAGCCCTGATAGGCTGGACTTTGCAGCTTGAAAAATCAGTGCTGATCGGCGCGTGGGCGTGGCCGGTCGAACTGTTGAGTGTGCCGGTTCTGGCTTTGGTGGTGGCCTTGGCGTCTGCGCTGCTGCCGGCCATCGAGGCCTACCGGATCAGTGTGTTTGAACTTCTTCAACCAGGATAAATCCATGAAACTTATAAAAAAAATGCTCCCAACCCTTTCTGTATTTGCGCTGACTGCTATGTTTTCAGTAGCATATGCCCAGCATTCCGACAAGGAAACCAAGGAAGACATCCAGCGCCACCGCGCCATGGCCGCTGCGCACGAGGCCGCCGCCAAATGCCTGGAGTCGGGCAAGAAAGAAGACGTTTGCATGAAGGAATTGCAGGCGTCTTGCAAAGGCCTGGCAGTCGGCAAATACTGCGGCATGAAGCACGCGCATTGATACACACCTTACATGGCCGATATGCCCCGGCCCTTGATGGAGAACCCCGCATGAAAAAACAGCTCAACCCTGCATCTGGCTTGTCCCGGCCTGCGCTGGCCTTGTCTTTGGTCCTGGCTGCGGGCATGGTGCAGGCGCAGGTGCTCAGCTCGCCGCTGCCGCCGGGTGCCGCCAAGCCGGCCAAGCCAGGCGCCAGCCCCGCCCCCATGCTGCCCGGCAGCATTGACTTGCCGGCGGGACAGGGGGCGGGCGTGCATGGTGCCAACAGCCCCTTTGCACCGCTGTCGCCGCGTGACGACGTGGTGCCGTGGTCGGTGCTGACGGCGGTCAAAACCAAGACCGACAAAAACCGCATCCTGCCGGTCTTCAACCTGGGCCAGATGGCGCTGAACCAGAAAACCCAGCGCATCCAGGGCTTCATGATGCCGCTGGAGCCGGGCGAAAAGCAGCGCCATTTCCTGCTGTCGTCGGTGCCCCTGACCTGCTCCTTCTGCCTGCCCGGCGGGCCGGAGAGCATGGTCGAGGTCAAAACCAAAACACCGGTGAAGTACAGCATGGAGGCGGTGGTGGTGGAGGGCCGTTTTCTGGTCCTCAATGACGACTCTTACGGCCTGTACTACCGCATGACCGACGCCGAGAGCGTCAAGTAAAGGGTTGGGCAACCCATGAAGCGCTTCCCAAGGCACCGTTGCCCGGGCGCGCATTGAAAGTCGGTTTGCAGCTGAGTTTTTCAGCACCGGTTTGACGCTTGAAAACGGCTGACAGCCGAGATGGCGGTGAGGCAAAGCCAGCGGAGCCGCGCGCTAAGATGGCCCAATGAACCAGCTTGTCCTTGCCTCACTGCTTCCCGTTGTTTTGTTGATTGCTACAGGTTTTATAGCTGGTCGCGCAGGCTGGATCAGGGCTGGGGCCATTAAAGATCTGTCAAACCTGATTTTTCTGTTGCTCACGCCGGCGCTGCTGTTTCGCACCATGAGCAAGGTGCGGGTGGAGCAGCTGGATTTCAAACCGGTCGCGGCCTATTTTTTGGCGGTCGCGCTGCTGTTTGGCGGCACGCTGCTGGTGCAGGGCTTTAACCGCCGCGCCGCCGTGCTGGCGCTGGCCAATACGTTTTCCAACACCGTGATGATCGGTATCGCGCTGGTGGGCCTGCTGTATGGCCCGGTCGGCCTGATTACCCTGCTGACGCTGGTCTCCGTGCATTCGCTGATTTTGCTGACCAGCGCCACGGTGGTGCTGGAGCTGGCGGTGGCCCACGAGCAAAGGCAGCAGGGCGCCGTGGAGCTGGCCGAACGCGCGACGCCGCAGCATGCGCTGCTGACCATTGGACTGGCGATAAAAAATGCGCTGCTGCATCCGGTGCCGCTGCCCATCATGGCCGGCCTGCTGTTTGCCCAGACCTCGCTGGTGATCCCCGCCGTCGTTGACAAACCGCTGGAGCTGCTGGCCAATGCCTTCGGCCCGCTGGCGCTGGTGTTGGTCGGTGTGACGCTGGCCAATACCCCGGTGGGCCAGCACTGGCGCCAGGCGCTGACACTGGCGGCCCTCAAGAACCTGCTGCATCCGCTGCTGGTGTTCGGCCTGTGCCGGCTGCTGGGCGTGAGCGGCTTGCCGATGACGGTGATGGTGGTGGCCGCCGCCTTGCCGATTGGCGCCAATGTGTTTTTGTTTTCCCAGCGCTACAAGGTGGCCGAAGAGCTGATCACCGCCAGTGTGGTGGTGTCCACCGCGCTGGCGCTGGCCACCCTGACCCTGGTGTTGCTGCTGGTGGGCCAGCCGGCTTGATGTTTTGATGACCTGACCATGCCATTCCTGCAATCCTTTCCCGTGCCGGCGCAAACCATCGGCTTGCTGCTGTTGTCCAATGTGTTCATGACCTTTGCCTGGTACGGGCACCTTAAAAACCTGGCGGCCTCGCCGTGGTACAGCGCGGCACTGGTGAGCTGGGGCATTGCCCTGTTTGAGTACCTGCTACAGGTGCCGGGCAACCGCATCGGGTTCACGCAGTACAGCGTGGGCCAGCTCAAGATCATGCAGGAGGTCATCACGCTGAGCGTGTTTGTGCCGTTTGCGGTGTTTTACCTGAACGAGCCGCTCAAGCTCGACTACCTGTGGGCCGCGCTGTGCATGGTGGGGGCGGTGTATTTCATCTTCCGTTCTGCCTGATCCTGGATTCTTCGGGCGTCAAGCTACAGCCGCAGCGCGCGACCGTGGGGGTCTGTCCACCCGGTTAAACTTCCGGCTGTTTCAAAACGTCATATTTCTGACTTATTTTCTGAGGAGCTGACCATGCTGTTTGGCAAACTGTTGCCGCGCGAAGGCAATTTTTTCGAGCTGTTCGACCAGCATGCCGGCCGCATTGTCGAGGCCGCCCATGCCTTTTCGGACCTGGTGGCCAACTACAACGACGTGCAAAAGCGCGAGTCCTACAACCTGGCCGTCGACAACGCCGAGCGTGCGGCCGACCGGATCACCCAGGAGGTGAACCGGATGCTGCACAAGACCTTCATCACGCCGATCGACCGGGAGCAGATCCATTCCCTGATCAACACCATGGACGATGTGGCCGACCTGATCCAGGATTCGGCCGAAACCATGGCGCTGTATGACGTGCGCCACATGACCGAGGAAATCGTGCGCCTCACCGACCTGAGCGTGAAATGCTGCGAGCGGCTCAAGGATGCCGTGGCCCTGATCGGCAAGCTCAGTGATGCGGCCACCGCCGAGGCGGCGCTCAAGACCTGTGAAGAAATTGACAAACTGGAGTCCGATGCCGACCGCGTGATGCGCTCGGCCATGAGCAAGCTGTTCCGCGAAGAGCCCGATGTGCGTGAAGTCATCAAGCTCAAGGCCATTTACGAGTTGCTGGAGACCATTACCGACAAGTGCGAGGACGTCGCCAACCTGATCGAGGGCATCGTCCTCGAGAACTCCTGATCACCGGGCACTGTTCATGCAAACCGTACAGACTGCCTTTTGGGTCGTAGCGCTGCTGGTGTTTCTGGCGATTGCGTTTGACTTCATGAACGGGTTTCATGATGCGGCCAATTCGATTGCCACGGTCGTTTCCACCGGCGTGCTCAAGCCCGCCCAGGCCGTGGTGTTCGCCGCGGGTTTCAACTTCATTGCCATCTTCATTTTTCATCTGAGTGTGGCGGCCACCGTGGGCAAGGGCATCGTGCAGCCCGGCATCGTCGATACCCACGTGGTGTTTGGCGCCCTGGTCGGCGCCATTTCCTGGAACCTGGTGACCTGGTACTACGGCATTCCCAGCAGTTCGTCACATGCCCTGATTGGCGGCATTGTGGGCGCCGTGATCTCCAAGTCGGGTGCCAGTGCACTGGTATCCGGCGGCATCCTGAAAACCGTGGCTTTTATTTTTATCTCGCCGCTGCTGGGCTTTCTGTTCGGTTCGCTGATGATGGTGGCCGTGGCCCAGGTGTGCCGCCGCGCCACGCCGTCCCGGGTGGACCGCTGGTTTCGCCGTTTGCAGTTGGTGTCTGCGGGCGCCTACAGCCTGGGCCATGGCGGCAATGACGCGCAAAAAACCATAGGCATCATCTGGATGCTGCTGATTGCAACGGGCTACACGGCGGCGGGCGCCACCTCGCCGCCGACCTGGACCATTGTGAGCTGCTACATGGCGATTGCAGCAGGCACCATGTTTGGCGGCTGGCGCATCGTCAAGACCATGGGCCAGAAAATCACCAAACTCAAACCGGTGGGCGGCTTCTGTGCCGAAACCGGTGGCGCCCTGACCCTGTTCCTGGCCACCGGCCTGGGCATCCCGGTGTCGACGACGCACACCATCACCGGGGCCATCGTGGGGGTTGGCTCGACGCAGCGAGCCTCTGCCGTGCGCTGGGGCGTGGCAGGCAACATTGTCTGGGCCTGGATCTTCACCATACCGGCGTCCGCCTTCGTCGCCGCCGTCGCCTACTGGATCAGCCTGCAGATTTTCTGAACCTTGGTCGTGCCGGACGCCAAGCAGGCCAATTTTTCGACGGGCCGCCCTTAGAAAAATTAGCCCCCTCGGGGGGCAGAGAGCACACGCAGCGAGCGTGGGGGATTCTCTTCACAAGCAGGGGCCGCGGGACTGGCTTGGCCAGACCGCAGGCGTAGCGGCCCCCTCGGGGGGCAGGGAGCTACACGCAGTGAGCGAGCGTGGGGGCCATATCGCTACTGGGAAATCTTGCGGGCTTCCTCGATCTGGTACTCGAAGTAGCGCTGAAAGCTGAAAACAATGCTGGACATCAGTGCAACCGTGCCGATCAGCAGGGCAATCACCACTGCCCCCACCGTGAGCCAGTTGCTGGTGTCGGCCGCCGCTGGCGGTGTTGCCCGGTTGTGCCGCGCATTCCATTTTTCCGGGGCCATGAGCCCGTAGTAAATCGCTGTCAGGGCGGTTGCCGCAATCGTAAAGCCCAGTAGCGGAATCAGCACCCAGGCGAGGTGATCATCCTGCCCGTAAAAACGCACGCGCTCCACCCCCCACCAGCCCAGGGCCGCAAGAATCGGGTGCAGCCAGGCCCAGACATCCGTGAGGCCGTAGAGGTAAAAGCGATGCAGCCCCAGCTGGCCACCGAGCAGGGCCAGCCAGGTGGCCGCAGTTTTGTTTTTGGCTCTGGCGGGCCGGCTCATGTGCCGCTGCCCGGTGCTTGGCCGTCGGGCGGCAAGGTATTGCCCACGCCCAGTGTCTTTTCCATGATGACAATGTCGCGCCAGGCGCCAAACTTCCAGCCGCAGGATTCAATCACGCCCACTTGCCTGAAGCCGAGCGCACGGTGCACGCCGACCGATCCGGCATTGGCCGAGTCCCCAATCACGGCCATGGCTTTGCGGATGCCGCCCGCTTCCAGGCGTGCCAGCAGTTCGGCGAGCAGTGCGCGTCCCAAGCCCCGGCCCTGGGCATCCGGGGCCAGGTAGATGGAGTCTTCCACCGAGTAGCGGTAGGCCGGGCGCGGCTTGAACCAGTTGCCGTAGGCAAAGCCGGCAATCGCGCCTTCATGCTCGACCACCAGATAAGGCAGGCCTTTGGACAGCACATCCTGGCGGCGCGCCGTCATGTCGGCCACGCTGGGGGGCTCGGTTTCAAAGGAGCCGGTGCCGTGAAGCACATGGTGCGCATAAATGGCCGTGATGGCGGGGATATCTTCGTCGCGGCTGGGGCGTATGAGGGGCATAGGGATGGTGTTGGGGGATTGGGGATCAGGGATTAAATAAGGAAGCAAGGCCGGGCACAAAAGCAGGAAGATGAGGGCTGAAAGCATTTTCCGCTAAAACCGCACAGCGGGTTATAATCTCAGGCTTTGCAGCATTTCGCTGGCCGGGTGGCCATGTCGTGTGTCTCAAGCGCTGCAGGAATATTTGGGGTGTATTTTTCACCCCACCACCCGAAGGATAAATCATGGTCGTCATTCGACTCTCACGCGGCGGTTCCAAACACCGTCCGTTTTTCAACATTGTTGTGGCTGACAAGCGTGTTCGCCGCGATGGCCGCTTCATCGAGCGCATCGGTTTTTACAACCCGATCGCCAAAGGTGGCGAAGAAGGCCTGCGCATTGCCCAGGACCGCCTGACCCACTGGCTCGGCGTGGGCGCGCAAGCGTCCCCCACCGTGCAGCGCCTGGTCAAGCAGGGCGCCGCCAAGGCTGCCTGATTTTCCAAAGGTCTTCATGCTGCCCGGCCTAGAGCCGTCTGGCCTGCCAGACGATGCCATCGAAGTCGGGCGCATCCTGGATGCCTGGGGTGTCAAGGGCTGGGTCAAGGTCCTGGCCCACAGCGCCTCTTCCGAGGCGCTTTTTTCTTCCACCCGCTGGTATTTGCAGGCGCCCGACGCCAAACATCGGCCCGGGTTTGATGCTTTCTCCGGCACGGTGGCGCTGACTGTCAGCGAATCCAAAACACATTCCGACTCCGTTGTTGCCAAATTCGAAGGCATCGACGATCGCACGCCGGCCGAGGCATTGCGGGGCGCGCGGATTTTTGTGCCGCGCAGCAGCTTTCCGAAAGCCGGCGAAGACGAGTATTACTGGGTCGACCTGATCGGCCTGGAGGTCATCAACCGTGAGGGTGTTGCGCTGGGCTGTGTCCGCGATCTGATGTCCACCGGCCCGCATTCGGTGCTGTGCGTGGAATACAGCACCCCCACCGACGAGGGCTGCACGACGGCTGAACGCATGATCCCGTTTGTTTCGGCCTATGTCGACGCCGTGGATCTGCCGGGCAAGCGCATCACCGTCGACTGGCAGCCCGATTATTAGCGCCCCCACGCTTTTCACTTCATGGCGCAAAATAGTCTAGTCATGCGCTTCGATGTCATCACCTTGTTCCCCGAGCTTTTCGCGCCATTTTTGGGCAGCGGCGTGACACGCCGTGCCTACGAATCGGGGCAGGTGGAGGTCAAGTTCTGGAATCCGCGCGATTTTGCCGAGGGCAATTACCGCCGTGTCGATGACCGTCCCTTTGGCGGCGGCCCCGGCATGGTGATGATGGCCGAGCCGCTGGCCTTGTGCCTGGACAGCATCCAGGCTGAGCGCGTGGCAGGCGGGCATGCCAAAGCGCCCGTGGTTTTGTTTTCACCGATTGGCCAGCCGCTCAACCATGGCGGTGTCGAGCGCTGGTCCGCCAGCGCCGGCGCCGTGCTGGTGTGTGGACGCTACGAAGGGCTGGACCAGCGTTTCATAAACGCCTATGTGGACCAGCAGATCAGCCTCGGTGATTTTGTGCTGTCAGGCGGTGAAATTGCCGCCATGGCACTGCTCGACGCGGTGGCGCGCCTGCAGCCCGGAGTGCTCAATGACGAAGGCAGTCACCAGCTGGACAGCTTCAACCCGGCGCTCGATGGCCTGCTGGACTGCCCGCATTACACCCGGCCGGAAGCCTGGCGAGGCGAGTCAGTGCCCGGCATTTTGCTGTCAGGCAACCATGCCCACATAGAACGCTGGCGGCGCGAACAGCGGCTGGCTTTGACCCAGCGCCATCGCCCTGAACTGGTGCAAAAAGCGCGGGAAGCCGGCCATTTGAGTGTCAGCGACGAGGCTTTTCTGGACGATTTAATCGAAGATCCCGAGCAAGACGCCTAAGTTGCTATAATCAAAAGCTTTTCGATCCTCTGGCGGCCACTGCAACCATTTGATTCATCATCGATGAACCCATGGATTTGCGGTCTTTAGCGTAGCGCGTGAATGAACGAAAAATTAGATGGAAAACTTATGAATCTGATCCAGACTCTTGAGCAAGAAGAAATTGCTCGCTTGAACAAAAGCATTCCTGCTTACGCTCCCGGCGATACCGTCATCGTGAGCGTGAACGTGGTTGAAGGTACCCGCAAGCGCGTGCAGGCTTTTGAAGGTGTCGTGATTGCCAAGCGCAACCGCGGCCTCAACTCCAGCTTCATCGTCCGCAAAGTCTCCAACGGCGAAGGCGTCGAGCGTACCTTCCAGGTCTACAGCCCGCTGATTGCCAAGATTGAAGTGAAGCGTCGCGGTGATGTGCGTCGTGCCAAGCTGTACTACCTGCGCAGCCGCAGCGGCAAATCCGCACGTATCAAGGAAAAGCTGGGCGCCAAAGCTGCATAAAAGCGGTTCAGCCCTCGAAAAGCCGCTCTTATGGGCGGCTTTTTTATTGGCTGCTACGCTTTCCCCATATGACTTTCACCAAGCCTTTGCCCAAATTCGATCCGCGCAGCATTCCGGTGCTGGGCGTGGATGCGCATCTGTCCGGGGTGCCGCCGCATGAACTGACGCCGCAGGCCTTGCGCCAGCGCTTCAGGCACCCGCCGCCCTGGACGCCCGAACACAGCGTCGAGAAAAAATTCGCCAACCGCGAGCCGGCCCTGGCGGCGGTGCTGATCCCTTTGGTGATGCGCGAGGAGCTGACTTTGCTGCTGACAGAGCGCACTGACAATCTCTCCACCCATTCAGGCCAGATTGCCTTTCCCGGTGGCCGCACGGATGAGTCAGACCACGATGCGGTCGACACCGCCCTGCGCGAAGCCGATGAGGAAATTGCGCTGGCGCGTGAGCATGTGGAGGTGCTGGGCACTTTGCCGACCTATGTCACGGGCACGGCTTTCATCATCACGCCGGTGGTGGCACTGGTCACGCCCGGCTTTTCGCTGCTGCCCAATCCGGCGGAGGTTGCCGACGTTTTTGAGGTGCCGCTGGCTTATTTGATGAATCCCGCCCACCACCGCCGCCATCAGATTGAGTTTGAGGGGGTGACGCGGCAGTGGCTGTCCATGCCTTACACCAGCCCCCAGGCGCATCTGCCCAAAGAGCGCTACATCTGGGGCGCGACCGCCGGGATGCTGCGCAACCTCTACCGCTTCCTGAGCGCCTGAGTTTATAAGCCCACCCCCGTCCAGGCTCACTGCGTGTAGCCTGTTCCCCCCTCAAGGGGGCGGCGCCTGCGGTCCGGCGAAGCCAGTCCCGCGGCCCCTGCCGGCATGGAACCTGGGCCGCGGCTGGAGCTGGGGCTCTTCAACCCAGTCGGGGCCGCGGGACTGGCTTCGCCGGACCGCAGGCGCAGCGGCCCCCGAGGGGCTGGAGCCTGCGGCTCCAAAGCTGCTTGAGCAGCTTTGGACAGGCGACAGAGGCGAAGCGTCTCGCGAGCCGCGGCCTGCAAGGCCTCGGGA
>NZ_JAKFDR010000047.1:0-17606 GCF_036676035.1 Polaromonas sp.
GAGCCCATCGGATACATTCCCCCTGCCGAAGCTGAAGAAAATTACTATCGGCAACTCGTCTGTCAGGCCGCAATACCGGTCTGACTTAACCCAACGGGCCTCCACGAAACCCGGGGTGATTCACTATTGCTATAGATCTCCATTCCAATAGAGAATTTGAACTTTGCGCCGGCGAAGTATTTCAGGTCGAACTATTGGTCAAAAATCTGGAAGACATCCGAAGGCTTCAACCATCAGTCTTTGAGGACTTAAAAGAAAAATTCTATCAATGCGGTACAAATTACAACCATTTTGGCCTGCGTATGGAAGCAAGAATTGCATCTTCGCTTTCTCGTAAAAATGTGACGTTTGAATACGCAGACGCGCCAGACTTCTTCATCGTGCATGAAGATCAGCAGATCTTTATTGAATGCACCAGTGTGTGGCCTGATACAAGCTCCCGCGACAAGGATTACCGAAAAAATGTCGCCCTAGCAATACAAAAAAAAGCGGAGAAAAAATATAGCAATGAGAATACTGCTGTGGCAATGGATGTCACAAGCATTCTCGCTGCGATGATTACGCACGGTACACGCGACGAGGCAACTGATTTTTACCAGTATCTCGGCCCTGTTTTAGATCAAAGCAAACTAGGAGCCGTAATACTCTTCAACACGGTTTATTCAGCGGAAGTCAACATGCTGCACTTCGTATACAACCGGTTCGATTGTCCGAAAATTTCGCCAGCACTTCGTAACTTTATGGATGCCACCTACCCGGTTGTAGGCGGAAAGTTGTGTGAGCCGGTCATCCCAGGTGCCCGAACTCCTGGATTGAATCAAAGTTCTTATCCAACAACTGGGACGTGACACTCCTGGCAAGTAGCGGCAAAACATAACGTGCGAAGGCGAGCATAAGTCATTGATAAATAAGGATTTTATCCCCTGTTAATCCGTAGGTCCCTGGTTCGAGCCCAGGTTGAGGAGCCAAATAAAACAAGGGCTTGCACGAAAGTGCACGCCCTTTGTCTTTCCAGGTGTGGCAAAAAAGACGCGAAACGCGACTGCAACAGGCCGCGTCTCGCTCATGAATTCAAGGCGCACAACACCACCCCCCAGACGAACTGGGATGTACGGTGCTCGGCGAGCCACTGCAGGCAAGCTGCCTGCGGGTCAGTGCGCCACCCGGTCGCGCAACCAGCCGCTGTAATCTTTGTCAATCAACAGCGTCCATAGGGCAAGCGTCGCGACCACAATACCGGCGATCACCGCACTCAGCATGGCATCGCGATGCGTGCTGAACCCGAGTGCCCATGGCGACGCGATCAACCACAGCCCGAGTGCGCCCTGGGTCCACTCTTCCCATGCGCGCGGAACGAAGATCGCCCCCAGCGCGACGGCAACGAGCGCTAGCCCGACAATGACCGCGTTTGCCATAAACATCATTTCGTCCTGGAAGCCCAGAGCCCAAGGTGAAAGGATTACACCTACACCAATAAGGGCGTTAAGAGGGTCTTGCCAATGCTTCAGTTCCTTCATGATTGCACCTCCTGCAGCTGGAAAGAACGCCAACTGACGTAACTTAGATTAAGTTCCCGTAACTTTGTTCCATTGCCCTTAAAAGCCTGGCTCCGAGCGCTCAAGGTACTATTTGCCTACCCCCTTGAGGCCAGCTGATCGGCCTTATGGGGCTTCTGGTTTTCGGGCAACTTCGGGCTTGCTTTGATACGCTCGGGTTGTAGTCATTCATTTCATAACGTTCTTTGACCCACTCATGCGGAAACTCCCGCAACCCGTCCCCTGGCTTGCTGCCGGTGAAGACTTTCCACCGGTAGAGACGGCCTGGAGCCATGAAGACCCTGCGCCAGGCTTGCTGGCTGCAGGCGGCGCACTGGATGTACTGACCTTGACGCAAGCCTACGCGCGGGGCATTTTCCCGTGGTTCAGTCTGGGCCAGCCGGTGCTCTGGTGGAGTCCGGATCCGCGCATGGTCTTGCGAACGCAAGCCTTCAAATTGCACCGCTCGCTACGCAAAACCCTGACTCGCTTCCTGGGCGACCCCAGCTGCACACTGCGGTTTGACAGCGCATTCGAGCGGGTAATCCATGCCTGTGCAGGCAAGCCCCGAACCGGCCAGCCCGGCACCTGGATCGTGCCCGAGATGGTGCAGGCCTACATTGCACTGCATCAGGCGGGCCATGCCCACAGCGTGGAAACCTGGAAAAATGGCGAACTGGTTGGCGGACTTTACTGCGTCAATCTCGGTCGCATGGTGTTTGGTGAGTCGATGTTTGCACATCAGACCGATGCGTCGAAAATCGCCCTGGCGGCATTGGTGGCGTTTTGTCGCGCCGCGGGCGTGGAGATGATTGACTGCCAGCAAAACACCCGGCACCTGGCCTCGTTGGGCGCGGCCGAAATCAGCCGTGCCGAGTTTGTGCGGCATGTTGAAAAAAAGGCTTCCCAAACGGCCCCTGCCTGGCACTTTGAACCCGTATACTGGAATCAGATTTTGACGGCTCGAACAACCGCACCACCGTGACGCACCTTAAAGACCTACCCCTGCAAACCTTGCAGTTTTATGCAACGGCGCCCTACCCTTGCAGCTATTTGCCGGGCAGGCAGGCCCGCTCGCAAGTGGCCACCCCCAGCCACCTGATTCACAACGACGCCTACTCCGAACTGGTCACCAACGGTTTCCGGCGCAGCGGCATGTTCACCTACCGGCCCTATTGCGATGGTTGCCAGGCCTGCGTGCCGTTGCGGGTGCCCGTCAAGCGTTTTACGCCCGATCGCAGCCAGCGCCGCGCCTGGAGCCGCCACCATGCCCTGCATGCCCGCGCGCTCAAACTGTGTTTCATGCCCGAGCATTACCAGCTGTACCTGCGCTATCAGAATGGCCGGCACGCCGGCGGCGGCATGGACCATGACAGCATTGACCAGTACACCCAGTTTTTGCTGCAAAGCCGGGTCAATTCGCGGCTGGTCGAGTTCCGCGACAGCCTGCCCAATGGCGAGCCCGGGGCCCTGAAGATGGTGTCCATCCTGGATGTGCTGGAAGACGGCATCTCAGCGGTCTACACCTTTTACGAGCCCGACACCCGGGCCAGCTATGGCAACTACAGCGTGCTGTGGCAAATTGAACAAGCCAGGCAGTTGGGCCTGCCATATGTCTACTTGGGCTACTGGATCGCGCAAAGTCCCAAGATGAGCTACAAGGCACGCTTCACGCCCAACGAGGTGTTGATCGATGGGCAGTGGACCTCGTCTGACAAACTGCCCGCCATGACGGCCGCAGCCCCCAGCCGTTAAGGCGATCACCCTGCAGGCTGCAGAAATAGGCGGTGCCAGCATCCGCCTTGGTATTTCACATGGTAAAATCTGATGCAGAAAGCCTGCACATGAGAAAACCCAACACGTCTACCGCGGCCCCTGCCACCCCCACCGTTCAAGTGATTGAGCGGATGTTTTCCCTGCTGGAAATCCTGGCCGCACGCGAAGAAGCGGTCTCGCTCAAGGAAATCAGTGAAAAGTCAGGGCTGCACCCGTCCACCGCGCACCGCATCCTTAACGACCTCGCGACGGGCCGGTTTGTAGACCGTCCGGCGGCTGGCAGTTACCGGCTGGGTATGCGCCTGCTGGAGCTGGGCAATCTGGTCAAGGCACGTTTAAGCGTGCGCGATGCAGCCCTCATCCCCATGCGTGAGCTGCACAAGCTCACACAGCAGCCCGTCAACCTGAGCATGCGCCAGGGTGATGAAATTGTGTATGTGGAGCGCGCCTTCAGCGAGCGCTCCGGCATGCAGGTGGTGCGGGCCATTGGCGGGCGGGCCCCCTTGCATTTGACGTCTGTCGGCAAACTCTTCCTGGCTTTTGACGATCCGCAGCGTTTGCGTGCGTATGCGACCCGCACGGGCCTGTCAGGCCAGACCCGCAACAGCATTACCCAGCTGTCGGTGCTGGAGCGCGAACTCTCCAAAGCACGCCAATACGGCATTGCACGCGACAACGAAGAGCTGGAGCTGGGTGTGCGCTGCATGGCCGCCGGCATTTACGACGACCAGAACAAACTGGTGGCCGGCCTGTCCATCTCTGCGCCGGCCGACCGGCTGGATGAAAGCTGGCTGCCCAAGCTGCAGGCCACGGCGAACGAGATATCGGCCTCACTGGGTTACAACCCGGCCAGCTTCAAATAAATTCTTGAGCCAAATGAGTGCCTGGCCCGCGCAAATTGGGCGTCATAAGCTATCAATTCAATAGCATTCAGCGGCGTAGCCGCGAGATGGCGCCGAATCCGGCAGGCCATGCAAAGACGGCCTGTTGCGTGCCAACTTAGCCGTTGACCAGCTTGACCGACGCGCTGATTTTGACCTTGGGGTCTATGACCGGGTTGGACTCTACCCAGCGACGCACGCGCTCGGCATCACCCAGGCGGCTGAGCTTGCCGGCCGAGTCCAGAAACACCATGATCAGCTTGCGGCCGGCAATCTTGGCCTGCATCACCAGGCACTGCCCGGCTTCAGAGATGTAGCCGGTTTTTTGCAAACCGATGTCCCACTCGGGATTCTTGACCAGGCGGTTGGTGTTGTTGTACTGCAGCGTGCGATTGCCGACGGCCACTTCATGGCCCGCGGAGGTCGACAGCTCACGCAGTACCGGATCGGCGTAAGCCGCATTGACCAGGGTCGCCAAATCCTGCGCGCTGGACTGGTTCAGGCTGGACAGTCCAGTGGGCTCCACATAGCGGGTGCCCGTCATGCCCAGCGTTTTGGCTTTGGCATTCATCAGATCGACAAAAACCGGCATGCCGCCCGGGTAAGTGCGGCCCAAAGCATGCGCGGCACGGTTCTCGCTGGACATCAACGCCAGATGCAGCAATTCGCCGCGCGTGAGCGTCGTGCCAACCTTCAGGCGCGAGCGGCTGCCTTTTTCAGTATCCACATCGTCCTGGGTCACGGTGATCATTTCGTCCATCGGCAGCTTGGCGCTGCTCACGATGACACCGGTCATCAATTTGGTCAGTGATGCAATGGGCAACACCGCATGGTCGTTCTTGCTGAACAGCACCTCTTGCGTGTCCTGGTCAATCACCAGTGCCACGCTGGACTTCAAGTCGAGCGGATCCTGCGCGCCGTGCAGACCGGCTATTTGCCCGTAAGACGGCCTGGCTGGCGCAGCGGCGCGAATCACGGGCTTGCGCTTGTTTGCCGCCACAAAGCGGGCGCTCTTGCGGGTGGAAACACTTTTTTTGGCAGCGGTTTTGGTCGACGCAGTCCGGGTGATGTGCTGCTTTTTAACCACCTGATGCTTCGCCGTGGCCGCATCGGCAACAGGCACTGCAAGCGCAGTCAATAAAGCCAGAAATCCAACGATTTTTAATGCGCGATTGAAAATCAGATGAGACATGGTGGATATTGCCCGCTTTTTATTGCCATTTAGGGAATGGCTGGAGTGTATACAAATAGAAAAAGTCACGCAATATCAAAAACTTGCGTGACTTTCCTAAATTAGCAATCAGCTTTCGGTGTTTTCCATGGTTTTCACCAAGGTTTGCACCCGATAGATGCGCTAAGTCATTGAATATAAATAACTTTATCTCAATGACTTTCGGCCTTACCCTTGAGCAGCCACCCGGTCAGCTTTACTTTGCAGCTTGCTCAACGCGCTTAAGTACGCTTTCGCTGACGCCACGACGATGTCAGGGTCGGCACCCACCCCATTGACCACGCGGCCGCTGCTTTGCAAACGGACCGTGACTTCCCCCTGGCTCTCTGTTGATCCGCTGATGGCGTTCACAGAATAGAGCACCATCTCTGCACCGCTTTTGACGTGTGTTTCGATGGCCTTCAGGGATGCGTCAACCGGACCGTTACCGTCCGACTCGCCCTTGACTTCCTTGCCGTCCACGGTGAACACGATGGACGCGTGCGGGCGTTCACCGGTTTCGCTGTGCTGCGACAGGGAGACAAAGCCGTACTGCTCATGTTCGTGGGTGACGCTTTCGTCACCCACAAGTGCGAGGATGTCCTCGTCAAAAATCTCGCTCTTGCGGTCGGCAAGCTCCTTGAACCTGGCAAAGGCTGCGTTGATGTCAGCCTCGCTTTCCAGGGCCACGCCGAGCTCCTGCAGACGCTGCTTGAAGGCGTTGCGGCCGCTGAGCTTGCCCAACACGATCTTGTTGGCGCTCCAGCCCACGTCTTCGGCACGCATGATCTCGTAGGTATCACGGGCCTTGAGCACGCCGTCCTGGTGAATGCCGGAGGCGTGGGCAAATGCATTGGCACCCACCACGGCCTTGTTGGGCTGCACCACAAAGCCGGTGATCTGGCTGACCATGCGGCTGGCGGCCAGGATATGCTTGGTGTCAATGCCCAAGTCAAGGCCGAAGTAGTCGCGGCGTGTTTTGACCGCCATGACAACCTCTTCGAGCGAGCAGTTGCCCGCGCGCTCGCCCAGGCCGTTGATGGTGCACTCCACTTGGCGCGCACCGCCGATCTTCACGCCAGCCAGCGAGTTGGCGACAGCCATGCCGAGGTCGTTGTGGCAATGCACCGACCAGATCGCCTTGTCGGAGTTGGGCACGCGCTCGCGCAGGGTTTTGATGAAGTTGCCATAAAGCTCGGGGATCGCATAGCCCACGGTGTCGGGCACGTTGATGGTGGTGGCCCCCTCGGCAATCACGGTCTCGAGCACGCGGCACAGGAAATCCACATCGCTGCGGTAGCCGTCTTCGGGGCTGAACTCCACATCGGCCACCAGGTTGCGGGCAAAGCGCACCGACTGCTTGGCCTGCTCAAGCACCTGCTCGGGCGTCATGCGCAGCTTCTTCTCCATGTGCAGCGCCGAGGTGGCAATGAAGGTGTGGATACGCGCGCTGTTGGCGCCTTTCAGGGCTTCGGCGGCGCGCGAGATGTCGCGGTCGTTGGCGCGTGAGAGCGAACAGATGGTCGAGTCCTTGATCGCGTTGGCGATGGCCTGCACGGCCTCGAAGTCGCCATTGGAGCTGGCGGCAAAGCCGGCTTCGATCACGTCAACTTTCAGGCGCTCCAGCTGGCGGGCAATGCGCAGTTTTTCATCGCGCGTCATCGAGGCGCCGGGCGATTGCTCGCCATCGCGCAAGGTGGTGTCAAAAATGATCAACTTATCTGCCATGCCAACTCTCCATCGGGTTCAAAAAAAACGCAGCCCAAAACAAAAACGGCCCGCTGCGTTTGCATACGGGCCGTAGTGACTGGTTCGCGCGTGCGCTATCGTCTGTGCCCGTTTTGGCGCAGTAGCAATAGTGCCAGCGAAATTTGTTTCATGGATTCAATATACCACAGTTTTTAGCGGCAGCAGGCTCCAGGCCCTAGTGCAAGCCACGCTCATCGGGCTCGTCGGTCGATGTCGAGATGACGCTGGTCTGCAGCCCTTTGGCCCGGCGCCAGCCGTACAGCACATAACCCGACACCCCATAGAGCACAAACAGGCCGAAGATCACGGTAGGCGGGTGGATATTGATCACGGCAATGCCCAGTGCAATCAGCACAATGACGACAAACGGCACGCTGCGCTTCAGCCCCACGTCCTTGAAGCTGTAAAACGGCACATTGGTCACCATGGTCAGGCCGGCGTAAAGCGTCAGGCCAAAGATGACCCAGCGCACTTCCTGGCCGCTGACGCCGGCTTCCGTCATCAGCCAGATGAAGCCGGCCACCAGCGCTGCCGCCGCAGGCGAAGGCAGGCCCTGGAAGAAGCGCTTGTCCACCACGGCGGTATTCACATTGAAACGGGCCAGGCGAAGCGCCGCGCAGGCACAGTAAACAAAAGCGCCAATCCAGCCCCAGCGGCCCAGGCTGGTCAGCCCCCAGACATAGGCAATCAGTGCCGGCGCAGCGCCAAATGACACCATGTCGGACAACGAGTCCATCTGCTCGCCAAAAGCGCTTTGCGTATTGGTCATGCGCGCCACGCGGCCGTCCAGGCTGTCCAGCACCATGGCGAAAAACACGCCAATCGCCGCCTGGTCAAAACGCCCGTTCATGGCCATGACGATGGCGTAAAAGCCGCCGAACAGCGCCGCCAGCGTGAACAGGTTCGGCAGAATGTAAATCCCCTTGCGCCGCTTGTGCACGAGCACTTCAACCGGCTCCGCTCCGGAATTTTCGCCATCATGCATAAAAAATGCTCCTAAAACACAATTGGTGGGCGCAAGATGCTATCAAACTAATAGCACCTTCCAAACAAACCCTGACACCGGGGTGAACAGTGATTATCCATTCGCCAGAGGATACCAAACCGCAATATCAAACCGGCTCAAGCCGAGCGAAAGACAAACTCACGCCAGGGCGGACGACTCTGCAGCGCAAGCAGGCAGAAAGAAAAAAGCCGCGCAAGGCTGCTGCGCGGCTTTTTTGCGGGGAGAACCCCGCCTTTCGGCAGAAAATCAGTTGCGCGTCTGGTCGACGAGCTTGTTTTTCTTGATCCAGGGCATCATGGCGCGGAGCTTTTCGCCCACTTGCTCGATCTGGTGCTCTGCCGTCAAGCGGCGGCGGCTCAGCAGCGTCGGTGCACCCGCCTGGTTTTCGAGCAGGAAGCTCTTGGCGTATTCACCGGTCTGGATGTCCTTGAGGCACTGGCGCATGGCTTCTTTGGTGGCCGCGGTCACGATGTTCGGACCGGTCACGTACTCGCCATACTCTGCGTTGTTGGAGATGGAGTAGTTCATGTTGGCAATGCCGCCTTCGTAGATCAGGTCCACGATCAGCTTGAGCTCGTGCAGGCATTCGAAGTAAGCCATTTCGGGCGCGTAGCCGGCTTCCACCAGGGTCTCGAAACCGGCCTTGATCAGCTCGACCGTGCCACCGCACAGCACGGCCTGCTCGCCGAACAGGTCGGTCTCGGTCTCTTCACGGAAGTTGGTTTCGATGATGCCGGCCTTGCCGCCGCCATTGGCCATGGCATAGCTCAGGGCCAGATCACGGGCCTTGCCGGTCTTGTCCTGGTGCACGGCGATCAGGTGAGGCACGCCGCCGCCTTGCGTGTAGGTGTTGCGCACGGTGTGGCCGGGGGCCTTGGGCGCGACCATCCAGACATCGAGGTCAGCGCGCGGAATCACGGCGCCGTAGTGCACGTTGAAGCCGTGGGCAAACACCAGCGATGCGCCCTGCTTGATGTTGGGCTCCACGTCGTTTTTGTAGACGGTGCCGATTTGCTCGTCAGGCAGGAGAATCATCACGACGTCCGCGGCCTTGACCGCTTCTGCCACTTCAGCCACCTTGAGGCCGGCTTTTTCAACCTTGGGCCAGGAGGCGCCGCCCTTGCGCAGGCCTACGACAACCTTCACGCCGCTGTCATTCAGATTCTGTGCGTGGGCATGGCCCTGGCTGCCGTAGCCGATGATGGCGACCGTTTTGCCCTTGATCAGGCTCAAATCACAATCCTTGTCGTAAAAAACTTTCATTTCTCTCTCCTAAGTAATCACAAATCAATCAAAAACAAATCCGGTCACGCACTACAGGCAATGCATGATCGAAACCTCAAACTCTCAGAATTCGTTCCCCGCGGCCAATGCCGCTGGAGCCGGTGCGCACGGTTTCCAGAATCGCGCTGCGGTCAATCGCTTCCAGAAATGCATCGTTTTTGGACTGGTCACCGGTCAGCTCAATCGTGTAGCTCTTCTCGGTGACGTCAATAATCCGCCCGCGAAATATATCAGCCATGCGCTTCATTTCTTCGCGCTCCTTGCCCACCGCGCGCACCTTGACCATCATGAGCTCGCGCTCGGTGTACGACCCTTCGGTCAGGTCCACCACCTTGACGACCTCGATCAGCCGGTTCAGGTGCTTGGTGATCTGCTCGATCACGTCGTCCGAGCCCGTGGTCTGGATCGTCATGCGCGACAGGCTGGCGTCTTCCGTCGGCGCCACGGTCAGGCTCTCGATGTTGTAGCCGCGGGCCGAGAACAGCCCGACCACGCGGGAAAGAGCGCCTGGCTCGTTTTCCAGCAAAACTGCAATGATGTGCTTCATAGATAGATTCCTCTTTTCGCTGCCCTCCCCTGCGCACGGTAATGCGCAGGCTCGGCAGACAATAGATTCGTCAGTTGACGTTGTTAATGGGGGGCTTAGAGGTCTTCCGACCCCAGCAGCATTTCCGTGATGCCCTTGCCGGCCTGAACCATAGGGAACACGTTCTCGGTCGGGTCGGTCCGAAAGTCCATGAACACGGTGCGGTCCTTGAGCTTGCGTGCTTCGCGCAGCGCAGGCTCCACGTCTTGTGGACGTTCGATCAGCATGCCGACATGGCCATAGGCTTCGGCCAGCTTCACAAAATTGGGCAGTGCATCCATGTAGCTGCTGCTGTAGCGGCCGGCGTACTCCACTTCCTGCCACTGGCGCACCATGCCCAGGTAGCGGTTGTTGAGCGACACAATCTTGATCGGCGTGTTGTACTGCAGACAGGTCGACAGCTCCTGGATGCACATCTGCACCGAGCCTTCGCCGGTGATGCAGAACACCTCGGCATCGGGCTTGGCCAGCTTGACGCCCATGGCATAGGGAATGCCCACACCCATGGTGCCCAGGCCACCGGAATTGATCCAGCGGCGCGGCTGGTCGAAGCGGTAATACTGCGCGGCCCACATCTGATGCTGGCCCACGTCGGAGGTGATGTAGGTCTCGACGTCCTTGGTCATGTTCCACAGCGTTTCCACCACATACTGCGGCTTGATCACATCCGGCGAGCCCATGCTGTACTTGAGGCACTCACGCTTGCGCCAGGTCTCAATGGTGTCCCACCAGCCGCCCAGGGCGTTGGCATCCGGCTTGAGCCCCGACTCCTTGATCATGGCGATCAGCTCGGTCAGCACGTCCTTGACATCGCCCACGATGGGGATGTCCACCTTCACGCGCTTGGAGATGCTCGAGGGATCGATGTCGATGTGAATGATCTTGCGTTCGTTTTGCGCAAAGTGCTTGGGGTTGCCGATCACGCGGTCATCAAAACGCGCGCCGACGGCCAGCAGCACGTCGCAGTGCTGCATCGCGTTGTTGGCCTCAATCGTGCCGTGCATGCCCAGCATGCCCAGGAATTTGCGGTCGCTGGCCGGGTAGGCCCCCAGGCCCATCAGGGTGTTGGTGCAGGGGTAGCCCAGCATGTCCACCAGCGTGCGCAACTCCTGCGAGGCATTGCTCAGCAGCACGCCACCGCCGGTGTAAATGTAGGGACGCTTGGCGTTCATCAGCAGCTGCAGCGCCTTGCGGATCTGCCCGCCGTGGCCTTTGCGCACCGGGCTGTAGCTGCGCATTTCGACAGCCGCCGGGTATTCAAACTGGCATTTCTTGAACGAAACGTCCTTCGGAATGTCCACCACCACCGGGCCGGGCCGGCCGGTTTTGGCAATATGAAAGGCTTTTCTCAGTGTTCCGGCCAGGTCGCGCACGTCCTTGACCAGAAAATTGTGCTTGACGATGGGGCGCGTGATGCCCACCGTGTCGCATTCCTGGAAAGCATCGAGGCCAATCGCGTGCGTGGGCACCTGGCCGGTGATGATGACCATGGGAATGCTGTCCATGTAGGCCGTGGCAATGCCGGTAATGGCATTCGTGACACCGGGGCCCGAGGTGACCAGCGCCACGCCCACATCGCCGGTGGCGCGGGCGTAGCCGTCAGCCGCGTGGACGGCCGCCTGCTCATGGCGCACCAGCACGTGCTGTATCGTGTCCTGCTTGTAGAAAGCGTCGTAAATATAAAGGACCGCACCGCCGGGGTAGCCCCAGACGTACTTGACGTTTTCAGCCTGAAGCGCGCGCACCAGAATTTCGGCGCCCATCAGCTCGGCGTTTTTGTCTTGCGAAGACGTGGCTGCTGCTGCGGAAACGATTTCCGCCTTGGAGATTTCCATGATGAACCTTTGTGAATTTCTCTAACGAAATACCTTGGGTGCCTCTTCGCCCGCTCTTGTGAAGCAGCGTCGAGACTTGAGGCCAAAACCATGAGCGGAAACATAATCCGCCGAGTCATGACCCGTTTGCCTTTTGAATTGCAGCCCGCATTATCGCATTTCGCGCCATCCATGTGAAAGTCGTTCTGAAAATCGCTCAAAAATGATGCTCGCAGGCTTGGTGCGATAATTTTGTGGCTCGTGTACGTCAAACCTCGGTACCGGCACCCATAACTACGACAGCGCCGGGACAAACCGGGAACTTAAACCGTTGGCAACCGAACTAGAACTCTCAGACTTCCTGAAAAACGTCGAAAAGCGCGCTTTCAAGCGCAGCGTCTATCACGTTCGGGACGACGAGGCTGCACTGGACATCGTCCAGGACAGCATGATGAAGCTGGCCCAGCACTACGGTGACAAGCCGGCGGCCGAGCTGCCCATGCTGTTCCAGCGGATTCTGGCCAACACCACCCTGGACTGGTTTCGCCGGCGCAAGACCCGCAACGCCCTTTTCTCCAATATGAGCGACTTCGAGTCGCCCGGAGAAGAAGGAGATTTCGATTTGCTGGAAACTTTAGAGACCCTGACCGACTCAGAGGGAACGGAAAGCGCACAAGAGGCCACCGAGCGGGCGCAAACCTTGCAACAAATCGAGCTGGAAATAAAGGAGTTACCTGGCCGTCAACGGGAAGCGTTTCTCATGCGTTACTGGGAGGAGATGGACGTGGCTGAAACCGCTGCGGCCATGGGTTGTTCGGAAGGCAGCGTCAAAACGCATTGCTCACGGGCAGTCCAGGCACTCAGTAAAGCCTTGAGCGCCAAGGGAATCAAACTATGACTAACTCACTATTTAGCAGGGCCGAAATCCTGCAAGACCGCTACGGTCTCAAAGCCGCCTCCTACCTGTCTGCCGGTGCCGCAAACCTGCCGCACGACATTTCCGAGCGCCTGCGCGCTGCGCGCGTTCAGGCCCTGGCCCAGCGTAAAGTCGCCAAAACCCGGAGCGCAGCCATGGTCGTGAACGCTGGCGGCGGCAGCGCCGCACTCACCTGGGGCTCAGACGACGGCCTGAGCTGGTGGGGCCGCATCGGCTCGGTCATGCCCCTGATCGCACTGGTGGTTGGCCTGCTGGTCATCAACTCGGTCCAAAACGACAACCGCGCCCAGGAGCTGGCCGAGGTTGACGTGGCCCTGCTGACCGACGAACTGCCGCCTGCCGCGTTTGCCGACCCGGGCTTTGTCCAGTTCCTCAAGGCCACGCGCTAGGCCTTGTTTAGCCAATGACCGCGCCAGCCGCCCCTCCCCGCGCCAGACTGCAATCCCCCAGACGCCACTTTGTAGCACTGGCAGCCGTTCTGGCCTGTGCACTGGCCCTGCCCGGCGCTGGCTTGGCGCAAACCGCCAAACCGGCGGCGGCTCCTGCCAGCCAGCCGGCCACCCCCAAAGCCGCAGGCCCCGCGCCAGCCAAGGCAGCCAGCCCGTCCAGCGCCAAATCCGGCTGGGCCGAGCTCACGCCGGGGCAGCAGCAGGCGCTCAAGCCGCTGGCCTCAGACTGGGGCAGCATCAGCGAAGGGCAAAAGCGCAAATGGCTGGAAATTTCCAAAACCTACCCCTCCTTGCCGCCTGAAGGCCAGGCCACCATGCACAGCCGCATGAGTGAATGGGTGGCGCTCAGCCCGCATGCGCGCGCCCAGGCACGGCTCAATTTTGCAAAAACCAAAGAACTGGCCAAAGAGCTGACGCCTGAAGAGAAAAAAGCCAAGTGGCAGGCCTACCAGTCCCTGAGCCCTGAAGAAAAGCAGAAACTGGCCGCCAAAGCCAGCCCCAAGCCGGCAGGCGCCGCCACGGCCACCAAGCCTGTAGCCCCCCAAAAACTGGCAACCGTGCCATCGGCCAACAAGCAAGGTGGCAAGCCAGCGCTTAAAATCAAGCCTTCGCACCAAGCTGACGGCAGCTCTGCAGCGCCACCGGGCGCACCGGCACACAGCGGCGCCAGCGCTAGCCCGGCGCAGCAGCGCTGAGCGCCACCAGCCGCTTGGCTGGCTCACTTTTTTGGGCCAATTAATGCTGTTACCCCTGCCAGCACTCACATGACCGCTACAAAATTGATAGTTACCGACGTTAAAACACCGTCCCTGCGCCGACGCATGGCCTGCTGGGTCTACGAGGGCATGCTGATGTTCGGCGTGGTCTTCATTGCCGGCTACCTGTTTGGCACGCTCAGCCAGACGCGCAACGCCCTGGACAACCGCCACGCCCTGCAGGCCTTTTTGTTCGTCGTTTTTGGCATTTACTTTGTCTGGTTCTGGGCCAAGGGCCAGACGCTGGCCATGAAAACCTGGAACATCCGCATGGTGGACCGGCAAGGCGCGCCCATCAGCCAGCCGCGGGCCTTGCTGCGTTACGCCTTGAGCTGGCTGTGGTTTTTGCCGCCGCTGGCCGCCAGCTGGTGGTTCGGCCTGCCGGGCGCCGAAGCCGCCGTGCTGGCGCTGGGCTGGGTTGCCGTCTGGGCGATTTTGTCGCGCTTTCATCCACGGCAGCAGTTCTGGCATGACGCCTGGGCCGGCACGCAGCTGGTGAGCTGGCAGCCTGCGGCCAAGCCATAAAGCGGGTCACCCGCCGGCCACTTCAGGCCGTCACTTCAAACTGCCACAGAGCTGGGCGACAATCAGGCCATGTCCGAACAAGTTCCGTTTTCAGCCTCCTCCGTGGCCAGCTCCAACCACGCCTCCACCAACGAGCCCGTCAACCCCCAGAAGCACCGCAAAGGACTGAGCCGGGTCTGGCATGCCACCGGCTACTCCATCGCCGGTCTGCGGGCCGGCTGGCACGAAACCGCCTTCCGCCAGGAGGCGATTGCCTCCATCGTGCTGGTTCCGGCCGCCTTCTGGCTGGGCCGCAACTGGGTCGAAACCGCCCTGCTCGCCGGCACCGTGATTCTCATCATGATTGTCGAGCTGCTCAACACCGGCATTGAAACCGCCATTGACCGCATCGGCCCCGAGTGGCACGACCTGTCCAAACGCGCCAAAGATATGGGCAGCGCCGCCGTACTGCTGAGCCTGCTGCTGTGTGCCGGCACCTGGACGATGGCGCTGTTCCAGCGATTTTTCGCATGAAGCCGGCTTTTTCAGTCTGCGTGTACTGCGGCTCGCGCCCGGGCGCCGGACCCGAATACGCGCAGATCGCGCGCGATGTCGGCAGCTGGATTGGCAGGCACGACGGCCAGCTGGTCTATGGCGGCGGCCACAACGGGCTGATGGGCATCCTGGCCGACGCAGCGCTGGCCGCTGGTGGCCGCGTGGTGGGCGTGATCCCCAAGGCACTGGTGGAAAAGGAATGGGCCCACACCGGTTGCACCGAGCTGCACATTGTGGACACCATGCACGAGCGCAAGCGCATCATGGCCGAGCATGCCGATGCGTTTTTGGCGCTGCCGGGCGGCATCGGCACGCTGGAAGAGTTTTTCGAGGTCTGGACCTGGCGCCAGCTGGGCTACCACGACAAGCCCGTAGGCCTGCTCAACATGGGCGGCTATTACGACGGCCTGCTGGCGTTTCTGGGCTCTGCCGTCAAAAACGGCTTTATGAGCGACTGGCAGATGGAACTGATTTGCACCGACAGCGACGCGCTGGGACTGCTGCGGCAACTGGTGCAGGCAGCGGGCATGACGGCGCCCATCTCACGGCTGGACCAGATTTAAGACCGTCTTACCCGGCGCTCAGCCCTGATCCATGGATCCCGGATTAGCCTGTCATTGCGGGCTTGACCCGCAATCCATCAGTCCCTGGATGACAAACCAGGGGCAAAGATTTCACTGAACCGGTTTTTGCTCACACGGCGGCTTCGTCTTCTTCTCCCGTGCGGATGCGCACCACGCGCTCGACGCTGGTGATGAAAATCTTGCCGTCGCCGATCTTGCCGGTGCGGGCGGCGCGCACGATGGCGTCCACGCAGCGTTCCACGTCGTCGGTCTTTACCACCACTTCAACCTTGACCTTGGGCAGGAAGTCGACCACATACTCGGCGCCGCGGTACAGCTCGGTGTGGCCTTTTTGGCGGCCAAACCCTTTGACTTCGGTCACGGTCAGGCCGGTCACGCCGCATTCGGCCAGGGCTTCACGGACTTCTTCGAGTTTGAATGGTTTGAGGACGGCGGTAATTTGTTTCACTGAAAGATCTCCGTTAGTTTTCAATTATTGTCAGGCATAAAGCGCGTGCGCAGCGAAGGGCCGCCCCGAGCAAGCACGGCCCCCTTGGGGGCAGCGCATTACATGAAGTGAGAAGCGTGGGGGCGAGCAATTTTCCGCCGGGCCGTCCCAAGAAAAATTAGCCCCCTTGGGGCTGAGGCCCGCGGCTCCAAGCCCGCCTGCGCGGGCTTGGACGGGCTGAAGAGCCGTCGCCTCTGGCGGCGACACGTCCAGCGTATTACACGAAGTGAAAGCGTGGGGGCCATATCTCTAGGCTCTGAACTTGCTGGTCACGGGATAGCGCCAGTCCTTGCCGAAGCTGCGGTGGGTAACCCGGATGCCAATCGGCGCCTGGCGGCGCTTGTACTCGTTGATCTTGATGAGCTTGGTCACACGCTCGACCACCGCCCGGTCAAAGCCGGCAGCGATGATAGCCTCAATGCTCTGGTCGTTTTCCATGTAGCGCTCCAGGATCGCGTCCAGCACCTCGTAGGGCGGCAGGCTGTCCTGGTCGGTCTGGTCGGCTCGCAACTCGGCGCTCGGCGGGCGCGTGATGATGCGCTCGGGAATCGGGTTGGCGCCCGTGCCATACGGGTCATTTGCATTGCGCCAGCGCGCCAGCCTGAACACCGTGGTCTTGGCCAGGTCCTTGATCACCGCGAAACCTCCGGCCATATCACCGTACAGCGTGCAGTAGCCGGTGGCCATCTCGCTCTTGTTGCCGGTGGTCAGCACGATGGAGCCAAACTTGTTGGACAGCGCCATCAAGTACACCCCGCGAATGCGCGCCTGGATGTTTTCTTCGGTAGTGTCTTCCTTCAGGCCTTTAAACTCGCCCGCCAAAGACGCCTTGAAGGCTTCAAACTCCGGGATGATGGAAATCTCGTCGTAGCGCACCTTCAGGCGCTGCGCCATCTCGCGCGCGTCCTGCCACGAAATGTCAGCCGTGTAGGGTGACGGCATCATCACCGTGCGCACCTTATCGGCGCCCAGCGCGTCCACGGCAATCGCCAGCACCAGCGCCGAGTCGATGCCGCCCGACAGGCCCAGAATCGCACCCGGAAAGCCGTTTTTTCCCAGGTAGTCGCGCACGCCCAGCACCAGCGCGTCCCACAGGTCGGCCTCGTTGCTGCGCTCGGGCTCAATGTTTGCTACCAATTTGATAGCTGTCTGCGCACGTTCTGCCTGGGCTACAAACAGATTTTCCTTGAAACTCTCGGCCCGCCCGGCCAGCGCGCCATCGGCCTGCAGCGCAAACGAGTGGCCTTCAAACACGATCTCGTCCTGCCCGCCCACCAGGTGCGCGTAGACCAGCGGCAGGCCGGTGGCCAGCACCCGGCTGCGCATCATCTGTTCGCGCTCGCCGCCCTTGCCCACATGGAAGGGCGAGGCGTTGATGACGGCCAGCAGCTCGGCACCGGCCAGTTTGGCCAGCCGCGCCGGCTCTTCAAACCAGGCGTCTTCGCAAATCAGCAGGCCCACGCTCACCTCGTCGGCACCCTCGCCCGCCTGAAA
>NZ_JAKFDR010000048.1:0-22323 GCF_036676035.1 Polaromonas sp.
ATATATGCGGCAGCTTCGGTCGGGTCGGTCAGCGCCTTTAATGTGGCCTGTTCATAACTCTTGTCGCGTGTGTTCATGCTTTACCCCGTTTCTTCCAGTCGGCCAAATACGTCAGGGCCTGTTTGATGGTTTTGTCCTGCTCGTTCTTATCGCTTCCACACAGCAGCAGCACTATCACCGGCCCCTGTCGGCTCAAAAACACTCGATAGCCGGGCCCGTGGTCTATGCGCAGTTCCAGCACACCATCGCGCAGGGGCTTGCAGTCGCCAAAGTTCCCGGCCTGCAACCGAGTCACTCTTGCCCGAATACGTGCCCGCCCTTGTGCGTCCTTCAAAGCATTGAGCCATTCCTCGAACGGTGCCCGGCCTGTTTCGTCGGTGTAGATGCGAATATCTGACATGGTATCTTAAAAAGCACCGCTTGTCTTACTTCACCACACGCAGGCCAGTCGGTGCGCTGTGGTGGTCAAGTTTTTCTCGGGCACATGAATAGCTTGTTTGGCTGCCTTTCGATAATGGCTTGACCCTGAGCTACGAGCGCTTTTCTTTCCCTGAAGCCCCGTCTTAGCGCTTACCACCATCCGGCTGCTGTGCGTCTTCCTGCATGATGAAAGAGTCTTCCCACTGCACCGCAAAATCGTGATCCGCGTTGTCCTGCACAATGCCCGAGCCGGTGCTCAGTGAGTCGAAATTGGTAAAGCGTATCTTGCGGTTGCGCTCCAGCTTGGCCCGCAGGCTGTTTCGAGCTTCAGCCATGGCGGCCATATCGATCCCGTGATGGTCATGGTCATCCAGGACGGCCCCGCTGGCCGAACGCATGGTGTCGGGCACGGTGGCCAGCGCCTCAAACTCGGCGTCCACCGGATCAGCCAAGGGCGGCTCCTCCATCACAGCGGGTTCGTCATCCGACAGATCGATTTCTCCCAGGAACGCGGAACGCACGGCCTCCAGCGTGGGCAGATTGCTGGCGCGCACCACGGCATAGGCGATGCCGCACTCCGCAAAGAGCTTTTGCTTGAGGTCGCGGTTGCTGGCCTTGAGCCCCTGGGGACCGGGCACATCCAGGCAGCCGATGACTGTCCCGTCGGCGGCGCAAACCGTGAAGGTGCAATAGACACCGTTCAGCAATTCATGTGAGCGCTTCCCCTCGGCCACGGTCCGTGGCGACATGAAACGGATGACCGGGATTTTGACCAGCGCATGGTGGTCGAAAAAAGCGCGCTTAAGCCAGTGCCAGACCTCGTGCTCCACATCCGTGAGGAGAGGCCGCGCCTGGAGCTGCCATTGGGCGGGGATGCGCCTTTTATTCTTCGCGGCGCGTGCCACCCAGTTGCGGTGGCAGGCCGCACCCACTGCCAATCCAGACACGGCCGTCAAGACCAGTGCCAACACGAATGAACTAAACATGAGCGCCCTACTTTTTTCTTGCAGTTTAAACACAGCCCGAAAAAAGTTACAACTGTTTACGCATTGAATGTTGTGGCAGTGTCTCAAAGATAAGACGAGCCCCGCTTGCGGCAGGGCAGCCATTCTTCAATGGGGTCCCCATGGGGCGTGAATGTGATGCGAATGGCCCGCGCAAGCCATTGGGGCCGCGGCCTTTACTACTTGGCAGGTTCGACAGTGGGACTGGCCAGCACCTTGTCGATGCGTTTTCTATCGAGGTCCAGCACTTCAAAGCGCCAGCCCACGCACTCGACATGCTCGCCCGTCTGCAACAGGCGACCTGAAACGCTTTGGAGCAGGCCCGCCACCGTGTTGTAGCGCCCCTTGTCCTCTTCCGGCAGCTCCTTGATGTCGAGCCGGGCCTTGAGTTCCGAGACGGGCATCACGCCGTCGATCAGCCAGCTGCCATCGGCACGCTGCGTGGCCCAGGCATCGACTTGGGCGTCGGGCTGCAGCTCGCCGGTGATGGCCTCCAGCATGTCCATGGGCGTGACCAGGCCCTGCACCACGCCATACTCGTCCACGACAAAGACGATGCGGCTGGACTTGGCGCGAAACTGCTCCAGCAATTCCATGCCGGTGAGTGTTTCGGGCACAAACACGGCTGGCACCGCATAGGCGCCAATACGGTCTGCCACGGAAGGGGCCGACCCCACATCGGCCGTGGAGCCCGTCGGCTGAATCTGCCCGCGCAGCGCCAGCAGCTTGGCTACATTGACCACGCCCACCACGTCGTCCAGGCTGCCGCGGCACACCGGGTACCACGAGTGGCCGGTCGCGCCGGCTTTGTCAATGGCCTGTGCCACGGTGTCGGATGCATCGAGCCACTCGATGTCGGAGCGCGGGAGCATCAGCGAGGTCAACAAACGGTCGTCCAGCAAAAACACGTTTTGCACCATCTGGTGCTCGTGCTCTTCGATCAGGCCGGCATCCACGCCCTCTTCAAGGCTGGCGGTAATTTCCTCCTCGGTCACGGCGCGTTCGGCGGCGTTGTCAACGCGCAGCAGCTTGAGGGTGGCATGGGTGCTGAAAGTGAGCAGCCTGACAAAAGGCTTGGCAGCAGTGGCCACCCACATCATGGGGCGCGAGATCAGCCGCGACACGGTTTCGGGATAGATCTGGCCGATGCGTTTGGGCACCAGCTCGCCAAACACAATCGTGATGAAGGTGATGATGGTCACCACCAGTGCCGTGGCCGAAATGTTGGCGGCGCGCTGCGGGGCCCCGAAGCTCTGGATCAGCGCCGACAGGTCATCGCTGAAGGCCGCCTCACCAATAATGCCGTTGAGCATACCGATGGAGGTGATGCCGACCTGCACCGAGGACAGGAACTGGGTGGGGTTGTCGAGCAGGCCCAGTGCCGCATGCGCCCCCTTGTCTCCCGACTCCGCCATTGCGGTCAGCCGGGCCTTGCGGCTGGCGGCCAGCGCCATCTCGGACATGGCGAACACGCCATTGAGCAGCGTTAAAAAGGCGATGAGGATGAAATCCATGAATCCAGAGGCAAAATGAACACCATGGCACTTTACTGTATTGGCGACCTGCAAGGTTGCAATGAACCCTTTCAGCGCCTGCTGCAAAAAATTGACTTCTCACCCAGCCGCGACACGCTGTACCTGCTGGGCGATCTGGTCAACCGCGGCCCGCACTCGCTGGCCATTTTGCGCCACCTGAGCCGCTTGGGCGATGCCGCGCAGTCCCTGCTGGGCAACCACGACCTGCATTTGCTGGCCTTGTGGCAGGGCATGGGCAAGCTGCACCACAGCGATACCGCGCAAGACATCCTGCAGGCCAGCGACCGCGGTGCCCTGCTCGACTGGCTGCGCCACCGCAACATGGCCATTCATGCGCACGGCTGGCTGATGGTGCATGCCGGCGTGCTGCCCCAGTGGAGCACCGCCAAAACCCTGGCGCTGGCGGCCGAGGTGGAGCAGGCGCTACGCGGGTCCGATTTAAAGGGGTTTTTAAGCGGCATGTACGGCAACGCCCCTTACCAGTGGCACGATGGCCTGCAGGGCGCGGACCGGCTTCGGGTGGTGGTCAATGCGCTGACGCGCTTGCGCTTTTGCACCCCGGAGGGCGTGATGGAGTTCGCCACCAAGGAGGGCGCAGAGGCTGCAAAGCATGGCTACCTGCCGTGGTTTGATGTGCCGGGGCGCCAAACCGAAGGCACGCCGGTAATGTTTGGCCACTGGTCAACGCTCAAGGCGCATGACGCCCAGAAACCCGGTAGCCAACTGCTGCCGCTGGACACCGGCTGTGTGTGGGGCGGTTGCCTGACAGCCGCCAAACTCGGGGCGACGCCTGCCGAGTACGAGCTGATCTCGGTGGCCTGCGCGCAGGCGCAAAACCCCTTGCCCTAGTCTTCCCGTTCTTCCCGTTCGCGTTGAGCCTGTCGAAACGCCCTCTTTTGGGAAAGGCTTCGCCCCTTCGACAAGCTCAGGACAGGCCAAGCTCAGCCCGAACGGACTTATGCGGAAGTTCCTTGGCTGGCTGTCTTGAACAGGGCAGCGACTTTTTTCTTGGGCTTGATGTTGGCCGACACGCTGCTGCGCGGTGCACTTGACTTGACAGCCGCTTCCCACGCCGGCTGGGCTTCCACGGGCAGGCTGGCCTCATAGGGCTGATCGAAGAACGGATCGCGCGGCGCGGCCTGACGATGGGGCGCGTACTCGCGCCGCTCACGGCGTTCGCGGGGCTCGCGCACATCGCCGCCGTCACCGTCACGGTACATCCTGCGGCCGTCGTTGATGCGGCCCTGCTCGCTGATGCGTGGCCGGTCTTCGTCGAACTCGACCGGCTCCAGCTCGATCTTGGTCTTGATGAGTTTTTCAATGTCCGCCACCAGGCGGACATCGCTGCTGGCCACAAAGCTCACCGCCAGGCCGGAAGCGCCGGCACGGCCGGTGCGGCCAATGCGGTGCACATAGTCTTCGGCATTGAAGGGCACGTCGAAGTTGAAAACCGCCGGCACGTCCTTGATGTCCAGGCCGCGGGCGGCCACGTCGGTGCACACCAGCAAATCCACCTCGCCTTTTTTGAAGGCTTCGAGGGCCTTCAGGCGTTCGTCCTGGCTCTTGTCGCCATGCAGGGCGGTGGTTTTCAGGCCTTCGCGCTCCAGCGAGCGCGCCAGCCGGGCACAGCCGAGCTTGCTGTTGACGAAGACAAAGGCCTGTTTCATGCCGCGCTGGCGCAGGATCTGGTGCAAAACGCGGCGCTTGTCGTCAGCGCCCACGCTGTAGAAATGCTGCTCGACCGTGGAAGCCGTGGCATTGGAGCGCGCCACCTCAATCGTCACCGGGTCTTGCAGGTAGCTCGATGCCAGGCGCTTGATTTCGGGCGAGAACGTGGCGGAGAACAGCAGCGTGGTGCGCTGCTTGGGCAGGTAGCTCAAAATGCGCTGCAGATCCGGCAGGAAGCCGATGTCCAGCATGCGGTCGGCTTCGTCGAGCACCACGTACTCGACCTGGTTGAGCACCGCATTCTTGGCTTCAATATGGTCCAGCAGACGCCCGGGCGTGGCCACCAGCACCTCCACCCCGCCCTTGAGCTCCAGCGTTTGCGGCTTCATGTCCATGCCGCCAAACACCACGGCGCTGCGCAAATTGGTGTGCTTGGCGTAGAGCTTGACCTGTTCGGCCACCTGCACAGCCAGCTCGCGCGTCGGCAGCAGCACCAGCGCCCGCACCGGGTGGCGGGCGGGGGACATCGAGGCGTTCTCGTGCTTGAGCAGGCGCTGCAGCAACGGCAGCGAAAAAGCAGCGGTTTTACCGGTCCCGGTCTGGGCGGCGCCCATCACGTCTTTGCCCTGCAGAACCACCGGAATGGCCTGCTCCTGGATAGGCGTCATGGTTTCGTAGCCCATTTCGGCTACGGCGCGGGCCAGCGGTTCTGCCAGCGAAAGATTGGAAAAAGATGAGGTCATTTAGCCCTCTATTGTCGCACTTTGGGCTAAATGGCCGGTTTCGGGGTTATAGGGGCCCGCAGGCAGCCCTGACGAAGGGTTTCCCGGCCGCTTCAAAAAACCTTAATTGCTATCAATTAAATAGCTAACAACTCAGTAAAACAAAGGGTTGCAGCCTTATTTATTATAAATTCCGGGCGCTAAAGGTAGCGCAGCCCCTGACGCTGCCGCCCTGCTGGCCGCCACCTTCGCGAAGGTCTTCGATGTCGCCGGGCTCCCGATTGCCTTCCCATTTCATCTTTCTGTCAGACCACCCAGCACCGGAACAATTTCGGGCCGCCTGGCGTCTACAGTGAATGAACCGCAGACTCCCCCGCTTTCGTGTGTGCATGGCTTGGCTGGTGGCCGCCTTGCTGACGGCCTGCGCCAGCCCCATCGTCACCAAAGTAACGAACTTCAACCAGTGGCCCGCCGATGCCATGGGCAGCAGCTTCAGCTTCATCGCGCCGCCGGTCAGCCCGTTTGGCAAACCCCATGATCTGGAGCAAGCCACTTACGAAAACCATGTGCGGCTTGAACTGGAAAAACAGGGGCTCAGGCGCGCCCCAGCCGGCCAGCCGGGGCGTCTGCTGGCCGAGCTCAGCACGGTCAACCAGACCCAGCAGCGAACGTATTTGCAGCCGATTTATGAAGACCCTCTGGTCTTCATCCCGCCCCACCACAATGCCGCAGGCCAATTCGTTCCCGGTTTCTGGGCACCGGGCCGCTTCGGCCCTGCCTATATCGGGGACCGGGTCGTACCCTACACGGTGCAGTTCAGCGAGCTCAGTCTGCGCCTGCTCGATACAAAAAACAGCCCGCCAGGCCAGCCGCGGGCGGTGTTTGAGTCCCGGGCCGTCTACGAAGGCGACGCCGATCTGCCCGCCATCGCGCCCTACCTGGTGCGCGCCGTGTTCGACGGGTTTCCCGGGCAGAACGGGCAGGTGCACCAGGTGAAATTTGACAGGGAAACCGGCGCATTGCTTAAAAAATGACCGCGCTGATCCGGCCGGCCGGAGCGGGACGCTCAGGGCTTGTCAGCGCCCGGCCGGGGCTCACGCACCAGCCGCCATGCCAGCCAGGCACCCCAGACCGCATTGGCCACGGCAAACCCGGCGACCAGCAGCAGGCCCAGCGTATTGAGTGGCCGGTTTTGCACAATCCAGGCCAGCGCCATCGACAGGGTATTGAGCGCCACCATCATCCAGAACAAGGGGTTGCGGGGCTGGAACAGACGGGTCAATTTCATGGCAGCGTGGACAGGCTCTTAAAGCATTGATGCTAACGCCTGCGGCCAGGCTGCCGGCAAAATGACCGCCTGAGGCCGCCTGATTTACCATCAGCCCTATGTCCCCAGCACCTCCCACTTCCCCGCTCCCAGGGCTGCTCGACCCCGCCCAGACCGCAGCCCGCCTGCCCTGGTCCGCCCTGATGGCAGAGATCACCCGCCTGCTGCACGATGACGCGGCCCAGGTGCCACCGCGTCTGGTGCAGGCCCTGCCCGGCGGCGGCAGCCTGCTTGTGATGCCCGCATTCGACAGTCAGGTGGCCATCACCAAGCTGATCACCTTCACGCCGGCCAACGCGGGCCAAGGCATCGATGGCATGCAACGCGCAACGATCCAGGGCGACGTGGTGGTGTTTGACATTGCCACCGGCGAACGGCGGCTGATACTGGACGGCCCCACCATCACCGCACGCCGCACCGCCGCCGTGTCCCTGCTCGCCGCCCGGCGCCTGGCCCCCAACCCGCAAGGCCCTTTGCTGATCGTAGGCGCGGGCGTGCAAGGCAAAGCCCATCTGGAAGCTTTTGCCGAAGGTTTGAGCATCAAAGAAGTGGTGATCGCCTCCCGCAGTGCGTCCAGTGCGGAAAGGCTCGCACAGCACGCGCAATCGCTGGGCCTGCAGGCCCGCGTGACGCAAGACGCCAATGCCGCGCTGGCCGACTGCCCGCTGGTCGTGACCTGCACGCCGGCCAACGCCGTGGTGCTCAGCGCCCTGCCGCGCAGCGACGCCTTTATCGCCGCTGTCGGTGCCTTCACGCCGCAGATGGTGGAGCTGAGTCCGGCGCTGTGCCAACATTTCGCAGCGCAAGGCACCGTGTTTGTGGACACGGCTGATGCCGGGCACGAGGCCGGCGATTTGCTGCAGGCGGGGCTGGACGTGAGCCGCTTTGCCACGCTGGCCGATGTGGTGCGGCAAGGCATTCAAAAACCCGCCGGGCCGGTGCTGTTCAAAAGCTGTGGCTGGGCGGGCTGGGATTTGGCGGCGGCACGGACAGCGTTGCAGCCGTTGCAAAAAAACTGACCTGGTTTGGCACCTGTTATTCGGCCAGCGGCTGCATCACGCGCAGCAGCGCGTTGGCATCTGGCGCCAGCACATGGTTGGCCACGAAGCTGTTTTGCGAGTCCGGCTCCAGTGCATATGGCGGCGCCCATAGTGTTGATACGCCACCCCTCATGAAAAGGCCGCCGCAATGGCGGATGCTCCAAGACTGTTCCATTGGAGTGAACCATGAAACGAGCAAACGCAATGTTATGGATCGTGCTGGCAAGCAGCCTGCCCGCAGGCGCAACCTGGAGCCAAGCCGCGACCGACCCCGGCCAGCAAGCCCAGTGCCGGGCCGAAGTGTCCAGGTTCGAGCAGGCCATCGGCTACATCCGCCAGACCCAGGGCAACCAGGCGGCATCGGACCTCAAGGAAAAGCTGCTGCCGGCCAAGCTGGAAAACGAGATTCTGTTCAAGGACGGCTACTGCGGTTTGGCGCGACATCTGCGCGACAAGAAGCTCCATCGCTAGCGATCTATTTCCTTGCGCCAACGCACGGGCAGCCCCATCAAAAGCCGGGTCACGCCTTCGGCAGCGTCACCCCATGCTGCCCCTGGTATTTGCCGCCGCGGTCCTTGTAGCTGGTCTCGCAGACTTCGTCGCTCTCAAAGAACAGCACCTGGGCGCAGCCTTCGCCGGCGTAAATCTTGGCGGGCAATGGCGTGGTGTTGGAGAACTCCAGCGTCACATAGCCTTCCCACTCGGGCTCGAAGGGCGTGACGTTGACGATGATGCCGCAGCGGGCGTAGGTGCTTTTGCCCAGGCAGATGGTCAGCACGTTGCGCGGAATGCGGAAGTATTCGAGCGTGCGCGCCAGCGCGAAGCTGTTGGGCGGGATGATGCAGACATCATCATGAAAATCGACAAAGCTTTTCTCGTCGAAGTTCTTCGGGTCCACCACCGTGCTGTGGATGTTGGTGAACACCTTGAACTCGGGGGCGCAGCGGATGTCGTAGCCGTAACTGCTGGTGCCGTAGCTGATGATCTTCCTGCCGTCGGCCTGGCGGATCTGGCCGGGCTCGAAGGGCTCGATCATGCCGGTGGTCTCTGCCATGCGGCGTATCCATTTGTCGCTTTTGATGCTCATTCGGGAGGTTCCTCAGGTTGGCTAGATTGTAGGCAAGCCATGGAACGCGCCGACAAACGCAATTCGCTATGAATTTAATAGCTTATTGCGCCCGTGAATAAAGGGCCGGAGGCAAATTTCGCCTCTAAAACCGCCAAATCAGGCTGATTCCGCCTGCGAAATGACGGTTTTCTCGATCAGGCGGTCATCGCCCAGCACGATCAGGGCAAACAGCAGTTCGTCCAGGTTGTTGGCCTGGGCCGTTTTGCGCGCCAGCAGCGGTGTGGCCTGCGGGTTGAGCACCACGAAGTCGGCTTCGCAGCCGGGCTGCAGGTTGCCCACCACGCCTTGCAGGCCCAGCGCCTGCGCGGCGCCGGCGGTGTGCTGCCACCACAGGTGCTGCGGGCTTAATGACAGGCCGGGCTTGGTCTGCAAGCCTTCAACGGTAGTACGGCCCACGTAGTAGGCCGCCAGCATGGTGTGAAACGGGCTGAAGCTGGTACCCCCGCCCACGTCGCTGGCCAGGCCGTACTGAAAGCCCACGCGGTCAGCGCCGGCGTAGTCAAAAAAGCCGCTGCCCAGAAACAGGTTGCTGGTGGGGCTGACGGCCGCCGCCGTGCCGGTGCTGCGCATCAGCGCGCGGTCGTCATCGTCGAAGTGGATGCAATGCGCGTAGATGGCGCGCGGCCGCAGCAGGCCGAAGTCGTCGTACACGCCCAGGTAGCTGCGCGCCCCGGGGTAGAGCTGGCGCACCCAGGCGATTTCGTCCTTGTTCTCGGCCACGTGGGACTGGACCCACACATCGGGGTATTGGGCAGCCAGTTCACCGGCGCCGCGCAACTGGGCCTCGCTGCAGCTGGGCACAAAGCGTGGCGTGATGGCGTAGCCCAACCGGTCCACGCCGTGCCACTTGTTGATCAACGCCTCGGTGTCGATCAGGCTTTTCTCGGTTTGATCGCGCACGCCATCGGGCGAGTTTTGGTCCATCAGGACTTTGCCGGTGATCAGGCGCAGGCTGTGCTTTTGCGCTTCGGTAAACAGTGCGTTGACGGATTCAGGGTGCGATGTGGCAAAGGTCAGGGCCGTGGTGACGCCGTTTCGCAGCAATTCCGCTATGAAAAATGTAGCTGCTTCTGCACTGTAATCGGGGGCTGAGAAGCGTTTTTCATGAGGAAAGGTGTAGTTCTCCAGCCAGGGCAGCAGGCCTTCGGCGGGTGAGCCGATCACGTCAAGCTGGGGGTAGTGAATGTGCATGTCCACAAAGCCCGGCGCGATGATCCGGCCCGGCCAGTGCTGCACCGCCACGCCCGGATAACGGCTGATTAGCTGCTGGTAGGGACCCACGGCCTGCACCACCTGCGTGCCCTGCTCGTTGGGGCCCACCACCAGCAAGCCATCTTCTTCAAAAGCGGCTTGTGCAGGACCAGAAAAAGACAGGATGGAGGCGCGGTAGGCTTTCATGGCGGCAAGGTTACCCCAGCATGTATGTTCGCCAATATGAGAAGGCAGATAAGGATTATTTGCTCAGTATGCAGCCATCGCCCATGGACTCGCGCCAGACGCGCACCGAGCTCAAGGCGGGCAGGTGCGGCGCCAGGTTCTGGAAAATGAAGCGGCACAGGTTCTCGAGCGTGGCCGGGCCCAGGCCGGCGACGTCGTCGAGCAAATGGTGGTCCAGCTGCTTGCGAAGCTGCTCGATCTCCTGCCGCACCAGGCCCAGATCAACCACCATGCCGGTGTGCGGGTCGGGCTGCCCGCTCAGAAACACCTCGGCGTTGTAGGTATGCCCATGGACGCGCAGGCTGCTGTCGGCTTCGATGTGCCGCTTGAGCGTGTGGGCCGCGTCAAAAAAGAACTTCTGGCTGATGGCGTAGTTCATCGGATGCCTGTGATTTTGTGGGTTTGCAGGCTCAGCCGCCATGCGGGCCGCGCCATGCACACCTCGATGCAGGCCTGCGTGTTGCGCTGCCGCTCGGGGTTGTCCATGGGCTGCAGGAAGCGATGGGTAAAGCGGGCGGCCTCCAGCTCCGCCAGATCAAAACCCGAAAAACTGGCTTGAGGCCACACCACCTTGAGCTCGTGGCCTTCGCGCTGCACCCAGGGGGCGCCGGCCTTGGGGCTGACGCAAATCCAGTCGATGCCGCTGGGGGCCGCTATCGTGCCATTGGTCTCCACCGCAATCTGAAAGCCACGTGCGTGCAGGGCGGCAATCAGCGCGTCATCCACCTGCAGCAGGGGCTCGCCGCCGGTCATCACCACAAAGCGGTGAGCCTGGTCGCCGGCCGGCCACTGCGCTTCGATCTGGCGGGCGAGCGCATCGGCGTCGGCAAACTTGCCGCCCAAGGTGCCGTCGGTCCCGACAAAGTCCGTGTCGCAAAACCGGCAGGTGGCCGTGGCCCGGTCCTGTTCGCGGCCCGACCACAGGTTGCAGCCGGCAAAGCGGCAAAAGACGGCCGGGCGCCCGGCGTTGGCGCCCTCACCCTGCAGGGTGTAAAAAATCTCTTTGACCTGGTAGCTCATGCTGCTCTCCGGGTGAATGCGGGAGGCAGGGAGCAAGCGGGAGATAAACAACAAGCGGCCACGAGCGTGGCTGCGAGGTTTTTATACATGGTAGTCCTCTACATGGCCCCGGAGTTGCAAAAACACCGGCACGCCGAGACAGCATGCCGGGAAGCGCTGATTTTACCGCGTCCCAGGGAGGATCGCTGGCCTGGCCCGGGGATGGACTTTGGCCATCCAGCAGTACACCACGGCGCCTGCCAGCAGTGCGGCGGCGGCCATTTCCAGCGACAGCGCAAAACCTTCGCCGGGACTGCGCATGCGCCTGAGCAGCAGGGCCACCAGCGGCGGACCCAGAATCTGCCCCACGCCATAGGTGGCTGTGAGCAAGCCCATGAAGCTGGCCGCGCCCACAGGGCGCAGGCGGCGCACCTCCTGCATCGCGAAATAAGTGATGGCCGTGAATGGCAGGCCCAGCAGCAGGCTGCCCAGGGCAAAGCCGGCCAGGCTGGGGCTCCACAGGCTGGTGGCAATGCCCAGCGCCTGCATCACATAACAGCCGGCCAGCAGGTAGCGGAAATCGCCGGTCACGGGGATGCGCGTGGCCAGCAAGGCCCCCACGATCACGCCCAGGCCGAAGATGGGCCAGAACAGGTCCAGCCAGGCCGAGCCCGGCAGGGCCGTGCGCGCAATGACCGGCAGAAAAGTGGCGGTGATGATGTAGCCAAAACCCGCCAGGCCATAGGCAAAGGTCAGCAGCGCCATCTCGCCGCGCCCATGCTCGCCGGCCTCGCCGTGTGCCGGGCTGGCCGGCGCGCTGCTGGCGACGTGGAGCCGCTCATCGCCGCCCCAAAAGGCGCGCCACACCAGCGCCGTAAGCGCAAAGGCCAGCCCGCCAAAAATCATCCAGCCTGCGGCGGACGTCCATCCCCAGGCCACCATGCCGCTGGCAAACAGGCCGCTCACGACAATGCCCGCCCCGGGGCCGGCGTAAATCACGCCGCCCAGGGCCGGCACGCCGAGCCGGGCCAGACGCGACAGGCACCAGCCCGAAGTGAACACAAACACCACGGCACTGGTCACCCCGGCCGCAAAGCGCAGGGCGGGCCATGCCGACGGAAACTGCCAGGCCATGCTGCAAGTCAGCACGGCCGTCATCACCAGACCTGCACGCACCAGCGAGGCGTAGGCCCACAAGGGAAGCTGCTTGAACCGGGCCCACAACCACGGCTGCAACGTGCAGGCGATGGCACCCAGCATGTAGCCCAGGTAGTTGGCACTGGCCAGCCAGCTTGCAGAGGGCAGATCGATCACGCCATCACTGAGCATCATGGGCAGCAAGGGCGTGAACGCAAAGCGCCCTATGCCCATGGCGACGGCCAGCGACACCATGCCTGCCAGCGCAACCAGCCAGGGGCCGGGCATGGCCTGCTTCTTACTGGAAGGATTCAAAGAAGCCGTCCAGCTGCTCGATGTGGCGGCGCTTCGCACTCGTGTCGATGAAGCTCGCCTCGAAACTGTTGCGCGCCAGCTGGTAGGCGTGCTGGGCGTTCAGATCCAGCGCGGCAAAGGTCTGCGTGAAGTTGTCATTCATGTAGCCGCCAAAGTAGGTCGGGTCGTCGGAGTTGACCGTGACAGCCAGTCCCGCGTCGAGCAGCTGGCGCAGGTTGTGGCTGGCCAGATCGGGAAACACACAGAGCTTGAGGTTGGACAGCGGGCACACGGTCAGCGCAATGCGATCCTGCGCAAGCCGGCGCATCAAGGCTGCATCCTTGCTGGCTTGCACGCCGTGGTCGATGCGTTCAACCTTGAGCACATCCAGCGCGGTCCAGACATAGGCCGGTGGCCCTTCTTCACCGGCATGCGCCACCAGGTGAAAGCCCAGCTCGCGGCAGCGCGCAAACACGCGCGCAAATTTTTCGGGCGGGTTGCCGACCTCGCCGGAATCGAGCCCAATGCCGATGATCTTGTCCCGAAACGGCAGCGCCTGCTCCAGCGTTTCAAACGCCTCTTCTTCACTGAGATGACGCAGAAAACACATGATCAGGGAAGCACTGATCCCCAAATCGGCCTGCGCATCGACACAGGCACGATGCAGGCCATGGATCACGGTTTCCATGCTGATGCCACGCGCAGTGTGCGTCTGCGGGTCGAAAAATAGCTCGGTGTGCGCCACGTTGTCGGCGGCGGCTTTGAGCAGATAGGCGCGCGCCATGTCGTAGAAGTCCTGCTCTTTCAAGAGCACGCTGGCGCCGGCGTAGTAGATGTCCAGAAAGCTCTGCAGGTTGGTGAACGCGTAGGCGCGGCGCAGCTCTTCCACGCTGCTGTACGGAATTGCGATGCCATTGCGCTGGGCCAGCGCAAAAATCATCTCGGGCTCCAGCGAGCCTTCGATGTGAATATGCAGCTCCGCCTTGGGCATGCGCCGCAGCAACTCGGGCAGGCGCTCAGGGGCAAGTGGTTTGACTTTGAACATAAAGGCTCCAAACTAAAAAGGCCGCGCACGCGCGGCCTTGGCATTCACAACAAAAATTTATTTCTTGTCGCCGCCCGGCACCTTGCCTTCCACACCCTTGACGTAGAAGCTGATGCCGCCCAGGAATTTGTCGTCAGCGACGGCGTCCTTGGCCAAAACTTCCTTGCCGGTGTTGTCCGTGATCGGGCCCTTCCAGATCGCGAAGGAGCCGTCGGTCAGGCCTTTCTTGATCTCGGCAATCTTGGCCTTGGTTTCTTCGGGCACGTCAGCCGCGATGGACACCATGTCAATCGCGCCTTCCTTCACGCCCCACCAGTGCTGGCCGGTCGCCCACTTGCCTTCCAGCGCATCACGCGTGGCCTTGATGTAGTACGGGCCCCAGTTGATGGCGGCCGAACCCAGGTGAGCCTTGGGGCCGTAGGCCGTCATGTCGGAGTCCCAGCCAAAGGCGCGCTTGCCCATTTTCTCGGCGGTCTGCAGCACGGCAGAGGAGTCGGTGTTTTGCATCAGCACGTCGGCGCCGCCGTTGATCAGCGAAGTGGCGGCTTCGGTTTCTTTCGGCGGGTTGAACCACTCGTTGATCCAGACCACCTTGGTCTTGACCTTGGGGTTGACCGATTGGGCGCCCAGCGTGAAGCTGTTGATGTTGCGGATGACTTCCGGAATCGGGATCGAGCCGACCACGCCCAGCGTGCCGGTCTTGCTCATCTTGCCGGCGATCACGCCTGCCAAGTAGGCGCCTTCGTAGGTGCGGCTGTCGTAGGTGCGCATGTTCTCGGCCGTCTTGTAGCCGGTGGCATGCTCGAACTTCACGTCCTTGGTGTCGGCGGCCACCTTGAGCATGGGCTCCATGTAGCCGAAGGTGGTGCCGAAGATCAGCTTGTTGCCCTGGCCCGCCATGTCGCGGATCACGCGCTCGGCGTCGGCCGACTCGGGCACTTTTTCCACGAAGCTGGTGACGACCTTGTCGCCGAATTCTTTTTCGACCGCCTTGCGGCCGTTGTCGTGGGCGAAGGTCCAGCCGCCGTCGCCGACCGGGCCGACATAGGCAAACGCGATCTTCAGCGGCTCGGGCTTGGCCGGGGCCGGCGCTGCAGCAGGTGCCGCCGGGGCAGGCGCCGGCTCCTCCTTCTTGCCGCAACCCACAAGGGCTGCTGCCACGGCGGACAGGGCCGCGACTTGGAGCAGGGAACGTTTCTTCAGGTCAGTCATGTCATTTCCTTATTTGAGGGGTTGCGACAGGAATAAAGGCTCGATTATGAGCCGGGATAAAAAGGTTTACCAAGCGATGCCGGCATGTTGATGCGAATCCAGGCCGGGTTGCGCGAGATCATGGCCAGCACCACGATGGTGGCGACGTAGGGCAGCATGCTCAGGAACTGGCTGGGCACTTCCACGCCCACGCCCTGCAAATGAAACTGCAGCATGGTCACACCGCCAAACAGGTAGGCTCCAAGCAACACCCGTGCCGGGCGCCAGGTGGCGAAGGTGGTGAGCGCCAGCGCGATCCAGCCCTTGCCCGCCACCATGCCTTCGACCCACAGCGGTGTGTAGATCACGGCGATGTAGGCGCCGGCCAGGCCGCACAGCGCACCGCCCACCACCACGGCGAGCAGACGGATGCGCCGCACCGGGTAGCCCAGCGCATGGGCCGACTCGGGCGATTCACCGACCGAGCGCAGCACCAGGCCGGCGCGCGAACGGTAGAGAAACCAGATCAGGCCGAACACCAGCGCGATGGTCAGGTACACCATGGGATGCTGGCGAAACAGGGCCGGGCCGACCAGCGGGATGTCGCCGAGCACGGGAATGGAAAACTGCGGCCGCTCCGGCAGCTTTTCCCGCACGTACTGGATGCCGGCAAAGGCCGAGAAGCCGGCGCCGAACAGGCTCAGCGCCAGCCCCGTGGCGTACTGGTTGGTGTTGAGCCAGATCACCAGCACGCCGAAGATGGCGGCCAGCAAGGCGCCCGCCCCCATGCCGGCGGCAAAGCCCAGCCAGTCGTTGCCGGTGTGGACCACGGTGGCAAAGCCGGCGATGGCCGCGCACAGCATCATGCCCTCGGCCCCGAGGTTGACGATGCCGGATTTTTCGTTGATCAGCAGCCCCAGGGCCGCGATGGCCAGCACGGTGCCCGCGTTAAGCGTGGCGGCCAGCAGCAATGCGTAGGATTCCATTATTTGCCTCCTTCCTGCACCGCAGTAGCCAGCGCCGGGCCGCTGGGCCGCGGGTGGTGGGTCCCCGATGAGGTGAATTTGAATTTGATGCGGTAGGCGATCAGGGTGTCGCAGGCCAGCAGCGTGAACAGCAGCAGGCCCTGGAACACGCCGGTCAGCGACTTCGGTAACCCCAGGCGCGACTGCGCGAGTTCACCGCCGATGTAGAACATGCTCATCAGGATGGCCGAAAACACCATGCCCACGGGATGGAGCCGCCCGACGAAGGCCACGATGATGGCGGCAAAGCCGTAGCCGGCCGGCACATAGGGCGTGAGCTGGCCAATCGGCCCGGCCACTTCCAGCGCCCCCGCCAGCCCGGCGGCGCCGCCGGAGGTCAGCAGGGCAATCCACAGGGCCTTGCGCGACGAGAAGCCCGCATAGCGCGCCGCTGCCGGGGCCAGGCCGCCGACCTGCTGGGCAAAACCAGCCCGGGTGCGGAACAGGAAGACCCACAGCGCGGCCACCCCCAGCAGGGCAATCAGCAGCCCTATGCTCACGCGCGAGCCCTGCATCAGCCGGGGAATCTGCGTGATGGCCTCGAAGGTCTTGGTCTGCGGGAAGTTGTAGCCCGCCGGATCCTTCCACGGGCCGTAGACCAGGAAGCTCAGCACCAGGTCGGCCACATAGACCAGCATCAGGCTGACCAGGATTTCGTTGGCGTTGAAGCGGTCGCGCAGCAAGGCCGTGAGGCCGGCCCAGGCCATGCCGCCCAGGATGCCCGCGAGCAGGATCGCCATGACGATCCAGCCACCGGTGCTCTTGTCGGCCAGCAGCGCCACGCCGCCGGCCACCACCGCGCCAACCACAAACTGCCCTTCGGCACCGATGTTCCACACATTGGAGCGGAAACACACGGCCAGGCCCAACGCGATGATGAGCAGCGGCGTGGCCTTGACCATGAGCTCGCCCACGGCGTAAGACGTCTTGATGGGCTCCCAGAAGAACACCTGCAAACCCTTGACCGGGTCCTTGCCCAAGACGGCAAACAGGATCACGCCGATGACGACGGTAATCAAGAGCGCCAGCAGGGGCGAGCTGTAGCTCCAGAACCTGGAGGCCTGGGGACGGGGTTCGAGCTTAAGCATGGGCCACCTCCAGACCGCCTTGGGGTCGCGCCGAGCCTGCCGACATGGCCGCTGGGGGCTCGCCAGGCCCTGAGCGCACGGGGGATTCCCAGAGTCCTGACATCCATTCTCCAATCTTGGTGACCGTGGCCTGGGCCCGGTTCATCGAGGGCGACAGCCGCCCCTTGGCAATCACATGCAGCCGGTCGCTGATTTCAAACAGCTCGTCGAGTTCTTCGCTGACCACCAGCACGGCGCAACCGGCATCGCGCAGCTTGAGGATTTCACCGCGGATTTGCGCCGAGGCCCCCACGTCCACGCCCCAGGTGGGTTGCGAGATGATCAGCAGCTTGGGATTGGCGTCGATCTCGCGGCCGACGATGAACTTCTGCAGGTTGCCGCCCGACAGCGACCTGGCCGCCGAGTTCGGCCCACCGGCCTTGACGTTGAAGCGCCGGATGATGTCCTGCGCCTGGGTTTCCAGGGCCTTGACATTGATCCAGCCGGGCAACCAGCGGGATTGGCCTATCGCGTTCGTGCGCGTGAGCATGAGGTTGTGCGCCAGGCCCAGCGTGGGCACGGCACCGCGCCCCAGCCGTTCTTCGGGCACGAAATGCACGCCCAGCGCCCGCCGGCGACCGGGGCCGAACTTGCCAACCTTCTTGTCAAACACCTGGATCATGGGCGCGGCGGCACGCGTGTCTTCGCCCGACAGCGCGTACAGCAGTTCCTTCTGGCCGTTGCCCGACACACCGGCAATGCCCACCACTTCGCCCGCGCGCACCTCCAGCGAGATGCCTTCGAGGTCCACGCCGAACTGGTCTTCGCGCGGCAGGTCCAGAGCCTGCACGCTCAATACGGTCTTGCCCGTTCTGACCTGGTGGTGCTCCAGCTCCGGCGGCTCGGCGCCAATCATCAGGCAGCTCAGCGAGGCATTGGTTTCCTGCTGCGGATTGCACACCCCCGTGACCACGCCGCCGCGCAGCACCGTGCAGGCCGTGCAGAGTTCGCGGATCTCATGCAGCTTGTGGCTGATGTAGAGAATGCTGCAGCCCTCGGAGACCAGTTGCTTGAGCACCACGAACAGCTTTTCCACCGCCTGCGGCGTCAGCACCGAGGTCGGCTCGTCGAGGATCAGCAGCTTGGGGTCGGTCAGCAGGGCGCGAATGATTTCCACCCGCTGCATCTCGCCCACGCTCAGGGTGTGAACCGGGCGCGCCGGGTCGATGTCCAGGCCGTACGCGCCGGCCTTGGCCGTGATGCGCTGCGTGACTTCGGGCAGGCTCAGGCTTTTTTCGAGCCCGAGCCAGACGTTTTCCGCCACGGTCAGGGTGTCGAACAGGCTGAAGTGCTGGAACACCATGCTGATGCCCAGAGCCCGCGCTTCCTGCGGGTTGCGGATGTGAACCGGTTTGCCGTTGAAATGCACCGTGCCTTCGTCGGGCTTGACCGAGCCGTAGATGATTTTCATCAGCGTGGATTTACCGGCGCCGTTTTCACCCAGGATGGCGTGGGCCACGCCGGGCGCTACGCTCAGCGACACGTCGCTGTTGGCCACCACGGCGGGGTAGCTCTTGGTGATGTTGGCCAGCTGCAACCGGGGTGGCGCGTGGGGGGAGGTGGGGATGTTCATGTCTCGCATTGTCTCTTGTCTATTTATAATAAATCGGCTTACCGCCGTTAACGAATGGTCATAGGGCGCTATTCTTTTCGTAGCGCCGCAGCAACCGACTTGACACGTTCGCGCAACCACTTGGCTGAGTTGGACGCGTGGGTTCGCTCATGCCAGAGCTGGTAGTACACCAGCTTGGGAAATTCAATCGGGCATTCCAGAATCTTCACGGGCAGCCGCCCTCCATGGTCCTCGGAATAGCGTTCGCAATACTGGCGGCCGGTGGTCAGCACCAACAGGCTGGCGGCCACCATGCCCGGAATCAGGCCGAAGTGCGGGCAGCGCGCCGTGATGTTGCGCCGCAGACCCAGGCTGTCCAGATGTTCGTCGATCACGCCCTTGGCGCCGGGATGGGTCGGCGTGGGGGCAATGTGCTCGGCTTCCAGCCAGGCCTGCTGGTCCCAGCCACGGCGCACGGCCGGGTGGCCCTTGCTGACCAGGCACACGACATCGTCTCCGAACAAGCGGCCCATGTGCAAGTCCTCCGACGGCTGGGCCCAGTTGCCGATCACGACATCGACATCGCCCTGCGCCAGATGGGCGTGGTAGTCGGAATCGGCCGACAGGGGCTGGATCTCGATGTGGCACAGCGGTGCCTGGGCCTTGATCTGCGAGACCAGCTGCGGCAGGAACAGCGGGTCGAGGTAGTCGCTGGCGGCTACCCGGAAAGTGTTGCGGGTGGTTTGCGGATCGAAGCCCCGAGCGTCGGTAAACAGCACTTCTGCGGCGCGCAGTATGCTGGCGCTGGGCTCTATCATGCGCAGCCCGGCATCGGTGGGCACCATGCCGGGGCCCGAACGCACCAGCAGGGGGTCGCCCGCCAGATCGCGCAGGCGCTTGAGCGCAGCCGACACGGCCGGCTGGTACATGCCCAGACGGATGGCGGCCCGAGAAACGCTGCGTTCGGTTAACACGGTGTGCAAGACCCTTATCAAGTGGAGGTCTATCTTGTCGAAAAGCGCTTGATCTCTCATACCTTTGCCTACATTCGTGTCATATACCAATGCTTATGGCGGCAAGGCGCATCTAGCCCTACCCTTGTACACCGCCCGGAACTTACAGACCAACAACCATCTGATTCATGGAAACCAAAACGATTCAATTCATCCGTCGCGGCGAGCTCGTCTCGCTGGGCAATGTACCACCCACGCGCACGCTGCTGGAAGTGCTGCGCGAGGATCTGTCCTGCACCGGCACCAAGGAAGGCTGCGGCGAAGGCGACTGCGGCGCCTGTACCGTTGTACTCGGTGAAGCGGCGGACGGCAAGCTCCAATACCGCGCCATCAACAGCTGCATCCGCCTGGCCCATTCCATAGACGGCATGGCACTGTGGACCGTGGAAGACCTGGCTGCCGACGATGGCATGCTGCACCCGGCCCAGGAGGCCATGGTGCATTGCCACGGTTCTCAGTGTGGCTTTTGCACGCCCGGTTTTGTGATGAGCCTGTTCGGCATGTACCAGAACCATATTGCCCCCACGCTTGCCACTTCGTGTGCTGCGCTGCCCCCCGAGGGGGCGCTGCGCCTGCGGCCCGGCAAAGCCGGTTCCGCGGCCCCTGCTGGTAGAGAGGCGGAAGACTCCCCCACGCTTGCCGCGTTCCAGCCCATCACGCGGGCGTTGGCGCAGGAGGAGCTTTCCGGCAACCTGTGCCGATGCACCGGCTACCGCCCCATCCTGGACGCGGCCCAGACCATGGCCCACTGGCCTGCCGTGCCGGTTGACGAAGCGGGTTTGCTGCAACAACTCAAGCAGATCGCGCCCCAGGCCCGTGGCGTCCAGGCCGGCTCTTCTTACTTCTCCCCCACCACGCTGGCCCAGCTGCTGTCCGCCCGCGCCAGCCACCCCGACGCGCAAATCGTGGCCGGCTGCACCGATGTGGGGCTGTGGGTTACCAAGATGCACATGCAATTCAGCAAAGTGCTGGACGTCACCCAGGTCAAGGAGCTGCGCCGCATCGAGCGCTATGACAACCATGTCGCCATCGGGGCCGCTGTACCCTTGACCGATGCCTTCGCCGCCCTGGTGGAAGACCGGCCGCAACTCAAGACCTTTGCCAGCCGCTTTGCCGGCCTGCCGGTGCGCAACTCCGGCACGATGGGCGGCAATGTGGCCAATGGCTCGCCGATTGGCGACTCCATGCCCCTGCTGATTGCCTTGGGCGCCAACGTGGTGCTGATGAGCGAAAGAGATGGGAAGATGGGCCACCGCGAGATGCCGCTGGAGCAGCTTTATACCGGTTACCGTAAAAACGTGATGGCACCGGATGAAGTACTGGCCTGGATCAAGGTACCGCTGCCGGGGAGCCCTGTCTTGCAGACCGCAGCCCGGTCTGAGCCCGGACTTCTTCACGCTGTCCAGACGCGCGCAGGCGCATCCGGAGCCGCAGCGTTCAGCCCCAGCCCTCTCCCAGGGGGAGAGGGGGAAAGACAAAGCGGTATGGCTCCCTCGCCCCTCTGGGGAGAGGGTTGGGGTGAGGGGCAGGAGTTGCTGCGCGCCTACAAGATCTCCAAGCGCTACGACGATGACATTTCCGCCGTCTGCCTGGTGCTCAACCTGCGCGTTGCAGGCGGCTTGGTCGAACACGTGTCTATAGGCGCTGGCGGCGTGGCCGCCATGCCGATGCGCGCGGTCCAGACCGAAGCCGCCCTGCGCGGCCAGCCCTGGACGCTGGCCACCGTGAAGCAGGCCACCGCCACGCTGCGCGGCGAGTTCCAGCCGATCTCCGACATGCGCGCATCAAGCGCCTACCGCAGCGAGGTGCTCGGCAACCTGATGCAGCGCTTCTGGCTTGAAAGCCAGGGCCTGCAGCAAATCAATCTGGAAAGTTTTGACGTGAAGGAGCTGGCATGAACGCCCCTGACAAACTCTTCACTGCTCCCGGCACGACCCACACCCATGCCTGCGGGGTATCCAAGGCGCACGAAAGCGCCGTGGCCCAGGTCGCAGGCAGAGCCAGCTACATCGACGACATTCCCGAGATCAAGGGCACGCTGTACGCCGCGCCCATCCTCTCGACCGTGGCCCATGGCCGGCTGCTGGGCGTGGATGCCAGCGCTGCGCTGGCCCTGCCCGGCGTGCACGACGTGATCTTGGCCAAGGACATCCCCGGCGACCCGATCCTCGCCACGTTTTCGCACGACGAGCCGATCTTCGCCACCACCCATGTCGAGCACATCGGCCAAGTCGTCGGCGTGGTGGTAGCCGACTCGGTAATGCTGGCGCGCCGCGCCGCACGCCTCGTCAAACTCGACATCGAAGCCCTGCCCGCCATTCTCACGGTGCAAGAAGCGCTCAAGGCCCAGAGCTATGTGCTGCCGCCGGTGTTCGTCAAGCGCGGCGATGCGGCCCAGGCGCTTGCCAGCGCGCCCCACACCCTGAGCGGCTCGTTCGAGATCGGCGGCCAGGAGCATTTCTACCTGGAAGGCCAGGTCGCCTATGCGCTGCCGCTGGAGCAAAACCAGTGGTGGGTCTACTCCAGCACCCAGCACCCCGGCGAAATCCAGCACTGGGTGGCGCATGCCCTGGGCCTCGCCAACCACGCGGTCAAGGTCGAGTGCCGCCGCATGGGCGGCGCCTTTGGCGGCAAGGAAACGCAAAGCGGCCACATGGC
>NZ_JAKFDR010000049.1:0-29692 GCF_036676035.1 Polaromonas sp.
GGGCAGGTGCCTTTTCGGGCGGTCTGCGGCGTTGCACTGCTTGCCAATAGCCGGGCTATTGGCGGCGCACTGCGCCTTGCACCCCATCCCGAAAAGACACCTGCGCGACCCCAAATAAATCGTAAACAGGCTCTTAGCCCACCGCCGCCTTCCCCGCAATTTGCTACATTTTTGATAGCTACCTGCGCACGTCTTTCATGGGCTGGGGCCTTAAAAGATACTTGATCTCAAGCCAGCAGGCAGGCCGCTTCGCTGTCATCGCTCAAGCGGCGAAATTCAGGCACCTCTTGCGCGCAGCGGTCAATGGCTTGCGGGCAGCGGGTTCGAAACACACAGCCTGAGGGTGGGGCCATGGGCGAAGGCAGGTCGCCTTGCAGCAGCTGGATCACCTTCTTTCGCTCCAGCGCCGGATCGGGAATCGGAATGGCTGACAGCAGCGCCTGGGTGTAGGGATGGCGGGGCGTCGCGTACAGCGCCTTCTTGCGGGCGACTTCCATTTCGTGCCCGAGGTACATCACCAAAATACGATCACTGATGTGTTTGACAACGGCCAGGTCATGGGCGATGAAAATCAGCGCCAGGCCCATGGATTTTTGCAGCTCCTTGAGCAGATTGATGATTTGCGCCTGAATCGAGACATCGAGCGCCGACACCGGCTCATCGCAGATGATGAGTTTTGGCTCCAGAATCAGGGCCCGGGCAATGCCGATGCGCTGGCACTGGCCACCGGAAAATTCATGCGGGTAGCGGTTGATCTGCTGCGCCGTCAGGCCGACGCGGCTCATCATCGCCGTGACGCGCTTCATCACCTCATCGTGGGGCATGTCGGCGTGGTGTGTGCGCAAGGGCTCGGCAATGATTTGCGCGATGGTCATGCGCGGATCCAGCGAGGCCAGCGGATCCTGAAAAATCATCTGGATGTCTTTTCGCACGCCCAGCCAGGTCTGGCTGGATGCGCCCTTCATCTCCCGGCCCATCCAGACGATGCTGCCGGCGGTGGCGGGAATCAGGTTCAGCACGGCGCGCGCCAAGGTCGACTTGCCGCAACCCGACTCGCCCACCACGCCCAGTGTTTCGCCCGCATGGATGTCGAAAGAAACGCCATCCACGGCTTTCAGGGTACGGGCCGGCGACCAGGGCCAGGCGCTGTCGCCTTTGACCTTGAAGTGCACCTTCAGTTCGCGCACCGACAGAATCGGCTTGACCCCTTCAGACATGACTCGCTCCCTTGGCAGTGAGTTCGGTCACGGTCTGAACCGACTTGTGACAGGCCCTGAGCACGGCCGGATTGTTCTCAGTGGCCTGCAATGCGGGCAGGTCGTCGCGGCACCGGGCATATGCCAGTGTGCAGCGCTCGCTGAACGGACAGCCCAAGGGCTGCCGCGCCATGTTAGGCGGCGCACCGGGAATAGCGACCAGGGCTTCATCCTCCGCGTCCAGCCGCGGTATGGCGCCGAGCAGGCCCACGGTATAGGGATGGGAAGCGCTGTAGAAAATGCTGTCGGCGTCACCCTGCTCCATCACGCGCCCGCCGTACAGCACCATCACCTCGTCGCACAAGCCAGCCACCACGCCCAGGTCATGCGTGATCATGACAATCGCGGTGCCAAAGTCGCGCTGCAGATCACGCAGCAAGGCAATGATCTGGGCCTGCACCGTCACGTCCAGCGCTGTGGTGGGTTCGTCGGCAATCAGCACCTCGGGCTCGCACAGCAAGGCCATGGCAATCATGACGCGCTGGCGCATGCCCCCGGAAAACTCATGCGGGTACATCGTGATGCGGCGGGCTGCCTCGGGTATCTTGACGGCATCGAGCAGTTCAACCGACCTGGCGCGCGCGGACTTGCGGTCCAGCCCCTTGTGAAACTGCAGTACCTCGGTCATCTGCCGCTCCACCGTCAGGTAGGGGTTGAGCGAGGTCATGGGGTCCTGAAAAATCATGGCCACCCGGTTGCCCCGAATTTTGTTGAGCTCGGCCGGCCTCATGGCCAGCAAGTCCTGGCCCTGGTACAAGGCCTGGCCAGTGGCTTTGCCGTTCTTGGCCAGCAAGCCCATCATGGCCAGCACACTCTGGCTTTTGCCGGAGCCGCTTTCGCCCACGATGCCCAGGGTCTGGCCCCGCTCCAGTGCAAAGTTGATGCCATTGACGGCGTAAATCAGCCCGTCCTGGGTCTGAAACTGGACCCCGAGGTTTTTGACTTCAATCAGGCTCATGGTGTGTGTTTTCCGCCTTGGTGGGCTTCAGCGGTCTTTGGGATCGAGCGCATCGCGCATGCCGTCCCCGATGTAGTTAAAGCAGTACAGGGTCAGGGACAGCAGGCCAGCCGGGAACAGCAGCATCCACACCGACACTTCCATGACCGATGCGCCATCGTGAATCAGCACGCCCCAGCTCGTCATCGGCTCCTGAATCCCCAAACCCAGAAACGAGAGCACGGACTCGGTCAGGATCACGGCCGGCACGGTGACCGTGGTGTAGATCACCACAATGCCCAACAGATTCGGGACGATGTGCTGGAAGATGATGCGGCGTGTCGGCACGCCCAGGGCGCGGGCCGCCTCAATGAACTCCTTGGAGCGCAGCGACAGGGTTTGGCCGCGCACCACACGGGCCATGTCCATCCAGGAGAAGACCGTGATGGTGATCACCACCAGGTAAAACGCCCGGCCCAGAATGGTCACCATCAAAATGGCGATCAGCAAATAGGGCACGGCGTACATCATGTCCACGACCCGCATCATGAAGGCGTCCACCTTGCCGCCCATGAACCCCGCCGTCGCACCCCACACGATGCCCAGGGTGACGGAAGACAAGGTGGCCAGAAAGCCCACCATGAGGGACACGCGGCCACCGACCAGGCTGCGCACCAGCAAATCCCGGCCAGACTCGTCCGTGCCAAAAAAGTGCCAGTTCTTGAGCATGGGCGGCCTGCTCATGGCATCCCAGTCGGCGGTGTCAAAGGCGTGCGGCAGCAGCCACGGCCCGACGATGCATAAAAGCGTGACTAAAGTGAGCAGACCGAGGCTGACAACTGCCGCCCGGTTGCGCAAAAAACGCCCGCGCGCATCGGCCCAGGGGCTGCGTCCCGATACTTCCAGCGTATTGCCCAGGGCCGCGACCAGGGCATCCTGTTTGTTCTTGAATAGCATGTGACGTCCTTCAGTACCTGATCTTCGGATCAAGCAGCGCGTAGGCCAGATCGACCAACAGGTTGAAGGTCACGGCAATCACGGTCACCAGCACCACCAGGCCCAGCACCAGGGTGTAGTCGCGGTTGGCGGCGCCGTTCACAATCAGTTTTCCCAGGCCCGGCAGAGAGAACACCGACTCGGTCACGATGGCCGATGTGATCGATGAAATGGCCAGGGGCCCGATGACAGACACCACCGGCAACAGCGCCGGCTTGAAGGCGTGGCGCAAGATGATGGTGCGCATGGGCAGGCCCTTGGCACGTGCCGTGCGGATAAAGTTGCTGTGCAGCACCTCAATCAGGCTGCCGCGCATGACGCGCCCAATGGTGGCGACGTTGATGAAAATCAGCAGCAGCATCGGCAAGACCATGAAGCGCGGCGCAAAATCATTCCAGCCCCCGGCCGGCGCGATCTTGAGCCAGACGGCGAACACCAGAATCAGCACCGGGCCGATCACAAACGAGGGGAAGGCATGCCCGGCATTGCCGAGCAGCATCACCAGGTAATCGATCACGCTGTTTTGGCGCAAGGCGGCAATGGTGCCGAGCAGCACCCCGACCAACAGGGCGATGACGATGGCGCCCCCGCCGATCACCGCAGACACCGGCAGCGCTTTGGCCACCAGCTCATTGACCGACCAGTCGGCATAGCGAAATGAGGCGCCCAGGTCACCGTGCAGCAGGCTGTTGAGATAGTGCAGGTACTGCTGCCACAGCGGCAAGTCCAGGTGGTACTTGGCCTGCAGATTGGCCAGCACCGCGGCGGACACCTTGCGTTCGTCGTCAAAGGGCCCGCCCGGCGTGGCATGGAGCAGGAGATAGCAGACAGTGACAACGGCCAGCAAGGTCGGAATCGTCGCCAGGATGCGCCTGAGGGTGTAGGACCACATGGGAGTGTCTCCGGTCGTATCGGTGCCGGCCAGTTAAGCAGCCGTTAAAAAAACGGGCAGGTGCCGTTGCGACGCCTGCCCAGTCCTTGGCTCAGCCGAGCATCAATGCTTGATGATGTACAGGTCCTTGGCGCGGTAGCGGTCCAGGGCGTTGGTCGTCGAATACCCACCCACATAAGGTTTGACCAGTCGCGGCACGGTGTACTGCAGCAAGGGGATCACGGGGTAGTCGTCCATGATCATCTTGGCCGCCTGGGTCAGCAGGGTTTTGCGCTTGGCGGGGTCCAGCGACTGGTTGCCTTCATCGATCAGCATGGAAGCTTTGCGGTTGCAGGTGTTGTGGTAGTTTTGGTCCGAATCGCATTGAACCAGCGTCAGCCAGGTGGTCGCGTCGTTGTAGTCTGCAATCCAGCCGTTGCGGGCCATCTGATAGTCTTTATCCGTGCGTTTCTTGATCAGCACCTTGAACTCCATCGCTTCCAGTTCAACGTCTATGCCCAGCTTGGTTTTCCACTCGGAGGCCGCAAAAATGGCCATTTTCTTGTGGTAGTCGCTGGTGTTGTAGGAAAACTTGATCTTGGTACCGGGCGCAACGCCAGAGGCCGCCATCAACTTCTTGGCCTCCGCCACACGTTTGTCCATGGGCCACTTGGCCCAGTCATAGGCGGTGACATCCGCACCCGCCGTGCCCTTCACGATCACGCCATAGGCAGGGGTCTGGCCATCAGCCGTCACGCGCTGCGCCAGGATGTCGCGGTCAATCGCCATGGACAAGGCCTTGCGCACATTGATGTCCTTGAGGACCGGGTCCGCATTGTTCAGGGAGTAATAGCGCAAGCCCAGCATGTCGGTATTGCGGATTTCCTTGGGATACTGCGCCTTGTACTTGTCGAACGTGCCGGGAGGGAGCTGGTACACCCAGTCGTTCTCGCCCGACTCGTACAGTTTGACATCGGCGTTGCCGTCCTCCACCGAGAGATAGGTCATTTTGTTCAGCTGGACATTTTTCGCATCCCAGTAGGTGGGGCTCTTGGCCAGTGTGATCTTGCTGTTGACCTGCCAGTCTTTCAGGATGAAAGCGCCATTGCCCACCATGTTGGCAGGCTTGGTCCAGTCCTTGCCAAACTTTTCAACCGTCGCTTTATGAACCGGGCCCAGCTGAAGGTTGGAAACGACTTCAGGCAGGAAGCCGACAGGAAAAGGCGTCTTGATTTCCAGGGTGTAGGGGTCCAGGGCCTTGACACCCAGCTCGGTGCCGGGCTTCTTGCCTTCAATGATCTCCTTGGCATTGAGCAGGAAGATACCGTAGGTGGCAGCGTATTTCGAGGCGGTCGCCGGGTCAACGAAGCGGCGCATGCCGTAAACAAAATCCTCGGCGGTCACCGCATCGCCGTTGGACCATTTGGCGTTCTTGCGCAGCTTGAAGACCCAGGTTTGGGCATCGGTCTGCTTCCAGCTCTCCGCGACCGCGGGCACAATCTTGCCGTTCGCATCGGCCGCCGCCAAACCTTCAAACATGTCACGAATGACGTTGTTGGCCGGCACGCCGGATGCCAGCGCGGGGTCCAGGGTTTCGGGCTCGGAACCATTGTTGCGAACCAGCTCCTGGGTTTCATGCAACTTCACGCCCGCGGGCACCGTGGCCGCACCAGCCAGGCCGGCGCAAGCCAGCAACACGGCGCCAGTCAGCGCCTTCATCGTCCAAATTGAGTTCATGCTTGTTGCACTCCTGAATAAAAATTGGCTGGCTTTTGGCCCGCCGTGGTTGATGGCGCGGCTTGTCTCCAATTGGGAGAGTCCGCGTTTGCCTGCCATTCGGCTGGGAATATACTGCCGCCCCTGCAACCACCCTGTAGGGAGTAACCCTTCAATAGGGGTCTCGCCTCCCCATCGGAGGGGATGCCTTGCTCAAGTTGCCTGAAACCCGCCGCTTCTGCAAGATGCGTGCTCAAATAGGCTATTACCCCAGTATTCACGCACATCTTAAGCTACTAAATTTATAGCAAACAGCGCTACCGGATCCACACGCTGCCGGATGAAGCCGAGAACGAGCGCATGCACTTGATGACCTTTTCATCCACATCGCAACCAGCCAAGTCGCTGGGCGCAGCTTGAGCCGGAAGCGCCAGCTCAAGGTTTAAGCTGGGTCTCGGCCTTCAAACTCAGCGGGCGCTCATCGGGCTCTTTCCAGCCGCCACCCAGCGCCTTGTACAGCGTGACCTGGCTTTGCAGCTGGGCCAGGCGGGTTTGCACCACGGCCTGCCGGGCGGAGAACAGCGAACGCTGCGCATCCAGCAAATCAAGGTAGCTGGCCACCCCGCCCTGGTAGCGCAGGTCAGACAGCTTGAAGCGGACCACCTCGGCCTGTGCCTGGGCCTGCTGAGAACGCAGCTGGTCGGCCAGCGTGGAGCGCGCCGCCAGCGCATCGGCCACTTCGCGAAATGCCGTCTGGATGGCTTTTTCGTACTGCGCGATGGCGATGCCCTGCCCGGCGTTGGCCGACTCCAGACCCGCCGTGTTGCGGCCCGCATCAAAAATAGGCAGCATCAATTGGGGCGCCATGGTCCAGCCATAGGTGCCGCTTTTGAACAGCCCCGACAGGTGGCTGCTGGCACTGCCCACGCCCACGGTCAGTGAAATGCGCGGGAAAAAGGCAGCCCGGGCTGCCCCGATATTGGCGTTGCTCGCCAGCAGCAGTTGCTCGGCCTGACGGATGTCGGGCCGGTTGGTCAGCAAATCGGAGGGCAGGCCGGCCGGCACCTCGGCCAGCAGCGTGGCTTGCGACAGCGGCGTGGCGGCGGCTGCCGTGGGCAGCTCACCTGCCAGGGGCTGCCCCACCAGCAGGGTCAGGGCGTTTTCGTCGAGCGCGCGCTGGCGCTGCTGCTGCGCAAAGGCCACCCGGGCGGCCTCGGTCAGCGATTCCGCCTGCCGGTAATCGAGCTCCGAAGCCACCCCATTGTCAAAGCGCAGCTTGCTGAGCTTCATGGACTCCTCGCGCGTGACCAGCGTCTGACGTGTGATCTCGAGCAGCTCTTCATCGGCCAGCAGACTCATATAGGTGTTGGCGACCGCGGCAACCAGGCTGATCTGGGTGGTCTTGCGCCCTTCTTCACTCGCCAGGTACTGGTACAGCGCGGCTTCCTTGAGGCTGCTCACTCGTCCGAAAAAATCCAGCTCGTAAGCCGTCGTGACCAGGCCGGCGTTGTAAAGGCTGGTCACGCTGTTGCTGGAATTGGGCGTGCGCGAACCGGTCAGCGCGGCGTTGATGGTCGGAAACTGGTCGGCGCGCCGGATCTGGTATTGCGCGCGGGTCTGCTCGATGTTGAGCACCGCCACCCGCAGGTCGCGGTTATTGGCCAGGGCCAGCTCAATCAGGCGCTTGAGCCTGGCGTCGGCAAAAAAGTCTTGCCAGGCCAGGCTGGACGCGGACACTGGCGCGGTGGCAATGGCAGTGGCCGCAGCGTTGGTATAGGCTGGAAAGGTGGCTGCCACGGGCGCAGCCGGCCGCTGGTACTGCGGGATGAAGGAGCAGCCGGCCAGCAACGCGGCAGCGCACACCGCGCAGAGTTGCGCCAGTCTTGTCTTACTCATGGGCCTGCCCCTTGCTGCCTTCATCGGCGTCTATGCCCGCCGCCTTGGCGTGTTCGGAATACTTCTTTCTCTGCCGTTCACTGCCCTTGAACAGGGTGCGCACGACGACGAAGAACAAGGGCACAAAAACCACCGCCAGCACCGTACCGGTCAGCATGCCGCCAATCACGCCGGTGCCAATGGCACGCTGGCTGGCCGAGCTGGCGCCCGTGGCCAGCACCAGTGGCAGCACGCCCAGCATGAAAGCCATCGAGGTCATGAGGATAGGGCGGAAGCGCAAATGTGCGGCGGCCAGGGCGGACTCAATCACACCCCGCCCCTGCGCCTGCAGGTCTTTCGCAAACTCGATGATCAAAATCGCGTTCTTCGATGACAGGCCAATGATGGTGATCAGTCCCACCTGGAAGTACACGTCGTTCGAGTAACCGCGCAGCAAGGTCGCCGTCAGCACCCCCAACACGCCCAGCGGCACCACCAGAATCACTGACAGCGGGATCGACCAGCTTTCATACAGCGCGGCCAGGCACAGGAACACGGCCAGAATGGCAAACCCATACAACACAACGGCCTGCGCACCGGCGAGCTTTTCTTCGCGCGACTGGCCGGTCCATTCAAAACCGAAGCCCTGGGGCAGCTGGGCTGCCAGTTTTTCCATCTCGGCCATGGCCGCGCCCGTGCTGTAGCCGGGTGCCGCACCGCCGCTGATGCGCATGGCGGGATAGCCGTTGTAACGCACGGTTTGCATCGCGCCCTTGACCCAGCGCGTCGTGGCGAAAGCCGAAAGGGGCACGGACCGCCCCTGGCCGTTGCTGGCGTTGATCTGGAGCAGGTCATCGGGCTGCATGCGCGCCGGTGCGTCAGCCTGCACCACCACGCGCTGCAGGCGCCCCTGGTTCGGAAAATCATTGACGTAGCTCGAACCCAGGGCGGTGGACAGCGCGCTGTTGACCGCATCAAAGCCCACGCCCAGGGCGTTGGCCTTGTCGCGGTCAATGTCGATTTGAAGCTGCGGCGCGTCCTCCAGGCCATCCGGACGCACCTGCGCCAGCACCGGGCTTTTGGCAGCCAGGCCCAGCAGCTGGTTGCGTGCCGCCAGCAAGGCCTCGCGCCCGGCGCCCGAGCGATCCTGCAGGCGGAAGGTAAAGCCGCTGGCAGAGCCCAGCTCCGGAATCGGCGGCGGACTCAGCGGGAAGATGAAGGCATCGCGGATGCCTGACAGCGCGCCAAAGGCCCGCCCGGCAATGGACTCCGCGGCGTGCTCCCGGCCTTTGCGTTCAGACCAGTCTTTCAGCGTCACGAAAGCCAGCGCCGCGTTCTGGCCCTGCCCCGAGAAGCTGAAGCCCAGCACGCCCACCATGCTCTCCACTTCGGGCTGCTTGAGCATGTAGCCTTCAACCTGCTCGATCACGGCGCGTGTGCGCTCCAGTGTGGCGCCCGGCGGCAGCTGGACGTTCACCAGCATCGTGCCCTGGTCTTCAGAAGGCAGAAAGGACGTGGGCAGCCGCATGTAGATGAGCGCCACCACGCCGATGATGGCCGCATAAATGACCAGGTAGCGGCTGGCACGCTTGAGCAGGCGCGCCACAAAGCCTTCATAGCTTTTGGCGGTTCGCGTAAAGCCCCGGTTGAACCAGCCGAAAAAACCTGTTTTCGCGTGATGATGCCCCGCCTCAACCGGCTTGAGCAGGGTGGCGCACAGGGCCGGCGTCAGCGAGAGTGCCAGGAAGGCGGAAAAAGCAATCGCAGCCACCATCACCGCCGAGAACTGGCGGTAGATATTGCCGATCGAGCCTGAGAAAAAGGCGAGCGGCACGAACACCGAAACCAGCACCACCGTCACGCCGATGATGGCGCCCGAGATTTGCCCCATGGCCTTGCGGGTTGCCTCCAGCGGCGGCAGCCCTTCTTCGCTCATGATGCGCTCGACGTTTTCCACCACCACGATCGCGTCGTCCACCACGATACCGATCACCAGCACCATGCCGAACATGGTCAGCACGTTGATGGAAAAACCCAGTGCCAGCAATGTGGCAAAGGTGCCCAGCAAGGCGATAGGCACCACAATGGTCGGGATGATGGTGTAACGGAAGTTCTGCAGGAACAAAAACATCACCAGGAACACCAGCACGATGGCCTCCACCAGCGTCTGGGCTACCTGCCGGATGGAAATGCTGACAAAGCGCGAGCTGTCATAGGGAATGTCGTATTTCACGCCCTGCGGAAAGTAGGGCTTGAGTGCGTCCATCCTGGCGCGTACCGCTTTGGCCGCGGCCAGGGCATTGCCGCCGGGAGCCAGCTGCACACCGATGCCGGTGGAGGGCTTGCCATTGAGCCGGGCCGAGGTGGCGTAGGCCTGCGCGCCCAGCTCGATGCGGGCGACATCCTTGAGGCGCACCGAGGAGCCGTCCGTGTTGGCGCGCAGCACCACGTCGCCAAACTGCGCGACACTCGACAGCTGCCCATTGACGGCCACGGTCGCCGCGATACCCTGGCCGGCCACGTTGGGCAGGTCGCCGATGGTGCCCGAGGCCACCTGCGCGTTCTGCGTGCGAATGGCGGCCGTCACATCCGCCGATGACAGGTTAAAGCCTGCCAGCTTGGCCGGGTCAACCCAGATGCGCATGGCGCGTTCGGTGCCAAACAGCTGGGCCTGCCCAATGCCGGGCAAGCGCTGAATTTCGGGGACCACATTGCGCGAGGCATAGTCACCCAGCGCGATCGGATCAATCGCCGGGTTGTCCGAAGACACCATGATGAACAGCAGGAAGTTGGAGCTGGCCTTGTCCACTCGCACCCCCTGCTGCGTGACCGCCTGCGGCAAACGCGGTGCCGCGCGCGACAGGCGGTTCTGCACATCGACCTGGGCCAGCTCGGCGTTGCTGCCCGGCTGGAAACTCAGGGTGATGTTGCCCGAGCCGTTGGCCTGCGCCACCGACTCCATGTAAATCAGTCCGGGCGAACCGTTCATCTCGCGCTCGATCACGCTGAGCACGCTGTCTTCCAGCACCTTCGCGGAGGCGCCGGGGTAAGCCGTGGAAATCACGATGGTGGGCGGTGCCACCGGTGGGTACTGCGCAATCGGCAACTGCGTCACCGCCACCGTGCCCACCACCAGAATGAACAGCGCAATCACCCAGGCAAAGATCGGCCGATCGATGAAAAACTTGGCCATCATGTGCTGCGCTCCTTACTTCGCAGCGGCTGAAGCCGCAGGCGCAGCAGGTGCCGCAGGCGACGAGGCCGCCCCTGGAGCAGGCTTGGCGCCGGGCGCCTGCCAGGCAACGGGTTTGACGGGCGCATCACCCCGCAATTTCTGGAAGCCGTCGACCATGACTTTTTCGCCCGTCTTCAAACCCTCAAGCACCACCCATAAGTTGCCTTTGGCCGAGCCTATCTTGACTTGCCGCGAGCTGACTTTGCCGTCGACCCCTACCACCATGACGGAGTCGCCCTGCGCGCTGCGGGTGACCGCCTGCTGCGGCAAGGTCATGGCATTGCTGGCCTGCGCCTGCTCCAGCCGCACGCGGACATACAGGCCCGGCAGCAGTTGCCCGTTGGGGTTGGGCACTTCGGCGCGAAGCGTCACCTGTCCGGTGGTGGCATCCACGGTGAGGTCGGAAAACAGCAATCGCCCGGGACGCTCGTACTCGGTCCCGTCTTCCAGCACGATGCGCACGCTGGCTGCCGCGCCATTGGCACGCTTGAACTGGCCACTGTCCATGGCCCGGCGCAGCTTCATGGCCTCGGAGGCTGACTGCGTGAAGTTCACATACATCGGGTTGATTTGCTGAATCACCGCCAGCTGCGTCGCCTCACCCTGCCCCACCAGGGCCCCCTCGGTCACCAGCGCCCGGCCGATACGCCCTGAAATGGGCGCGGTCACGGCGGCATACCCCAGATTGATACTGGCCGTCTGGACATTGGCCTTGCCCACCGCCACATCGGCCTCTGCCTGCTTTTGCGCAGCGACCGCGTTGGCGTATTCCTGCTTGCTGATCGCGTTGGCCTCCACCAGCGGCTTGTAGCGCTCGGCCAGCGCCGTCGCCTGTGCCAGGTTGGCCTCGGCCCGCGATTGGCTGGCTTTCGCGCTGGCGGCGGCTGCCGCATAAGGCGCGGCGTCGATATTGAACAGCGGCTGGCCGGCACTCACATCACTGCCTTCACGGAACAGGCGCTTTTGCAAAATGCCCACCGCGCGCGCCCTGACCTGCGCCACACGCGACGCTTCCAGCCGGCCCGGCAACTCCGTCACCAGTCCCACATCACCTTGCGTGACCGTCACCACCCCCACCTCGGCAGGCGGCGGGCCACCCGCGCCCGGCGTACTGCCATTGGCGCTTTGTCCGCAGCCTGCCACCAACAACGAAAGTAGCGCGCTGGTCAGCACCAGCTGATGACGCACGCGGCTAAGCGGTAAATAAGGCTGGACGATGCTGGGCATACGCATGCTGTTCCTTGAAGTGGGTATGGAGAAAAGGGAGAAAGCGGATAAGACAAAAGTTTAACGGCGAACTGTTAATGAACTGTTAAGACACAGTTGTCCGCTATTTTGACGAGTGGTATAGTTTACATACATTTGTGAATGTATGTGAAGCATTCAAAAAAGCATGACAGGAGGGCTAGATGGTCCGTCGCACCAAAGAGGAGGCTCTGGCCACCCGCCATAAACTGCTCGATGCTGCCGAGCAGTTATTCCTGGCGCAGGGCGTTTCCCGCACCAGTCTTCAGGACATCGCCCGGCGCGCCGGCGCGACGCGCGGCGCTGTGTACTGGCATTTCAAGGACAAGGCCGATTTGTTCAATGCCATGATGGAACGCGTCACGCTCCCGATGGAGCAGTCGTTTGACGTGGACGCGCACAACGGCGCCGCGCCCCATGGTCCGGACGCCAATCCGCTTGACCACATTCGGCGCGCCACCCTCAAGGCCTTGAGCCAGATCGTCAATGACGCCCGGACACGCTGCGTCTTTGAGGTGGCCACGCACAAGGTGGAGTATGTGGAGGAGCTGCACGCCGTGCGCCTGCGCCATCTGGCAGCGCGTGACGGCTTTGTGCAGCGTGTCGAGCAGAGTCTGGGCATGGCTACCCGCCAGCTGAATGTGACGCTGGCCATGCCGGCCTCGACGGCCGCGCAGGGTTTGCATGCCCTGATCGATGGACTGATACAGAACTGGCTGCTCAATCCAGAGGCTTTTGATCTGCTGGAAGTTGGCCAGTGCGTGATGAATGCCTACCTGAAGGGCTTGGGCTTCCCCGGCCCGCAGGACAAAAACACGCCCTGACTTGACTGAATGCTAGCGCCAGCACCAAGCCGGCTTGGAGTTCTTGGAACCCTAGTGCAAGTGCCGCGGCTTGCGTCCGCCGCCATGACCGGTGCCGCCTTGCGGCCCACTCTGACCACGGGGCGGCTTGCCGAGCTGCATCGAATTGACCAGCGCATCGAAGCGCCGCTCGAACAGCTTGTCCACTGCCGCCACCACCTCGCCCAGTTCGGACCCATCGAAATGGCGCTCCATCAGGCCGATCATGTCCTGCACCAGCAGATCGCGCTGAACCTGCATGATGGCGGCCGGCGTCGGGCCCACGAAGTACATGGCAAAGTCATCGCGCGCCTCTTCGCCGCCGGCCTCTTCCTCTTCATCAAAGTCGGCATCGTAAAAAGTGACTTCAATGGGCGCACCGCTCTCGGCCAGCTCATTCATGGCCATGCACATTTCGTCCAGCGCATGGCGGAAATCCTCGTCCCCGGGCACGGTCCAGCACATCTGCAGCAGGTGCTTGTGAACATCAAAGCGGATGCCCGGTTCCTCTTCATAAGCGCTGGCCGCGCCATCGGCCAGGGACTTGGCGCCCGCGTACTTCCACAGCGGCCTCAAGGCCTCCTGCAATTGCTCAAACGTGACGCCCTCGCGCACGGGCACTTCGCCGTGAACGTGAATTTCAAAAGGTGTGTTGTAACGGGACATGAATCTATCTTAACCAGTTGCGGCTCGAAACAAACCACGTGAAACCACGGCTCATTGAGGGTGAATGCGTCAAAGTTCGCTGGTGCCCGGGACCGGAATCGAACCGGTACGCCCCTTTTCAGGAAAGCGGCGGATTTTAAGTCCGCTGTGTCTACCTATTTCACCACCCGGGCGAACAAGCTATTGTCAAACAAAAAAGGGCAGCATTTTTAAGTGCTGCCCTTCCGATCTGGAGCGGGAGAAGAGTCTCGAACTCTCGACCTCAACCTTGGCAAGGTTGCGCTCTACCAACTGAGCTACTCCCGCGTTTTACAGATTTAAATCAGTGGCGTCCAGGCCATTGATTTATAAAACTTTTGGAGGCGCGGGCCGGAGTCGAACCGACCTACACGGATTTGCAATCCGGTGCATAACCGCTTTGCTACCGCGCCCTGTTATGCCTCATTCTGGCAGCGCCTGTGACCGCCCACTACCAGTAACTGACCCAACGACTGACTCTAATGAAAAAGGACAGCATTTTTACATGCTGCCCTTTTGAATTGGAGCGGGAGAAGAGTCTCGAACTCTCGACCTCAACCTTGGCAAGGTTGCGCTCTACCAACTGAGCTACTCCCGCGATCACAGCCTCAGATTATAGCGTAGTTTTCAGAGCTTGCGAAAATCGAAGCAAAAAACTTTCGACACTCAATGCTTGACGGTACCGGCTGCTTCAGCAGGCGCAGCGACAACGGCAGCGGCCGCTACGACAGGTTCTTCATCGGGCAGCGGCACGGGCTGGCGTTCCAGCGCGACCTGCAGCACCTGATCGATCCACTTGACCGGCACGATTTCAAGACCGCTCTTCACGTTCTCGGGAATCTCCTGCAGGTCTTTCGCGTTCTCTTGCGGAATCAGGACGGTCTTGATACCGCCACGCAATGCTGCGAGCAGTTTTTCTTTCAAACCACCGATGGCCGTGACCTCGCCGCGCAAGGTGATTTCACCGGTCATGGCAACCTCCCCGCGCACCGGGATCCCCGTCAACGCGGACACAAAGGCCGTGGTCATGGCAGCCCCCGCACTGGGGCCGTCTTTGGGCGTGGCGCCATCAGGCACATGGATATGGATGTCGCGCTTTTCGAACATCTCATCCTTGATGCCCAGCACCTTGGCACGACTGCGCACGACGGTACGGGCGGCTTCGACGGACTCTTTCATCACATCGCCCAGCAGGCCGGTGCGCGTAATCACACCCTTGCCCGGCATCAGGGCCGCTTCAATCGTCAGCAGGTCACCGCCGACTTCGGTCCAGGCCAGACCGACCACTTGACCCACCTGGTTTTTTTGCTCCGCACGGCCGTAGTCAAATTTTCGAACGCCCAGGTAATCATTGAGGTTATCGGGCGTCACCAGCACTTTAGGTGTCATTTTCTTGAGCTGGATGCCCTTGACCACCTTGCGGCAAATCTTGGACAGCTCACGCTCAAGCGAGCGCACACCGGCTTCACGGGTGTAGTAACGCACGATGTCGCGAACGGCTTGCTCCTGAACTTCAAGTTCCTCTTCCTTCACGCCATTGTTCTTGAGCTGCTTGGGGAGCAGGTAACGCATGGCAATGCTGGTTTTTTCATCTTCGGTATAGCCGGACAGACGGATCACTTCCATACGATCCAGCAGGGCTGGCGGAATGTTCATGGAGTTGGAGGTCGCCACGAACATCACATCGCTGAGGTCGAAGTCGACTTCAACGTAGTGATCGCCAAACGTGTGGTTCTGCTCAGGGTCCAGCACCTCCAGCAAGGCGCTGGATGGGTCGCCCCTGAAGTCGGTGCCCAGCTTGTCGATCTCGTCAAGCAGGAACAGGGGGTTGCGCGTGCCGGCCTTGGTCAGGCTTTGCAGCACCTTGCCGGGCAAGGCGCCAATGTAGGTGCGGCGGTGACCGCGAATCTCGGCTTCATCGCGCATGCCGCCCAGCGCCATGCGCACGTATTTGCGGCCCGTGGCCTTGGCAATCGACTGGCCCAGTGAGGTTTTGCCCACGCCGGGAGGCCCCACCAGGCAAAGAATGGGGCCCTTGAGTTTGTCGACCCGCTGCTGCACCGCAAGGTACTCGACAATGCGGTCCTTGACCTTTTCAAGGCCGTAGTGGTCTTCATTGAGCACGGCCTCGGCATGACCCAGATCGTGTTTGATCTTGGTTTTCTTGCTCCATGGCAGGCCGGTCAGCACCTCAATATAGGTCCGCACCACGGTCGCTTCAGCCGACATGGGCGACATGAGCTTGAGCTTTTTCAGCTCGCTCTCAGCCTTTTTGCGCGCATCCTGCGGCATCTTGGCGGTTTTGATCTTTTTCTCGATCTCTTCGATGTCGGCGCCTTCCTCACCCTCGCCCAGTTCCTTCTGGATGGCTTTCACCTGCTCGTTGAGATAGAAGTCGCGCTGGTTTTTCTCCATCTGGCGCTTGACGCGGCCGCGGATTTTTTTGTCGACGTTGAGAATGTCAACTTCCCGCTCGAGCTGCTCATACAGGTTCTCGAGGCGGGCCTTGACATTGTCGAGGTCCAGGATGGCCTGCTTGGCATCGAGCTTGAGCGGCAAATGCGCGGCAATGGTGTCGGCCAGGCGGCCCGCATCATCAATGCTGGAGATCGACGTGAGGATTTCCGGCGGGATTTTCTTGTTGAGTTTGACGTAATGGTCAAACTGCTGCATCACAGCCCGGCGCAAGGCTTCGATTTCGCTGGTCTTGTCTGCGGGCGGGGCGGCCGAAGGCTCCACAGGCGTGACATTGGCACTGAAGTGCTGCTCGCCTTCTTCGATCTGGTTGACCTTGGCGCGCTGCTGTCCTTCGACCAGCACCTTGACCGTGCCGTCAGGCAGCTTGAGCATCTGCAAAATGGTGGCCACACAGCCCACCTCGAACATGTCTTCCACGGAAGGCTCGTCTTTGGCAGCGGCCTTTTGCGCCACCAGCATGATGCGGCGCTCGGCCTCCATGGCGGATTCAAGCGCCTTGATGCTTTTGGGGCGACCCACAAACAGCGGGATCACCATGTGGGGAAAGACCACCACGTCGCGCAGCGGCAACAGCGGCAGATCAATCGGGGTAGAGGGCAGCGAGGTTTGTCCGGACATATAAACCTTAAACATAAGGCCTGAAAAGAAGTCTCATGGCCAAACTATCAATAACAAGTATGACACCAAGCAGTCAGTACAGACATGGGGAGCAAGAGGCACTTTTCAAGTCAGTCCTGCCCTTTGCTTTCTGACATTCAAGCTTTCTTTGCAGCTTCGTGGTACACCAGCAACGGCGCCTTGTTCTCTTCAATGGTGGACTCATCGACCACCACTTTGTTGACATTGCTCACATTAGGCAGGTCAAACATGGTGTCAATCAGGGATTGCTCAAGAATGGAGCGCAAGCCACGTGCCCCGGTCTTGCGGGCCAGGGCTTTGCGCGCAATGGCTTTCAGCGCCGAGGGGCGAATCTCCAGGTCCACGCCTTCCATGGAAAGCAGCTTGCTGAACTGTTTGACCACCGCATTTTTGGGCTCCGTCAGGATCTGGACCAGTGCGTCTTCGCTGAGCTCGGCCAGCGTGGCGACCACGGGCATGCGCCCCACCAGTTCGGGAATCAGGCCAAACTTGATCAGATCTTCGGGCTCGACTTCCTTGAACGCCTCCGTCAGGGAGCGCGCTTTCTTGCTTTTGACAGCCGCAGCAAAGCCAATACCCGACGCTTCGGTGCGGTTTTCGATGACTTTTTCCAGCCCGGAGAATGCGCCACCGCAAATGAACAGGATGTTGGTCGTGTCGACCTGCAGAAAATCCTGATTCGGGTGCTTGCGCCCGCCTTGAGGCGGCACCGATGCCATGGTGCCTTCGATCAGCTTGAGCAAAGCCTGCTGAACGCCCTCGCCCGACACGTCACGCGTGATCGACGGGTTGTCGGATTTGCGTGAAATCTTGTCGATTTCATCGATGTACACAATGCCCTGCTGGGCGCGCTCGACTTCGTAATTGCAGCTTTGCAGCAATTTCTGAATGATGTTTTCAACGTCTTCACCCACATAACCGGCTTCGGTCAGCGTGGTGGCATCGGCCATCACAAACGGCACGTTGAGCGTGCGGGCCAGGGTCTGGGCCAGCAGCGTCTTGCCGGAGCCGGTGGGACCGATCAGCAATATGTTGCTTTTGGTCAGCTCAACATCGTCTTTTTTGGACTTTTCCTTGTGGCGCAGGCGTTTGTAGTGGTTGTACACCGCCACCGCCAGCGTGCGCTTGGCAGGCTCCTGGCCAATCACATAGTTGTCGAGGGTCGCCTTGATTTCAGCCGGCGTGGGCAGGTCGCCGCGCGTCTCATGCACGTCATCGCCTGCGGGCAGCTCGTCACGGATGATTTCGTTGCAAAGATCGATGCACTCATCACAAATAAACACGGAGGGACCCGCGATCAGCTTCTTGACCTCGTGCTGGCTTTTACCGCAGAAGGAGCAGTACAGGGTCTTTTCGCTGGAAGAGCCTTTTTTATCGGCCATTATTAGGGTGCCTTTTGAGGTGGCGGAGGGAACAGTTATCCAATGATAACCAAATAGATAGCCAAATACTCGCCCAGCGAAGCGGGCGCGCCCAGGCTAACAATGGCAACGCTTGCCAGAACTGGACAAAACGGCGTTTTCTATTGCGGAAAACGCCGTTGCTGTGGAGCAGCAAGCCGCTGATTTCGGCTTACGGGCGCTTGGCGATGACCTGGTCAATCAGGCCATAGGCCTTGGCGTCCTCCGCAAACAGGAAGTAGTCACGCTCCGTGTCGCGTTCAATCTTCTCGATCGGCTGGCCGGTGTTGGCGGCCAGGATATGGTTGAGCTGGTCACGCGTTTTCAGAATGTCGCGGGCGTGAATTTCGATATCCGTCGCCTGGCCCTGCGCACCGCCCGAGGGCTGGTGAATCATGACGCGCGAGTTGGGCAGCGAAAAGCGCTTGCCTTTGGCGCCGGCTGACAGCAAGAACGCCCCCATGCTGGCGGCCATGCCGACGCACAGCGTGGACACATCCGGCTTGATGAACTGCATGGTGTCGTAAATCGCCATGCCTGCCGTGACCGAGCCCCCGGGAGAATTGATGTAGAAGGAAATGTCCTTGTCTGGATTTTCGCTCTCCAGGAACAGCAGCTGGGCGACCACCAGATTGGCGGTCTGGTCATTGACCGGGCCCACCAGAAAAATCACCCGCTCCTTGAGCAGGCGCGAATAAATGTCATAAGACCGCTCGCCGCGACCCGACTGCTCAATGACCATGGGCACCATGCCAAGGCCCTGGGTTTCCAGCGCGCCTGCTTGGGCGCCATAGGTACTGTTTCGGACAATCATGTTTTCTCCAGAGATGTTTGTACTGTACCCAAAATAAGTGGGGGCCTGTGCCCCCAACTTCAAGCCAGCCACAAGCCCCGATCGCTCAGAAAGCCGGAAAAGCTGAATGCCTGATCAGTTCTGGCCCATCAGATCGTCAAACGAAACGACCTTGTCCTTGATTTTGGCCTTGGCCAGCACGAACTCGGTCACGTTGTTTTCAATCACGACCGCCTCGACTTCAGCCATGCGGCGGTTGTCGCTGAGGTACCAGCGCACCACGTCCTGGGGCTTTTCGTAGCTGGCAGCCAGCTCTTCAATGTGGGCCTTGAGCTGCTCGGGCTTGGCCTGCAGTTCGTTGGCGCGCACCAGCTCGGCCACCACCAGGCCCAGGCGCACGCGGCGCTCGGCCTGCGGGCGGAACACGTCGTCGGGAATCGGCGCCTTGTCAGCGTCCTTGATGCCGCGCTGCTTGAGGTCGGCGCGGGCGCCTTCGATCATGCGGTCGACTTCGGCCTGCACGCTGGACTTCGGGAGATCCAGTTCGGCGTTGGCCACCAGGGCGTCCATCACCGCAGTTTTATTGCGGGCCAGCAAACGGAGCTTGACTTCGCGCTCGAGGTTTTTCCTGATGTCGGCGCGCAGGCCTTCAACGGTGGCGTCGGCAATGCCCAGCGACTTGGCCAGGGCTTCGTTGACTTCCGGCAGGTTGGCTGCTTCCAGCTTTTTGACGGTGACCAGGAAATCAGCCTGTTTGCCGGCCACGTCCTTGCCGTGGTAGTCGGCGGGGAAGCTCAGCGGGAAGGTTTTGCTTTCGCCGCTTTTCATGCCGCGCACGGCATCTTCAAACTCCTTGAGCATCTGGCCTTCGCCGACCAGGAACTGGAAGTCTTCGGCTTTGCCGCCGGCAAAGGTTTCGCCGTCAATCTTGCCTTCGAAGTCGATGGTGACGCGGTCGCCGTCCTGGGCGGGCGCGTCGGCGGCGCGCTGGGCGAAGGTGCGGCGCTGCTTGCGCAGGATGTCGACGGTTTTGTCGATGGCGGCGTCGGTGACTTCCGCCGTGATTTTTTCCACTTCCGCGCTCGCCAGGTCGGCGATCTTGACGTCAGGGTAGACCTCGAAAATCGCATCGAACACCAGCTCGCCTTCGGGCGCGCCTTCTTTTTCGCTGATACGGGGCTGGCCAGCCACGCGCAGCTTGGCTTCGTTGGCCGCCACGGCAAAGGCCTCGCCCACCTTGTCGTTCATGACTTCGTAGTGCACCGAGTAGCCGTAGCGCTGGGCCACCACGTTCATGGGCACCTTGCCGGGACGAAAACCGTCCATCTTGACGGTGCGGGCCAGGCGCTTCAAGCGCGTATCGACTTCGGACTGGATGGTGTTGACGGGCAGCGTCAACGTCATTTTGCGTTCCAGCTTCTCAAGGGTTTCAACGGTTACGGCCATGATGGTTTCCTAAAGTCAAAAAGTATCCAAAAACAAAACTTGCGCCTGCAGCGCCGCGGTCTGTTCCGCCTGGGTTCTGATCAAGTGGGGACAGGGCTGGCCGCTGCACGGCCGTGAGATGTCCCGCAAAGTCTCAGAAGTGGTGCGCGGGGGGGGACTCGAACCCCCACACCATTGCTGGCGTCAGGACCTAAACCTGGTGCGTCTACCAATTTCGCCACCCGCGCGCCTGAAATAAAAACGGGAATCCGAAAAAAACTCCGAATCCCCGCCTGAAATCGGTCAACTCTCTATTTTAGCCTGTATCAGGTCCAGGTTTTACCCTGAACCCCATCCGCCGGGCGGATTCAGACAGGCGCCGGTGTTTCGCCCGGTTCACGCTTCACGCGAAACCATGCGGCGTACATCGCCGGCAGCGCCAGCAGGGTCAGCACCGTCGCCACCACCAGGCCGCCCATGATGGCCACGGCCATGGGGCCCCAGAACACCGAGCGCGACAGCGGGATCATGGCCAGCACGGCAGCGGCGGCGGTCAGCACGATGGGGCGCAGGCGGCGCACCGCCGACTCCACGATCGCGTCCCAGGTGGGCACGCCGCGGGCGCGGTCCTGCTCGATCTGGTCGATCAGGATCACGGAGTTGCGCTGGATCATGCCCATGAGCGCAATCACACCGAGCAAGGCCACAAAACCAAACGGCCGGCCCAGCAGCAGCAGGGCCCCGGCCACGCCGGCAATGCCCAGCGGGCCGGTCAGGAACACCAGCATGGCGCGGCTAAAGCTTTGCAGTTGCAGCATCAACAGCGTGAAGGTCAGAAACAGCATGACCGGGATGCCGGCGGCAATCGACGCCGAGCCCTTGCTGCTCTCCTCCACCGCACCGGCCACCTGGATGCGGTAGCCGTTCATGCCGTTGTCGTACCACTGGGCCTCCAGCGCCCTGAGTTTGGGCCGCAGCTCTTCGGACACGGTGGCGCCCTGCAGGCCTTCCACAATGTCGCCCTGCACGGTGATGGCGTAGTCGCGGTTTTCGCGCCACATCACGCCAGGCTCCCAGGTAAACACCGGCTTGGCGATCTGCGTGAGCGGAATGGAGCGGCCCGAAGCGGTCGGCAGGTAGGCATTGGCGATGTCGGTGATCGCATTGCGCTCGTCCTGCGGCTGGCGCAGCACGATGTCGATCAGCTTGTCGCCCTCGCGGAACTGGCCCACGTTGGTGCCGCTCAGAATGGTCCGGGACGCCTGGGCAATCGACTGGCTGGTCACACCCAGCGCACGCGCCTTGGACTGGTCCACCTCCAGGCGCAGCACCTTGACGGACTCGTTCCAGTTGTCATTGACGCCGCGCATATGGGTGTTCTCGCGCATCACGGCCTTGACCTCATCGGCACGCTCGCGCAGCACGAGGGGGTCGGTCCCGACCACGCGGAACTGCACCGGATAAGGCACGGGCGGGCCGTTGGGCAGCAGCTTGACGCGGCCGCGCACCTCCGGGAATTCCTGGGCCAGCAAGGCCGGCAGCTTGATGCGCAGTGATTCGCGGATTTTCAGGTCCTTGGCCAGCACGATGAATTGCGAGACGTTGGTCTGGGGGAACACCTGGTCCAGCGGCAGGTAAAACCGCGGCACACCCGAGCCGACCCAGGTGCTGACCGAGGCCACGCCCGCTTCCTTCATCAGGCGCTGCTCGACGCGCCTGGCCGTCGTTTCGTTGGCCGCAAACGAGGTGCCCTCGGGGAACCAGATGTCCACCATGATCTCCGGCCGGCTGGAATCCGGGAAGAATTGCTGCTGCACCTTGCCCATGCCCACGATGCCCAGCGCAAAGATCAGCACCGTGGCGCCTATCGTGATCCAGCGGTGCTGCACGCACCAATTAACGGCCCGGCGAAAGGTGTTGTAAAACGGGCTGTCGAACATCTCGTGCGGGCTGTCCTGCCCGCTTGCCACCTCCTGCACATGCGGCGGCAATATGTTCACCCCCACGCTCGCCACTGCGTTTTCCTCGCTGGACAGGCCGCCGCCAGAGTCGGCGGCTCTTCGCCCCGTCCCAGTCTGCGCAGGCAGACTGGGAGCCGCGGGGCTCAGCCCCTCGGGGGCCGTCGCCGCCTTGGGGCGGCCCGGCGGCGTCTTGAGCAGCAGCGTGCCGAGGTAAGGCACAAAGTAGACCGAGACAAACCAGCTCAGCACCAGCGCAATCACGGTCACGGCAAAAATCGCAAAGGTGTACTCGCCGGTAGTGGATTTGGCCAGGCCGATCGGCAGGAAACCCACCGCCGTGATGAGCGTGCCGGTCAGCATGGGCATGGCGGTGATCTCATAGGCAAAGGTGGCGGCGCGCACCTTGTCGTAGCCCTCCTCCATCTTGCGCACCATCATCTCCACGGCAATGATGGCGTCGTCCACCAGCAGGCCCAGCGCGATGATCAGCGAGCCCAGCGAAATCTTGTGCAGGCCAATGCCCCAGTACCACATGGCCAGAAAGGTCACGCCCAGCACCAGAGGAATGGTGATGCCCACCACCAGCCCGGGGCGCATGTCGATGTACCAGCGCCGCCACAAAGGATGATGGCCAGGCCGCTTATGAAAGCCCAGGCTGATGAAGCTGACGGCCAGCACAATCACCACGGCCTCGACCAGCACCTTGACGAACTCATTGACCGACGTCGCCACGGCTTTCGGCTGGTTCTGGATTTGCACCAGGCTGATGCCGGCCGGCAAACTCTTGCTGACGCTCTCGGAGAGCTTGGTCAGCGACTTGCCCAGCGCAATGATGTCGCCGCCCTTGGTCATGGACACGCCCAGCGCAATCACCTCCTTGCCCTGGTGGTGCACCTTCACCGCCGGCGGATCCACATAGCCGCGCTTGACCTCGGCAATGTCGCCCAGCCGCAGCTGGTTGCCCCCGGCGCTTGTGCCGGCTCCATAGCCCGTGCCGCGAATCGGCATGGCGCGCAGCTGCTCGACCGCCTCGAACTGGCCGGCCACACGCACCTGCACCACATCGAGCGGCGTCTGCACGGCCCCGGCGGATTCCACCGCGTTTTGCTGGCCCAGCTGCGCCAGCACCTGGTTGAAGTCCAGCCCGAGCTGGGCCAGGCGCTTTTGCGAGATTTCAATGAAAAGTTTTTCGTCCTGCGCGCCAAACAGCTCGACCTTGCTGACGTCGGGCACGCGCAGCAGTTGCTGGCGCACGTCGTCGGCAAAGGTTTTCAGTTCGGCGTAGTTGAAACCGTCGGCCTCCAGCGCGTAGATCACGCCATAGACATCGCCAAAATCGTCGTTGAAAAACGGGCCCTGGATGCCACCGGGCAGCGTGAAGCGCATGTCGCCGACCTTTTTGCGCACCGCATACCAGACGCCGGCCACGTCGCCGGGTTTGGACGAATCCTTGATCTGGAAAATGATTTGCGACTCGCCAGGCTTGGAATAGCTGCGGATCTTGTCGGCGTACGGCACTTCCTGCAGCGTGCGCTCGATCTTGTTGGTCACCTGCTCGGCCACCTGCTGCGCCGTGGCGCCGGGCCAGTAGGTGCGCACCACCATGGCACGGAAGGTGAACGGCGGGTCTTCGTCCTGCCCGAGCTGGAAGTAGGCGGCAAAGCCCAGCAGCATCAACACCACCATCAGGTAGCGCGTCAGCGCCGGGTGGTCGAGGGCCCATTTGGAGAGGTTGAAACCCTCTTTCGGTTGCGTCTGCGTCATGGCCGCCTCACTTCGCCGCAGCGGCCACGGGTGTCGCAGCGACGGCCGCGCCAAGCACATTGGAGCCCGGCAAACTCACTACAGATTTGATAGCGTTTTGCGCAACATCGGCGCCGGTTACAGCCGTTTTTTCCTTATAAACACTGACCTTCTGGCCGGGCGAGAGCACATGCACCCCGGCGCTGACCACCAGCATGCCGGGCGCCAGGCCCGCGGCCACCACCGCCTCGTTGCCGTCGGCCGTGGCAATCTGGATAAGCTGCGATTTGAGCGTCATGCTGGCCTTGTCCAGCACCCAGACCGCCGTGGACTTGCCCTCCTGCCGCAGCGCCGTGGTTGGCAGCTTGATGACCTGGGCGCCTTGCGCAACCGCATCGCCCAGGCTCTGGGGAATCACATACACCGTGGAGCCCAGCACCGGCGGCTCCTGGCCGTCCAGCGAGACCTTGACCGGGTAAGTCCGCGTGACCGGATCGCTGCTGGCCGCCACCTCGCGCACCTTGCCGCTCAGCTCGGTGTTTTGCGCCCAGACGCGCACCCTGACCGGAGCGCCCACCTTGATGGCGGCCACCTTGTCTTCGGGTACCGAGAACACCACATCGCGCACGCCGTCGGCGGCAATGCGGACCACCGGTGCGCCCGCTGCCACCACCTGCCCCACCTCGGCCTCCACGGCCGTCACGACCCCCGACACATCCGCCACCAGCGCGGCGTAGTTGGCCTGGTTGCCCTGCACGGCAAATTGCGACTGGGCCTGCTCCAGCTGGGCCTGCGCGGCCTTGAGTGTGGCGTCGCGGCGCTCCAACTCGGCTCCGCTGATGAAGTTCTGGTCTTTGAGCTCCTTGTAGCGCTTGTAGTCAGCCGCCGCCAGATCGCGGTTGGTCGTGGCGGCTGCCATCTGGGCACGGGCCGCCTCGGCAGCCAGTTTGTAGTCTTGCGGATCGAGTTGGGCCAACACCTGCCCGGCCTTCACGCGCTGGCCCAGTTCGGCCTGGCGCTTGATGATCTTGCCACCGACCCGAAAGCCCAAGCGGGACTCAACCTGCGCCTTGACCTCACCGGCAAACTCGTGGCTTGAAGAAAACGCATTCACGCCGACCGTGAGCACCTTGACCGAGCGTATGGGCTCTTCAGGCGGAGCGGATGGAGAACAGGCGGCCAATAAAATGGCCACGGCTGCCAGGGAAAAGACGGTTTTCTTCATGGTGTGAATCCGGATAAAGACAGGTTACTGACTGACCGGTTAGTAATCTATGGTAAATGCGGGGGCTTGTCAAGCAACCCTCCCAGCCCGTGATCAGGGTTGTCTGCAAAAAATCGCCCATCAAAGGAAAAGGCCCCGTCCTGGAACTTGAGCCAGCCATGGCGGGGCCTGCCGCGCCGCGGGATGATCTGCTTGCCATCAGGCCATCACGACATAAGCGGCAGAGCTGATGGATTTTGGTCTTTGCCAGGCGAAGAATGACGCCGGGAGCACTCGACCAGAGCGACTGTGCCCTGTCGGGTTTAGCGTGGCGGGCGCACCGCCAGAAAGTACTGACCGGGCCCGGGCACGCCGGTTACGGCTGAACACGGTCTATGCCGTGCCCGGCATTTTTTGTTCGCCAGCGTTCGGGGCTTAGGGTTCGTTCTGGAATAAGTTGTGCATTTGGCCGTCAGATTCGGGATGCAATGCTAGGCGTGAAGCGCGTCGTGTGGCCCAGCCACACAAGCGATTCGCAACAACGCAGTGCGCACTAAGCTGGCGAGACAAATGTGCAAGTTATTTCTGAACGAGCCCTTAACCCGCCACGACAGCCGATAGCTTGGTATTGTTTGGTATTGATATCGGTGTTGTTCAGGCTTGAGCCGCAATCACGCCAATCTCTACACGGTACTCCGGTGCGGCCAGGCGGGCACTGTGCACTGTGGCGCGTGCCGGGGTGGCGCCTGGCACCACCCATGCCTCCCAGGCGCGGTTCATGTCGGCAAAAGTGTCCATGTCGGTCAGCCAGATGGTGGCACTCAATATTCGGGTTTTGTCGCTGCCGGCAGCGGCCAGCAGACGGTCGATGCTGGCGAGGGCCTGCTGGGTCTGGGTGTAGACGCTGGGACCCGCATCGTGGTCGGCCACCTGACCGGCCAGGTAAATGGTTTTCTGATGCACCACGGCTTGTGACATGCGGGGGCCGGTTTCAATGCGCTGGATGGACATGGTTTTCCTGACAGGTGAAAGTTGAAAAAATGAAATGATACGCAGCTGTTATCGGTTGGCCATGGCTGGTGACAACGCGACCAGGCACAGGATCTCGAACAGCATCTGCGCGCCCACCTGGGCCGTGTTGCCGGTGGGGTCGTTCTGCGGGGCGACCTCCATCACGTCACCGCCGACGATGTTCAGGCCCGCCAGGCCACGCAACAGGGTGAGCACTTCGCGTGGGCTCAAGCCACCCACTTCGGGCGTGCCCGTGCCCGGCGCGTAGGCCGGGTCCAGGCCGTCTACGTCAAACGTCACATAGGTCGGGCCATCACCCACTACTTCCCTGGCGCGCCGGATCACAGCCTCCACACCAATTTTGGAAAATTCTTCGGCGTGGATCACGGTCATGCCGGAGTCAAACGAAAACTCCCACAAATATTCAGCGCCACCGCGAATGCCTATCTGGATGCTGCGGCGCGGGTCCAGCACGCCGGCCAGCACCGCTTCGCGAAAGGGCCCACCGTGATGAAATTTGGAGCCTTCGTAGGTGCCGGCCGTGTCGCAATGCGCATCGATGTGCACCATGCCCACCGGCCGGTCGCGCCCCACCGCTTTCAGAATGGAGCCCGTGATCGAATGGTCGCCGCCCACGGCCAGCGGAATCACACCCGCCTGCACGACCTGGGTAAAACAGGCCTCGATGTCGGCATGGCATTCGTCCAGGCTGAAGCGGCTGCGCATGGGCACGTCGCCCACGTCGGCCATCTTCAGCCGGGTGATCGGCGCCAGGCCCAGCGCATGTTCGTAGGGTCCGATCCGCTCCACATTGCGCACGGCGCGCGGCCCCAGGCGGGCCCCGGCGCGGTTGGTCACGCCCAGATCCATCGGCACGCCGATCAAGGCCACATCGAGGCCGGCCAGATTTGGCTCGGGCTGGGCCAGGCCATCCGCGCGGTAAGGGGCATCGAGAAACGTGGCGACATCGGCAAACGGCCACTTGCGGCGGTCCGAGCTGCTGAAGATCTGATCGGCCACGGCCTTGAAAGCCGGGTGAAACATGTCGGCGCCCGAGGCGTCGGCATAACGGGCCCGCAATCGGGCCAGGTGTTCTGCGTTGGTGGTCATGGCATTGCTCATGTTGGGGAAAAAATTGAATCTCGGGACAAGTGTTCAAGGCACAGCCGTGCGGCGGCAAGGTCTTCCAGTGCCGCCCCTACCGATTTGAAAACGGTGATGTCTGCGTCATGGCGCGGGACGGGCTGGCCCGCCTGGCACAGCCTCAGCAAATCTCCTTTGATACGCTCTGGCTCAAGCGCGCCCGACGCCAGCGACTGAATCAGGTCACCGGCTTCAGCCAGCGCGCCTGCAGTGGTGTCGCACCAGACCGACGCCGCGCGTTTGAACACCTCATCATCGGCCTCACGCATTTGCGGCGTGAATGCGCCTACCAGGTCCACGTGCGTGCCTGGGCGCAACCAGTCACCATGCAGCAGCGAAGTCTTGGACAGCGTAGCGCAGCTGATGATGTCGGCCTCGGCACAGGCCTCTTGCAGCCCGGTGACAGGCACCGCATTCACGCCCTGTGCCTGCAAAGCCTGCGCGCTTTCTTGCGCTTTGGCCGGCGACCTGCCCCACACCAGAACACGTTTGATCGGACGGACCTGCGCGTGGGCCAATGGCAGGTACTGCGACAGGCGCCCGGTGCCGACCATCAGCAAGGTGGCACTGTCGGGCCGCGAGAGAAACCGGCTGGCCAGGGCAGAGGCGGCTGCCGTGCGACGCGCCGTCAATTCGCCGGCGTCCAGCACCGCTTGGGGTCGGCCACTGGCGCCATCCATCAATACATAAAGCCCATGGATGGATGGCAGGTTGAGACTGGCGTTATCGGGATAAACCGTCACCAGTTTGACCCCCACGCCCAGGCGGGGGCTCCAGGCCGGCATGGAGAGCAAGACCGGCGTGCTGGTGCCGCCCATGCCTTCCATGTGGTGATGAGCGCGCGTGGGCGTGCTCAGGTCGGTGGCGGCAAAGGCGCCGTGCAGGGCCTGCAGCAGTTCCGGCCAGGGTAAATGCCGGGCCACGCTGGCGGCGTCGATAAAAACCGGGGAACTCGTGAGTGGAGAATTTTCCATGGCGCCCTCCCCGCTCAAGCCGCGAACACCGAACAGCGTTCGGCATCGATCAACACATTCACACGCTGCCCGCAGCGCGCGCTTTGAAACTGGGCATCGCCGCCGTGGCAGCGCAGGCGTTCATCGCCACAGCGCAGGATCAATTCCGACTTGGCGCCAAGGTCGCGCAGGAAATCAATCTCCCCCCGGATGCTGTTGGGCCGCGCCGGTGCATCGGCAGGGGTCGGCTCGAACCTGAGGTCTTCGGAGCGCACGGCCAGTGTCACGGCGCTACCGGCTGGCAAGCTGGTGGGAAGCGCCAGGGCGCTGCCCAGCACCTCTATCACGCCCGGGCCGCGCACCATGCCGGGCAGCAGGTTGGCGGCCCCGAGGAACTCGGCCACGAACGCATTGGCCGGTTTGCGGTACACCTGCGAGGGCGTATCGCATTGCTGAACGCGCCCGCCCTTGAGCACGACCAGGCGGTCCGACAGCATCATGGCTTCGTGCTGGTCGTGCGTCACCACGACGGTGGTCACGCCAAACTGCTGCTGCAGTTGCCTGAGCTCGATCTGCATGCTGTCGCGCAGCTGGGCGTCCAGGGCCGACAACGGCTCGTCCAGCAAAAACAGCTTGGGCGGAACAGCCAGCGCACGCGCAATGGCCACGCGCTGGCGCTGCCCGCCGGAAAGTGCCGACACCGGGCGGTCCGCAATGGCCGGAAGTTGCACCATGTGCAGCAGTTCTTCCACGCGGCTGGCGCGCTGCGCCGCGGCGACTCCCTTGAGCTTCATTCCGTAGGCGATGTTTTCGGCCACCGTCATGTGCGGGAACAGCGCCAGCGACTGAAACACCATGCCAAAGCCGCGCAAATGCGGAGCCACATGGCTGATCTCCTGGCCGTCCAGCAGCAGCTGGCCGCTGCTGGCACTCTCGAAGCCGGAAATGATGCGCAGCAGCGTGGTCTTGCCGCAACCCGAGGGCCCGAGCAAACACACAAATTCCCCGCGGGCGATGCTCAGGTCAACATCGCTGAGGACGTTCGCCGTGCCGAAGCGCTTGCTGACGCCCCGGAGTTCCAGATGCTTGTCCATATGCAACAGTCTTTCGTTAATCAGGTTCTTGAAGCAGCGCTCAAAAGAGGCTGCCCTTGCCGGCCACAAGCTTGTCGACCCAGGCGATCAGCGCCACGTCCAGCGCAATGATCAGGGTCGAAATGGCCAGGGTGGTGGGGTCCAGCGACGAGACGGTGCGGCTGTACATCCAGATCGGCAGCGTGCGCACG
>NZ_JAKFDR010000050.1:0-1601 GCF_036676035.1 Polaromonas sp.
GCCCGCCCTGTCAAACCGCCCGGCCGCCCGGGATTCAGATTGTGTGCGCCCAGCGCTTTCAGCTCGTGAGTCAGGCTGCGCACATCCGGGTAATGCAACACGTGCGGCTGATTCTCCAGCGCCAAAATGCGCATGCCACTGCCGGCACATAACTGTTCATAGCGGGCGAACTCGCGGAAGCGATTGACGTGCACCAACCCGTCGACCTGCTGCCAACTCTCCCGCAATTCGTACAGCGTCCCTGTACACAGACTAGCAAATGCAAAAATCCCGCCCGGTTTAAGCACGCGTAAGGCTTCGCTGAGCACCGCCTCGAAGTCTGCGCACCATTGCACTGCAAGGCTGGAGAAAATCAGATCGACGCTCGCATCCTGCAACGGCAGCCGTTCGGCATCGCCAGCAATGAAATGCTCAGCGCCACCCAATGGCCGTGCGTGATTGAGCATGCCCTCGGCGATGTCTAGCGCGACACCGCTGCCCTGGGTGAAACGCGAGGCCAGCGCCCGGGTGAAATAGCCGGTGCCGCAACCGAGATCAAGCCACCGCGACGGCATGAAACTCCCAGGCAAACGCTCAAGCAGCTGCGTGCCGACGTCACGCTGAAACTCGGCGACGCTGTCGTAACTGGCCGCAGCGCGAGAAAAAGACGCCGCCACCTGGCGCTTGTCGGGCAAGCCCCCAGGCAGCACAAGGGACAGATCATTCATCAGCGCACTCATGTAGAAACGCCTGGATCGCGCCCGCGACTCCGTGCGGGTCTTCCAGCAGAAAAGCATGGCTGGCCTGTTCGATCAGGCCAATTTCGATATCCGGCAACAGCGCGAACAATGCGCCGGCCGCTTCCGCCGGGACCAGCGCATCCTGTCCGCCGAACAGATGAAACTGCGGGCCGCGAAACGCCTGCAACGCCTGGCGCGTATCCAGCTGCGCGAGCAGCTCCAGCCCTGCCATCAGCGCGGTCGGCGCGGTGGCTGGCGCGCCACCGAGCAGCAGGCGCGACAATCCACGCGGATCTGGCGAACCTTGCGCACATAAAAGAGAGAAGCGCTTGAGCGTGACACGCGGATCGGCCTGGCAACCGGCAAGAAACGCATCGAACGTCTCGCCAGGCATCGCGCTCGGCCACTGTTCATGGGCGACAAACGCAGGATTGCTCGCTAACGTCAGCACCCCGCAGCACGCCTCACCGCGTCGTGCCGCCAACTCAGACGCGAGCATGCCGCCCAGCGACCAGCCACCAAGCCAGACTTCCTGTGGAATGCGCGCATCGAGTTCGTCGAGCCAGTCTTCAAGGTCAGCGGAGTCCAGCTCCGGCAGGGGCTCGATCTCGACTTGCAGATGCTCGTCGAAGCCACGCAATGCTGCGGCCAGCGGTTCCAGCGGCGACACGCCAAGGCCCCAGCCGGGCAGCAGAATCAGACGATTACGCATGGCTTGGCTCCAATGACAATCGGGCGAAACAATCTGCCAACCCTTCCAGCAACAGTTGTACCTGCGCCTCGCTGTGGGCGGCGGTCAGCGTGACGCGCAGTCGCGCGCTGCCGGCCGGCACGGTCGGTGGGCGAATTGCGGTCACCATCAGCCCGCGCTCGCGCAGCATC
>NZ_JAKFDR010000051.1:0-1668 GCF_036676035.1 Polaromonas sp.
CGTAGATGCTATGACTCGGGCCGTAATTGGTCCTAAGGTTGCTTGGCTACTTCACGAAAGGAGCCAACATGGAAACGACCCGAGTCAACGAGCAAGGTTACACCGGTTTGCCGACGCTGCTGATGGCGCTGGAGATCTGCGACAGCAGGTGGCACGTGCAGTTCAGGTGCGCCGGCGGCACGCGCGAGCGCCGCAAGACGGTGGCAGCGTGGGACAGGCAGACGCTGAAGGGGGAGATCGAGCGGGCCAAAGCGCGGCTTGGGCTACCGCCGCAAGCGCCGGTGCTCAGCTGCTACGAGGCGGGCCGGGATGCCTTCTCGATTCACCGCTGGCTGCTCAGCATTGGGGTGGACAGCCGCGTGGTTGATTCCGCCAGCATCGAAGTGAGCCAGCGCGCCAAGCGCGTCAAGACCGACCGGGTCGACCTGGGCAAGCTGATGGCGCTGCTGGCGCGTGTGCACAGTGGCGAGCTGCACGTGTGGCACGAGGTGCGCGTGCCCAGCGAGGAAGACGAGGATCGGCGCAGGCTGCACCGCGAACGCGAGCGGCTGCTCAAGGAGCGCACTGCGCTGGGCAACCGCATCGGCTCCTTGCTGGCCACGCAGGGCCTGCGACTGGCGCTCAAGCCGGGCTTTGCGCAGGAGTTGCAGCAGCTGCGCCGCTGGGACGGCCAGCCGCTGCCTGCGCAGCTGTGCGCCGAGCTGCTGCGGATGTGGCAGCGCCGCCAGCTCATCTCGCAGCAGGTGGTGCAGCTGGAGCGGCAACGCCGCAGCGAAATACTGCACGGCGGCGACGAGCGCAGCGCCGCCATGCGCGCGCTCATGCGGCTGTTTGCGGTCGGCGTGGACACCGCCTGGCTGTTGGACCGGGAGATCCTCGGCTGGCGCCAGATCGCCAACCGCAGGCAACTCGGGGCGCTCTGCGGCATGACCCCCACGCCTTACGCCAGTGGCGACAGCCTGCGTGAGCAGGGCATCAGCGGCGCGGGCAACCGGCGCGTGCGAACGGCTGCCGTCGAGCTAGCTTGGCGCTGGCTGCGTCTGCAGCCCGACAGTGACTTGGCCAAGTGGTTCATGAGCCGCTTTGGCACGGGTTCCAAGCGCATCAGGCGCATCGGCATCGTGGCCTTGGCGCGCAAGCTGCTGGTGGCGCTCTGGCGCTACCACCAGTTCGGCGTCATACCCGCCGGCGCACGCTTCAAGCCCGCGGGGCGTGAGCCATGATCGAAGCAGCGGTCACCAAGCTGGAATGCGGCAGTGCGCCGCATTCCAGCCACCACCAAGCCTACTGGCTTGACGGCGGCCTCAAGGGTGCGCTTCGCCGGGCTTCGCCCGCCCTTGACCCCGCCGTCAAGCCAACATCCCTACCCCAACGCCTGAACACACCGAAAAGAGAAGGACACCGCGCTTGAATTGATGGCAGTGCTTGGTCAGCCAGCCCGCGCCCACCCTGGGTTCACCCAGACCGTCGCATGTAGATGGGGCTTGCTGCCAAGGGGCTTTGCACAGCGCCTAGCGGCGCAAGCAGCATAGGGCATCGAGCGTCAGGCTCGTGCGGATAGAAGGTGATCGCGGCAATTGCCAGCATTCCTCAAAAAGCCCGCCAGCACTCAGCCAACTCAAGCCACCCAAAGCCACAACCTTGACACGAGTCATAGAAGGGTGGGCA
>NZ_JAKFDR010000052.1:0-34779 GCF_036676035.1 Polaromonas sp.
CGTCTTCGCACCCATGGCGGCGTTGCAACCCTTGCGAAGGCGGCCAGCCTTCGCTGCGGCTTGCGCCTTGCCCTGGGCACGAATCCATCGCTTTCATTTTGTTTCGCTACTTCCGGGTTGCAGGACTAGTGTTGCGCGCTACCCGGCCTGCTCGCTGGCCGTTTTCCCTGGTGCACCATCTTGTGCACCAGTCAGGGTCAGCCCTGATAGCCCCCGGTGATTTTTACGCGCACTATCGCCCGGTGTTCTGCGGAAATACCGATTTCACAAGAATCAACTGGCATAACTATTGCTGAGGGTGCAAGCTCTTCCCAGACATTTTTCAGTGAACCTTCAAACAGGAAACATGAACCATGAATAAATTCACCAAACAATGGCTCACCGTGGCGCTTGCCGCTGCCGGCTTGCTGTCGTCGGCGCCTGCCATGGCAGGCAAAACGCTGGATGGCATCAAATCACGCGGGCAAGTGGTCTGCGGTGTGCACACGGGCCTGGCAGGCTTTTCAGCCGCCGACTCCAGCGGCAAATGGGCCGGGCTGGACGTTGATGTCTGCCGCGCCGTGGCCGCCGCCGTGCTCGGGGACAGTGAAAAAATCAAATATGTCCCGCTGACGGCCCAGCAGCGTTTTACCGCGCTGCAGTCCGGCGAGGTTGACGTGCTCTCGCGCAACACCACCTTCACGCTCACCCGTGACGCCTCGCTGGGCCTGAACGACACGGTCGTGACCTATTACGACGGCCAGGGTTTCATCGTTCCCAAAAAGAGCAATATCAAGAGCCCCAAGCAGTTCAAAAACCAGACCGTGTGCGTGCAATCGGGCACCACCACCGAGAAAAACCTCACCGACTACTCCAAAGCCAACAACCTGAACATCAAAACCGTGGTGTTTGAAAAAGAAGAAGCGGCAACCGCTGCCTACTTCGCAGGTCGCTGCATCTCCTACACCACCGATGCATCGGGCCTGGCCTCCATTCGCAACAAGGTCGCCACCACACCGGCCGATCATGTCATCCTCCCCGATCTGATCTCCAAAGAGCCTCTGGGCCCCATGGTGCGCCGCGGTGACGATGAATGGTTTGCCATCGTCAAATGGGTGATTTACGGGCTGATCGAAGCCGAAGAGTACGGCATCACCCAGGCCAATGTCGAGCAGCTCAAAAACACCAGCCAGGACCCGGTCGTCAAGCGCATTCTGGGCACCGGCGAAGACACCGGCAAGCTGCTGGGACTGGACAAGGACTGGATGGGCCGGGCACTCAAGGCCACCGGCAACTACGGCGAGATTTTCGAGCGCAACGTCGGACCGAAGTCGGCACTAGGCCTGCCGCGCGGGATCAACAACCAGTGGAACAAGGGCGGCCTGATGTACGCCTACCCGCTGCGCTGATGTGCAGCTGATGCTGACGCGTTTTTACTGATGACGTCGCCGGTTGCCTGCAGCCTTGCAGCACCGGCGCTTTTTCTCATTGAGCCTTGCTTAGCGCGAACAACCGCTTGAGTTGTGCAAACCCCATACCTACGCCGCCATGTCGCTAAAGAGCCCACCCAAAAAGAACAAATGGTCCTGGCGAAGCCGGGCCTTCAGAGGCTTGATCTACCAGATCATCGCCATCGGGTTGATCGGGCTGATGGTCTGGTTTTTAGCTTCCAACACCCTGCTCAACATGCGGGTGCGCGGCATTCAGAGCGGCTTCGACTTTTTAAGCCAGCCGGCCGGTTTCTCGATCGGCGAGAGTCTTTTTCCCTTCGACTCGGCCGAGTCTTACTGGCGCGCTTTTGGGGTCGGCCTGAGCAACACCTTGCGGGTCGCCGTGGCGGGCATCATTTTCTCGACCATTTTGGGCACACTGCTGGGCGTTGGCCGTTTCTCCCGCAATGCCCTGGTGCGCGGCCTGTGCGCGGCTTACGTCGAGTGCTTCCGCAATATCCCGGTGCTGCTCCAGTTGCTGATGTGGTACCTGGTAATGACCGACGTGTTCCCGCCGATTCAGGATGCCTGGAAAGTCGGCCCCTTCTTTTTGAGCAAGGGCGGGGTGAACTTTCCGATCCCGGTTTGGCAAGCAGGCCAGGCCTGGGCGGCAGCCGGCCTGCTCGCGGGTGTCGCGCTGGCCTGGGCTTATCGCCTGTGGGCCCAAAAACGATTTGAAGCCACCGGCATTGCCAAAAGCATGTTCTGGACCCCCCTGGCCCTCGTTGTGGCAACGGGCCTGCTGGGCTGGCTGATGGGGGGTGCGCCGACCGTGATGAACATGCCCATCAAAGGCGAGTTCTCGGTTGAAGAGGGCGGCGCCCTCACCCCGGAATTTCTGGCGATTTTGCTCGGCCTGACGATTTACACCGCAGCCTTCATTGCCGAAGTGGTGCGCTCGGGCATTGCCTCGGTGCCCGCGGGCCAGGCCGAAGCCGCCGCCGCCTTGGGGTTGGACCCGCGCCTGGAAATCCGGCTGGTCATGCTGCCTCAGGCTTTGCGCGTGATCATTCCGCCGCTGACCAACCAGTATTTGAACCTGACCAAAAACTCTTCCCTGGCGGTGGCGATTGGCTATCCCGATATCGTCTCGATTGCCAACACCGCCATGAACCAGACCGGACGCGCCGTGGAATGCATTGCCATTTTGATGGCGGTCTACCTGACCATTTCGCTGCTCACCTCGGTGCTGATGAATTGGTACAACGCGCGTGCGGCCATCAAAGAACGCTGATCAGGAAACCCCTCTTTTAATATTCTTCATGAGCGCCCCAACCTTCCAACCGATCCCCCCGCGCCCGGCCCCAACGAACACCGAAGGGGTGCTGGCCTGGCTGCGCGCCAACCTGTTTGGCGACTGGAAAACCGCCAGCTCCACCCTCATCCTGGGCGGGCTGCTGCTGTGGTTTGTGCCGCAATTTCTCAATTGGTCTTTGTTCAGCGCGATCTGGGCGCCCGACCTCAAGGCCTGCCGCGCCGCTGAAGGGTTTGGCGCCTGCTGGGGTGTGGTGGCGGAAAAATACCGGCTCATTATTTTTGGCCGCTACCCCTTCGAGCAACAGTGGCGCCCGCTGGTGGCCACGCTGCTGATGCTGCTCATGCTGGTGGCCAGCTGCATGCGCCCGTTCTGGAAACCCTGGCTGGCGGTGGCGTGGGTAGCCGTGCTGGTGGTCTTTTTTATCCTGATGTACGGCAACACGCTGGGCCTGGCCAAGGTGGAAACCGACCGCTGGGGCGGCTTGCCGCTGACCATTTTGCTGTCTGCCCTGTCGATCGTGATGGCGTTTCCGATTGCCCTGGTGGTGGCGCTGGGGCGGCGCTCCGACCTGCCGGCCTTCCGGGCTTTTTGCACGATTTATGTGGAGCTGATCCGCGGTGTGCCCCTGATTTCGGTGTTGTTCATGGCCTCGTTCATGTTCCCGCTGTTCATGCCGCAGGGCCTGACCATCGACGTGCTGATCCGGGTGCTGGTGGGTATCACCCTGTTTGCCGCGGCCTACCTGGCTGAAGTCATACGCGGTGGCCTGCAGGCCATTCCCAAGGGGCAGATTGAAGCGGCGGCCACAATAGGGCTGTCGTACTGGCAAACCCAGCGCAAAATTGTGCTGCCGCAGGCGCTGGCCATGGTGGTGCCCAGCATCGTCAACAGTTTCATCTCCATCTTCAAGGACACCTCCCTGGTGAGCATCGTGAGCCTGTACGAGCTCACCGGCGCACTGGACATAGCCATCAACGCAGATGCTGACTGGAAGCCCTTCAAACTGCAAGGCTACCTCTTCATCGCGCTGATTTATTTCATCTTCTGCTTCTCGATGTCGCGCTACAGCCAGTGGGTCGAAAAACAGGTCAATATCAGCAAGCTGCGCTAACCCCTACTTCCCATGTCTGAACCCATCATTACCTTTGACAAAGTCAACAAGTGGTACGGCAACAACTTTCATGTGTTGCGCGACATCGACCTGCAGGTGGCCCGCGGCGAGCGGATCGTGATCTGCGGCCCCTCGGGCTCGGGCAAATCCACACTGATACGCTGCATCAACCGGCTCGAAGAGCATCAGCAAGGTCGCCTGCTGGTGGACGGCGTGGAGCTGGCCGACGATGTCAAGGCGATTGACGAAGTGCGCAAGAAAGTCGGCATGGTGTTCCAGCAGTTCAACCTGTTTCCGCACCTGACCGTGCTGGAGAACCTCACGCTCTCGCCGATGTGGGTGGGCAAGCTGCCCAAAAAAGAGGCCGAAGAAAAAGCCATGCAGCAGCTCGAGCGCGTGCGCATTGCCGAGCAGGCCGGCAAATACCCGCTGCAGCTCTCCGGGGGCCAGCAGCAGCGCGTGGCGATCGCGCGCGCGCTGTGCCTGACGCCCAAGATCATGCTGTTTGACGAGCCCACCTCGGCGCTCGACCCCGAGATGATCAAGGAGGTGCTCGACGTGATGATCGAGCTGGCCGGCCAGGGCATCACCATGGTGTGCGTGACGCACGAAATGGGCTTTGCCAAGGCCGTTGCCAACCGCGTGATCTTCATGGACCAGGGCCAAATCGTCGAGCAGAACAACCCGCACGACTTTTTCAACCACCCGCAAAACGAGCGCAGCCGGGACTTTCTCTCGAAAATCCTGGGGCACTAACAGGCCCCCACGCTTTTCACTGCGTGTAATGCGCTGCCCCCGAGGGGGCTAATTTTCCTAGGGGCGGCCCGTCGGAAAATTCTGCGTTGCTGGGTCTCGGCCTACAACAGAGGCCGCAATTCCCGCGCTGCGTCAAGCAGCAGCGGCAGCAGATCACGCAACATCTCCTGCACCGGCAGCCGCTGCGGAGATGCCACCACATTGAGCGCGGCCACGGTTTTTCCCTGCATGTTGCGCAGGGGCACTGCCAGCGCATGCACGCCCAGTTCGTGCTCCTCGACCGCCAGGCAGTAGTCATCGGCGCGCACCTGGTCGATCACGGCCCGAAACTGCTTGAGGTCAATGATGGTCCGGGTGGTCAGCCGGGCGAGCGTGCGGCCTTTCAGCCATTCGCTCAAGGCTCCTTTGGTTTTAGCCGCCAGCAGCACCCGCCCGGTGGACGTGGCATGGGCTGGCAAGCGGGCCCCCAAATGCAGGCCATAAGCCAGCACCCTGACGCCGCCCGTGGCCGCATTTCTCCATTCGTAGCCGCTGCGCCCCACGATCACGATCTCATCGCCATCGAGCACGGCCGCTGAAAACGACTCCTGCGTTTGCGCCGCCAGCCGGTTGAGCGTGGGCTGTATGGCGCGCGGCAAACGCGCCGAGGCCAGGTAGCTGCCCGAAAAGCGCAGCACCTTGGCAGACAGCCAGAAATAGCTGCCATCGGTTTCCAGGTAACCCAGATGCGCCAGCGTCAGCAGGTGCCGGCGCGCGGCCGCACGTGTGATGCCGGCGCGCTCGGCCGCCAGCGTGGCGTTCAGGCGCTGGCGCTGGGTGTCAAAGCTTTCCAGCACGGCCATGCCCTTGGCCATGCCTTCGATCATGTCGGCCTTGGCGATGGCCATGGCGCTGTCGCTGAGGATGGTTTTTTCGGTGCCCATTGCGCGATCATCGCACAAGTAAGCCAAACATCGTGCAAAGCCCTCCCGGACGCCATGCCGCGCCCTAGCCTTCCCCGGCTTGCAAGCATACGCTTGGAGCCATGGATTTTGCGAACACCAAAACACCGACTCAATGGAGACAGACATGCGCGTACAGGTAGCCATCGTGGGCGGCGGGCCCGCCGGACATTTGCTGGGCCAGCTGCTGTACAAGGCCGGCATCGAGGCCATCGTGCTGGAGCAGCGCAGCCAGGACTATGTACTGGGCCGCATACGCGCCGGTGTGCTGGAGCAGGTCACCACCGATTTGCTCGACCAGGCCGGTGTGGGAGAACGCCTGCACAGCGAAGGCCTGGTGCACAACGGCTTTGCGCTGGGCTTTGGCGGCGCCAGCCACCGCATTGACCTGCAAACGCTGAGCGGCGGCAAACATGTGATGGTTTACGGCCAGACCGAAGTGACCCGCGACCTGATGGCTGCGCGCGCGGCAGAGGGGCTGCAAACCATTTACGAAGCGCACAACGTCAGCCTGCACGACTTTGACAGCGAGCGCCCCCGGGTACGCTACGAAAAAGACGGCCAGTCGCATGAGATCCAGTGCGACTTCATTGCCGGCTGCGACGGCTACCACGGCGTGAGCCGCGCCAGTGTGCCGGCGGGCGCGCTGCAGACCTACGAGCGCGTCTACCCGTTTGGCTGGCTCGGCGTGCTGTCCGACACGCCGCCGGTCTCCGACGAGCTGATCTATGCCAACCACGCGCGCGGCTTTGCCCTGTGCAGCATGCGCAGCCACACACGCAGCCGCTACTACGTGCAATGCGCGCTTGATGACAAGGTCGAGCACTGGAGCGACGACGCCTTCTGGGACGAGCTGCGCCGCCGGCTGGCGCCCGAACTGGCCGAGCGCCTGGTCACCGGCCCGTCGATTGAAAAAAGCATTGCCCCGCTACGCAGCTTTGTGGCCGAGCCCATGCGCTTTGGCCGCCTGTTTCTGGCTGGCGACGCCGCGCACATCGTGCCGCCCACCGGCGCCAAGGGCCTGAACCTCGCCGCCAGCGACGTGGGCTACCTGGCGCGTGCCCTGACGGAGTTTTATGCGGGCAGCGGGCCAGGCAGAAGCGCCGGCATCGACCATTATTCAGCCACCTGCCTGCGCCGGGTCTGGAAGGCGGTGCGCTTTTCCTGGTGGTTCACCTCGCTGATGCACAAGTTCCCCGAGACCGGCGGCTTCGGCCAGAAGGTGCAGGAGGCCGAGCTGGACTACCTGATCCACTCCCAAGCCGCCGCCACCTCGCTGGCGGAGAACTATGTAGGTTTACCGCTGGAGTCCTGGTGAGCATTGGCAAATCTCAATCTTTGCTACCAAAACAATAGCTGCCTGCGCCCGTTCCGTATGGACTGTAGGCCTATTTGATTGAGTATCTGGTGTAAAGTCGGCAGCTATGTCACCTACCCCCAGCGCCAAACCCACCAAACCACCCGCCCCCTTGCAGCCCCTCAAAGGGGTGCGCGTGCTGAGCCTGGCGCTCAACCTGCCCGGCCCGGCGGCGCTGATGCGCTGCCACCAGATGGGCGCGCGTTGCGTGAAGCTGGAGCCACCGGCGCAGCCGGGCACCCCGGCCGGTACATCGGGCGACCCCATGGGCCAGTACAACCCCAAGGCTTACGCCGCCTTGCACGAAGGCGTGCGCACCGGCGTGGCTGACCTGAAAACCGACAAGGGCCAAAAATCACTGCACCGCGAACTGGCCAAAGCCGATGTGCTGCTCACGTCGTTCCGTCCCTCGGCCCTGGTCAAGCTGGGCCTGAGCTGGCAGGCGCTGCACCGGCAGTACCCGCAACTCAACCAGGTCGCCATCGTTGGCAGCCTGGGTGCGCGGGCCGAAGAGCCGGGCCATGACCTGACCTACCTGGCTGAAATGGACCTGGTGACCGGTCTGGAGCTGCCACCCACGCTCTACGCCGACATGGGCGGCTCGCTGATGGCCAGCGAAGCCGTGCTGCAGGCCGTGATGCACCAGCGCAGCAAGGCAAAGGGGGTGTATCTGGAAGTGGCGCTCTCAGGCGCCGCCGGCTACCTGGCGCTGCCGCGCGTCTGGGGTTTGACGAAACCCGGCTCAGCCATTGGAGGTGGGCATGCGGGCTACCGTGTCTACGCCTGCAAGGACGGACGTGTGGCGCTGGCGGCGCTGGAGCCGCATTTCGCCGCCAGCCTGTGCGCCGCCGCCGGTGTCGAGATGTCCAGCATGCAGGCGATGTTTGCGCCCGCCACGCAGCAGGCCATCGCCGCTTTTTTGCTCACGCAAACGCGCAAGCAGCTTGACCAACTGGCGATAGCCCAAGACATTCCGCTGCATACGCTATCAAATTAGTAGCTGATCACGCTCGATAGCCAAGGGCTGAGGCCAATTCCATTCAATAAATCGGGCGCACAACGTTGACTTGTCATTGCAGGCCCGTATTGCCCTAAGCCGGACGCCGGCGCGCCAGCAGCAGCATGGCCGCCCCCAGCAGCACTGCGCCTGCACCCTGCCGCCCAGTCAGCGGCTGGGCAAACAGCCATGACGCGGCAAGCGCAGCCACCAGGGGCTCCACCAGTGTGCCCACCACCGTCGCGGTCGGTGACAGGCGGCGCGCGCCCCAGGCAAAGGCCAGGTAGGCAATCGACGTGGTGAACACGCCGGTGTAGCCCACCTGCAGCCAGGCCGTGCTGTCCTGCGGCCACGTCAGGCCTTGCGCTGCTGCCAATGCCAGCATCAACAACGCGGCCACGCTCATGCCCCAGGCCGAGGCGGTGACCGCAGGTACGCGTGCAGGCATGCGCGCGTTGCCCAGCACCACCAGCGAATACAGGCCCGCAGAAGCAAACGACCAGGCCAGGCCCGCCGCATAGCCCTGTGGCAAGGTCAAGGCATCCGCAGCCGGCACGACAATCAGCCCGACGCCGCCCAGTGCCAATACGAGGGCCCACACCAGTCGCCCGCTGGCGCGCTCATAACCGCGCAGCACCGACAGGAGCGCCACGATCACCGGCGCGCAGCAAATCGAAATGACCGTCGGCAGTGCCGCGCCAATGTGGGTGATGCCGGCAAACCAGCAAGTGACATTCATGGCCATGGCCAGGCCGGTGCCCACAATCAGCGCCCTCTCGCGCCAAGGCAGATGCCGCCATTGCGCAACCGTCGGCGTAGCGGCGGTTTGCCGCCAATGCCACCACCACAGCAGCGGCAGGCCCAGCGCAAAACGCGCCAGCGACAGGCTGTACGGCGCCATGCCGCTAGCCATCACAGACTGGGCCACCAAAGCGCCCACACCCCACAAAACGCCCGCGAGCAAGACACCACCCCAGGCCAGAGTGGCCGATGTTTGGGTTTTCATGAAAAAAGTTCTCCATCCGTGCGCCTGCCCGCAGGGCTTTAGTGCCAGATCAATGGAGCAGGCGCGTCAACTCAAGGCCGCGCGCAGTTCAGTGCTGAACAGGTGCAGCCGCTTGGGCAGCCCGGCGTCAAGCCGGGTGCATTACAGAGTTGCGGAGGGGGGAGAAAGCTGGAGATGCATGGCTGAGATGATAGCCAAAAGCCGGCGAGCTTCAAAGCAGGGCGCGGCCTTTAAGCCATCCGGCCGCTCAGCGGCCCTTGCGCCCTGCCGGTTTATCACCAGTTTTGCCGGCGCTGCTAGCACCACCCGCCCCCTGGGCCAGTGGTGGCAGGCCGGTGTGCCGGGTCAGCAAGCGGCCTTTGACGATGGGTGACGCCTTGGTAGTGGTGGTCGAGTTTTTGCGGCGCGCACTCTGGTAGCTGCCATCCGTCAACGGCTGGAAGGTTGGAATCAAATGGTGCTTGCCGTTGCCGATCAAATCAGCGCGGCCCATGGTCTTCAGTGCCTCGCGCAACACGGGCCAGTTGTTGGGATCGTGGTAGCGCAGGAAAGCCTTGTGCAGGCGGCGGCGGCGCTCGCCGCGCACGATATCCACGGTCTCGCTGTCGCGCGTGATCTTGCGCAGCGGGTTTTTGTTGGTGTGGTACATCGCCGTGGCCGTGGCCATCGGTGAGGGGTAGAAAGTTTGCACCTGGTCGGCACGGAAACCGTTTTTCTTGAGCCAGATGGCCAGGTTCATCATGTCTTCATCGGTCGTGCCCGGGTGGGCGGCGATGAAGTAAGGAATCAGGAACTGCTTTTTGCCTGCCTCGGCACTGTACTTCTCGAACAGTTGCTTGAACTTGTCGTAGCTGCCGATGCCCGGTTTCATCATCTTGGTCAGCGGGCCCTGCTCGGTGTGCTCGGGCGCGATCTTGAGGTAGCCGCCCACGTGGTGCGTGACCAGCTCTTTCACATACTCGGGGCTTTGCACGGCCAGGTCGTAGCGCAGGCCGGAGCTGATGAGGATCTTCTTCACGCCCTTGAGCGCCCGCGCGCGGCGGTACATCTTGATCAGGGGGTTGTGATTGGTGTTCAGATTCGGGCAAATGCCGGGGTACACGCAGCTGGGCTTGCGGCAGGCCGACTCGATTTCGGGCGACTTGCAGCCGATGCGGTACATATTGGCGGTCGGGCCGCCCAGGTCGGAAATCGCGCCGGTAAAGCCCTTGACGGTGTCGCGGATCGCTTCGATCTCCTTGATGACCGAGTCTTCAGAGCGGCTCTGGATGATGCGGCCTTCATGCTCGGTGATGGAGCAGAAGGTGCAGCCGCCAAAGCAGCCGCGCATGATGTTCACGGAAAAGCGGATCATCTCCCACGCCGGGATTTTGGTCGCGCCGTCGTGGCTGCCGTTTTCATCCAGATAGCGCGGATGCGGCGAGCGGGCATACGGCAAATCAAACACGTAGTCCATCTCGGCCGTGGTCAGCGGAATCGGCGGCGGCGTGATCCACACGTCGCGCGCGGTCGCGCCCTCGCCATGCGCCTGCACCAGCGCGCGGGCGTTGCCGGGGTTGGTTTCCAGGTGCAGCACGCGGTTGGCGTGGGCGTAGAGCACCGGGTCGCTCTTGACCTGCTCGTAAGACGGCAGGCGAATGACCGAGCGGTCGCGCGGCGGCACCTTGATCTTGCCCTGCATGTGCGGCAGGCTGGGGTTGGGGACGAAGGTCAGCGGCTTGATGGCGGGATTGGCTTTTACTGTTCCCTCTCCCAGGGGGAGAGGGGGTAATGCCGCGGCCTTGACATTGGCCTCGGTCTTCATCGCCACTTCAGCGGCCTCGTCTTCGCGGGCGCAGGTCGCGCCCTGCGCTTTGGCCTGGTCCGAAATCATCATGTAGGGGTTGACATGCGCCTCCACCCGGCCCGGCGCGTCCACGCTGGTGGAGTCAATTTCAAACCAGCCCTGCGAGGTGTCGTCGCCGCTGCGGCGGATGAAAGCCGTGCCGCGGATGTCGGTCATGCTGCTCACCGGCTCCCTGGCAGCCAGGCGGTGGGCAATTTCAACAATCGCACGCTCGGCGTTGCCGTAGAGCAGCAGATCGCATTTGGCATCGACAACGATGCTGCGGCGCACCTTGTCGGACCAGTAGTCGTAGTGCGCAATTCGGCGCAGCGAGCCTTCAATGCCACCCAGAATGATGGGCACGTCCTTGTAGGCCTCGCGGCAGCGCTGCGAATACACCAGCGCCGCGCGGTCGGGCCGCTTGCCGCCGATGTCGCCGGGGGTGTAGGCGTCGTCGGAGCGGATTTTGTGATCGGCCGTGTAGCGGTTGATCATCGAATCCATGTTGCCGGCGGTCACGCCGAAGAACAGGTTGGGTTTGCCCAGCACCCTGAACGGATCGGCGCTTTGCCACTCGGGCTGCGCAATGATGCCGACACGAAAGCCCTGCGCTTCCAGCATGCGGCCTATCACCGCCATGCCAAAGCTGGGGTGGTCGACATAGGCGTCGCCGGTCACGATGATGATGTCGCAGCTGTCCCAGCCGAGTGCGTCCATCTCGGCCCGGCTGGTGGGCAGGAATTTGGCCGTGCCAAAGCGGGCCGCCCAGTACTTTCGGTAGCTGGTCAGCGGTTTGGCGGCGCGCGCAAAGAAGGAGACGTCGACGGGGGCGTTCATGGGGGCTTTTGGGGCAACCCGCTAGTGTAAGGTTTTACCCTTGTCTGCGCACCCTAAAGGACAAGCCGGCCCCCGTAAAAGGCCAAACAGGCCCGATATCGGTGGTTTGCGTGGCTTTCAGGGGCTTTTAGAGGCCGCCAGCAGTTCAAAGACCGCCTTGCACATAAAACGAGCCATACGCCCTTGTCAATATTGCGCTAGCAGCTATCAATTCAATAGCAAAAACACACCCTCTCTCAGTAACGCGGCGTCATCTGCCCTCGAATTTCACCGCCAGGGTGGGCGGCGGTGTGAATGTTGGCGTACCACTTGCCGGCCAGCAGGTCGGCGGCCTGTGCCGCCGTCAGCGTCGCCTGGCCGTCCATCGGGCTCATGACGCCCTTGAACGGCAGGCTGATGCCGGCAATTTGGCCAATGGCTGCCGGGCCATGAAAATGCCCCGCCGTCGCCGGCCCGCTCAAGCCCGAGTACGACAGCTTCCAGCGAAACAGGTTGGTATCCTTGTTCAGCACCGCGTCCACCTGCCCCGTGGCATGGGTCGCCACCGGCGGCACCTCGTTGGCACCCCGCAGCTGGGTGGTAAAAGCCACCAGGTTGGGGCCGCCACGCATCATGGTGCACCCGCCCAGCAGGAAAATCAGGCTTGCGGCGCCCAAAACGATGGCATTGCGGTAAGCGTTCATGGCGGTCTCCAAAGTAGGTCAAAAGCAGGCCGGCAACGCCTGTATCCGCTGGATGGTACTGCCGGTGTCAAAAACCGGTTTGTAGGACAAACCCACATGTAGAGCCATTTGCAGGGTCATTTGTAGGAGCGTTTGTAGGATTTTTCCGCAACTTGACGACCCCCACTGGCTTGCTCGCCCGGCGCGGCCTATGATGGTTTCCATGCGTTGAGCGCGCCCGGAGATCCATCATGAAAGCCATGCTGTCCCTGATATTTGCCAGCGTTTTCCTGTTCGGCTGCCCGGAGGTCAAGAACCCCAAGCTTCCGCCCAGCGTGCCGGAACCCAAAGCTTCTGTCGAGCGCCAGTCAGCCCATCAGCCCCCAGCCGCGATCTGGCGCAGCGCCTGCTCGAACACCTCGGCAGGCTGCCCGCCCGAGATCAGGTGACGTTCGTTGATGATGACGGCCGGCACCGAATGAATGCCGTTTTGCAGATAGAACTGCTCGCGCTCACGCACCTCGTCGGCATAGGCGTGCGAGGCCAGAATTTCCCGCGCACGGGCCTCGTCCAGGCCCACCTCGCCCGCTACGCGCGCCAGCACCTCATGCGAGCCCGGGCTTTCGCCGTCGGTGAAGTAGGCTTTGAACAGCGCCTCTTTCAGCGCTTTCTGGAGGCCATGGCCTTGCAGTTCAGCCCAGTGCAGCAGGCGGTGCGCATCAAACGTGTTGTAGATGCGGCTGCGCTTGCCTATGCCAAACGTAAAGCCGACCTCCGCACCGCGCTGGCGGATCATCTCGCGCGTTTGTTCCAGTTGCGCGGGCGTGGAGCCGTACTTCTGTGACAGGTGCTCATTGATCTCCTGGCCCTCGGTCGGCATCTTGGGGTTGAGCTCAAACGGCTGGAAGTGCAGCTCCGCCTCCACCTCGCCGCCCACCCGGGCCAGCGCTTCGTCCAGCGACTTGAGCCCGATCGCGCACCAGGGGCAGGAAACATCGGAAACGAAGTCGATTTTGAGTTTTTTGGTCATCTTGGTCGCCTTGATTACTCGCGCCCGCCGCCATCAGGCTCAATGACAGCGCAGGGTTGGATTTGATTCACGCGCGGGCTGATATGCGTGGCGGGCTTCGAATATTCAAGCCCCGGGCTTCGCAGCCTGGCTGTTTTTGTGTCCTGTGGCTCTCTAACCGGTCTTTTTCCAGTTTATTCTGCACCACCCGGCAGGTGGTCAGCGGAAGAACAGCAGCCGCATCGCGAAGGTATTTTCGGCCTCAAGAACCATCAGACCGACCAGCACCAGCAGGCACCCGGGTGGCAGCAAAATGGCGCAGACCAGCGCCAGCCGCTCCCAGGCCATGTGCATGAAGACCGCGACGATGAGCCCGGCCTTCATCAGCATGAAGGTCAGGATCAGGCCCCAGCGCAGGTAGCCCTGGAAGTGGAAATAGTCCACCAGGTACGACAGCGTGCTGAGAACGAACAGCAGCGCCCAGATTTTGAGGTAGAGGCTGATGGGATGTTGTTGGCCGGTCATGATCAAGTCCTCCGACGAGCCGCCTCTAGGCGGGCATGGCCTTGCAGGCTGCACCGCTGCGAGACGCAGCAGTTCTTCGTGCCGTCCAAGCCTGCGCAGGCAGGCTCGGAGCCGCGGCACTCAGCCCCCTCGGGGGGCAGCGAACGAATGTGAGCGTGGGGGTCCATAGTCTTCCTCACCAAAGATAGAACAGCGCAAAAATGAACACCCAGACCAGATCGACAAAGTGCCAGTACAGGCCGGCGATCTCGACCATCTGGTAGTTGCCGCTCTTTTCGTAGTCGCCGCGCAGCACGCGCCACGCGATAACGAACAGGTAGATCACGCCGCAGGTCACATGCAGGCCGTGAAAACCGGTGATCATGAAGAAGGCCGAGCCAAACTGGGCCGCCCCCATCGGGTTGCCCCAGGGCCGAACCCCTTCGAGGATCAGCTTGGACCATTCAAAGGCCTGCATGGCAACGAAGATTTCGCCGAAGGTGGCGGTCACGATCATCAGCGTGGCGGCATTCACGCGGTCGCGGCGGTAGGCGCAATTGACCGCCATCGCCATGGTGCCGCTGCTGCTAATGAGCACAAAAGTCATGATCGCGATCAGCAGCAAGGGAACGCTGGCGCCGCCCACATGCAGCGAAAACACCTCGCTCGGATTGGGCCAGGCCACGGTGGTCGAGGCTCGCACTGTCATGTAGCCGGTGAGGAACGAGCCGAAGATAAAGGTGTCGCTAAGCAGGAAAAACCACATCATCGCCTTGCCCCACGACACTTGGAAGGCCTGGCGGTCGGACGACCAGTCCGCAACAAAGCCACGCAAGCCGCCAGGCGGCGCAGCCGCAGCAATGGGAGCGTCCTGCGACAAGGGAATCGACGCGGTGGTGGTGTTCATGGAATCGCCCCTCAGTTCGTACCGCAGATCCAGCGCACCACCTCGGGCGTCAGCCCACCCAGCGTGGCGAACAACAGCAACCACAGCGCCAGCAGAAAGTGCCAGTAGCGCGCGCACAGGGCAATGCGCCACCCACTGCGGGCCGCCTCGGCATCACCGCGCCAGAGGTCACGCGCCGTCAGGCCCCAAGCAGCGAGGCCACCGGCCACATGCAGGCCGTGCAGGGCCGTCAGCACGTAGAAGAAGCTGGCGGCCGGGTTGCCGGCCGGCACCACATGAATGGCCAGCAGCGCCTGCCAGGCCCACAGCTGCACCCCCAGGAAAGCCAGGGCACAGGCACCGCCCGCCAGCAGCAGGGCACGGGCCGGGGCCCAGTTCGCACTCTTCACCGCTGTACTGGCCGCCCCACTGGCCTGCTGCAGGGCCACACTGCCGGCCACCAGCAGGGCCGTGCTGAGCCACAGCTGCCACGGCATGGCGATGGCAGACCAGTCGCTGGCGTCCATGCGCATCACATAGGCGGCGGTGAACAGAGAGAACAAGGCGGTCGCGACACCCATGAACACCCACAAGCCGATACTCACGGCGGCGGCGTCATGGCGCTCGCCAGCGTTGCCGCTCAGGATGGCAACACTGTTCATGCCGGTGCTCCCTTGGCGCGATAGGGTTTGGGTTCTGCGCCCCCATCCTCGGGCGGCGCGTTCTGCGTGATGAAATCCTGCGGCGCGCCCGGCAGGCTGTAGGCGTAGGCCCAGCGATGGACCACCGGCAGCTGGGCTCCCCAGTTGCCGTGGCCCGGCGGCGTCGTCGGCGTCTGCCATTCCAGCGAGGCAGCGCGCCAGGGGTTGGCACCGGCCGGCCGGCCGCGCCAGGCGCTCCAGCCCAGGTTGAAGAGGAACAGCAGCTGCGCCGCGCCGACGATCAGTGCGGCCACCGTGATGAAAGTGTTCAGCGCGTGCGCTGACGCCGGAATGAACTGGTAGTTGTCATAGTTGTAGTAACGCCGCGGCATGCCGAGCACGCCGAGGTAGTGCATGGGGAAGTAGATTGCGTAGGTGCCCAGGAAGGTGACCCAGAAATGCAGCTTGCCCAGCCGGTCATCAAGCATGCGGCCGGTGACCTTGGGAAACCAGTGGTAGATGCCGCCGAAAACCACCAGCAGCGGCGCCACGCCCATCACCATGTGGAAGTGCGCCACCACGAAGTAGGTGCCCGACAGCGGAATGTCCACGCTCACGTTGCCTAAAAACAGCCCGGTCAGCCCGCCGATCACGAAGGTGCTGATGAAGGCCAGCGCAAACAGCATGGGCACCGACAGGTGTATGTCGCCGCGCCACAGGGTCAGCAGCCAGTTGTAGACCTTGATGGCGGTAGGCACCGCGATGATCAGGGTGCTGGTGGCAAAGAAGAAGCCGAAGTACGGGTTCATGCCGCTGATGAACATGTGGTGCGCCCACACCACGAAACTCAAGACTCCGATGAAGACGATCGCCCACACCATCATGCGGTAGCCGAAGATGGCCTTGCGCGCGTGCACGCTGATCAGGTCGGACACGATGCCGAAGGCCGGCAGCGCCACGATGTAGACCTCGGGATGGCCGAAGAACCAGAACAGGTGCTGGAACAGCAGCGGGCTGCCGCCCTTGTAGCCGGTCACCTGCCCCATTGATACCAGCGCCGGCATGAAGAAACTGGTGCCCAGCGTCCTGTCGAGCAGCATCATCACGCCGCTGACGAACAGCGCCGGAAAAGCCAGCAGCGCCATGATGGTGGCGACAAAGATGCCCCACACCGTCAGCGGCATGCGCAGCAGCGTCATGCCCTCGGTGCGCGCCTGCAGCACCGTCGTCACATAGTTGAGCCCGCCCATGGTGGTGGCGACGATGAAGATCACCAGCGACACCAGCATCAGGATGATGCCCCAGGTATTGCCCGGCGTGCCGGGCAGAATGGCCTGCGGCGGATACAGCGTCCAGCCCGCGCCGGTAGGCCCGCCCGGCACGAAAAAGCTGGCGATCAACACCAGCACCGACAGCAGGTAGACCCAGTAGCTCAGCATGTTGAGATAGGGGAACACCATGTCGCGCGCCCCCACCATCAACGGAATCATGTAATTGCCGAAGCCGCCGAGAAACAGCGCGGTGAGCAGGTAGATCACCATGATCATGCCGTGCATGGTGACGAACTGGTAGTAACGCTCGGCGTTGATGAATTCGAACTGGCCGGGAAAACCCAGCTGCAGCCGCATCAGGTTGGACAGCAGCACGCCCACCAGCCCCACCACGATGGCGGTGCAGGCGTACTGGACGGCGATCACCTTGTGGTCCTGGCTCCAGACGTACTTGGTCCAGAAGCTTTGCGGGTGATGCGAAGTGTCGTCAGCGTAGGCCATGGCGTTCCTTGTCGGGAGGCAGGGTGTTCATCGTTGCGCCTTCTGCTCAACTTTAGGCTCGGGCGCAGCCGGGGCCGGGGCCGGCCCACCGAGAGTCTGGATATAGGCCACCAGCGCGGCCAGCTCTTCGTCGCTCAGGGCAGTCGGCGGCATGATGGGGGGGAAGCCCTTCACCACCTGTGCCTGGGGTTCGCGGATGGCGCGCCTCAGGTAAGCCTCATCGGCCAGCACCGTGGCGCCGTCGGCCAGGGTTTGCGTCTTGCCGGATAGGCCCTTCCACGTCGGGCCCACCATGGCGCTGCCATCGACCGTATGGCAAGCCACACAGCCCTTGGATCGGGCCAAGGCCTCGCCCTGCGCGACCCGCGCATCGGCGCCAGCGGCAGGCGCTCCGGCAGGGGCGCCACGCGCCGGGCTGGCCATCGTCATGGCAAAAGTCGGCTGCGTCTTCAGCCACGCCTGGAAGGCAGCCTCGTCTTCCACCACCACGAAGCCGCGCATATTGGGATGACCGATGCCGCACAACTGGGCGCACAGCGCTTCGTAGCGGCCGGTTTTGGTCGGCGTAAACCAGAAGGTGCTCACCTGGCCCGGCACGATGTTCATGCGGGCACGAAACGGCGGGACGTAAAAGTCATGCAGCACATCGTTCGAACGCAGCAGCACCTTCACCGGCTTGTCCAGCGGCAAATGCACCTCGTTGCCGGCGACCAGGATGTTGTCTTGTCCGGCCGGGTCGCCGGGATCAAGGCCGAACGGATTGGCGGCCTTCACAAAACGGGCGTCACTGGCACCCAGCTTGCCGCCGGCACCCGCAAAACGGTAATGCCACTGCCACTGCTGGCCCAGCACTTCCAGCACGATGGCATCGCGCGGCGGCCTGACATAGTTCGCGTAAACCACCAGGCCGGGCGCCAGCAGCGCCATGATGCCAACGCTGGTGATGCCGACCAGCCAGAACTCGAGCTTCCTGTTCTCGGGCTTATAGGCCGCGCTGTGGCCGTCGCGATGGCGATAGCGCCACAGCGTGTAGGCGAGGAAAACGTTGATGACCACAAAGAAGATGCCTGTGATCACCAGCGTGATCGTCAGCATGTCGTCCATCGACTGCCAGTTCGAGGCCAGCGGTGTCGTCCACCAGGGCGTGAAAAAATGGAACAGCACCGATCCGAGGACGATGACGAGCAGCGCGAGGGCCATGATCATGTGCGGCTTCTCTGTCCGGCATCAGGCTAGCGAACGCCCACCAAGGGGAACGCGAAGCCGTGCCTATCCACGCCTTCGAAATGAGCTTCAGGGTGCGAAGCCTGCAGCAGTGATTCGATTTCTTCCACGCGCGAAGGGAGCACATCCACCATCAGCAAGATCCACCCTTGCTCGATGGCCCCCTCGAAACGCTGCAGCCGGGGGCTTGGGATGGAAATGCCGATCATGCTGGACGACCAGGCGCCGATCACTCCCCAGAGGACGGGAAGCACAGCGACCACTTCCCATTGCGGTGAATCACCCACGATGGGGTAAAACATCGCCGCCACCAGACCAACGAAAACGCCGGCGGCTCCTCCGATCACCAGTCCTGTCTGCGCCGCGTGAACCACGTCCGAGGTCTGCAAGACATTGGCCGCATGAAGCCCGGTCATGTCCATGCCATCGCGCCCCGCAAAGTGAATGTGTTTCGCTTCGATGTGGGTCGATAACAAATCATTCATCGCCCGTCTGGCATTGATCAGATCGGGTATCAGCCAGTAGATGCGTCTTTTCATGGCACCCTCTTTTTTGACATCGCGGAGATCTTACGGCACAGCACCGGGACAACCACGCTTAACTTATACCTCCGTAAGGCGCGCGGCGCAAGCCGAAGCCGATGCCGATGCCTTATCCAGCGCCAGCACTGCCTCGAACCAGGCCAGGAATTCGGGCAACCGGGCCTTGCGAAAATCCTCGGCACGGCGCTTCGCCTCCTTCTTCTGCTCTTCGTAGTAGAGCCCGCTGGCAATGGGCTGGTGCGTGCCGTACACATCGGCCACCACATCGGCCACCATGTCGGCAATCGTCAGCTGCAGCTAGTGTGGTGTTGCACGCTATCCGGCACATAAAACCGCGTCTTTTCGTCCATGGCGGCGTTGCAAATCCGCGCCATAGTGGAACTATGGCTGTGGTTTGCGCCTTGCCCTGAACAAAAATCCATCGGTTTTATTTGTGCCGTCAAGCATGCAACACCACACTAGTGCGTCCAGAGACGATCCGCCTCGCGCGGCAGATTGACGTATTTCGCATCGACAAACAGTCTAGGGCCTGTTAACGCTATTTTTACAAATGCGAACGGGGTGAAAGCAGCGCCAATCAGCGTTGATGGTTCGCCTCATATCGATCCAGCTTCCTGTACAGAAGTGCAACCGTCATCCCGAAGATCAGATGGGTCACCAGCGTTGCCCCGCCACGCCATTCGACGAACCACGGGAAAAAATGAACCATGCCGTGAAAGTTCAGCAGGTACAAGACCGTACCGAACACCGCCCCGGCCAACGACACCACGCTCACACTCGACTCCCTGTGAAACGGCGCGATGATGGCCGCGAGCACCAGGCCAAATACGATGCCGAGCAGGTAGTGGGCGGCCAGCGCCACGGCCACGACATGGAGGCTGAAGTCCGACGATTGCAGCGTGCCCGGCCCCATCACGATGGCGGCGATCATGTGTGAGGCCGCCCATGGACTGCCGCCGCTGACCAAAGCGGACCAGAACAATTCCAGCACCATCAGGATGGCGCCTGCGGCGAGCCCGGCTACTGCGGCAGCAGGCCAGTCCAGCAGGCGCTGCCAGCGGTGCGAATGCATGCGAATATCCATGACCACCTCCCATCCAATTTGGAAATACTCCCGCTCCGATGGTTCGGTGCGCGTCCTGGTGCTTCAGGGGAACACCGGGGTGTCCGCATCCTCGCCCGCAAAACGGGCTTCCGGACGAGATGCTTGCAACAGATTCTCGATGTCCTTGACCTGCAAGCTGAGCACATCCACCATCAGCAGAATTTGTCCTTCCTCGATGGCGGCCTCGAAGCGCTTGAGCCGGTGGCTCGGCACGGAAATGCCAATCATGCTTGACGCCCAGGCGCCAAACAAGGCGCCCAGCACACCCAGCACACCCACGACACCCCACTGCAATGAATCGATCCCGAGGGGGTAGTACATGGCCACCAGCAAGCCCGCCACGACGCCAATCGTGCCACCGATCAGAAGTCCCGTTTCGGCTGCGTAAATCACGTCGGTCGTCTGCAAGACATTGGCAGGATGAAGCCCGGACAGGTTCATGCCCTCACGTCCGACGCAGTGAATATGCTGCACCGGCACGCGCGCCAGCAGCAAGTCATCCACCGCCTGCCTGGCACTCGCCGCATCCGGCATCAGCCAGTAAATGCGTCTGCTCATAAGACCCCCTCTCATCACACCATGTGACCCTAGGACATAGAACAAGCACGATTGACTTATACACCTGCGCAAACGCGTGTGCAAGTTGTTGCAGCACTTGCGTTTGCGTATAGCTGCCGATAGTCTGGGCAAGGTCTGCGTCCACGGCTTTGGCCGTTTTGTTCAAGCAGGCGTTCATCATTCAGAGGAAGATCGGCGGATCAACTCATCACAGGAGCCTATCACCATGAAGCCCAGAATTTCCGTTCTCACAGTCTGTGTAGACGACCTGGAGAAGTCCCTCAGTTTCTACCGCGACGGCCTCGGCTTGCCCACGCCAGGCATTATTGGCCAGCAGTTTGAGCACGGCGCGGTCGCGTTCTTCGATCTGCAGCCAGGCCTGAAACTGGCGATCTGGCCGCGAGACAGCCTGGCGCACGATACTGGCATTGCGAATCAGGGCCGATCATCCCCGGACTTCACGATCGGCCACAACGTTCGCAGCGAGCAGGAGGTCAATGAAGTGATGGCCCAGGCGGAAAAGGCCGGCGCCAGGATCGTGAAGCCGGCGCAAAAAACTTTCTGGGGTGGTTACGCCGGCTACTTCCAGGACCTGGACGGCCACTTGTGGGAGGTGGTCTACAACACCGACTTTCTACCGCCGGACTGAGGCCCACGTTGTCCATCGGCAGCGGATCGGCCACTCAGCCATCGAGCTCCGGGTAGCGCCGGAAGATGCCTTCCTCGCTGAACGGCAGACGCCGCTCGCTGGCGAGGTAGGCCGCCACCCGCTTGTGCTGCGCCACACCCGCGTGCAGTGCAAGCACGTGCGGCGACTTCTTCAGCTGGCGCTTCGTCGCCTTTGGAAAGGCATAAAGCAGCCCCTCGACCAGCTGGAACAGCGACAGGTCGGCGTAGCTGAGCCGCCCGCCCACCAGGTGCGGCCCCCTGCCCTGAGCCAGGCGCCCCGCGTTGCTCGGGTTGCGCGAGAGCACCGCCTCGAACCAGGCCAGGTACTTGGGAATGCGCTCGGTGCGAAAATGCCGGCCCGCGCGCTGCGCCTCGGGCTGCTGGTCTTCGTAGTACAGGCCGCTGGCAACCGGGTGGTGCGTGTCGTGCACCTCCTGCACGATGTCGGCAATGGTCAGCTGGATCTGGTGCGTCCAGAGCCGATCCGCCTCGCTCTTGCCCACCAGAGCGAGCTTAGGCCCCAGGTACAGCAGGATCGCCGCCGTCTGACTGATGACCAGCTTGCCATCGACGAGAAAGGGACAGGCGAACGGCGGGCGAGAGACTGAGTCGTCTTCCAGGTAGTGCGACATCGCCGTCATGCCCTGCCCCGCCGGCTCGTCGCCGCGCGCGACGTCGACGTAGGGCGCGCCGGCGGCTTCGAGCGCGAGGCGGATGAATTCGCCGCGGCCCTGGATGGTGGGCCAGTAGTGGAGGTGGTACAACATTTCTCCTCAAAGTCATGAATAGTAGTGCCGCGTACCGGACAGTGAAATCATGGCGAAAGAACTGATACGCACATAGCATCACGGCGGCCGCGTCTGGGCCAGGGTGCCAGTGCAAAATGCTATCAAAATAATAGCTCCCAGCGCCCGTATCTCTTGGGCTGCAGGCTTATTTTTTAAACATTCGGCCCATTTCGTTCTTTCAGACTGTCAATAAAACCCCTACTTTCCACCCAACCCCATCGCCCGCGAAATCACCTCTTTCATGATCTCGTTCGTTCCGCCATAGATGCGCTGCACCCGCGCATCGGCGTAAGCCCGGGTGATCGGGTATTCCCACATATAGCCATAGCCACCGAAGAGCTGCACGCATTCGTCCATCACCTTGCACTGCAGGTCTGAGCACCAGTACTTGGCCATGCTGGCGGTGGCGGTGTCGAGCTTGTCCTGGCAGACCAGCTCGGTGCATTTATCCACGAACACCTGCGCGATCTGCACCTCGGTTTGGAGCTCGGCCAGGGTGTAACGGGTGTTCTGAAAGGCGGCCACGGGCTGGCCGAAGACCTTGCGCTCTTTCACATAGGCCACGGTGCCGTCAATCGCAGCCTGGGCGGCGGCCACGGCGCCGATGGCGATTTGCATGCGTTCCCAGGGCAGCTGCTCCATCAGGCAGATGAAGCCTTTGCCTTCATACGCCTCGCCGCCCAGCAGGTTGTCGGCGGGCACGCGCACGTTGTCGAAGAACAGTTCGCTCGTGTCTTGCGCCTTCAGGCCCAGCTTTTTGAGGCGCTTGCCTGTCTCAAAGCCCTTCATGCCGCGCTCCACGATCAGCAGGCTGGTGCCCTTGGCGCCCTCGGCCGGGTTGGTCTTGGCCACCACGACAACCAAGTCCGCGTGCCAGCCGTTGGTGATGAAGGTCTTGCTGCCGTTGAGCAGGTAGCTGCCGTCGGTTTGCTTGATGGCGGTGCTCTTGATGCCTTGCAGGTCGCTGCCGGCAGCGGGTTCGCTCATGGCGATGGCGCCCACCATTTCGCCACTGGCAAGCAAAGGCAGGTACTTGCGCTTCTGCGCTTCCGTTCCGTAGTGCAGGATGTAGGGCGCGACGATTTCGCTGTGCAGGCTGTAACCGATACCGGTGAAACCGCGCGCGTTGAGCTCCTCGAACTGCACCACTGAATAGAGCTTATCTGCACCCGAGCCACCGTACTCCTCGGGCATGGTCATGCAGAGAAAACCGTTCTCGCCGGCCTTGTTCCAGACCTCGCGCGCCACATAGCCCTGCTCTTCCCAAGCCTCATGGTGCGGCGCGATCTCCTTGTCGCAAAAGCGGCGGAAGCTGTCGCGAAAGGCCTCGTGGTCGCTGCTGAAAAGGGTGCGTTCGATCATCGTGTCATCCAATTAAAACTCATGCGTAGCCTGTGGCCAGCCAGCGTGCCCAGTCGGCTGAGCCCTCGCGTGTGGCCTTGGCACTGGCGGCGCCCCAGTCGTAAGGCACAGCCACCTGGGCCACAGCCCAGCCGGCGGGTGTGCGGCTGCACAGCGCGTAGTGCGCGTGGGGCGAGCCGGTTTCGTGCATGTGATAGGCCCCATGGTCGTCGTCAAACGCAGGCAGGCCCACGCTGCCGGGGTTGACGCACAGCGTGCCGCCCGCGAGGCCTTTGTCGATGCTCACGGCCATGGTCCGCGGCAGATGGCTGTGGCCGCACAACACCAGGCTGGCCTGTGCCCCAGCCGTGCCCGCCAGCCGCGCAGCCACTTCCGCCGGCCGCGCCATGCGCGAGCCTGCGGGCTCCAGTGTTTCCAACAGGTACTCCAGGTCGGTGGCCGGCTGGCCGTGGCAGACGTAGACGTCTGGCGCCAGCTGCAGTGTGGCAGGCAGCGAGGCCAGCCACTGCTGGTGCGCCAGCGTGGTGTGCTCAAACGCATACTGGTCTGACGCTCCACCGGGCTGGCCGGCGCAGTGCAGCAACTGCCTTTCATGGTTGCCTGCAATGGTGGGCAACTGCAACGCCATCAGGCGGTCAGCGGTTTCAGCAGGCCACAGCGGGCCCGAAAGAATGTCGCCGCAGTTCACGGTGAGGTCTGCGCCGCGCCGCGCGATGTCGGCCAGCACCGCCTCGAGGGCCGGCAGGTTGCCATGGATGTCGGAAATGACGGCGAGGCGCATGGTGGATATTTATACAAAGCACTTGCTTGGTAAAAAATAATATACTGCAAATTGACCCGTTCGAGGAGACACAGCATGACCGAAGCATTCGTTTACGACGCCATCCGCACCCCGCGCGGCAAGGGGAAAAAAGACGGCAGCCTGCACGAGGTCAAGCCCGTGAACCTGCTGGCCGGCGTGCTGACCGAGCTGCAGCGGCGCAACGGCTTTGACACCGCGCAGGTAGACGACGTGGTGATGGGCGTGGTGTCGCCGATTGGCGAGCAAGGTGCGGTGATAGCCAAGGTGGCCGCGCTCAAGGCGGGCTGGGATTTCAGGGCCTCGGGCGTGCAGATCAACCGCTTTTGCGCCTCGGGCCTGGAAGCCGTGAACCTGGCCGCGCAGAAAGTGCGCTCGGGCTGGGAGGACCTGGTGGTGGCCGGCGGCGTGGAAAGCATGAGCCGCGTGCCGATCGGCTCCGATGGCGGCGCCTGGGCGCAAGACCCGGAAACCAACAGCGCCACACTGTTTGTGCCGCAAGGCATTGGCGCCGACCTGATCGCCACGATGGAAGGCTTTACCCGCGACGACGTGGACGCCTATGCGCTGCAAAGCCAGCAACGCGCCGCCCAGGCGCGTGAGGCCGGCTACTTCGCCAGCTCGGTGGTACCCGTGAAAGACTTTCTGGACCAGACCATCCTGGAGCAGGACGAATTCATCAAACCCCACACCACGCTGGAAGGCCTGGCGCGGCTCTTGCCGGCATTTGAGCAACTGGGCGCGATGGGCTTTGACGCGGTGGCCTTGCAGCGCTACCCGCAGCTTGAGCGCATCCATCACGTGCACCATGCCGGCAACTCATCGGGCATCGTGGATGGCGCGGCGGCGGTGCTGATTGGCTCCGAGGCGGCCGGCAAGATTCATAAACTCAAGCCGCGCGCCCGCATCGTGGCGGCGGCGCTGAGCGGGGCCGACCCCACCATCATGCTGACCGGGCCCATGCCCGCTGCGCGCAAGGCGCTGGCCAAGGCGGGCATGACGGTGGACCAGATCGACCTGTTTGAAGTCAACGAAGCCTTTGCCGCCGTGGTGATGCGCTTCATGAAAGAGATGAAAGTGCCGCCGGGCAAGGTGAACGTGAACGGCGGCGCCATTGCCATGGGCCACCCGCTGGGTGCCACGGGCGCCATGATTCTGGGCACGCTGATTGATGAATTGCACCGGCGCCAGCTGCGCTACGGCCTGGCCACGCTGTGTGTGGGCGGCGGCATGGGCATTGCGACGATTGTGGAAAGAATCTGATGAAAACCATCAAGTACGAACTGGCTGACGAATATTTCGGCAAGGTGGCCATCCTCACCTTTGACGAGCCCGACTCCCCCGTCAACACCATGTGCCTGCAATGGCAGGACGACCTGAGTGAAGCCGCGGCACAGGTGCTCAGGGACAAGGAGCACATCAAAGGCGTCATCCTGGCCTCGGCCAAAAGCACGTTTTTTGCGGGCGCAGACCTCAAGGCCGTGATGCGGCTCACGCCCGCCGACGCGCCCAGGGCCTACGCCGAGGTGGAGCGCGTGAAGAAAAACTTCCGCACGCTCGAAACACTGGGCGTGCCCGTGGTGAGCTGCCTCAACGGCACGGCGCTGGGCGGTGGCTGGGAGGTGGCGCTGGTGGGCCACCACCGAGTGGCAGTCGATGACAACAAGACGCAGTTTGGCCTGCCCGAAGTCACGCTGGGCCTGCTGCCCGGCGCCAGCGGCGTGACCAAGATGACGCGCCACCTGGGCCTGATGGGCGCGCAACCCTATCTGGTTGAGGGCAAAACCTTTGGCCCGCGCGAAGCGCTGGAACTGGGCCTGGTGCATGAGCTGGTAAGCGAGGCCTCTGAACTGCGCGGCAAGGCGCTGGCCTGGATAGCCGCCCACCCGAGCGTGCAACACCCGTGGGACGCCAAAGACTACAAAATCCCCGGCGGCACGGCGGCCAGCCCCAAGATCGCCGCGGCCCTGAGCGTGGCGCCGGCCATGCTCAAAAAACAGACGCGCGGCCTCTACCCGGCCCCCGAGGCCATTCTGGCCTGCATGGTCGAAGGCACGCTGGTGGATCTGGAAACCGCCTTTCGCATTGAAAGCCGCTACCTGGCCAAACTCATGACCGGCGTCAATGCCAAGGCCATGATCAACACCTTCTTTTTCAACATGAACGCGATCAAAAGCGGGCAGTCGCGTCCCAAGGGCATAGGGCGCTACAAGCCTGCCAAGGTCGGCCTGCTGGGTGCGGGCATGATGGGCGCGGGCATTGCCTACGCGCAGGCCAGCAAAGGCATTGCCACGGTGCTCAGGGACGTGAGCCAGGACAAGGCCGATGCCGGCAAGGCCTACAGCGCCAAAATCACGCAGCCGCGCGTGGACAAGGGGCGCATGAGCCTTCAGGACCAAGCCGCCCTGCTGTCACGCATCACCGCCACCGAGCAGGTGGCCGATCTGGCGGGCTGCGAGCTGATCATTGAAGCGGTGTTTGAACGGCGTGACCTGAAAGCCAAAGTGACGCAGGAAGCCGAACCGCTGCTGGCGCCTGGTGGTTTTTTTGCCTCGAACACCTCGACGCTGCCCATCAGCGGGCTGGCCACGGCCAGCACCCGGCCTGAAAAATTCATCGGCATCCATTTTTTCAGCCCGGTCGACAAGATGAAGCTGGTCGAGATCATCTGCGGCAAGGCGACGGACGATGAAACCGTGGCGCGCGCGTTTGACTATGTGCAGGCCATCGGCAAGATTCCGATTGTGGTGAACGATTCGCGCGGCTTTTTCACCAGCCGCGTGTTTGGCACCTTTGTGATGGAGGGCGCGGCCATGCTGGGCGAAGGCATTCCCGCGGCAGCCATTGAAAACGCCGGCATCCAGGCCGGCATGCCGGTGGGCCCGCTGGCCGTGCTGGATGAAACCGCACTGAGTTTGAGCGTGCATGTGCTGGACCAGACCCGGACCGATTTCAGCGCCGAGGGCAAGACCTACATGGCCACGCCGGGTGAATTGCTGGTCGAGCGCATGGTCAAGGAGTTCAAGCGGCCCGGACGCGCGGCCGGCGGCGGGTTTTACGACTACCCCGCCGACAAGGCCGACAAGAGCGCCAGGAAAAGCCTGTGGCCCGAACTCAAAACCCTGTTTGAAAAGGCCGACGTCGCCTGGGACATCAACGCGCTGAAAGACCGCCTGCTCTACCGCCAGGCGGTGGAAACCGCACGCTGCCTGAGCGAAGGCGTGCTGACCACCGTGCACGACGCCAATATCGGCTCCATCTTCGGCATTGGTTTTCCGGCCTGGACCGGAGGAGCCATGCAGTTCATTTACGGCATGGGCATAGACAGCTTCATCAACCGCTCTGATGAACTGGCCGCCCAATTTGGCCCCGGCTTTGTACTGACCAGCGCCGTGAAGGACGCCATCCGTCAACACCAGCCGACTTATTGAAACTTACATAAGTCATGGCCGATTAATCTGTCCTCCGTTCTTGAGAGGTATCGAAGGGCTCTTGAAGCTTGGTTACCTCACTCAGCCCGAGCGGGGTATGGGACATACCTGAACTGTATTGCGTTTAAGCCCTCATCTGACGCAGCCAGGCCCCGGGTGACAGGCCCATGCTGCCCTTGAAGCGGCGGCTGAAATGGCTCTGGTCGGCGAAGCCACAGGCTGCGGCCACCTCGGCCAGCGGCTGGCCGGCCATCATGGCCGCCTGGGCACGCTGAATTCGCACCGCGTTCAGGTAGAGGTGCGGCGGCACGCCAAATTGCTGTGCAAAAGCCCGCGTGAGGTGAGCACGCGAAAGCCCGACCTCGCGCGCCAGGGTGTCCACAGTGATGTCCTGCTCAAAATGCGCGCTGAGGTAGTCGCGGATGCGCGCCATGCGCGTCGCGCCAGCCGGCCTGGCCGTATCTGCCGCACGCCGCTCGCCATGGCGCTGCAACAGCCGAGTCAAGGTATCGCGGGTGAGCTCTTCTGCGCGCAGCGACTCCTGGGCTTGCCCCACGGCACTGATGGCACGTGACAAGGCCTGGCCCATGACCGGGTCACGCACGACCGGCTGGGCGAAGTAGGCCGCCATGTCGATGCCGGCCTCCTTGTCCTGGCATTCAGCCATGACCTGCCGGGAAACGTAGAGCATGGCGTAGCCAAAGCCCTCCTGCGTGCCGCGCTGCCCGTCATGCGCCTCGTCGGGATTGAACAGGATCACGTCGCCGCGCAAGCTGGCGTGCAGCGAGCCGCCGCAGCGAAAGGTTTGCACACCCGAGGCGGTGACGCCGATGGAATACGTCTCGTGGCTGTGGCGCTCGAACGCATGCTCGGTGAAATGCGCCTTCATCAGCGTGACGCCGGCCAGCGCGCCAGGCTGGAAATGAGCCCAGTCTTTTGGCGCAATGTCGCAGTTCTGCATGAAACAATCGTACAAGACGCAGCCATCGCAAACAAGGAAACTTGCATCTCCATTGACACCCAGCGAGAAAAATCCCATGAAAGAAGCCATCGACCTGCACGCCAAGCTGTCCACCTTTGAGGGCCACTGGCAGCCGCGTACGGTCTGCGAGTTCAACGGCCACGACGTCATGGTCGTCAAGGTCCAGGGCGAATACAAGTGGCATTCGCACCCGGACACGGACGATTTCTTCCTGGTGCTCAAGGGCACGCTCAACATCGACCTGCCCGGCGACCGGACGGTGCAACTCACCGCCGGCCAGATGTTCGTCGTACCGCGCGGCGTGGAGCACCGCCCGCACGCACGGGAAGAGGCTCACCTGCTGCTGATCGAGCCGACCGGCACGCCGAACAGCGGCGACACCGCCACTGCAGCTCCGCGCCGCGTGATTTGAATTACTTGACATAGTCAATCAATTATTTGACGATGGTCAGTATGGCATCGTCACTTTCCCCTGCTCCATCGCCGTCAGCTACGGCCCACATCCAGGCTGTTCGCGGCTTTAACCGTTTTTACACCCAGCGCATTGGCGTGCTCAACCCTTATCTGGGCAGCGACCTGTCGCTCACCGAGGTACGGGTGCTGTACGAGCTGGCCCACCGCGACCAGCCCACGGCCTCCGAACTGGGGCGCGACCTGGCGCTCGACGCCGGTTACCTGAGCCGCATCCTGCGCCGCTTTGAAAACCAGGGCTGGCTGGCGCGCGTGCCGTCTGTGGCCGACGCCCGGCAAAGCCTGCTGGCGCTGACCGAGGCCGGGCACCAGGTGTTTGCGCCCTTGCAGCAACAATCCAGCGATGAAGCAGCGGCGCTGCTGATGGCGCTTGCCCCCGGTGAACAGCAAAAGCTGGTGAGCGCCATGAGTACCGTGCAGCGCCTGCTGGCTCCAGCCACTGAACCCGCGCCAACCCGAACCATTGTCCTGCGCAACCCCCAACCCGGTGACATGGGCTGGGTGGTGCAGCAGCACGGCGAAATTTACGCTCGCGAATACGGCTGGAACAGCGAATTTGAAGCCCTGGTGGCCGAGATCGCAGCGCGCTACATCCGCAACTTCCAGCCCGAATGGGAAAAGGGCTGGATCGCGGAACTCGACGGCGAACGCGTGGGCTCGGTCTTTGTGGTGCGCAAGAGCAAAACCGTGGCGCAGCTGCGCCTGCTGATTCTCAGCCCCCAAGCCCGCGGCCTGGGCCTGGGCGCACGGCTCACCGATGAATGCATTCAGTTCGCGCGCCGCAAGGGCTACAAAAAAATGGTGCTCTGGACCAACAGCCATCTCGACGCGGCTCGCGGCATTTATGCCAAACGTGGCTTCAAGTTGATGCACAGCAAGTCTTTCAGCGGCTATGGCAAAGAGCTGGTGGGTGAAACCTGGGAATTGCGGCTGTAAAGTCATAGAGGCCGGCTTGCGCCGGGCTTGATCCGTCTTTGGACTGGTGGCCGGCCTCGGTCAGCGGCTGCTAGCCACGCCCCCGGCCCCACACAACGGTCACTCGAGCTTGACGCCCGCGTTCTTGACCAGCTTGACCCAGAATTTGGCGTCTTCGTTCAAAAACGCGGCAAACTGCTCGGGCGATGGCGACAACGCCACCTCCGTGCCCTCGCGGGCAAGCGCGGCCTTGACCGAAGGCTGCTGCATCGCGGTGGCGGTGGCTTCAAATATCTTTTTGATGATGGCCGGGGGCGTACCCGCCGGCACAAAAAGGCCATACCAGAATTCAATGCCATATTCAGGCAGCCCCGCCTCGGCCATGCCCGGCACGCCGGGCACCAGCGCCGTGCGCTCGCGGGTGCTCACCGCCAGTCCGCGCAGACGGCCGGCCTGCATCATGGGCAAGACCGACGGCGGCGTACCGAAGGTCAGCTGTGTATCGCCCGCGATCACTGATTGAATGGCCAGGCTGCCACCGCGAAACGGAATGTGTGTCATCTGCACGCCGGTGAGCTGGATGAACAGCGCGGCCCCCAGGTGCGGCGCCGAGCCGTTGCCCGATGTCGCGTAGTTGAGCGCACCGGGTGCTTTTTTGGCCCGTACGATCAGATCCTGTATCGAGTTGATGCCCGTGGCCGGGTTGGCCGCGATCACCAGCGGGGAGCTGGTCAGCTTGGTAATCGGCATCAGGTCGCGCGCGGTGTAGTGCAGCTTGGTATTGAGTGCCGGATTCACGGAGATGCTGCTCGGGCTGGCAATCAGCACGGTGTAGCCGTCCGGCACGGACTTGGCCGCTACCTCGGCGGCGATGCTGGAACCGGCGCCTGCACGGTTTTCGATCACGATGGGCTGGCCCATGGCCTTGCCCAATGCATCGCTCATCGCACGCGCCACATAATCGGCCGCGCCGCCAGGCGCAAAACCGACCAGCAGCCGGATCGGCCTGGAAGGATACGCTGGGGCCTGGGCCACGGCGCCGAAGCTCAGGCTGCCGAGAACCAGCGCCGACAGAATGCCTAGTTTTTTCATGGTGAATGTCTCCTTGGTTGAATGGTCAAAATGCGGCTTGGCGTTCGCCCGAGATGGCCAGCACGATCTTGCCGAGATGCTGGTTGGCTTCCATGTGCGCCTTGGCGGCGGCGAGCTGATCGAACGAAAACACCCTGTCCACCAGCGGCCTGATGGTGCCCGCCGCAAGGGCGGGCACCATGTCGGCCACAAAGCCCGGCACCGCCTGGGCACGTTGCTCGGGCGTGCGCTGCTTGTTGGATACACCGAACAGCGTGAGGCGTTTGGCATGCAGCGCCTCAAGGTCGATCTCGGCCTTGAGCACGCCGTCGACATAGCCGATCGTTGCATGTCGTCCCTGGAAGGCCATGCAGCGGACACCCTCGGCAAACACCGAACCGCCCACCGTGTTGACCACCAGGTTCACGCCCTTGTCGCCGGTGGCCTGCATCACGGCATCGTAAAAATCAGCGGAGCGCGTGCACAGGCCGACGTCGAGGCCCAGCGGCTTGAGGCGGGCAAGCTTGTCGGCCGAGCCGGAGGTGCCAATCACTTTCGCCCCCAGGGCCTTAGCGGCCTGCAACGCAGCCACGCCCACGCCCGACGAGACGCCGTTGATCAGCAGCCATTCATCGGCCGCCAAGCGACCCTGCAACACCAGCATGTCGTAGACCACCAGAAAGGTCAGCGGAACACTGGCCGCCTCTTCCCACGAAAGGTTCGCGGGCATGGCCATGGTTTCGCGCAAGTCCATCAAGGCATATTCGGAGAAAGCCCCGGGACAGCGCCCCATGACGCGGTCGCCCGGTTTGAAGCTGCTCACACCCGGGCCTAGCTTCACCACTTCGCCCGCGCCTTCCATGCCCACGGCCTTGGCGCTGCCTGATTTTCCATGCAGCCCATGGCCGGCAATGAACTCGCCGCGGTTCAAGCTGGCTGCGTGCAGGCGCACCAGCACCTGCTGCGGGCCTGGTTCGGGCTGCGGCACGTCGCGCAACTCCAACGTGGCGTGGTCGTCGGTCATTTGCATCCAATAAGACTGCATGGGTGTTTTCTTTCTATATCTGCCGGCTCGGGGCACGCTTGACTGCCACTTATTTGCCGTTGAAGACGGGTTTGCGTTTTTCCATGAAAGCCTGGCGGCCTTCGGCATAGTCCGCGCTGTCAAAACAGACGCGGATCAGTTGCTGGCACAGCGCCATGTCGAGTTCGGGCGAAGGCTTGAGGATTTCAGCCGTGATGGCCTTGGCCGCGCGTATGGTCAGCGGCGCATTGGCCGCCATGGCCGAGGTGTACTCCGCCAGCAGGGCCGACAGTTGTTCAGGCTCGCACACACGCGAAATCAGGCCCAGCGACTGGGCCTCCCGGGCGCCGATCTTGCGGGCCGTGAAAAACAGGTCCTTGGCGGCGCCGGGGCCAATCAGGTCCACCAGGTTTTTCATGGCCGAGTAACGGTAGCCCAGGCCCAGGCGGGCTGCGGGAATCGAAAACACCGAGTCGGTGGAGGCAATGCGGATGTCGCAGCTGATTGCCACATTCACGCCACCACCGATGCAATAACCGCGAATGCACGACAGCGTGGGTTTGTTGAAGTTGTGGATGCTCATCAGCGCGTTTTCTGCCATGTGTTCGTAACGTGTCACGGCTTCACGCGCGGCGCGCATGTCTTCAAACTGCGAAATATCGGCGCCGGACACAAAGGATTTCTCGCCTGCACCCGAGAACACCACGAGCCGCACCCGGTCGTCGGTTTCTGCCAGGCTCAAAAGCGCCGGAACGGCTTCCCACATGTCGACCGACAGGGCATTGTGGCGTGCCGGGTTATTGAAGCGGATGTGCAGCGTGGAGGCATCGAGCCAGGTCTGCACACGTTCGGTAGGGGATTCATAACTTATAGATGACATCAATACACTCCAGTTGATTTCATGCGCACCAGGTCTTCGGCGCCCCAGCCCAGTTCAGCGAGGACTTCTTCGGTATGTTCGCCGCGGCGCGGCGCCGCACGGGCGATGGTGCTGGGCGTGCGCTCAAGCTGCATGGGCTGGCCCACGAGACGTTGCGCACCGAGGTGTTTGGACACCACCTCCTTGACCATGTTGAGGTGCTGGATCTGCGGCTCCTCAAACACCTCTTTCACATTGCTGATGTGGCCGCAGGCCACGCCACCGGCGTTCAGGCGCTCAATCCAGTAAGCGCGGTCCTGTGCGGCCAGAAGCCGGTTGATTTCGGCGTTGAGCGAGTCGCGGTTGACCGATCGTCCCTGCTTGTCCTTGTAGCGTTCATCGCTGACCCACTCCGGCGCGCCCAGAATGTCGCAAAAGCGCTCCCAGATCTTGGAGCCAAACACGGCGATGTTCATGTAGCCATCGCGCGCCTTGTACACCCCGGTCGGGATGCTGGTGGGATGGAAGTTGCCGGCCTGGCTGGCTACTTCACCGTCGATCAGCCAGCGCGAGGTCTGAAAATCCATCATGTAGACCATGGACTCGAGCAGCGAGGTGTGCAACCACTGCCCCTTGCCGGAGCTTTCGCGCTCCAGCAGGGCCACCAGGATGCCTTGGGCCGCGAAAATACCGGCGCACAAGTCGGCGATCGGAATGCCCACACGCATGGGGCCCTGCTCGGCCATCCCGGTCACGGACATCAGCCCGCCCATGCCCTGGGCAATCTGGTCAAAGCCGGGGCGCGCAGCCAGCGGGCCGGACTGGCCGAAACCCGAGATGCTGGCATACACCAGGCCCGGGTTGTCCGGCTTCAGGGTCTCGTAGTCGATGCCCAGCCGGAACTTGACGTCGGGCCGGAAGTTTTCCACCACCACGTCGGCCCCGGCAATCAGGCGCTTGAGAACGCTGATGCCTTCGGCCTCTTTCAGGTTGAGGGTGATCGAGCGCTTGTTGCGGTGCGTGTACTGATAGTCCGAGCCTTCCTGCCCGCCCAGCGTGTCGTCGCCGCGCATGTGCTCCGGCATCTGCACCTGGATCACGTCGGCGCCCCAGTCGGCCAGCTGGCGGCAGGCCGTCGGGCCGGCCCGCACCTGGGTGAGATCCACCACGCGAAAACGCTGGAGTGCGGAAGAAGCAGGCATGTGAGGCATAAGGAAAATCCAGAAATGGAAGCAAAAATAAAAATGCAAGTGTCATCTTTTAATCAATAAGTGTCAACACTTTCTTTGTTATAGATAACACTTCAAGGGATTTCGTCTTCTGGAAATATTTTTTCAGGTACTATTCCTGTACCGGTGGCACGCATTCAGATCGCGCGTGGCCGGCCCACCCAGCCATGACCTCACTCCAAGAAAAGCCCGAACAGGGACTGCCGCTCTTCATTGCGGAAGAGCTCAAGCACCTGATCTACACCGGCGCACTCAAGCCCGGGGAGCGCCTCAACGAGGCCGCGCTGGCGCTGCGCATGGGCACCAGTCGCGGCCCCATCCGCGAGGCCATCCGCATGCTGACGGGCCTGGGCATCGTCAAGGCCGTCGTCAATCGCGGCGTCTTCGTGCGGCAGATTTCGGTGCGCGAGATGCTGGAGATCTATGAGCTCCGGGCACTGGTCTTCGGCTTTGCGGCCGAACGCGCAACGGAACATGTCAACGAAGAACACAAGCAGCAGTTTGAGCGGCTTCTCGCACAGATGGATGCGGCCTGCGACGCCGAAGACGCTGATCTTTACTACGACCTGAACCTGCAATTCCACGCGCTGATCCTGCGCCTGTCCAACAACCAGCGGGCCCATGAAACTTATGACGACTATGTCAAGGAGCTGCACCTGTTCAGGCGGCGCTACTTCAATTCGCCCGGGAACATGCGGCGCTCCAACATCGAGCACCGG
>NZ_JAKFDR010000053.1:0-1512 GCF_036676035.1 Polaromonas sp.
CGTGCGCGCGGGGCTTTCGCTGAGTTCCCAGATCACCTGCGCCTGCGCATACGCTTGGGCATGGGCCGGATCGGCGCGCAGCCATTGGCTGAAGGTCAGCTGATCGCCAGTGCTCGGGCGGTCATGCAACAGGCTCAGCCAGGCCAGCGCGGCCTGTTCCTGGGCCGGTGTCGGTGTGATCGGATCGGATGGCTTCACGGTGCTTTCCCTGGCAGGCGTGGCGCGGGGTCGCGCAGGCTGGCCTTGCAGGCCTCGAGGGCGCGCATCATATGTTTTTCCACGGCACTTTGGGACAGGCCCATGGCCTTGGCGATCTCAGCGTACTTGCGCCCGTGAATGCGATTGAGCAGAAAGATCTGCCGCGTGCGTTCGGGCAAGGCGCGCAACGCGGCTTCGACATGGCGCAGATCGTTGCCGGCTTCGAGGGCGGCCTGGGGTTCGCTGCCATGGCTGTCGGGTTCGTCCGGCTGCCAGCCTTCGTTGACCCGCGTGCGCGTGCCTTCGCTGCGCAAATGGTCGATGGCGATGTTGCCGGCGCAGCGCAGCAGATAGGTGCTGAGCTCTTCGACCTGGACCAGCGGACGCCGCCAGAAGCGCAAAAACAGATCCTGGACCAGATCCGCCGCGGTCGCCCGACAACCGACGCGCCGGTTCACCAGCGCCTCCATTTGCGCACGCTGGGACAGAAACACCTGAAGAAAATGCGCACGCGCGCCACGCGCTTCATCGTCACGCGATTCCGGCGGCAGACCCATCAGCACTTCAGCACTGCGCCCAGGCGGCGACCGGGCTCGCCAGCAGGCTCAACCCGGCCAGGGCCATGGCAAGACGCGGGCGATACGGCAGCAACAGCACTAATGCCAAAGCGCTGAGCATCAGCACCGCGAACCAGTCGACCAGACCGAAACTCCAGCCACTGGCTGCGACCGCTGCCCACAGCGAAAGCGCCAACAACAGCCATCCCGCCAGCGCCAGACCCTGACGGCGGCGCGTCGACGGTTTGGCGCCGAGCAATTCGGCGTGATGACGTGGCATCGACAGGCACAACGCGGTGAAGCCGGCGTAAGTAAGCAACAGGGCCAGCAGCATCAGTTGGCCCCCTGTTCGACTGTGATCGAGCGAGGCGAAGGACTTGCTTTGCGAACGCTGACGCGCTCGCCCGTACGCTGCATCTTGCGCGCAGCCCAGCCGAGAAAAAGCCCCGTCGCCAGACACGTCAGATCAAATCCGGCCAGTGCCCAGTCGCGCTGTATCAGGGTCGCACCAAGATTCCACGGCGTGGTCAGCGCATTGATCAGCGGCACCGCGATAAACAGCGCAGCGCCGAGCGTCAGCTGTTCGATCCACGCCTTGCGCCCCGGACGCAACACCGCGTGCACCACGCTCAGGCCCCAGGCTATGAAGAACGCATTCACTTCCCAATCGGCCCGCCCCGCCAGACTCACCGGCAACAGTCGATTGGCCAAAAAGAACACCGCCACCGCCGATACCAGGCCGGCCATGCTGGCGATA
>NZ_JAKFDR010000054.1:0-26871 GCF_036676035.1 Polaromonas sp.
CAGCCCCCTCGGGGCTGAGGCCCGCGGCTCCAAGCCCGCCTGCGCGGGCTTGGACGGGCTGAAGAGCCGTCGCCTCTGGCGGCGACTCGTCCAGCGCAGTACACGCAGTGACAAGCGTGGGGGCGATGTTCTTACCGGAAGACGCCCGCGCCGGCACCCACACTGGCACCAAAACTGCATGGCGGCTGCATGTTCATCGGCTACCATCGCCCCATGACCGCGCTGGAACTGACGCTGCTGTACCTGCTCGCCGCTGTGCTTGGCGTGGTCGCCTGCCGCAAGCTATTGCTGCCGCCCATGCTCGGTTACCTGGCCGTGGGCGTGCTCATAGGCCCGAATGCACTGGCGCTGGCACAGAACTCCGAGGGCGTGCGCCACCTGGGCGAGTTTGGCGTGGTGTTCCTGATGTTTGTGATCGGGCTGGAGTTCAACCTGCCCAAGCTGCGCTCCATGCGCCGCCATGTGTTCGGGCTGGGCCTGTTCCAGGTGGCGCTGACGGTGGTGCTGGCCACCTTCGGCTCGCTGTTTCTGGCCACCCTGGCGCCCACGCTCTGGAAGATGGGGTGGCAGACCGCGCTGGCGCTGTCGGGCGCGCTCGCGATGAGCAGCACGGCGATCGTAGTCAAGCTCATGGCCGAGCGGCTGGAGATGGAGTCCGAGCATGGCAAGCGCATCATGGGCGTGCTGCTGTTCCAGGATTTGGCCGTGGTGCCGCTGCTGGTGCTGATTCCGGCGCTGGGCGCCGAGCCCGAGGCGCTGTTCATGGCGCTGGCGCTGGCAAGCCTCAAGGCGGCGGCGCTGATCGCGGTGCTGCTGGTCGGCGGGCAGCGCGCGATGCGCTGGTGGCTCACCCTCGTGGCCCGGCGCAAGAGCGAGGAGCTGTTTGTGCTCAACCTGCTGCTGGTCACGCTGAGCCTGGCCTGGCTGACCGAACTGGCCGGCCTGAGCCTGGCGCTGGGCGCCTTCATTGCCGGCATGCTGATTTCGGAGACCGAGTACAAGCACCAGGTGGAAACCGACATCCGGCCGTTTCACGATGTGCTGCTGGGCCTGTTTTTCATCAGCATCGGCATGATGCTGGACTGGCGGGAGGTGGCGGGCCGCTGGCCGCTGGTGCTGGTATTGATGACGCTGCCGGTGCTGTTCAAGCTGGTGCTGGTCACGGCGCTGGCCCGCGGCTTGGGCGCGACCACCGGCGTGTCGCTGCGCACCGGCCTGTACCTGGCGCAGGCCGGCGAGTTCGGCTTTGTGCTGCTGGCGCTGGCGCAGCAAAACGCGCTGGTGCCGCCGGCGCTGCTCAACCCGATTCTGGCCAGCATGGTGCTGTCGATGCTGGCCACGCCTTTCATCATCATGTACAGCAACCGCATCGTGATGAAGCTGGTGGCCAGCGAATGGCTGCAGCAATCGCTGCAAATGACCTCGATCGCGCGCAAGTCCATCAACGTGGATAAACACGTGATCATCTGCGGCTACGGCCGCTGCGGGCAGAACCTGGGCCATGTACTGGAAGGCGAGGGCATCCCCTATATCGCGCTGGACCTCGACCCTGACCGCGTGCGGCAGGCCGCCGCCGCCGGAGATTCCGTGGTGTTTGGCGACGCCGTCCGCCTGCAGTCCCTGATCGCCGCGGGTCTGGCGCGCGCCAGCGCCGTGGTGGTGACCTATCTGGACACCGCCAGCGCCGTCAAGGTGCTGGCCAACACGCGCGCCCATGCGCCCACCGTGCCGGTGATCGTGCGCACGGCCGATGACCGGGACCTGGAAAAGCTGCAGACCGCCGGTGCCACCGAAGTCGTGCCGGAAGCGATTGAAGGCAGCCTGATGCTGGCCAGCCACGCGCTGGCGCTGGTGGGCGTGCCCATGCGACGCGTGATCCGCGTGGTGCAGGACCAGCGCGATGCCCGCTACAACCTGCTGCGCGGCTACTTTCGCGGCGCCGACGACGACACCGTAGGCGAACTGGAGCAGGAGCGCCTCTCGACCGTGACGCTGCCCATGGGGCTGAGGTCGCCGGGCAAGCCACTGGGCGAGTTGGCGCTGCACGCGGCAGGCGTGCGCGTCGTCAGCCTGCGGCGCAGCAACGGCAAAACGCTGAAGGCCGATGAAGACACGCTGCTCGAGGGCGGCGACACGCTGGTGCTGTCGGGCAAACCAGAAGCGCTGGCCGTGGCCACCGAGATGCTGCTCGAAAACTGATCCGCAGGGCAAAATGGGGCTTGCTCCATTCTTTTTGGACGTGTCATGCCAAACCCCGACCCGCGCCATCAACTCAGCCACCAGACCATCAACCGGTATCTGAAAAGCCACATCCGCACTGTGCCCGACTGGCCGACGCCGGGTGTGCAGTTTCGCGACATCACGCCGCTGCTGCAGGACCCCAAGGTCTTCCGCGTCTTGATTGATGCCTTTGTGCACCGCTACATGGATGCTGACCTGCGCCCCGATGTGGTGGCCGGACTTGACGCACGCGGCTTCATCCTGGGCGCCGTGATCGCCTACGAGCTCAATATCGGTTTTGTGCCGATTCGCAAAAAAGGCAAGCTGCCCTACGCCACGGTGCAGGAAACCTACGAGCTGGAGTACGGCAGCGCCACGGTGGAGCTGCACACCGACGCCGTCAAGCCGGGCGCCCGGGTACTGCTGATTGACGACCTGATTGCCACCGGCGGCACCATGATGGCCGGCAAGAAGCTGCTCGAAAAACTGGGCGCCACCGTGATGGAAGGCGCGGCGATCGTGGACTTGCCCGAGCTGGGCGGCTCCGACAAGTTGAGGGCGGCAGGCCTGCCGCTGTTCACGCTGGTCGACTTTGCCGGCCATTGACCTTGGTTTTGCTATTGATTTAATAGCTACTGACGCTTATTCTTCATGGGCTGACGGCCAATTTAGCACTGCAAGCCTGTGCCGGACTGCCGGACTCAGGCGAAATGCCCCACCAGCACGGCCTCGCGCATGCGCACGGCCAGCACGGCTGCCACGCCGCGGCACAGGTCCAGCGCCAGGCGCGGATGCTGGCGGGACATCGCTTCAAACTTGTCCCAGCTCAAGCCCCAGGCCACGCCCGGTCCGGTGGCCACCACGGTGGCGCTGCGCTCATGCCCCGAGAAAAAAGTGCCTTCGCCAACCACCATGCCGGGCGCCAGCGTGGTGATCAGGTGGTTGCGCAGTGTCACCTCCAGCCCGCCCTCGGCCAGGATGTAGAGTTCGCGAGACAGGTCGCCCTCGGTCATCAGCACATCGCCGGTGTTGAGAAAGCGCTGGCTCAGGTAGGGGCCGACCTTTTTCCAGTCGTCCAGCGTGAGCTTGCACGCGAGCGCATCGTGTGCGTCCAGGGCCTCAATGGCCGCCATCAGCTGCGAAACGTTCAACTGCGGTTTCCCGGTTCAGTTGAGGTCGCCGTACTGCGTGGTACTGAGGGCCGGGGAGGTACTGGCATCCTCCTCCGCCATTTCCGTGTCCTCAAAGCCGGTCAGCAGGGTGTACGAGCGCGGGCCGCGGTGCGGGGCGCTGGTCTCAGGCAAGGAGGCCAGCCCCTGTGCAGATGCCGCCGCCAGCGCCTGCTTGAACGCGGCCACTTCGTCGGCCTGGATCGGTTCGTAGCGTGGAGCCCCGGGCCTGGCTTGCGGTGGCGCGGCATCGGTAAAAGCCGGCGCGGCCGGTGCCAGGGCCGCCGGCTGGCTCGCCCGAATGGGCCGGCCCACCGACACCAGCTCGTTCATGCGCCAGTACACCGCCGTCACGCGGATATCAAAACGTGCTTTGGCGGTCTGGGCGATCATGGCCTCGATTTCGGCCAGCCGCTCGGTCTGGCCGCCAAACTCCTGGGCCAAGTCCATCATGACCAGAAACTGGTTGCCGCGCTGATCCAGCGAAAGCACCTTGAATTTATAGCTGGCCGACAGCACGCCGGCACGGGTCATGGACTCGCGCACGGCGACGTAAAGCAGCTCGCGGCGGGCATGGCGTTTGGTTTTGCGCCCCTCGCTGGCGCTCGCATCATCGTCGGCAGGCCGCTCGGGCCGCGCCGCTGCGGTGCGCTCGCGCCCGGCGATGGGGCGGGTGCGCTCGTCGTCGCGCGTCAGGCCCGAGCTGTCGTTGTCGCCCAATGATTTGGCGGTGGCCTGGCTGGGTTTTCTGGTTTTGCCAGAAAACCAATTAAAAAATGACATACACGGCGCTCTCGTTATGGATGTTAGGGGTCGCCCTTCTTTCGCTGATCGGGAAAGGCGCGTCGCTCGGGCTAGGCAGGCTTGGTTTTCAAGCAGTTTACCCAGCGATCCGGGTTTTGCAAGCTGCCGCCGCCCCCCAAATCATCACCGGCGATGGCCGGCCGCCATCTTTGGGGAAAAAGTCACACAAAGGGGCAACGCCGGTCCTCAGGTCACGGCCACGCGCTTGGGCCGGTTGTACAGACGCTTGGCCATCACGGCACCCATGGCCATGGTCAACTCCAGCGCGATCGGGCTGTGCCGGTTGGCCAGTTCGAGGAAGCGCATGGGAGTCAGGCACCACAACTTGCAGGCACTGGCGGCCTGCACGGTGGCGCTGCGCGGCTGGTGCGAGAAAAACGCGCCCTCTCCCAGCACCGTGCCGGCCCCAACCATGGCCATGCGCACGCGCGCCTTTTCGTCCTCGTAATGCACGCTGAGGGTGCCGCTTTCAATGAAGTAAAGGGTGCGGTCCAGCGCGCCCTGCTCGATCAGCACCTGCCCATTGGTCAGCGCAAACGGCTGCATGTGGCTGGCCAGAATGTCCCAATGGGGCTGGTTGAACTGGCAACGCAAGGCATCGCTGGCATGGCCATGCGCAATCGCCTGCGCAAGGCCCCTGATGTCAAAACGGACGGAGGCGGGGAGTGGTGCGTTCATGATGGGATGGACGATACCCTTTGCACGGTGGGCCCGGCAAGAGAGCTTAACGCGCGCTTACACCTGATACGTGAATTCCGGATTTGTAAATTCAGGTCCCTGTGACGCGCCGCCAGGCGCGGTTCGGCCGGCTATTTGCCGATGCAGAACTTCGAGAAAATCTCGCCCAGCAGGTCGTCGGGCGTGAATTCGCCGGTGATCTCGCTCAAATGCAGCTGGGCCTGCCGCAGGTCTTCGGCCAGCAAGTCCAGCGCCGGGGCTGGCGCGTGCAGCTGGGCCTGCGCCCGCACCAGCTGCTCGTCCACCTTGCGCAGCGCCAGCACATGGCGCTCACGCGCCATGAAGACGCCTTCCGGCGCCGACTGCCAGCCCACCAGCTGCAGCAGTTGCTGGCGCAGCGGCTGCAGGCCGGCCCCCGTTTTGGCCGAGATCTGCACGCCGGACGGCCGCTGCGCCAGCAGCGCCGGGGCCACCATGTCGGACTTGTTCCAGACATCGATCACGGGAATGTTTGCAGGTAGTTTTTCGGCGATGGCCCTTGCTATTTGGGCGTCGGCAGCTATGTAATTAATAGCATTTTCCGGATCATCGGGCGTGTGCTGGCGCGTCAGGTCGTGCAGAAACAGCACGGCGTCGGCGCTGTGGATTTCAGCCCAGGCGCGCGCTATGCCGATTTTCTCGACCTCGTCCACGCCGGGCAGATGGCTCTCGCGCAGGCCGGCGGTGTCCACCACATGCAGCGGCACGCCTTCCACCTGGATCAGCTGCGAAACCTTGTCGCGCGTGGTGCCGGCAATCGGGGTGACGATGGCCAGCTCGGCACCGGCCAGCGCATTGAGCAGCGAGCTTTTGCCGGCATTGGGCTGGCCGGCGATCACCACCTTGATGCCTTCGCGCAAGATGGCGCCCTGCTGCGCGCGCTGCATCACCGTCGCCAGCGTGCGCGTCAGGGCGGCGAGCTGGCCCTGGGCATCGGCTTTTTGCAGAAAATCGATGTCTTCTTCTGGAAAATCCAGCGTCGCCTCGACCAGCATGCGCAGATGCACCAGTTGGTCACGCAGGGCATGGACTTCGCCCGAGAACTCGCCCGACAGCGAGCGCGCGGCCGAGCGTGCGGCGGTTTCGGTGCTGGCGTCAATCAGGTCGGCAATCGCCTCGGCCTGCGCCAGGTCCATCTTGTCGTTTAAAAACGCGCGCTCGGTGAACTCGCCGGGTTGCGCCACCCGCAGCTGCGCCAACCTGGGCTGGCCCGTCGCCGGGTTGAGCTCGGCGCCGGCCTGCAGGCAGCGCGCCAGCAGCAGCTGCAGCACCACCGGCCCGCCATGGGCCTGCAGCTCCAGCACGTCTTCGCCGGTGTAGGAGTGGGGCGCCGGAAAATGAATCGCCAGGCCCTGGTCAATCGCCTGGCCCTGAGCGTCGCGAAACGGCAGGTAGGTGGCTTCACGTGGTTTAAGCGCGCGATTGCAGACCGCGGCAATCACCGGCGCGATGTCCTTGCCCGAGACCCGCACAATGCCCACCCCCCCGCGCCCCGGAGCAGTGGCGATGGCGGCAATGGGATCGTTGTGACGCGGCAGCATGCTAGCAAGCTCCGTGGAGGCATCCTTCGACAGGCTCAGGACGAGCGGAGATTTGAAACGTGCGAAGGGCAATTTTCCGACGGGCCGCCCCTAGGAAAATTAGCCCCCTCGGGGGGCAGTGCAGTACACGCAGTGACAAACGTGGGGGCCTTTCCTTTACTTGAACTTCGGCAGGTTGAACTGCGGCGGCACACCCATTCGCGTGTTGATCACCCACTGCTGGGCAATCGACAGGATGTTGTTGGTGATCCAGTACAGCACTAGGCCGGCCGGGAAGAAGAAGAACATCACGCTGAAAATCAGCGGCATGAACCACATCAGCTTGGCCTGCATCGGATCCGGCGGCGCGGGGTTCAGGGCGGTCTGCAGCAGGGTCGTCAGCGTCATGAGCAGCGGCAGGATGAAGAAGGGGTCGGGTGAAGACAAGTCCTTGATCCACAGAACCCAGGGGGCATTGCGCATCTCCACGCTGGACAGCAGCACCCAGTACAGTGCAATGAACACCGGGATCTGGATCATGATGGGGAAGCAGCCACCCATGGGGTTGACCTTCTCCTCGCGGTAGATTTTCATCATCTGCTGCTGCATCTCCTGGGGCTTGTCCTTCAGGCGCTCGCGCATTTCCATGATCTTGGGGTTGATGGCCTTCATCTTGGCCATGCTGGCGTAAGCCTTGGCGTTGAGCCAGTAGAACGCGACCTTGAGCAGCACCACCAGTGCCACGATGGACCAGCCCCAGTTGTGGATATAGCCTTGCAACTTGTCGAGCAGCCAGTACAGCGGCTTGGCCAGAATGGTTAACACGCCGTAATCCTTGACCAGTTCCAGGCCAGGCGTAATAGCTTCCAGCACTTTTTCTTCCTGTGGGCCGATGAAAAGCCTGGTCTCGATGGACTTGCTGGCCCCCGGTGCAATCGGCTCCAGCGGCGTGATCATGCCGACGGCATACAGGTTGATGTCGACCTTGCGCAGGAACAGGTCGCGCTTGAGGCCGTCGCCCAGCAGCCAGGCCGAGGCAAAGTAGTGCTGCACCATGGCGACATAGCCGTTGGTGGCCTGTTTTTCCACATCCACCTTGTTGTCCTCAATCTCCTTGAACTCGACCTTCTGGTACTTCTTGGCGTCGGTATAGATGGCCGGGCCGGTGAAGGTGGAATAGAACGAGGACTCTCCGGGCGGCTTGTTGCCGTCACGCACCAGTTGCAGGTACAGCTGCGGCGACACCGGGCTGCTGCTGGTGTTGACCACCTCATGGCGCACCGCAATGTCGTAGGCGCCGCGCTTCAAGGTGTAGGTTTTGACCAGCTTGACGCCGCCGATGTCGGCCGATTCAAACTTGACCTCGAGCTGGTTCTGGCCGTCTTTGAGGCTGCGCTCACCGGGCACGGCCGCCATCACGGTTTTGTGGGTGGGGAAGCTGCCGCCGGCGCTGCCGGCAATCAGGCCGGTTTGTGCCATGTAGACCCGGTTGGCGCTTTCGTCGAACAGCACAAAACCGCTGTTCTTGTCGCTCATGTCCTTGTACTTGGTGAACGCCGAGTGAATCAGCGTGCCGCCTTCGGTGTCAAAGGTCAGGGTGAAAACGTCGGTGGTGACCACCAGACGCTCCTTGGTCGCCGACGGGGCGGTGCCCGGCGCGCCCGCAGGGACCGCGCCCGAAGTAGCCGCGGCCGCGCTGGGGACGGAAGCAGGCGCGGACACGGCGCTGCCGCCCGGCACAGAAGAAGCCGTTGCGGCAGGGCGGGCCGCTGGTGCCGCGGCTTTGGGGCTTTCGCTTTGCGTGGCGCCGGGGAAAAAGGTGGGCTTGTGCCCATTGAAAACCTGCCACTTGTCCCACAGCAGGACCATGGAAAAACCAAAAATCACCCACAAGATGGTGCGGCGGATGTCGTTCATGACGGCTTCTTTGTAGAGGGAATTGAGGTCACGGGTGTGACCAAAGGGGTGAAAAAGGCGGTGTGCTCCGGCACGGGATCATGGCCGCCCGCGCACCAGGGGTGGCAGCGCGCCAGGCGGCGCAGTGTCAGGTAGCTGCCGGCGGCGGCCCCATGCTGCTGCAGTGCCTGCAATGAATAAGCGGAGCAGGTGGGCTCAAACCGGCACGCCGAGCCCAGCCAGGGGCTGAGCAGCAGGCGATACGCTTTGACCAGTGTGATCAGCAGGCGCTGTGGGCAGCGGCGAATGACGGACAGGGCGTGCTTCATGGGGCCCTTGCTCCGGCCTGCATCAGTGCCAGCACCTCGGTGCGCACGGCGCGCTTGAGGTTCTCGGAGCTGGCGCTGACAAACTCCTTGCGGGAAAAATCACGGCGCAAGCGAACCACAAAGGCGGCTTTGGGGTATTGGTGCAAAAAACCAGCGCTCACGGTGTAGATCTGTCTTTTGATGGCGTTGCGCGTGACGGCGCGTTTGGCCCAACGTTTGGGCACCAGCGCACCCATCCACATATCGTGAACCGGGAAAAGAGCCGGTGCCTGGCGCGCTGTGGAGGGCGCTGCCGTGGCCGCAGGGTCTGCGGGCGCGGCCTGGCCGGCGTCGGGGGCCGGCACCACATCGAGGCCATTGCGGTGCAAGGCGAAATGCGGCGTTTTGGCGACGATGGCGCCCGCCAGTACGGCCTGGAACTGCGCCCGGGTTTGAAGTCGCTGCAAAGCAAGCGCCCTATAACTTGGTGGGGCCTGCAGAGGAAACGCGCTTAAACAGCCAGACGCTTGCGGCCTTTGGCGCGACGTGCAGCAATCACTGCGCGGCCGCCACGCGTTTTCATGCGTGCCAGGAAGCCGTGCGTACGTGCGCGCTTGACTTTGGAAGGTTGGTAAGTGCGTTTCATGATGGGTCCTACAAACTAGATGGCTCCCCGTCGTGATTGTGATCTTGGTGGCCATACAGCACAGCCAGCACTTCAAGTCAGCAGGGTTTGCAAGTTGCCCCAAACCCTGAAAAACAGGGCCTTGTCGCCACGCGCAAATCCCCTACGAATCAGGGAAACCCACGATTATCGCAGATTTCTCAAGCCTGGCAACAAGTTAGGCCCTGCTGTTGGGGTAAAGATTGAGATGGGTGCGCTAGCAGAAAAACGGGCTGCGCCTAGGTTAAACCCGGTCAATTTATTTTGTGGATAACTTTGATGAAAGACTACAATGAACGGTGCCAAAAATTAAGAATATCCACAAGCGCAGCTGCGACAGCCGTCTAGCCAAAACAAGCCATGAGTGAGGCTTCCGTTCATAACCTGAGCCATGACTTGTGGCAAGCCTGCGTTGACCACCTGGCGCAGGAACTCCCCGAGCAGCAGTTCAACACCTGGATCCGCCCACTGGCGGCCGAGGTGGCGGCGGACCTGTCCAAGGTCACCATTCAGGTCGGCAACCGCTTCAAGCTCGACTGGATTCGCGCGCAGTATGCCGCACGCATTGCCGCCCTGCTCGAAAAAGTTTCCGGCCACAGCATACAACTTGAGTTAGCGCTCGCTCCGCGCGAATCTTCTGCAAAATCTGGATCTTTGACCAGAAGCTTTGAAGCATTGGGTGTTTCAGAACCGGTCGGCCTGGGGGTTCCTGAAGAGGCCGCCGGTGCGCCTTTCAAAAACCGGCTCAACACCGCCCTGACCTTTGACACCCTGATTGAAGGCACGGCCAACCGCATGGGCAGGGCCGCGGCCCTGCATGTTTCCAGCAGCCTGGGCCAGCTGTACAACCCGCTTTTTATCTATGGCGGCGTCGGTCTGGGCAAAACCCACCTGGTGCACGCGATTGGCAACAAGCTGCTGGCCGACAACCCGGCCGCTAAAGTTCTCTACATCCATGCCGAACAATTTGTTTCAGATGTGGTTAAGGCTTACCAGCGCAAGACTTTTGACGAGTTCAAGGAGCGCTACCACTCGCTCGATTTGCTGCTGATTGACGATGTGCAGTTTTTTGCCAACAAGGACCGGACCCAGGAAGAGTTCTTCAACGCCTTTGAGGCCCTGCTGACCAAAAAGTCGCACATCGTGATGACCAGCGACACCTACCCCAAGGGCCTGACCGACATTCATGAGCGCCTGGTGTCGCGCTTTGACTCGGGCCTGACGGTGGCCATCGAGCCGCCCGAACTGGAAATGCGGGTGGCCATCCTGATCCGCAAGGCCGAGGCCGAAGGCACGGAAATGCCGGAAGAAGTCGCCTTCTTTGTCGCCAAGAACGTGCGTTCCAACGTGCGTGAGCTGGAAGGCGCGCTGCGCAAAATCCTGGCTTACTCGCGCTTCAACCAGAAGGAGATCACCATCCAGCTGGCCCGGGAGGCCCTGCGCGACCTGCTCAGCATCCAGAACCGGCAGATTTCGGTCGAAAACATCCAGAAAACGGTGGCCGACTATTACAAGATCAAGGTCGCCGACATGTACTCCAAGAAGCGGCCGGCCAGCATTGCCCGGCCGCGCCAGATTGCCATGTACCTGGCCAAGGAGCTGACCCAGAAGAGCCTGCCCGAGATTGGCGAGCTGTTTGGCGGCCGTGACCACACCACCGTGCTGCACGCCGTGCGCAAGATGTCGGCCGAGCGCCAGCAGATGACGGAGCTCAACCAGCAGCTGCATGTGCTGGAACAAACCCTGAAAGGCTGATGCATGCGTGCTTTTTCGTCCGGTTTGACGGCCCAGAGGGTCAGCCCCATAACCATGGGGACAACTTTTGAACAAGCCATGACTTATCCACAGCAGCGGGCTGCAGGCCCAAGTTGTTCATATTGGGCAGGGCATCAAACCAGAGGTCTGGGCACAAGGTTAAACAAACGCCAAGTAGTTGATCAAAAAGGGGAAAATAGGCATATCCACAGATTGGTGCTGCCCTTATCTACTACTACTAATTTGAATTAAAGAATTAAAGAGAAATAAAGAGGAAAGACATGATCGTTCTGAAAGCCACCCAAGATAAAGTGTTGTCGGTATTGCAATCGGTTGCGGGCATCGTGGAGCGCCGGCATACCCTGCCGATTCTGGCCAACGTGCTGATCCGAAAAACCGGTGCCCAGGTGCAGCTGACCACCAGCGATCTTGAAATCCAGATACGGACCACGGCCGAGCTCGAGGGCGATTCAGGCAACTTCACCACCACGGTGGGTGCGCGCAAACTGATCGACATCCTGCGCTCCATGCCCAGCGACCAGATGGTTTCGCTGGAGTCGAGCCAGAACAAGCTGATCCTCAAGGGGGGCAAGAGCCGCTTCACGCTGCAGACGCTGCCCGCCGAAGACTTTCCGCTGGTGCAGGAGGCCGCCAACTTCGGCCCCAGCTTCTCGGTGCCGCAAAAAGTGCTCAAGGAACTGCTCAACCAGGTCTCGTTTGCCATGGCGGTGCACGACATCCGCTACTACCTCAACGGCATTTTGTTTGTCGCGGAAGGCCAGCAGCTGAGCCTGGTAGCCACCGACGGCCACCGTCTGGCGTTTTCGTCCGCCACGCTCGATGTCGAAGTGCCCCGCCAGGAAGTGATCCTGCCGCGCAAGACCGTGCTTGAAATGCAGCGCCTGCTCAGCGACAAAGAGGGTGCGATTGAAATGCAGTTTGCCGGCAACCAGGCCAAGTTCAGCTTTGAAGGCATGGAGTTTGTGACCAAGCTGGTCGAAGGCAAATTCCCCGACTACAACCGCGTGATTCCCAAGAACCACAAGAACATCATCACCCTGGGCCGTGCGCCGCTGCTGGCCAGCCTGCAGCGCACTGCGATTTTGACCAGCGAGAAGTTCAAGGGCGTGCGTCTGAACATCGAACCCGGCACGCTGCGTGTGGCCTCCAACAACGCCGAGCAGGAAGAGGCCGTCGACGAGCTTGACATCGACTACAGCGGTGACGAAATCGAAATCGGCTTCAATGTGACCTACCTGATCGACGCGCTGGCCAATATGGACCAGGACATGGTGAAGATCGAGCTGGCCGATTCAAACAGCTCGGCACTGCTGACCATTCCCGACGATGCGGCCTTCAAATACGTGGTGATGCCAATGCGCATTTGACGCAGACAAGCGCAGAAAAATACAAACAAGCCCGCGCTGCATCCACAGGGAAGCGCGGGTTTGGTCATTCAAGAGATTGAGAAAAGTTGAAGAGAGTTGAGCATGACCGAAGAAAATAAACCGAAAGAAGCTGCCGATCAGCAGGTTCATGAAGGTGTCGCAGGCGAGGAAAGCTCCAATTTCCAGCCCAAGATCGACACCAACCAGGCCGGTGCCAGCGAAGGCTATGGCGAGGGTTCCATCCAGATTCTGGAAGGCCTGGAAGCCGTGCGCAAACGCCCGGGCATGTACATTGGCGACACCTCGGACGGTACCGGTCTGCACCACCTGGTGTTCGAGGTGGTGGACAACTCGATCGACGAAGCCCTGGCCGGCCACTGCGACGACATCGTGGTCACCATCCACACCGACAACTCCATCAGCGTGGTCGACAATGGCCGCGGCATCCCGACCGGCATCAAGATGGACGACAAGCACGAGCCCAAGCGCTCGGCCGCCGAGATCGCCCTGACCGAGCTGCACGCGGGCGGCAAGTTCAACCAGAACAGCTACAAGGTGTCGGGCGGCCTGCACGGTGTGGGTGTGAGCTGCGTGAACGCGCTGTCCAAAATGCTGCGCCTGACGATTCGCCGCGACGGCAAAGTGCACATGATGGAGTTTTCCAAGGGCTTTGTGCAAAACCGCATCCTTGAAACCGTGGGCGGCGTGGAAGTGTCTCCCATGAAGGTGATGGGCGACACTGAAAAGCGCGGCACCGAAGTCCACTTCCTGCCCGACACGGAAATCTTCAGGGAAAACAGCGATTTCCACTACGAAATCCTCAGCAAGCGCTTGCGCGAGCTGAGTTTTCTGAACAATGGCGTGCGCATCCGCCTGATCGACGAACGCACGGGCAAGGAAGACGACTTTGCCGGTGCCGGCGGCGTCAAGGGCTTTGTCGAGTTCATCAACAAAGGCAAAAGCGTGCTGCACCCCAATGTGTTCAATGCCATGGGGGACCGCCAGAGCGACCAGGGCACCAACATCGGCGTGGAAGTGGCGATGCAGTGGAACAGCGGCTACAACGAAAGCGTGCTGTGCTTCACCAACAACATTCCCCAGCGTGACGGAGGCACCCACCTGACCGGTCTGCGCGCCGCCATGACGCGCGTGATCAACAAGTACATCGAAGAAACCGAACTGGCCAAGAAGGCCAAGGTCGAGGTGACCGGCGACGACATGCGCGAAGGCTTGTGCTGCGTGCTGAGCGTCAAAGTGCCCGAGCCCAAGTTCAGCAGCCAGACCAAGGACAAGCTGGTGTCCAGCGAAGTGCGTGGCCCGGTGGAAGACATTGTGAGCAAGCTGCTGGGCGACTACCTGCAGGAGCGGCCCAACGACGCCAAGATCATTTGCGGCAAGATTGTTGAAGCCGCCCGCGCCCGCGAAGCCGCCCGCAAGGCGCGCGAGATGACGCGCCGCAAGGGCGTGCTGGACGGCATGGGCCTGCCCGGCAAGCTGGCCGACTGCCAGGAAAAAGACCCCGCCATGTGCGAAATCTACATCGTCGAGGGCGACTCCGCCGGCGGCTCTGCCAAGCAGGGCCGCGACCGCAAGTTCCAGGCCATCTTGCCCCTGCGCGGCAAGATCCTGAACGTGGAAAAAGCCCGCTACGAAAAGCTGCTGACCAGCAATGAAATCCTGACGCTGATCACGGCCCTGGGCACCGGCATTGGCAAGGCCGGCGGCGCCGGCAACGACGACTTCAACGCTGCCAAGCTGCGCTATCACCGCATCATCATCATGACCGATGCCGACGTGGACGGCGCGCACATCCGCACCTTGCTGCTGACCTTCTTTTACCGCCAGATGCCCGAGCTGGTTGAGCGCGGCCACATCTACATTGCGCAGCCACCGCTGTACAAGGTCAAGGCCGGCAAGGAAGAGCTGTACCTCAAGGACGCGGCCGCTCTCGATGGCTTCCTGCTGCGCATTGCGCTCAAGGACGCCAGTGTGTTTACCGGCGGGCCGAACGGCACCACCCTTAGCGGCGAAACGCTGGACGGGCTGGCCCGCAAGCACCAGCTGGCCGAGGCCGTGATTGCGCGGCTGGGCGGCTTCATGGACGCCGAAGGCCTGCGCGCGATTGCCGACGGCGTGGTGCTGAACCTGGACAGCACGGCCGAAGCCGAAGCCTGCGCGGTGGCGCTGCAGGCCAAACTGGCGGACCTCAACAGCACCGGCAGCCCGGCCGAAGTGGCCGGCGAGTTTGACGTGCGCACCGACAAGCCGATTCTGCGCATCAGCCGCCACCACCATGGCAACGTCAAGAGCAGCATCATCACGCAGGACTTTGTGCACGGCGCCGACTACGCGGCGCTGGCCGAGGCCGCCAACACCTTCCGCGGCCTGCTCAGCGAGGGCGCGCGCGTGATGCGCGGCGAGGGCGACAAGCAGAAAGAAGAAAAAGTCAGCGACTTCCGCCAGGCCATGCGCTGGCTGATTGCCCAGGCCGAAAACGCCACCGCACGCCAGCGCTACAAAGGCCTGGGCGAGATGAACCCGGCCCAGCTGTGGGAAACCACCATGGACCCGGCGGTGCGCCGCCTGCTCAGGGTGCAGATTGACGACGCCATTGAAGCCGACCGCGTGTTCACCATGCTGATGGGCGACGAAGTGGAGCCGCGCCGGGAGTTTATTGAGACGAATGCGCTGCGGGCTGGGAATATTGATGTTTGAGTTGCGGCTACAGGTGTCTTCGGGCGATTGATGGGTTGCCGAAGCAAGGCCCAGCGGAATGAAGTTTCACTAAAACAGCCTATCTTGCGTAAACAATAAAAACAGCCTACTATTTGTTAAATGAATTAACAGCTAGTAGGTTGTATGAACGACTATCCGGTTCGAAGCGAGCAACAAGTTCCCATGTTGCTCAAGAGCTTTCGCAAGGCCAGGGGCATGACGCAGGCTGACCTTGCACGAGCGATGGGTGTCACCCAGCAAACCGCCTCTGATCTGGAGCGCAACGCTTCGTCGGCCAGCGTGAGCCGCCTGCTGCGCCTGCTTTCAGCCATCGGAGTCGAGTTGGTTCTGCGTGACAAACAGGCGGACACCAAAGTACTCACACCCGATCAATCCGAAACCGGCAAGTCCGGGCCGCTGGACTGGTGACTCATGGGGAGGCGCTCTCACACCCAGCACCTGGATTTGTGGATGAACGGCCGGCATGTGGGCGTTTGGTCACGCCATGCCGTGCGTGACACGCTGAGCTACTCGGCGGCGTGGGCTGATGCACCCGATGGGCGTCCTTTATCGTTGTCTTTGCCGTTTCAGCCCGGTAATCTGCCGCATCAGGGCGCGGCCGTACGGCATTATTTTTCTAATCTGTTGCCTGACAGTCAGCCCATTCTGGAGCGGCTGGCCCAGCGCTTCAAGACCGGCACGACTGACGCCTTCGACTTGCTGGCCGAAATCGGTCGCGACTGTGTGGGTGCCCTGCAGATCGTTCCCGCGGGCGATGATCCAGGTGATCCTTTTGTTATCGAAGGCGAGCCGCTCGACAATGCCGGAGTCGCCAGGGAACTGGCTGCCGCCGTCGCGCCAGGGAGCGGCTTGGGCAGCCTTGGCGGGGGTGGGGATTTCCGCATCTCGATTGCGGGCGCACAGGAGAAAACCGCGTTGCTGCGCGTGGGCGACCAATGGATGCGACCCCGCGGTGCGACCCCGACCACACATATCCTGAAGCTCCCGATGGGGTTGGTTGGCAACCAGAAGATTGACCTGAACGGGTCTGTAGAGAACGAGTGGCTGTGCGCGCAGATCCTGGCGGCTTACGGATTGCCCGTGGCGCGCTGTGAGAAGGGGGACTTCAATGGCACCAAAGCCCTGATCGTCGAGCGCTTTGACCGACGCTGGACGCCAGAGCGTAAGGCCTTGCTCCGTTTGCCGCAGGAAGACATGTGCCAGGCGACAGGCACCTCGCCACTGGTCAAATACGAGGTGGATGGTGGCCCAGGCATGGACCGGATTCTGGGCCTGCTCGATTCGTCTGAGCAACGGGGCAAGGATCGCATGAACTTTTTCCGGGCCCAACTGTTGTTTTGGCTGCTCTGTGCGCCCGATGGCCATGCGAAGAATTTCAGTCTCCACTTGCAGGCGCGCGGTGCGTTTGCGATGACGCCACTGTATGACGTGTTGTCGGCTTACCCTTGGCTGGGCAACGGCGCAAATCAGATCAAACCGTTCCAGGTCAAGCTGGCCATGGCGGTGCGAGGCAAGAACCCGCACTGGAAGATGCGCGATGTGCAGCGTCGCCATTGGAATGAAACGGCACGGCGCAATGGCCTTGGCGACTCGGTTGAAACCATCATTGCGGAGATTCTGGAGAAGACACCGGCGGTCATTGCGCGGGTTGGACGTGAGCTGCCTGCGCAATTTCCGGCGCGTGTAGCGGATGCCATTTTTTCTGGGTTGCAGGATGCTGCAGAACGACTCGCCCGGATGCCTGAATGAAATCCAAGCCCAGAAGTGGCTCAGGAGCAGAGCCAAAAGCCGGATGCTTTAGTTAGCGGTGGGTGTGCTTGTGAGCTGTACGTCGAGCTTTGCTAACGGCCATAAGGTGGAATGTTTGATTTTTTGCGTTCCAGTCTGCTTCAACGACGCGACACCCTAAGATAACTGAATCACCTTTACAAATTGTCTGGAATTGTCATGGAATGGTCGCGCGAAGAGGTGGAGGCAATTGTTGCCGACTATCTGCAAATGCTGACGTTAGAACTGGCCGGCCAGAGTTACAGCAAAAGTGAGCACCGCCGAAGGTTGCAAGACAAGCTACAAGATAGATCCGATGCGTCGATAGAGTTTAAACACGGCAACATCAGCGCGGTCATGATCGATCTTGGTTTTCCAAATATCCGTGGCTATAAGCCGCGTTCAAATTACCAAGGGCTGCTGGCAATCGTGGCGGCGGAACAAGTACGTGGTAAATCTACTCTCGATAGTGCTGCACTTGCGGCTGTGCAGCAACCCGCATTGGTACCAACGCTCACGGACTTCACAAAGGTGGAATCAGAAGCCCCCATCAAACAACATCGAGTGTCCGAGCCAGTCGACCCGTTGTTCTTCAAGGCGGTCAAAAGAGACTATCTTGAACGCGAAGCGCAAAACCAGTCGCTGGGGCTGGCGGGGGAGGAGTTTATTGTTAATTTCGAGCATTGGCGTCTTACCAAATTGGGTCATCCGAAGCTTGCTGACAAGGTTGATCATGTTTCTCAATCCAAGGGCGATGGCTTGGGCTATGACGTGCTTTCGTTTGAGCCAGACGGGAAAGAACGCTTCATCGAAGTTAAAACCACGACGTTTGGCCGAGATACACCATTTTTTATTTCACGCGGTGAACTGGCCTTGTCTCATGGCGCAAAAGACCAATTTCATCTTTACAGGCTTTTTGAGTTCAGGAAAGCGCCTCGGCTTTTTGACCTTAAGGGCGCGCTTGATCAGCATTGCGTTTTAGATCCGGTGACCTACCGCGCTAGCTTTGGCTAAACACACAGCCACAACAAATGCTTGCGATGCGCCAATATGACGCCGGGCAGGCGTTATTGACACTGAATACCGTGCAGAAGAAGGCGGGTGTGACGCTGCGGCTGGGGGCGCTGGCGGGTTGATGGAGGCGCTGTGGGCGATTTGCTGGTCAGATTTTAAGAAAAACTAGCCTGAACCCCAGGTGGTACGGGTGTAAGCAGCTATTAATTTAATAGCGCCGCTTCGTCCTCGTACACCAGCAAGCCCGGTCGCCCTTCGATGTGGCTGGGCGCCAGCCGCGCAGGGCATTGCCCACCCAGGAAGAGAACGATGGGAGCAATGGCGGTTGATGCGTGTGCGCATGGCATGGCCGCATAATTGCTGCAACCATATTCCGGAGGGGTTCACATGGCGGTATTGATCCTGGGCCTGGTCCTGTTCCTGGGCGTGCACTCCACGCGCATCGTGGCCGATGGCTGGCGCACGCAGATGATTGCCCGGCTGGGCGAGAAGCCGTGGAAGGGTGTTTACGCGCTGCTGTCCATTGCCGGCTTTGTGCTGCTGGTGTGGGGCTATGGCCTGGCGCGCCAGAACCCGGCGGTGCTGTGGACGCCGCCCGTGGGCATGCGGCATGTGGCTGCGCTGCTGATGCTGCTCGCCTTCATTCTGCTGGTGGCGACCTATGTGCCGCGCAACGCCATCAAGGCCAAACTGCATCACCCCATGCTGCTGTCGGTGAAGGTGTGGGCCTTGGCGCACCTGCTGGCCAACGGCACGCTGGCGGGCGTGGTGCTGTTTGGCGCCTTTCTGGTGTGGGCGGTGTGTTGCTTCAAGGCGGCGCGGGGGCGGGACCGTGCGGCGCAGGCCGTGTACCCGCCGGGCACTGCGGCGGGCACGGCCATCACGGTGGGGGTGGGCATGGTGGCCTGGGCGGGGTTTGCGTTCTGGGCCCATGGCGTGCTGATCGGCGTGCGGCCGCTGGGCTGATGGCGGCTGTGCAACCCATCGCCGTCATTGACTTTGAAACCACGGGCCTGTCGCCCGCCATGGGCGACCGCGCCACCGAGGTGGCCATCGTACTGGTGGAGGGCGACAAGGTGGTGGACCGCTTTCAGAGTTTGATGAACGCGGGCGTGCGCATCCCGGCCTTCATTACCGGGCTCACGGGCATCACCAACGCCATGGTGGCCAGCGCGCCCGATGCCGCCACGGTCATGGCCGACGCCAGTCGCTTTGTCGGCAACGCGCCCCTGGTGGCGCACAACGCTTCGTTTGACCGCAAGTTCTGGGAGGCCGAGCTAAGCCGTGCAGGGGAGAGGGCGACCCAGCCGTTTGCCTGCACCATGCTGGTGGCCAGACGACTCTACCCCCATGCGCCCAGCCATAAACTGGGCGTGCTGGTCGATTACCACCGCTTGCCTAAAGCGGGCCGCGCCCACCGCGCACTGGCCGATGCGGAAATGGCGGCGTCGCTGCTGGGCCAGATTCAGCACGACTTGCGCAGCCGCCACGGTGTGGCCCGACCCGACCATGCCCTGCTGATGGCCCTGCAGCGCTGCGCCAAACCGGCGGTGCCTGCGCTGATGGCGCAATACGCTGACGCGTGAGCCGCGGCGCTTGGCTCACCCCGCAAACCAAAACTCAAGCGGGGCGCGGACTTACGTTTATTTGGCGGTCAAAGTACGGTTTAGTAAGCCAAATCAGGTGGTAGGCCGCATAAAATATGCGCAAACAGCTATGAAATATGTAGCGACTTGGCCCATCCGCTGATTGCAAACTGTTGGCCGACCGCCGTCACGCCACGCCCGCGGGCTTCAAGGCCTTGTCGGGCAGCTCTATCTTCACTTCCAGCACATCCAGGTTGTCCTGCCGCTCCAGGTTGACTTTGATGTCGTCGGGATTGATGGGGATGTATTTGGCGATGACCGCGATCAGGTCGCGCTGCAGCGCGGGCAGGTAGTCGGGTTTGGGGCTGCGGCCTGTGCGCTCGTGGGCCAGGATGATTTGCAGCCGCTCCTTGGCGACGCTGGCGGTCTTTTTCTTTTCGCCGATCAGGAAAGACAAAAACGACATGGCCTCACTTCCCCCCAAACCAGCGCTTGAGCAGGCCGGGCTTTTGCGCATCGATAAACCGCATGGGCTTGTCTTTGTCGCCGAGGAAGCGGTCGATCACGTCTTTGTAGGCCTCCGACACGTCGCTGCCGTGCAGGTGCACGGCCGGCACGCCCTGGTTGGAGGCCTGCAGCACGGACTCTGATTCGGGGATGACGCCGATGAGCTTGATGCGCAGGATGTCCTTGATGTCTTCGAGCGAGAGCATTTGCCCCTGGTCGACGCGGCTGGGGTTGTAGCGGGTGATGAGCAGGTGTTCCCGGATCGGCTCGCCGCCGTCGATCGCGCGCTTGGTCTTGCTTGAGAGCATGCCGAGGATGCGGTCGGAGTCGCGCACCGAAGAGACTTCGGGGTTGGTTACCACCAGGGCTTCGTCGGCGAAGTGCATGGCCAGCAGGGCGCCGGTTTCGATGCCGGCCGGCGAGTCGCACACGATGTACTCAAAGTCCATGGCAGCGAGGTCCTTCAGGACTTTTTCCACGCCGTCTTTGGTCAATGCGTCTTTGTCGCGGGTTTGCGAGGCGGCCAGCACAAAGAGGTTGTGGCACTGCTTGTCTTTGATGAGGGCCTGGTTGAGGGTGGCCTCGCCGTGGATGACGTTGATGAGGTCGTACACCACGCGGCGTTCGCAGCCCATGATGAGGTCGAGGTTGCGCAGGCCGACGTCGAAGTCGATCACGGCGGTTTTGTGGCCGCGCAAAGCGAGGCCGGTTGCAAAGCTGGCACTGGTGGTGGTTTTACCCACGCCGCCTTTGCCGGAGGTGACCACAATGATTTTTGTCATCGGTAAAAGTCCTTTTGAAAACGAAAGAGGGGTGTCAGGGTCGGGCTGGCGCCGCTTCAGGCAAGAGCGGCCCTTCTGGGGATGTCCTTCGATACCTCAGGACGAACGGGGATCTGTGAAAAGCATGGGGCACAACAATTTTCCGCAGGGCCGCCCCAAGGAAAATTAGCCCCCTCGGGGCTGAGGCCCGCGGCTCCAAGCCCGCCTGCGCGGGCTTGGACGGGCTGAAGAGCCGTCGCCTCTGGCGGCGACTCGTCCAGCGCAGTACACGAAGTGACAAGCGTGGGGGCCTTCATCACATCGCGCTCATCACCAGTGTGTCGCCATCAGCGCCGGGCACCAGCCGCACCTGCGCAGGCTTGCCCGCCACGCTGGGCGGCAGGGGGCGCTCGCTGGTGCGGTAAACCCCGGCGATGGACAGGAGCTCGGCCTCCAGCGCCAGCGAGAAGATGCGCGCGTCGGTATTGCCGCGCGCGCCGGCCATGGCCTTGCCGCGCAGCGGTGCATAGACATGGATGTGGCCGTCGGCAATGACCTCTGCGCCGGCGTTGACCATGGCCAGCACCACCAGGTCGCGCCCGCGCGCATACACCTGCTGGCCCGAGCGCAGGGGCTTGTCGATGACCAGGGCGCCCAGCGGCGCCGTGGGCGGGGCTTCACTGGGGGTCGCCGGTGCCGCCGCTGGTTTGGCGGGCACCAGATGCGCGTCGGGCACGGGCAGCAGGCCGGCCGCCAGCGCTGCGGCCTGTTGCCCGGGGCTGCCGCCTTTGATGGCGAGGGGAACCAACTGGTACTCGCCCAGCAGGGTGATGAGCGCTGAAAAGTCGATAGGGCCCACGCTGGCGCCTGCACGCACCACAGCGTCGAGCGGGGACAGGTCGATCAGCAGCGGGTCTTGGTCAAAGAAATCAGGGACGTCGCCAAAGCGCAGCGCCAGCTCGCGTGACAGCGCGGCGAGGTCGGTGGATTTGAGCAGCAGCGCCACCAGGGGCAGGTTGGCGCTTTTGATCTCAAAGGTGGCAGGGGTGGTGGCCGGGATGGCAACGGTCATGGGTGGCAGAAGATGGCGTGGCCGAAAGTAAGAAAGGCCGAGGGTAGCTTGGAAAAAGGTGAATCAGGCCGCACGGATTGTCGCACTTGTGAGCGGATGAAACGTGGCCGCTGGAAAGCGCTTTGGCGCACCGTCTGCGATCACGCTGCTGCGGCTGGTGCCGGCAGGCTGAGTCATCCATTGACTTTCAAGTTAAATTGGCCTTCAGCCCACGCAATGCGTGCGCAAACAGCTATTAAATAGATAGCAAGCCGTTGCTCGCCATGGGCTGGTCAAAGCTCGATTTCGGCGGCCAGCGGTGCGTGGTCGGACAGGTGCGACCAGGGCTTTCTGGGCAGCACCACCGGGACATGGCCGATGGCGTTGCGCACGTAGATGCGGTCGAGCTGCAGCAGGGGAAAGCGGGCCGGAAAGGTGCGGGCGGCCGAGCCGTGGGCCTGCACAAACACCTCGTGCAGGTCGGCGTTGTGCTCCAGCAGGCCGTGGGCGCGCAGCCGCCAGTCGTTGAAGTCGCCGGCCGCCACCACAGGCGAGTGGGGCGGGATGTCTTTGCGCACCAAGTCGCACAGCATTTGCAGCTGCTGCATGCGGTGCGACTCGAGCAGGCCCAGGTGCACGCAGATGGCGTGCACGTTGACGCCGTGGCCCGGCATCTGCAGCTCGCAGTGCAGCAGGCCGCGCCGCTCGGGGCCGCTGATGGAGACGTCGCGGTTTTCAAAACGCACGATGGGGAACTTGGACAGCACGGCGTTGCCATGGTGGCCGTTGGTGTAGACGGCGTTGCGGCCATAGGCGAACTGCGGCCAGATGGTGTCGGCCAGAAACTCGTAGTGCGGGGTGTCGGGGTAGTTGTCGAAGCGGTCGGCGTGCTTGGTGTGCGTGCCGGTGACTTCCTGCAGGAACACCACGTCGGCGCCCACGCTGCGCACCGCTTCGCGCAGCTCGGGCAGGATGAACTTGCGGTTGAGGAAGGTAAAGCCCTTGTGGATGTTGACGGTCAGCACCTTGAATGAAAAAGACGTGCTGGAGCTGGCCGCTGCCAGCGCGGTTTTTGTGTCACTCTCCAGCTCATCCATGTCAAGCACGGCAGGAGGGTCGGCCACAGGCGCGGCAACCGGTGCCTCGGCATGGGCAAGGTCACGAACCGGTGTGGACAGAGGTGGGCGCATGGGGCAAGACAGTCAGTGTAAGCAGCGTTGCGGGGAAAAGCAAAGTCAAGGGCAGAACAACGCAGGCGCCCATTGTGACCCGGCCTGTCCTGGCGCGGCTGCAGGGCGATGTCCTACAGGCCACGGCGGGGTTCTCCGATAAAACGCATTCTCGCGCGGCGCTACATTGAATTTAGCCAGCTCGGTCATGCCTTCAAGTGCTGATCCGGTGCTGGTGGTTCTCAACAGTGCTTGACCGCACTTTCTTTATCGGGCCGTGAACCAGGCCCTGTCAAACTCATGAAGGAGTCCATCATGATTAGCTTTTCAATGCGTTCCATTCCTGCCGCTGTTGCCTTGTCTCTGGCGGCCTTGTGCACCGCGCCGCTGGTTTATGCCCAGAGCTTGGGCGCTGGCCTGGATGCAGGTGCCAGTGCCGGAGTTAGCGCCGGCGGTAGCGGTAGTGCCGGCGCTAATGTCGGTGCCAGCGGTAGTGTTGGCGGTAGTGCTTCCTCAGGCAGCGCCTCGGGGGGTGTCGGCGTTGAGGCCGACACGGGTGTGACCATGGGCGCTTCATCCAGCGCGGTGGAAGACACGGTACGCGGGACGGCCGAGACGGCCAAGAAAGCGGCCAGGGCCTTCAAACAGCGTGCCCAGCGTGCTGTTGACGGTGCCGGCAGCAACGCGAGCGGCATGCTCCAGGCTGACGTGCAGGGCACAGTGATGGCCAGGTAAGCCCGGAAAAAATAAAGGCAAGAAGGGCGGATATTGCCGCCTGAAAAGCAAAAGCCTGGCGCCGCAAGGGGCCAGGCTTTTGCGTGGGTGCGATCGGGGATTCAGGCGTTCAGATCAGGACTTGGCGGCGCGCTTGGTGGTTTCAAGTTTGCCCAGGTCCATGCCGTTGACCGCGCTTTTCAGGCTGCCGATGTCGGTCTTCTCGCCTTGGCGGTGTCCATGGTCATCTCGCCGCCGGGTGTCTTGATGGACACCGCCTCATGGCTGCCCATGCCGCTGCCCAGGTGCATGCTGCTGGTGCCGGGGGTCAGCAACGCAGTGACTGTCCCCAGAATGACGCCCGCGACGATGCCGCACACAATGATGACGGCGGTGTAGGCCAGCGATTTTTCCGGCGGGTTTTTCATCAGCACGGGCAGGCCGGTGTAGATCAGATAGATGGAGTACAGCGCAGCCAGCAGGCCCAGAATCGACAGCGAGGGCAGCAGGCTGAAGATGCCGCCCAGAAAACCGGCGGTGCTGCCGTAGGCCACCAGCTTGAGGGCGCTGATCTGGCTTTTGCTGCCGCCAAAGGTGGGGGCCAGCGCATCCACCACCAGCGCCAGCACAAACACCATGACCAGCGAGAGCGCGTAGCTCACCACCATGTTGACCAGGCCCGGGACAAAGGGCACGCGGACGTGGACGCCAAACGCGCCGACACCGATCAGTGACAGGCCAATGAAGGCGGCCACGGCCGGAACGGCGGCCAGGATGATGAGGTAATTTTTGTAGAGGGCGGCCGTGTCGGTGGCCTCCTGCTCGATCACCGGCCAGGTGTCTTTGGGTTTGAGCAGGATGTCTTGTACGCGTTGGACCAGATTCATGAGGAGCCCTTCAGTGATTTGTTTTGTTGCTTTGCAGATAGGGTCACGCCAGCAAGACCGCTGGCGGACGCTTCAGGGGTTTTCTCTTTTCTTGTGCCCTTGATCGGGGCGAGCACATATTAAGGCCGGCCCGCGACGGCCGACGCATTGGCGGGCCTGCCGGAGTTTTGGAGTTGTTACATAATGTATCTTGATGCGTTATGCTGGTTTTCAGCCCCTGCGTCCTTCTGCGTCCTTGTGTCACCCTTTTTGCACCAAGGAGTCCCCTCATGCCCCGCCCCATTCTTGATGAAGCCCGCATCCACCCGGCGATCCGCCTAAAAATAGCCACCCATCAGCAGGCCATCGTGCAGGAGGTGCAGGCCGCCGTGGCGGCGCATGCGGTGGTCGTGGTGGGCATGGGCACCAACCCGTTTGTCAAAAAGGCGCGCCAGGCGCTTGATGACGCGGGTGTGGCCTTTCACTACCTGGAGTATGGCAACTACCTGAGCCGGTGGCGCGAGCGCAATGCTCTGAAGCTGTGGACCGGCTGGCCGACCCTGCCCATGGTGTTTGTGCGCGGCACACTGGTGGGAGGCGCGACGGACCTGAAGAAACTGATCGCCAGCGGGGAGCTGAAGGCTTTGCTCGAGGCATGAAAAGCCTGCGGTTACTTTCAGGTTAACCCATCAATACATGGCGTAACAAAGTATTGCATCGGTAACAGAAAAAAGAGAGAGTGCCAACCCCCTCGCTCGTAAAATTGAATCCAGCTCTGTGCAAGGAGCGCAGAGTTTCCTTTAACCAGCCTCTCTCGTGAGGCTTTATCAAAGGAGGTTTTATGCGTACCTTTAGCACTCGTTTTATTCCCACCGCCGCCGTACTGGCAGCCACCATGCTGTTTGGCGCATCTGCTTTTGCGCAGGGTGCCAGCAGCATCATCCCGTCCGGTGGTTCCAAGCAAAACCCGCAGGCGGACAACCCGGTGCTTGAGAAAACAACGCCGGAAGAAAGGCAGGCCGCGCGCGCCAAGCGCAAGGCCGAGCGCGCAGCGGGTGGTGGCGCCAGCAATGCCATTCCCGCCGCCGGCTCCAAGCAAGATCCGCGAGCGGACAACCCGGTACTGGTGAAAACAACGCCGGAAGAAAGGCAGGCCGCGCGCGCCAAGCGCAAGGCCGAGCGCGCAGCGGGCGGCCCTACGGCCAGCAACCCGGCCAACCCGAAGACCAATCCGACCGGCAGCGCAGAGACCAGTGTGCAAACTTCTGCAACGCCACAGTCCAGGAACTGATCGTTGGCAGTTGCCGTGGACGCAGGCCCCTGGCCTGACGGACGCACTGTCTCCCCAAGGTGAAGGCCCGCCCAAAAATATGAGCGGGCTTTTTTTCTGGGTGTCTTGAGGCTTGATCTGCAGGCCGGGTCAGCCCGGCTGGTGGTGCCGGCCGTGTTGGCCGCCATGACCGCGGCGGCGGGTGGATTCGGCATCAAACACTTTTTGCTGCTCGGGGCTTAGCGTGGCATAAAAGCTTTTGGTGGCCTCGCCGCGCTTGTCCATGGCGGCGTTCATTTCGGCCATGCGCTGGGTGCGCAGCGTACGCATCCTGTCAATGCGCTGCGGCGTGCTCAGCTTGTCAAATTCGGCGCGGGCGGCGGCATCCGGGCGGGCGCCGGTCCGCAGCGGCTCCTGCATGGCGGCCGCATAACTGGCCCACGCGCCTTCCTGCGTCGGGGTGAGCTGGAGTTTGGCTTTCAGTTCGGCTTGGCGCTTGGCCATCCAGGCCTGCATCTTGGCGGGATCGTGGCGGCGCATGCGCTCGCCGTGCGGCCTGGCCGGTTGGGCGGTGGCGGCAGGCGTTGCCGGGGCGGGCTGGGTTGCGGCCGTGCCTTGGGCGATGGCGGCCGCGCCGGCCGTGGCCAGCAGGCTGGTGAGGATAAAACTTTGAAGTGGTTTGCGGGCAAAGGCCATGGCAGCTTCCTTTCAGGAGAAGAAGTAAAAGAAGGAGAAGAGGTCTGCGGCCGAAGTTCGGGAATGGGCTACAGGGTGCAAGCAAGTTTGAACAGCGCTTGTATCTGTGCCATGACGCCGGTGTGATGGTTTGTAAAGTTGCTAAATGGCCCCCACGCTTGTCGCTTCGCGTACTGCGCTGGACGAGTCGCCGCCAGAGGCGACGGCTCTTCAGCCCGTCCAAGCCCGCGCAGGCGGGCTTGGAGCCGCGGGCCTCAGCCCCGAGGGGGCTGTGCTTGCTTGGGGCGGCCCTG
>NZ_JAKFDR010000055.1:0-83406 GCF_036676035.1 Polaromonas sp.
GATTTTTGTTCAGGACAAGGCGCAAACCACAGCAATAGCCCCGCTATTGCGCGGATTTGCAACGCCGTCATGGACGAAAAGACGCGGTTTTATGTGCCGGATAGCGTGCAACACCACACTAGGCCTGGGCCGGACAAGAAAGGATTTGTAAAGTTATTGAGGCTTCCATAAATCATGACAGTCAACTTGCTACCGTTCGCCCTGAGCCTGGTCGTTGGGCTTCGCCACTTCGACAAGCTCAGGACAGGCCAGGCTCAGCCCGATCCTTCGATACCTCAGGACGAGCGGGTTCAGGCTTCGACAAGCTCAGCCCGAACGGTGTGGTGTCATGAATTACGAAAACATCAATAGACACGTTTGTGCGGTTGGCGCCGCCAGCCGACCGACATGTTGTTCAATCCGGGCCAAAGCCGACTTGCGCTTGCGAAGGACTGCGCAATGTCGGCATGGCCCGTGCTCTCTCTTTCTGTCCATTGGCTTGGAGCACGTCTCAAGTCGGTCGGGAGCGGTCGCTGGAAGCTGACGCGAAGTTTGGTGGAGAGCGGACGTTCGGGCGGCTACGCTGCGCCCGCCCCACGCCCCGCCCGTGCCAACGCCAACGCCAGCCTTGCCCCCACCTCGGCATTGTGCTTCACGAGCGCGATGTTGGTCGCCAGGCTGCGGCCACCCGTCAGCGCCTTGATGCGAGCCAGCAGGAAGGGTGTCACAGCCTTGCCAGTGATTCCTTGCGCCTTGGCCTCGGCGAGCGCCTGCTGAGTCAGCGCGGCCATCTCTTCGCGCGGCATCGCCGCCGCTTCCGGCACCGGCGTGCTCAGCACCACGCCGCCCGCGAGGCCCAAGTCCCACTTGGTGCGGATGAAGCGTGCCTGTGCCGCCGCGTCGTCCAGCCTGAAGTCCGCTTGATGCCCGCTGTCGCGCGTGTAGAACGCGGCGAAGTTGTCTTGCTCGCAACTGAGCACCGGCACGCCGTGCGTTTCCAGGTATTCCAGCGTGAGCGCTATGTCCAGGATGGACTTCGCACCGGCACACACCACGGCCACCGAGGTTTTCGCCAGCTCCTGCAGGTCGGCCGAGATGTCAAAGCTCTCCTGCGCACCGCGGTGCACGCCGCCAATGCCGCCGGTGACGAAGACCTCAATGCCGGCCAGCGCGGCGCATATCATCGTGCCGGCCACCGTGGTGGCGCCGAGCCCGCCGCCGGCCAGCACTGCGGCTAAGTCCCGGCGGCTGACCTTGTGGGCCTGGCCCGAGCGGCCTAGCAGCTCCAGCTCGTCGTCCGAAAGGCCGATGCGGATGCGCCCGCCGATCAGCGCGATGGTCGCGGGCTCGGCCCCCAGGTCGCGGATCAAGGCCTCCACTTCGCGCGCGGTGCGAACGTTCTCTGGGTAGGGCATGCCGTGGGCGATGATGGTCGATTCCAGCGCCACGAGCGGGCGGCCGGCGGCCTGTGCAGCCGCCACAGGCGCGCTGCGGATCAACCAGGAGTGGGCAAGGTCGGTAACCATGGCTATGCTTTCAATGGTGTGGTTCACCCAAGTGTGCAGCATAAGGCTGGTCTACGGTTTGCTGTGCAGGCGCCTTCCGCTTGCGGCCTCGAAGCAAACGGGCACCGGCATCAAAGCCGCGGCAAACGCCGGTAGCAACCACGCCGGTGACGGCGAGCATCGCCGCTGTGTGAACGCCCACCGCCGCGAGCGCCAGCGTCAGCGGTCCCGATGCGGTCATCTCCAGAACCGATGCGTCCCCTGCGCAAAGCGGAATCAGTGCCGGCACCAGCATCAAGCCGGCGCCGTGCGCGGTGGACATCATGAAGGACCAGAGTGCCAGCCCGGCGTGCCCTGCAGGCGCGCGCGCCGCCTTGGGTGTGCGGCCCGACAGGTGAAGCACTGCGCAGGCGACAAGCAGGCCGCCTGCGAGGACTTGCAGCACGAAGCGATCCATCGCCAGGCCGAACGCCACTGCGCCGGCCACCAGCGCCACCGATGCGGCGTGCCCGGCCGCGATCGGCACCAGGGCCCGCAGTGCCTGCGCCCGGTCGCGCGAACGCAGCCCCCAGGCAGCGGCCAGCATCCAGCCGGTGGCGGGGTTCAGCCCATGAAGGGCGCCAACCCCTGCGACCGCCAGCCATGGCCAAAGGCTTGTCATGTTCCAGGAAATTTGATGGCAGCCGCAATCACGCCGGCGGCATCCTGTCGAACTTCGGCAGGGCCGGATCGAGGTGATCCCAGGCGTGGCCGCGCACGCTGTATGTCACCAGTTGCGGCTTGTACCGGCCCGGGTCGTCCAGGCTCGCAGCGTGCACGGTGAAAAGTTCAGGCATGGCCGCAAACACCAGGTAGACCGGTGACCCGCAGATCGGGCAGAAGGCGCGAGTCTTCACGTTGCCGGAATCGCCGACGATGTCCCAATGCGTCGCTTCGCCCTTGAGTTGCACGCGCTCCCTGCTCGGAAAGGTCAGGTAGGAACCGTGACCGGTGCCGCTCTTGCGCTGGCAGTCGCGGCATTGGCAGTCGTTCGACACCATGGGTTCGCCGGAAATTTCATACCGGATGGCGCCGCAGGCGCATCCGCCGGTGTAGGGCTTGCTCATGCCTGCTCTCCCGAGCAGCAAGCACTGACGGCGGGTGCCGCAGGCGCCAGCGGTGCCGGCTCGTAGCGATCATGGTGGCGCACCCACTCCATCTTGTAGAACACGTCCCGCTCGTCGCGGCCCTTGGGTGTGAGGTCGAGCATGTTGTACGTGCCCATCATCACTTCCACGCCGCGCCCGTAGGTCGAGTAGGTGTGGAATATCTCGCCCGCGTCGTTCTTGTAGAACATGCTGATGCCCGGCGCTTCCTCGCTGGGGAATTCCACCATGCCGTAGTTGTAGTTGACCGCGCCCGTGGCCCGCTCCTGCGGCGTGAAGCTCACGTGGAAGTCGTAATTGAAGTCGTTGCCGTTCGAAGACACCCATTTGAACTGCCAGCCCATGCGCTGGCGGAAGCGCTCGATCTCGGGCAGCGTCGCGCGCGAGACGGCCACGAAGTTCACGTCGCGGTGCTCAAGGTGGATCTTCATGCCTCCGGTGTGATCGGCCATGAAGGAGCAGCTGGGGCAGCCCTGCTCCCAGCCGGGGCCGAACATGAAGTGCTGCACCAGCAGCTGGCGCCGCCCTTCGAAAAAATCGGCGAGCGAGCGCCTGCCTTCGGGCGCGTCGAAGACATAGTTTTTATCGATGCGAACCCAGGGGAGCGCACGGCGCTCGCTGGCGATCTGGTCGGAGAGGCGCGTCAGCTCCTTCTCTTGCGCCAGCAGGGTCTTGCGCTCGGCAAGCCATCGCTCCCTGGACACGACGGGATGGTTTGTGGTGTTCACTTCGGCAGTTGCTGTGCTCATGGTTTTCTCCTTGGCTCGATGAGCCGTTTGCTTGGGTTTACGTTGCGTGGGTCAATGCGCTGCCCGACCCGTGCTGGTAACAGGTGCGCTCGTTCTCGGCCCGTGGGCCGAATGGGGTGTCAGCGGGAGGGCGCTATGCCTTGCGCGCTGGGTTCGATGCGGTCTATGCAGCTTTCGGCCGCCGCACGGCGCGGACTTTTCCGCTCTTTCCGCCGCCGCAATAAAAGAGGTCCGCGCCGTCAGACTCCATGCCGCTGACGCCGACGCCGTGCGGCATCTCCAGCCGCTCGATCACGGCGCCGCTCTTCGGGTCGATCCGGCGGATTTCGCTGTCGTCGCCCTCCCAGGTGCCGTGCCACAGCTCGCCGTCCACCCAGGTCACGCCGGTGACGAAGCGGTTGGATTCAATCGTGCGCTGGATGGCGCCTGTCTTCGGGTCAACCTGGTGGATTTTGCGGTCGCGGTACTGGCCCACCCACAGGCTGCCCTCCGCCCAGGTCAGGCCCGAGTCGCTTCCGCTGCCGGGCGCCGGGATGGACGCCACCACCTTGCCGGTGGCCGGGTCGATCTTGTCGATGCGCGTCTCGGCGATCTGGTAGATGTGCTTGCCGTCAAAGGCGGTGCCGGCGTCGCCCGCGCACTCCAGCGTGCGCGTCTGCTCGCCGCTGGCGGGGTCGAAGGCGATCAGCCTGGCCCCCGTGGCGGCCCAGACACGCTGGCCGTCGTGGGTGACGCCGGCAATGTCATGGACGCCGGGGAAGCCGTACTCGCGCACGATCTCGGCTGGGCGCGCCTTGGGCTCGGGTTTTGCGTTCAGGGTCTTGCGGGTCATCGTTGCTCCTTGTGTTGCACCATTCGTTGATGCGATGGAGTCAACTCTATCCAATCGGCAGCGAAGCGGGGAGTAACAAGATCGTCGTGAATCCCGCCAGCGGTGGCGCCAGCCAGCGCTGTGCCCGCGTCCGCCCGATGGAGCGCACCCGGCCATCGGCTTCCAGATCGGCCAGCGCTCGCTGCACGGTGCGCTGGCTCGCCCCCAGGGCCAGCGCCAGGGCCGAGGTCGACCAGGCCGCGCCGTCCGAGAGCAGCGCCACCAGCGAGGCCTGCTCGCCGTCAATGGGCGGCGCCAGCACGGCGACGTCGCGCTCGGCTAGCGGCCTCAAGATGAAGCCCCGCTCGGTCGCTTCGATATTTGCGAGTGTTTTGACCAGCGCGCGCAGGCGGCCGATCTCCACCCTCAGGCGCGCCCTGTGCGTCTCGTCAGGGCGCCGAGTGCGAAAGGCTGACTCGATCAAGGCTTCGCGGCTCACATCACCAGGCCATGCTTCGGCGAGTGAACGTGCCAGCGAGAACAGCACCGGCCGGCGCGCCAGCGGCCGCCACGCGGCGCCGGCGCCCAGCCCGCGGCGGCAGGCATCGATCACCAGCGCGTCCGAGGCCAGAAGCGCTGAAACCTCGTCGAGGCGCAGCGCCTGCTCGCCATCGGCGGTGAGGCGCCGGGCGGCGGGCCTATCGAGCGCAGCCCGTGCCTCCGCCACTTCGGCCAGGAGCGCCGGTACCTGCGCGCGTTCGGCCGCCGCGTGTGCGCGCGCGAGCGCCATCCGCGCCTCGCCGACGCGCAGCGAGCGCAAGGCAAGCTCGGCTGCGGTCAGTTCGGCCACCGCTCTCAGCGAAGGCGGGAGGCCGCGGGCATCGAGCTGTGCCAGCGCAGCCCTGGCCTCATCAAGCCGGCCGAGCAGCAAAAGCCGGCGCGCCGTGATGAGCCAGGCCTGCAGCGCGTTGGCACTGTCGGCATGCGCCTCCAGCGTGGCCGCCGCCGCCGCCAGTGAGCGCGGCGAGCCGGCGAAGTCGCGCATGGCCATCGCCACCTCGGCCTCTGCCACGACGCAGCGGGCACGCGCCAGTTCTTCATGGGCGCCGAAGCCGCGGGCAGCGCGCCTAAGGAGTTCGCGGGCGCGCGGGTGCTCACCGAGCTGGGCCATGGCGATGCCGCGCAGGGCCAGCGCCGGCGGGTCGTCGCGCAGGGCGACCCGCTTGAGGGCGCCGAGCGCGTCGCCAGCGGCCAGCGCGCGCGCAGAGGCGGTGATCAGGGAATCCATGACCATAGGCTACACCACCCTGCTGATGCAGCGCCGCGCTTGCAACTTTCCGGGCGCTGGCGTGCGCGGCCAGGGATCGGAGTTGAACATGCAGCCCCGGTTCCGCCGGCGACAGAGACATGAACGTCTGGGTTTGGCGGTTGAATCCAAGGCGTTCGACGGCGGCTCTGGGTTGAGATCGTTAAGCAGCTTGCGCGCCCTGTACAGTTCCACGTCCGCCGCCGCATGATCCACCACGGGCGCCGTGTCTACTTCCTTGGCCCCGATGCAGGGTTCGTGTACATAGCTGACCTTGCCCGCCGTCTCGCAGCGGTAGACCGTCTTTTGCGCCAGCGAAACCGCCGGGGGCATCGGGAAAAACAACACGACAAGCCTGCGCATGCGCTCACCTCCCCTTGGTATCGGACGCATCCAGTTTAGCGGCGCAAACCATGCACAATAGGCACGGTGCCAAGGCGACGACGCCTCGGCCAGAGGGAGTGATATGAGCAGAAAAAAGAAAACCAGCACCGCCGAGGACATCCTGGAACTCGTGGCCTTGCTGCCGTGGTGGGGCGGCGTCGCCTTGGCACTTGTCAGCTACCTGGTCCTGCACGCGCTGGCCGCGCCTGACCCCATTCAGGCCCCACAGCCCGGACAAATGGCCGGCTTCGCCATCCGCGCGCTATGGAAAGGCCTGGCGAACGCGGGCCAATACGTGGTTCCCCTGCTGTGCCTGTTTGGCGCCGCCGCGTCGGCCCTACGCCGCCGGCATCGGAGCCAGCTGGCCAGCCAGGTCGCCCGAAGCGACGCCGCTGGTGCGCTGGACGGCATGAGCTGGCGCGAATTTGAACTGCTGGTGGGCGAAGCCTTCCGCCTGCAAGGGTACAAGGTGCTGGAGCTGGGAGGCAGCGGCCCGGACGGCGGCGTCGATCTGGTGCTGATGCGGGGCAAGGAGAAGTTCCTTGTCCAGTGCAAGCAGTGGAAGGCCTTCAAGGTCGGCGTGGCGGTCGTGCGCGAGCTCTACGGCGCCATGGCCGCCAACGGTGCGGCAGGTGGCTTCGTGGTGACCTCGGGCCGCTTCACCGAAGATGCCGTCGCATTCGCGAACGGCCGCAACGTCAGGCTGGTGGATGGCCCCAAACTGCTCGGGCTGTTGCAACAGGCCAGGTCCGCGCAGGCCGCCACGCCACGACAGGAGGCCGCAACGCCAAGGGCTGCGCCGCCAATGGATGCCACTCCCGCATGCCCCTCATGTGGCGCCGCCATGGTGCGGCGCACTGCAAAGCGCGGCGCCAATGTGGGCGCGGCTTTCTGGGGATGTGCGAGCTACCCGGCCTGCAAGGGTGTGCGGTCGATTGCCTGAAAAGAGTCAGAGGCACGAGGCGGCCGTGGCATGAGGTGGGTGGCACATAACGGCCACAAGGCGACGGTCAGGGGCCGCACGTTGAACGTCAGGAAACAGTCGACAAACCGTCTCCCAGCAGTTCAACCTTGGGTCAGCGTGAGAGATTCCAGCAGAAGTGATCAGCAGTGGATTCCGATAAGAAGTTGGTGGGCCTTGCGTATGCGCTCCAGCGGAGGTCCGCAGTTCATGCATCAGGCACCCCTCGATGCCACGCAGTTCGCTTGCAGGGGGCAACGGCGAACCACCGCGTCGGCAAGGAGGAAGAGGCGTATAGCAAAGGCCGGCGAGGTGCGCTTCTACTTGCCGTGTGCGGCGAGGTCGATCAGGTGCGTGTCAAACAGGTACGGCATGGCCTACCAACCTGCCGGCGATTGCCAGCCCTCACGACGTATCACCCAATCGCCCAAGAAGCGCCGGTACTCCGCAACGTTGGGAAGTGTCCTCTTGAAGGTCCGAGCAACCTCGGGCCTGCCCTTGCGAAATGAGTTGCGTTGAAAGCCGTCGTAGCCCACTGCCTGCATGCCAGCGTTGGCAATGGCTTGGCACCACGCGCGGACATTGCCAACATGAGCGAGGAGATCAGGCTGGCAGAGGCTTTGGTCGGTAAGCTGGCCATGGAACACCTTGTTCCTGACCTCGATGGCGTTGTCGATGCCGAGGCGAAGCGGCTGGTACGACGCACCGATCAGTTGATCTAGCGACATCGGCAAAATGCCATCGATACCGCGCACGAAGCCTTCGAAGTAGCACCGCTTGCGCTCCCACAGCGCCGTACGCAGCGCTGGGACGTCCGCCCGTGTGAACGCCGGGCACTGAAACACGATGTGCGTGAAGAGCCTACGGATCTGCCGATCGGCCTTGATGACGCTGAGTGCGAACGCATCAATGCCGCTGGTTGCGACACCGGCGTTTGCCACAAGATCGACTGTCGCAAACTCGTTCTCGATACTCATGGTTGGTCAGGTGCGGCCGACAACCGCAGGAAGTGCTTCATGAATGAGGCCGTCAGCTCGAAGATGATCTCGATCTCCGAGGTGATGACGGCGTCGTCGTGCTTGACATAGGTGTTCTGGTAGCCGGCGTAGTAATCCACCAGTTTCTGGAACATGTTGGCCAGTTCCTTGGAGCCGCCCTTGGAGCGGACGAACTGGCCGACCGCCGGCACCTGGTTCTCCAGCGACTTGCCATTGCCGAACATGTCGCGAAGCAGCAACTCCAGCGCCAAGCGCAGATCATCCAGCGTGTTGCGTCGGAAGATGCCGTGGTCATGCTTCTGCAGCGCCTCGTCGAACAGCTTCCGCACTGCATCGTGACCAGTCAGCCAGTGGCGCGTCTCAACGACAAGCGTGCGGTGCATGTCGGTCTGCTGGTCCTGGTCTGCAAACTCCGCGTACTCGGTCATCAGCTTGACCTTAAGCCGCGTCAGCGCCGCGTTCGAGCCGTCGGCATTCAGCCGGTCGCACAGTTCGCGAATGATCTGATACTGCTGCTTGGGGGCGAAGACGACCAGGTTGTCGAGCAGCGCCGTGCGCTTGTTTGGACAATCGAAGGGATAGCGCGCGTGCGGGATGTCGACGCCGAAGTCAGCGGCGTAGGCGCTTGTGATCTCGACTAGCTTCGGCCCCGTGAGGCCGTTCGCCGTCAGTTCGGTAGCGGCGTGGGAGATAAAGGCGGTTGGAATGCGGTCGCGCATCCACCAATGTTACTCTGTGTCCCAGAGCGGCCGTTCCGTTATCCCCCGGCCAGTGTCTGGGTTGGGTCGTCTCCAGCCACTCACGCGACCAAGTTCCCCACAGGGGTAAGGCTTTCGCAAACCCGTTTTCATCTCTAAACGGCATCAACAAAAAAGCGGCCCGCAGGCCGCTTTTTCAGTTGAGCACGAAAGCCCCGCTCAAACCGCCACTTCCCTGGCCGTCTGCGCGTATTCCTCGATCTGGTCGAAGTTCATGTAGCGGTAGACCTTGGCGGCGTCCTTGTTGATGACGCCCATGTCCGCGTGGTACTCCTCCACCGTCGGGATGCGGCCGAGCTTGGAGGCGATGGACGCGAGTTCGGCCGAGGCCAGAAACACGTTGGTGTTCTTGCCCAGGCGGTTGGGGAAGTTGCGGGTGCTGGTGGACACGACCGTGGCGCCTTCGCGCACCTGGGCCTGGTTGCCCATGCACAGGCTGCAGCCGGGCATTTCGGTGCGGGCGCCTGCCGCGCCGAACACGCCGTAGTGGCCTTCCTTGGTCAGCTCGGCGGCGTCCATCTTGGTGGGCGGGGCCACCCAGAGCTTGACCGGGATGTCGCGCTTGCCTTCGAGCAGCTTGGACGCCGCGCGGAAGTGGCCGATGTTGGTCATGCACGAGCCGATGAAGACTTCGTCGATCTTGGTGTTCTGCACGGCCGACAGCGGCTTGGCGTCATCGGGGTCGTTCGGGCAGCACAGGATGGGTTCCTTGATGTCGGCCAGGTCGATCTCGATGATTTCGGCGTATTCAGCGTCTTTGTCGGCTTCCAGCAGTTCGGGCTTGGCCAGCCAGGCTTCCACGGCCTTGATGCGGCGCTCCAGGCTGCGCTTGTCGGCGTAGCCGTCGGCGATCATGTTCTTCATCAGCACGATGTTGCTGGTGAGGTATTCCTTGACCGGCTCGGGGTTGAGCTTGACGGTGCAGCCGGCGGCGGAGCGCTCGGCGGAGGCGTCGCTCAGCTCAAAAGCTTGCTCCACCTTCAGGTCTGGCAGGCCTTCGATTTCGAGGATGCGGCCCGAGAAGGCGTTGATCTTGCCCTGCTTGGCCACGGTCAGCAGGCCCTGCTTGATGGCGTACAGCGGAATCGCGTGCACCAGGTCGCGCAGCGTGATGCCGGGCTGCATCTGGCCCTTGAAGCGCACCAGAATCGATTCGGGCATGTCCAGCGGCATGACGCCGGTGGCGGCGCCGAAGGCCACCAGGCCGGAGCCGGCGGGGAAGCTGATGCCGATCGGAAAGCGCGTGTGGCTGTCGCCGCCGGTGCCCACGGTGTCGGGCAGCAGCAGGCGGTTCAGCCAGGAATGGATCACGCCGTCGCCCGGGCGCAAGGCCACGCCGCCACGGTTGCTGATGAAGGCGGGCAGTTCGCGGTGGGTCTTCACGTCCACCGGCTTGGGGTAGGCGGCCGTGTGGCAAAAGGACTGCATCACCATGTCGGCACTGAAGCCCAGGCAGGCCAGGTCTTTCAGCTCGTCGCGGGTCATGGGGCCGGTGGTGTCCTGGCTGCCCACGGTGGTCATCCTGGGCTCGCAATAGGTGCCGGGGCGGATGCCCTGCTGGTTGCCATTGACGACCGGCAGACCGCAGGCGCGGCCGACCATTTTCTGCGCGACGGTAAAGCCCTTGGTCGAGACAGCGGGGGCTTGCGGCAGGCGGAACGTGGTGCTGGCGGCCAGGCCCAGGAACTCGCGCGCCTTGGCCGTCAGGCTGCGGCCGATGATCAGGTTGATGCGGCCGCCGGCGCGCACTTCGTCGAACAGCACCTCGCTCTTGAGCTTGAACTCGGCGGCGGCCTTGCCGTCCTTCTCGATCTTGCCGTCATACGGATAGATATCGATCACATCGCCCATGTTGAAAGCCGACACGTCGACTTCGATCGGCAGCGCGCCCGAGTCTTCCTGGGTATTGAAGAAGATCGGAGCGATCTTGCCGCCCAGGGTGACGCCGCCGAAGCGCTTGTTGGGCACGAACGGGATGTCCTGGCCGGTGGCCCAGATCACGCTGTTGGTGGCCGACTTGCGGCTGGAGCCGGTGCCCACCACGTCACCGACGTAGGCCACCAGGTGGCCCTTCTGCTTGAGGTCTTCGATGAACTTCATCGGGCCGCGCTTGCCGTCTTCCTCGGGCGTGATGCCGGGGCGGGCGTTCTTGAGCATGGCCAGGTAGTGCAGCGGGATGTCGGGACGGCTCCAGGCGTCGGGCGCGGGCGACAGGTCGTCGGTGTTGGTCTCGCCGGTGACCTTGAACACGGTCACGGTGATCTTCTGGGCCACTTCGGGGCGGCTGGTGAACCACTCGGCGTCGGCCCAGCTCAGGATCACTTCCTTGGCAAACGTATTGCCGGCCTTGGCCTTCTCGGCCACGTCGTGGAAGAAGTCGAACATCAGCAGAGTCTTCTTCAGGCCCGCGGCGGCCACGGCCGCCACGTCCTGGTCGTCCAGCAGGTCGATCAGCGGCTTGACGTTGTAGCCGCCCACCATGGTGCCCAGCAGCTCGGTGGCCTTGGCCTTGGAGACCAGCGCGACGGAGAAGTCACCATGCGCGACAGCCGCCAGGAAGCTGGCCTTGACCTTGGCCGCGTCGTCCACGCCCGGAGGCACGCGGTGCGTCAGCAGGTCCAGCAGGAAGGCGTCCTCGCCGGCCGGCGGGGCCTTGATCAGCTCGATCAGCTCGGCTGTCTGCTGGGCCGACAGCGGCAGCGGCGGGATGCCGAGCGCGGCGCGTTCGGCTACATGGTCACGATAGGCCTGCAACATTTTTTCTCCAGTGATTCAAAAAGTCGTTGAAAAAGGGGTGGGGCAAAACTTGTAAAGCTTGTTTGGATGCTTATTGGGGGCTGGACGCCGGCTGCGCAGGTGCTGCGGGGACTGCAGGGGCCGTGGCCTGCCCGATGGGTGCTGTTGCCGGTGCCACAACAACGCTGGCGGCAGGGGTCGCCAAAGGCGCAGAAGCGGGCGGCATTGCAGGACGGGGCGCGTCCAGCACGCTGGGCGCCGGGTTGGCCTTCAGGGCCTCGGCGACGGCCGCCTGCGCGGGGCTCATGCACTCATCGGCCAGGCGAATGCCCAGCTTCTGGTTCATCAGCATCGATTTGTTGGCCAGTTGCAGCCAGACGGCGCCGGCCTTGCGGTCTTCCAGGCGGATGGCGCCCGTGGTGGTGGCCACCGGGAACATGCGGTACCTGAAATTTTTACCGTCGACATTGAAATAGCCCGGGGCCTTGGCGTCGGCCGCCAGTGTGACCGATGTACCGAGTTCGCAAGGCAGCTTGCCCACGTGCACACGCTCGGCAATGGCCAGCTCATCAGGCGTCAGCGCTGCTTCGGCGGCTTCTATGCCGGCGGCGATATTCTTGGCGGTGCTCTTGATTTCTGTACGGCTGACGCTGCGTTTCTTTTTAGCCGGTTCCTGGGCAGCGGTGTCGGCCGCAGGCTTGGCCGCGGTCTGCGCCGGAACCAGCGCTGGCGCCAGCAGAAGCATGGCGGCGGTGAGGATGGTTTTCATGCGGTTTTCGTGATGTGTTGAAGCACGGTGCTTGAAGCTCAGTGAAGAGCTGTCGTGAAATAGGCTTGCGCCTCGGCGGGCAGCGCCCGGCCGGTTTGATGCGCGCGCTCCAGCACCTGCCAGAAGTAGCGGTAGCTGGCGCGGTCGTGCAGTTGACCTTCAAAACTGATGGGCGCCCAATCAGCCTGGGCGCCGGCAGCTATTATTTTTGTAGCATTTTCGATGTCACGCTCGCCCGGCGCAAACGCCTCCAGAATCGGACGGATCTGGTTCGGGTGAATGCTCCACATGCGGGTGTAGCCCAGCTCGCGGGCTGCCCGGCGGGCGGCGGCCTGCATGACGGCCGTGTCGCTGAACTCGGTGACCACGCAATGCGAAGGCACTTTGCCCCAGGCATGGCAGGCCGATGCGATCTCCAGCTTGGCGCGCACCACCAGCGGATGCGTGAACTGGCCCTGGCTGCTCATGCCCTCGGCAGGAATCGCACCGCCATGGGCAGAGACAAAATCCATGAGGCCGAAGCTAAGGGACTGCACCCGCGGATGCGCCGCAATCTCGAAGGCGCGCTGCACCGCGGCCGGCGACTCAATCAGCACATGCAGGGGCAGGTGAGCGGCGCGGGCATCCAGCAGGGCTTTCTCGGCCCGGACCACGTCATCCAGCGACTCGACCTTGGGAATCATGATGTGGCTGAGCTTGTGCCCCACCCTGCCGGCGATCGTGGCCATGTCGGCCTCAAACGCGGGGTGATCGACCGGGTGAACGCGCACCGCCACGCGGGCCTTGTCACTGGCCAGCAGCGCCAGGGCCACCACCAGTGCGGCGTGGTCGGCTTCTCCGCCCACCGGGGCGCCGTCTTCACAGTCCAGCGTCACGTCAAACACGCAGGCGCCGAACTCCTCGGTCATCTCGGCTTGCAGCGCAAGGCTCTTGCGCATCCGCGCCTCCACGCCGCTGTAGTGGTCGCAAACAGGTAGAACACTGCTTGCTGCCTGAGCGCCGAGGAGAATGTCGCGGGGGTGGGTCATGTGGGTTGTCATTGCGGGCTTGACCCGGGATCCATGGATTGCGGGTCAAGCCCGCAATGACAAGGCCGGGACGCCCGCATGTGATTTACAGCAGGTGGGCGACGCCGGCCTGCTCGTCCTGCAACTCTTTCAGGGTCTTGTTGATGCGTTCCTGGCTGAACTCGTCAATCGCCAGGCCTTCGACCAGCTTGTACTCGCCGCCTGCGCAGGTGACGGGGAAGCCGAACATGACGTCTTTCGGAATGCCGTACTGGCCGTCGGACGGGATGCCCATGGTGACCCACTTGCCGTTGGTGCCCAGGGCCCAGTCGCGCATGTGGTCAATCGCGGCGTTGGCAGCCGATGCGGCAGAAGACACGCCGCGCGCCTCGATGATGGCCGCGCCGCGCTTGCCCACGGTGGGCAGGAAGGTGTCGGCATTCCAGACCTGGTCGTTGATCAGGTCCTTGACGTTTTTGCCGCCCACGGTGGCAAAGCGGTAGTCGGCATACATCGTGGGCGAGTGGTTGCCCCAGACGGTGAGTTTTTCGATGTCGGCCACTTTCGTGCCGGTTTTGGCGGCGATCTGGCTCAGGGCGCGGTTGTGGTCCAGGCGCAGCATGGCGGTGAAGTTTTTGCGCGGCAGGTCGGGCGCGCTCTTCATGGCGATATAGGCGTTGGTGTTGGCCGGGTTGCCGACGACCAGCACCTTGACATTGCGGCTGGCGACGGCGTTGAGCGCCTTGCCCTGTGCGGTGAAAATCTGTGCATTGGCGGCCAGCAGGTCGGCGCGCTCCATGCCGGGGCCGCGCGGGCGGGCGCCGACCAGCAAGGCGTAGTCGGTGTCCTTGAAGGCGGTCATCGGGTCGCTGTGGGCCTCAATGCCGGCGAGCAACGGGAAAGCGCAGTCGTCGAGTTCCATGATCACGCCTTTCAGCGCTTTCTGCGGGCCTTCAACGGGAACTTCGAGCAATTGCAAAATGACGGGCTGGTCTTTGCCCAGCATTTCGCCGGAGGCAATGCGGAACAGCAATGCATAACCGATTTGACCTGCGGCACCGGTGACAGCAACACGGACGGGTTTTTTGCTCATGATTGAGAACTCCAGGAAAGTTGTAAATCGGTTGAAATGACTGAATGACTTGAAGCGAGGGCTGGGACGCAGGCCTTGGAACCGAAAAATACCGGTGCAATCAGCAGCCTGCGCATTGAACTCAGCCCAAGATTTTACGCTCCCTCAGCGCCGCGCGTCAACTTGTCTTATGTCTTATATAAGATATGATTCAGGGAAATTGACCTTTTTATGGCAACCCACCCCCTTTCCCCGTCAGAGCCCTTGCCCACCGCCGCCGACCCCGGTGCGGGGTCCGCCGTCGCACCGGCTTTCAGCCCGCTGTACCAGCAGATCAAGGCCCTGATTTTGCAAAGCCTGCAGGCGGGCGAGTGGAAACCGGGTGAACTGATTCCCAGCGAAATGGACCTGGCGGCGCGCTTTCGCGTGAGCCAGGGCACCGTGCGAAAAGCCATTGACGAGCTGGCGGCCGAAAACCTGGTAATGCGCCGTCAGGGCCGAGGCACCTTTGTGGCCACCCACGCCGAGCGGCATGTGCAGTACCGCTTTCTGCGGCTGATGCCCGAGAGCGGCGATGCCAGCAGCGAAGGGCCGGCCGAGCGCAAGATCATTGACTGCAAGCGCCTGCGCGCACCGGCCGACATCGCCCGCTCGCTGGCCCTGCGCAGCGGCGACGCGGTGCTGCAGGTTCGCCGTGTGCTGGCCTTTCAGGGCACTCCCACCATTCTCGAAGACCTGTGGCTGCCGGGCGGCCCCTTCAAGGGACTGACGGCAGAGCGGCTGGCCGATGACCGGGGCCCCATGTACGCGCTGTTTGAAGCCGAGTTCGGCGTTCGCATGGTCCGCGCTGAAGAAAAAATCCGGGCCGTCGCTGCCGATGCGTCCGCCGCAGAACTGCTGCAGGTGCCGCTGGGCGAGCCCTTGCTGAGCGTCGAGCGCATCGCCTTCACCTACAACGACACACCCATGGAGTTGCGCCGCGGCCTGTACCGGACCGACACCCATCACTACAAAAACGAGCTTAGTTGAGGCGATTCCTCAAGCAAGCTGCAAACGTTTGTAAATAGCTTGCTGCATTGCAATAGAATTTAGCCGTTTTAGCTGTAATTGCATTCCGAGTTACCAACCAGTTACATCCCCACGAAAGCCCCACAATGACAGAGCTGGCATCCAAACAGCGTCCCAAGCGGCCCGAGTTCCGCAACATCAACGCTTTTACCGACCTCCCCTCCTACCGTCTGCCCCTGGCCGGCATTGTCTCCATCCTGCATCGCATCAGCGGCGCCATCATGTTCCTGCTGATGCCCTTCATCATCTGGATGTTTGACACCTCGGTGTCTTCCGAGATTTCATTTGCCAGGTTCACGTCGGCCTTCAATGCCGGCATGCTCGGCTTGCCGGGCGTGATCTGGAAACTGGTGGCGCTGGCGCTGATCTGGGCCTACCTGCACCACTTCATCGCCGGCCTGCGCCACCTGTGGATGGACATCAGCCACGCGGCCGTCAGCAAGGAATTTGGCAAATCGTCGGCCTCCTTCACGCTGGCCGCGAGCATTGGCCTGACGCTCGTGCTGGGCGCCAAGCTGTTTGGCCTTTACTAATTCGAAGGAGCACACCATGTCTGTTAACTACGGCTCCAAACGTCTCGTTGTCGGCGCGCATTACGGCTTGCGCGACTGGCTGGCTCAGCGCGTCACCGCGGCCCTGATGGCCCTCTTCACCCTGCTGGTGCTGGGCCAGGTAATCTTCAGCAGAGGCCCCATCGGCTACGACAAATGGGCCGGCATCTTTGCCTCGCAGTGGATGAAGGTGCTGACCTTCACCATCATCATCGCCTTGGCTTATCACGTGTGGGTCGGCATGCGCGACATCTGGATGGACTACATCAAGCCCACCTGGCTGCGCCTGTCACTCCAGGTATTCACCATCGTCTGGCTGGTCGGCTGCGCCGGCTGGGCCATCCAGGTCCTGTGGCGCCTCTGAGCGGCGCTGACCTTCCCTGAATACTGGAACTGTAAAAATCATGACTGCTTCATCCAACCCAGCAAAACTTCCCAAGCGCAAATTTGACGTGGTGATCGTCGGTGCCGGCGGCTCCGGCATGCGCGCCTCGCTGCAACTGGCCCGCGCCGGCCTCAATGTGGCCGTGCTCTCCAAAGTGTTTCCGACCCGCTCGCACACCGTGGCGGCCCAGGGCGGCATCGGCGCCTCGCTCGGCAACATGAGCGAGGACAACTGGCACTACCACTTCTACGACACCGTCAAGGGCTCCGACTGGCTCGGCGACCAGGACGCGATCGAGTTCATGTGCCGCGAAGCGCCCAAGGTCGTGTACGACCTCGAGCACATGGGCATGCCGTTCGACCGCAACCCCGACGGCACGATTTACCAGCGCCCGTTCGGCGGCCACACCGCCAACTACGGCGAAAAGCCCGTGCAACGCGCCTGCGCCGCGGCCGACCGCACCGGCCACGCCATGCTGCACACGCTGTACCAGCAAAACGTCAAGGAAAAGACCAGCTTCTTCGTCGAGTGGATGGCGCTGGACCTGATCCGCGACGCCGACGGCGATGTGGTCGGCGTGACGGCGCTGGAAATGGAAACCGGCGACGTGCACATCTTCGAAGCCAAGACCACGCTGCTGGCCACCGGCGGTGCGGGCCGTATTTTTGCCGCCTCCACCAACGCCTTCATCAACACCGGCGACGGCCTGGGCATGGCGGCACGCGCCGGCATCCCGCTGGAAGACATGGAGTTCTGGCAGTTCCACCCCACCGGCGTGCATGGCGCCGGCGTGCTGCTGACCGAAGGCTGCCGCGGCGAGGGTGCCATTTTGATCAACAGCAATGGCGAGCGCTTCATGGAGCGTTATGCGCCCACGCTGAAAGACCTGGCGCCGCGCGACTTCGTCTCGCGCTGCATGGACCAGGAGATCAAGGAAGGCCGCGGCTGCGGCCCGAACAAGGACCATGTGCTGCTCAAGCTCGACCACCTAGGTGCCGAGACCATCATGAAGCGCCTGCCCTCGGTGTACGAGATTGGCCACAACTTCGCCAACGTCGACATCACCAAGGAGCCGATTCCGGTGGTGCCGACCATCCACTACCAGATGGGCGGCATTCCGACCAACATCCATGGCCAGGTCGTCACGCAAAACGCGGCCAACGAAAGCGTGGTGGTCAATGGCCTGTACGCCGTCGGCGAATGCTCCTGCGTGAGCGTGCACGGCGCCAACCGCCTGGGCACCAATTCGCTGCTGGACCTGCTGGTGTTCGGCCGCGCGGCCGGCAACCACATTGTCGAGTTCAACAACAAGAACAAGACCCACAAGCCCCTGCCCGCGGACGCCGCCGACAAGACGCTGGCACGCCTGGAGCGCCTGGACAACGCCAGCAGCGGCGAGTACGCCCAGGACGTGGCCAACGACATCCGCGCCGCCATGCAACTGCATGCCGGTGTGTTCCGCACCCAGGCGGCCATGGACGCCGGCGTGGCCAAGATCGCCGAGTTGCGCGAGCGCGTCAAGGCCATCAACCTCAAGGACAAGTCCAGGGTGTTCAACACCGCGCGCATCGAAGCGCTCGAGGTGGAGAACCTGATTGAAGCCGCGCAGGCGACCATCGTCTCGGCCGCCGCCCGCCACGAAAGCCGCGGCGCGCACACGGTTGATGACTACGCCGACAGCCCCGAGCACCCGAACGGGCGCAACGACACCGACTGGCACAAGCACACCCTGTGGCACAGCGAAGGCAACCGCCTCTCGTACAAGCCCGTGCAGATGAAGCCGCTGACCGTCGAATCCGTGCCCCTGAAAATCCGTACCTTCTAAAGACGGCTGTCGAGCAAAGAAAAGAAGCGAGAACCCCCATGACCAAACGCACTTTCCAGATTTACCGCTACGACCCCGATACCGACGCCAAGCCCTACATGCAGACCATCGAGGTCGAGCTCGATGGCAGCGAGCGCATGCTGCTGGACGCCCTGATGAAGCTCAAGGCGCAGGACCCGACGATCTCCTTCCGCCGCTCCTGCCGCGAAGGCGTCTGCGGCTCGGACGCGATGAACATCAACGGCAAAAACGGCCTGGCCTGCCTGACCAACATGCGCACGCTGAAAGACCCGATCGTGCTCAAGCCGCTGCCCGGCCTGCCGGTGGTGCGCGACCTGATCGTCGACATGACGCAGTTCTTCAAGCAGTACAACTCGATCAAGCCCTACCTGATCAATGACAATGTGCCGCCCGAAAAAGAGCGCCTGCAAAGCCCGGAAGAGCGTGAAGAGCTCAACGGCCTGTACGAGTGCATTTTGTGCGCCAGCTGCTCCACCAGCTGCCCCAGCTTCTGGTGGAATCCCGACAAGTTCGTCGGCCCGGCTGGCCTGCTGCAGGCCTACCGCTTCATCGCCGACAGCCGCGACGAAGCCACCGCCGAGCGCCTGGACAACCTGGAAGACCCGTACCGCCTGTTCCGCTGCCACACCATCATGAACTGCGTGGACGTTTGCCCCAAAGGGCTGAACCCCACCCAGGCGATTGGCAAAATCAAGGAAATGATGGTTTTGCGCGCCGTCTAGAAATATGGCCCCCACGCTTGTCACTGCGTGTACTGCGCTGCCCCCCGAGGGGGCTAATTTTCCTAGGGGCGGCCCGTCGGAAAATTGCGTGGTTCCCTCGCCCGGCACAGATGCGTCGGTGTTGCTCGATGAGCGCGCTTTAAGCAAGCTCAAGTGGCGCTGCCGCCGGGGCCTGCTTGAAAATGACCTGTTCATCGAGAAGTTTTTTCTCCGGTACGAAGCAGGGTTGACCGTCAGGCAGGCAAAAGGCTTGAGTGATTTAATGGATTTATCGGACAACGACCTGCTCGATTTGCTGCTAAAACGCAAAGAGCCCGGTGAGTTGTCACAAGCGAGCGCCTCGACCGGTGAAGCGCTTGACGTATTGAACATGCTGCGGGTCCCCTCGGCCCCGGCGCTGGTGCTCTAACTTGGAAGCAGAAGGAAAGATGACATGAAACTCGCGGATAACAAAGCCACCCTGTCGTTCAGCAACGGCAGCCCCAGTGTTGAGCTGCCGGTGTACCACGGCAATGTAGGCCCTGATGTGGTCGACATTCGCAAGCTGTACGCCCAGACTGGCATGTTCACCTACGACCCCGGTTTCCTGTCGACGGCGGCCTGCCAGTCGGCCATCACCTACATTGATGGCGACAAGGGCGAGCTGCTGTACCGCGGCTACCCGATCGAGCAGCTCGCCACCAACTGCGACTACCTTGAAACCTGCCACCTGCTGCTCTACGGAGAGCTGCCCAATGGTGACCAGAAGAAAGACTTCGTCAGCCGCGTGACCAACCACACCATGGTCAACGAGCAGATGCAGTTTTTCCTGCGTGGCTTTCGCCGTGATGCCCACCCCATGGCCATCATGACCGGCCTGGTCGGCGCCCTGTCGGCCTTCTACCATGACAGCACCGACATCAACAATCCCGTGCACCGCGAGATTGCCGCGATCCGCCTGATCGCCAAGATGCCCACACTCGTGGCCATGGCCTACAAGTACACCGTGGGCCAGCCCTACATGTACCCCAAGAACAACCTGAGCTACGCCGGCAACTTCCTGCACATGATGTTTGCCACGCCCTGCGAAGAGTACAAGGTCAACCCGGTGCTCGAGCGCGCGCTGGACCGCATCTTCATCCTGCACGCCGACCATGAGCAGAACGCCTCGACCTCCACGGTTCGCCTGTGCGGCTCCTCCGGCACCAACCCGTTTGCCGCCATCGCAGCCGGCGTGGCCTGCCTCTGGGGCCCGGCCCACGGCGGCGCCAACGAAGCCGCCCTCAACATGTTGGGCGATATCCAGAAAAACGGCGGCATCGAGAAAATCGGCGACTTCATCAAGCAGGTCAAGGACAAGAACTCCGGCGTCAAGCTGATGGGCTTCGGCCACCGCGTCTACAAAAACTACGACCCGCGCGCCAAGCTGATGCAGGAAACCTGCAAGGAAGTGCTGAGCGAAATGGGCCTGGAAAACGACCCGCTGTTCAAGCTGGCCATGGCCCTGGAAAAGATTGCGCTGGAAGACGACTACTTCGTCTCGCGCAAGCTCTACCCCAACGTCGACTTCTACTCCGGCATCGTGCAGCGCGCCATCGGCATCCCCGTGCCGCTGTTCACCGCCATCTTCGCGCTGGCCCGCACGGTCGGCTGGATCGCCCAGCTCAACGAGATGATTGGCGACCCCGAGTACAAGATTGGCCGCCCACGCCAGCTGTTCACGGGTTCCGTCCCGCGTGACGTCCAGCCTCTGGCCAAGCGTTAATCACGGCTCGCACCTCAAAGTAAAGCCCGCCCGGTGGCCACGCCGGGCGGGCTTTTTTACACCGGCCAGTCGGGCAATTCGCTATATTTTTGATAGCTAATCACGCCCGCTTTGCACGGGCTGAGACCGTAAAACGCTCATGAAGAAAAGCTTAAATCCGCCCAACACCTGGCTGGCGACAATACCGTCAGCTTGAGTTTCGCGCAACACGATCCTGCCGATTGCACTCGAATTCCATATGCAGGTGCGTCCGGAATTTTTCCGCTGCCGGGGAAAGCGTGTGCGATTGCTTTTTCAGCATCAATATGTTGCGCTCCACCACAGGCTTGGTCAGTTTGAGGGCAATCAGGCCGAGGCCGGCATCGAACCCTCGGTCGGCAGTCGGGGTGACAGTTACGACAACGCCCTGGCGGAGACGATTAACGGCTTGTACAAGGCCGAGTTGATTCACCGTCGGGCGCCATGGAAAACGAAGGAATCGCTGGAGCTCGCCACGCTGGAATGGGTGTCCTGGTTCAACCACCATCGACTGCTGGAGCCCACCGGATACATTCCCCTGCCGAAGCTGAAGAAAATTACTATCGGCAATTAACCAGTCAGGCTGTAGTGTCGGCCTGACTTAACCCAACGGGCCTCCACGAAACCCGGGGCGATTCATTGGTCTGGTGACGAGCTCAACTGCATGATGATTTATCAAGCCGCGCATCGTACAAAGGAGTATATTGATTAGACCTAAGCGTTGCGAACCCATCTGACCCTGGTACGAGTCATCGCGAAAGGAAAAATCATGTCAACACGTAACAAGTTCGGTGTATTCAAGGCCGGCCTTATCGTCGTTCTGAGCGCGTTGCCGGCTATCAGTTTTGCTGTGCATTCGTGGGGCGGATATCACTGGGCGAATGAGCTAAATCCAGCCAGTAGCCCATTTACGATACAGCTCGGAAACAATGTGTCTGCAACATGGCAACCGTTTTTGTATACAGCTTCCAATGATTGGAGCGTGTCCAACCGATTGGACGCTTCTGTCGGAACGGGCGGGGTCGCCAATACAAAACGCTGCAAACCAACGGCGGGCCGGGTCGAGGTGTGCAGCAACAGCTACGGCAACAATGGCTGGCTTGCCATCGCACAGGTCTGGCTGAGTGGCCTCCACATTACGCAGGGAGCCGTCAAACTCAATGACACCTACTTTAAAACAGCGAAGTACAACAAGGCCGGATGGAGGAATCTCGTCATGTGCCAGGAAATCGGCCATACCTTTGGGCTGGATCATCAGGACGAAATCTTTGCTAATGCCAATCTCGGGACCTGCATGGACTATACGGATGATCCGGATGGCACGATTAAAACGCAGCTCAGTAACGAGCATCCAAACAAGCATGACTATGACCAATTGGAAGCTATTTATAGCCATGCTGACGGTGCGGCCAGCGCCCAAACAGCCAGCCGCGGGGCCCCTTCGGCGACCGGTGAAGCTAGCCGTTCAACAGGCATTGGAACTGCAGAATGGGGCAGGTTGATTCGGTCGACCAACGGCGGACGGACTGAGCGCTTCGAGCTTGATTTGGGAAATGGCCAAAAAGTCGTTACCTTTGTCATCTGGGCACGCTGACCTTGCCGCCGCTTGTATTTGCAGTCATTTGCAGTCGCGCAGGCGAGTAGCTCGCCTGTCGCCCGTAAAAACTCATGGCGCAGTTTTGCGATTTACCAGTGAAATGGGTATTGCCATTAGTTATTGTGAGTTTTGCCTCAAGCGTGGCTGGCGTGCCTGTGTGCGCAGAAGAGTCACCCCCATTGGCGCAGCCACAATCTGCAAGCGCGTCGAGCGGACAAGTTGCGAACTACCTCAGTCTGATCGTCAAGCTGCGCGCTTTGGGTGCACACGTTGAACCAAATGGAGAAGTGGACCAACCTTTTTTCTCGGCGAAGGGTAAAGTGATTACGGTAGACGGAGAAGATGTCCAGGTGTTTCAGTACGACTATTCGGCAACTGCAGATGCAGAGGCCGCTTTGGTGTCACCAGACGGCAACTCCGTTGGAACCAGCAAACCTCATTGGATTTCTTCGCCCCACTTTTTCAAGCAACGCAAACTTCTGGTGTTGTATGTCGGTGATAACGGTGCGGTACTGAAGCTGCTGGAAGCCGCGCTTGGCCGGCCCTTCGCGGGGAAACCCAGGTAGAAAAAAGTGCGCAAGAATTGCGCCAATTGCACCAGCCAGAAGGGTCCAACCAGGGCCAGTTCGCTCTATTTTTGATAGCTGCTCACGTCCATTCTGTATGGGCTGAGGCCATAAAACACTGATAAAACAAAGTTCAAAACCATCCAACGCTGAGTTGGCTGGCCCGGGAAGCCCTCAACCCTTGGGCAAGGCAGTCATCTCATTTGACGATGGCAAGACATAAAATAAGCGTTCAAAATACAAATCCATCGTGAAATACGATGGCTTGATCCCCAAGCCTTGCCATGAAAAGCTCTGAACGCAATTTTGCCCGTCGCATAGACCTGACCTCGCTGCAGTTGTTTGTAGCGGTGTGCGAGCTCGGCAGCATAGGCAAGGCGGCGGAGCGTGAATTCATTGCGGCATCGGCGGTCAGCAAACGGCTCAGCGATCTTGAAGCCACGCTGGACACCTCTTTGCTGTACCGCCACACCCGCGGCGTGGACCTGACACCGGCCGGTGAAAGCCTGCTGCACCATGCCCGCTCGGTGCTGTTCAGCCTGGAGAAAATGCAGGGTGAGCTCAGCGAGTACGCCGACGGCGTGCGCGGCCATGTACGGGTGCACGCCAGCATCTCGGCCATCGTGCAGTTTCTTCCGGAAGACCTGGGCGCCTTCATCCGCCGGCATGCCGAAGTCAAGATTGACCTGGAAGAGCACCTGAGCACCGAAGTGATCCGCGCCGTGCAGGAAGGCGCGGCCGATCTGGGCATTTGCAATGTCGGCGTGCTCACCAAGTCGGGCGCCGGCGACTTGCAGACCCTGCCCTACCGGCAAGACCGGCTGGTGCTGATTGTGCCCAAGGGTCATGCACTGGCGTCACAAGGCGCTATTAATTTTGAAGCGGCGCTGGACTATGACCAGGTCGGCCTGCACGCCACCAGCTCGATCTACCTGGCCATGCGCCAGGCCGCCGCCGCCGTGGGGCGCACCATCAAGCTGCGCATCCACGTGACCGGGCTAGACGCGATGTGCCGCATGATCCACAACGGACTGGGCGTGGGCGTGATGCCGCAGCGCGCCTTCGAGCTCATGCACGGGGTCGGCGAGCTGGAATCCGTCGTGCTGACCGACGACTGGGCGGTGCGCCAGATCGAGCTGGTGGCGCGCGACTTCTCCACCCTGCCCGTCACCGCCCGCCTGCTGGTCGATCACCTCACTGCGCGTGCAGTTGCTACCGGCCAGCCCGCACCCACTTAAAATCGAAGACCACGAAGGAAACACCATGGGACGCACCCTTTACGACAAGATCTGGGACGAACACGTCGTCCACACCGAAGAAGACGGCACGTCCATTCTCTACATCGACCGCCACCTGGTGCACGAAGTCACCAGCCCACAGGCCTTTGAAGGCCTGCGCGAAGCCGGCCGCAAGGTCTGGCGCATCAGCTCCATTGTGGCCACGGCCGACCACAACACCCCCACCACCGGCTGGGAGCTGGGCTACGACGGCATCACCGACCCGGTCAGCAAGGAACAGATCACCACGCTGGACCACAACATCGAGGAATTCGGCTCGGCCGCCTACTTCCCCTTCCTGTCCAAACGCCAGGGCATCGTGCATGTGATCGGCCCGGAACAGGGGGCGACCCTGCCCGGCATGACCGTGGTCTGCGGCGACTCGCACACCTCCACCCACGGCGCCTTCGGGGCGCTGGCCCACGGCATAGGCACCAGCGAGGTCGAGCATGTGATGGCCACGCAAACCCTGCTGGCCAAGAAGGCCAAGAACATGCTCGTGAAGGTCGAAGGCACGTTGGCGCGCGGCTGCACCGCCAAGGACATCGTGCTGGCCATCATCGGCAAGATCGGCACCGCCGGCGGCACGGGCTACACCATCGAATTTGCCGGCGCCGCCATCCGCGCACTCAGCATGGAAGGCCGCATGACGGTGTGCAATATGGCCATCGAAGGCGGCGCCCGCGCCGGCCTGGTGGCCGTGGACCAGAAAACCATTGACTACATCAAGGGTCGCCCGCTGGCGCCGACCGGCGTGGAGTGGGACCAGGCCGTGAAGTACTGGAGCACGCTGCAGTCTGACGCGGATGCCCAATTTGACGCGGTGGTGGAGCTCGACGCCAGCCAGCTCCGGCCGCAAGTCACCTGGGGCACCTCGCCCGAAATGGTGTTGTCGATTGAGGACAAGGTGCCGGACCCCGACAAGGAAAAAGACGCCAACAAACGCCTCGCCATCGAGCGGGCGCTCACCTACATGGGCCTGGCGCCCGGCAAGCCCATCAACGACATCCTGATCGACAAGGTGTTCATCGGCTCCTGCACCAACAGCCGGATTGAAGACATGCGCGAAGCCGCCGCCGTCATCAGGAAGCTCGGCCAGAAAGTGTCCAAAACCGTCAAGCTGGCGCTGGTGGTGCCCGGCTCCGGCCTGGTCAAGGAACAGGCCGAGCGTGAAGGCCTGGACAAGATTTTCAAGGCCGCCGGTTTTGAATGGCGCGAACCGGGCTGCTCCATGTGCCTGGCCATGAACGCCGACCGGCTGGAGCCCGGCGAGCGCTGCGCCTCCACCAGCAACCGCAACTTCGAAGGCCGCCAGGGCGCCGGCGGCCGCACCCACCTGGTCAGCCCCGCCATGGCCGCGGCCGCTGCCGTGCACGGTCATTTTGTCGACATCCGTAAACTGGTCTGAAACCCCGCTCAATCAAGAAACACCATCATGAAAAAAATCGCAGTTTTGTTGGCCCTTGCTTCTGTCTTTGCCCTGACCGCCTGCAACACCGTCAAGGGCATGGGGCAGGACGTGCAAAAAGCCGGTGCCGTGATTGAAGACGCAGCGAAGAAGAAATAATGAAAGCATTTACCGTACACAAAGGCCTCGTGGCCCCGATGGACCGCGAGAACGTCGACACCGACGCCATCATTCCCAAGCAGTTCCTCAAGTCGATCCGCAAGACCGGCTTCGGCCCGAATCTGTTCGACGAGTGGCGCTACCTGGACGCCGGCTTTCCCGGGCAAGACCCAAGCAGCCGCAAACCGAACCCGGACTTCGTGCTGAACCAGCCGCGCTACCAGGGCGCATCCATCCTGCTGGCGCGCAAGAACTTCGGCTGCGGCTCGTCGCGCGAGCACGCGCCCTGGGCGCTGGACCAGTATGGTTTTCGCGCCATCATTGCGCCCAGCTACGCCGACATCTTCTTCAACAACAGCTTCAAGAATGGCCTGCTGCCCATCGTGCTGAGCGAAACGCAGGTCGGCCAGCTGATGGACGAATGCCATGCCTTTCCCGGCTACTCGCTCACGATTGACCTGGAGCGCCAGGTCGTCATCAAGCCCCAGGGCGAAGAGCTGCCATTTGAGGTGCAGGCTTTCCGCAAGTCCTGCCTGCTGGGCGGCCTCGATGACATTGGCCTGACCTTGCGCCACAGCGACAAGATCAAGGCCTTTGAAGCCGAGCGCCTGGCGCAAAAACCCTGGCTGGCCCATACCCTGGTCCGTTGAATTTTTCAAACAAAATCGTTCACCATCCCTTATGGATAGTGAACAAACAGCTATCAAAACAAGAGCATAAGCAAGGGCAACCATGAAAATTGCAGTTCTCCCGGGTGACGGCATAGGCACCGAAATCGTGGCCGAAGCGGTCAAGGTCCTCAAAGTCCTCGACCTGAAGTTCGAGATGGAAAGCGCACTGGTCGGAGGGGCCGCCTACGAGGCGCATGGCCACCCGCTGCCCGAGTCCACCCTCAAGCTGGCCAAGGAAGCCGATGCCGTGCTGTTTGGCGCCGTGGGCGACTGGAAATACGACAAGCTCGACCGCCCCCTGCGCCCCGAGCAGGCCATTCTCGGCCTGCGCAAAAACCTCGGCCTGTTTGCCAACTTCCGCCCGGCCATCTGCTACGAGCAGCTGACGCACGCCTCCAGCCTCAAGCCCGAGCTGGTGGCGGGCCTGGACATCCTCATCATCCGCGAGCTGACCGGCGATATCTACTTCGGCCAGCCGCGCGGGCGCCGCATCGCCACCGACGGCCACTTCCCGGGATCGGAGGAAGCATTCGACACCATGCGCTACTCGCGCCCCGAGATCGAGCGCATTGCCCATGTGGCTTTTCAGGCCGCCCGCAAACGCAAAGCTTCAGGGACAGAGGGGCGCGTGACCAGCGTGGACAAGGCCAATGTGCTGGAAACCTTCCAGCTCTGGAAAGACGTGGTCACCGAAATTGGCCAGCAATACCCCGACGTGGCGCTGGACCACATGTACGTGGACAACGCGGCCATGCAACTGGTCAAGGCCCCCAAGAAATTCGACGTGGTGGTGACGGGCAACATGTTTGGCGACATCCTGTCCGATGCCGCCGCCATGCTGACCGGCAGCATCGGCATGCTGCCCTCCGCCAGCCTGAACGACCACAACCAGGGCCTGTATGAGCCCAGCCACGGCAGCGCGCCCGACATTGCCGGCAAAGGCGTGGCCAATCCGCTGGCCACCATCCTGAGCGCCGCGATGATGCTGCGCTTCAGCCTGAACCAGCCGCAAGCCGCCGCGCGCATCGAAAAAGCCGTGGATGCCGTGCTCAGCCAGGGCCTGCGCACGCCCGACATCTACAGCGAAGGCACGACGAAAGTCGGCACCGTGCAGATGGGCGACGCCGTCGTCAAGGCCTTGAAGTAACAGGCCCCCACGTTCGCTCACTGCGTGTAGCTCTCTGCCCCCCGAGGGGGCGCATTTTTCCTTGGGGCGGCCCGGCGGAAAAACAGGCCCCCACGTTCGCTCACTCCGTGTAGCTCTCTGCCCCCCGAGGGGGCCGTCGCTTGCTCGGGGCGGCCCTTCGCGGCGCGTGCCCAAGCTTGGTTACAATAAGCACCATGCGTAAAAGCCCCGCCCTCTCCCACTGCCCCGCCGCCCTGCGCGCGGAGCATGGTGCGCCGGTTTTTGCCCAGATCACCAAAACGACAACCATTAAAGGCTGACGCAGCCCGGTTCGTCGTGCCCGCAGGCTCGATGAGCCGGCTCAAAAAACCTATTTTTTGAAGGGCAATGCAATGAAACTGACGGGCAATCTTGTAGGACTGGTGGGCTGGCGCGGCATGGTCGGCTCGGTGCTGATCGACCGCATGCAGGCCGAAGGCGACTTCGACCTGATCGAACCGGTGTTTTTCTCGACCTCCAACGCTGGCGGCAAGGCCCCGGCCCAGGCGAAGAACGAAAGCACGCTCAAAAACGCCTTCGATATCGAAGCGCTCAGGAAATGCGACGTCATCATCACGGCCCAGGGCGGCGACTACACCACGGAAATATTCCCCAAGCTGCGGGCTGCGGGCTGGAAAGGCCACTGGATTGATGCCGCCTCGACCCTGCGCATGAACGACGACGCCATCATCATCCTGGACCCCGTCAACCTGCCCGTCATCCAGAACGCACTGGCCAAAGGCGGCAACAACTGGATTGGCGGCAACTGCACGGTCAGCTGCATGCTGATGGGCGTGGGCGCGCTGTACAAAGCCGGCCTGGTCGAATGGATGACCAGCATGACCTACCAGGCCGCCTCGGGTGGCGGCGCCCAGCACATGCGCGAGCTGCTGACCCAGTTCGGCACCCTCAACCACGAGGTCAAGGCCCTGCTGGACGACCCGAAATCCGCCATCCTGGAAATCGACCGCCGCGTGCTGTCCAGGCAGCAATCGCTGAGCGCCAGCGAAACCGCCAACTTCGGCGTGCCGCTCGGTGGCTCGCTCATCCCCTGGATCGACAAGGATCTGGACAACGGCATGAGCAAGGAAGAATGGAAAGGCGGCGCCGAAACCAACAAGATCCTGGGACAGGGCGCGGCCTTCGGCACGGCACAGACCCCGGTCGACGGCTTCTGCGTGCGCATTGGCGCCATGCGCTGCCACAGCCAGGCCCTGACCTTCAAGCTCAAAAAAGACGTGCCCGTGGCGGATATTGAAGCCATGATCGCCGCCGACAACGCCTGGGTCAAAGTGGTGCCCAACACGCGCGAGGCCAGCATCAAGGACCTGACCCCGGTCACCGTCACCGGCACCATGAACATTCCCGTCGGCCGTATCCGCAAACTGGCCATGGGGCCTGAGTACCTGGGCGCCTTCACGGTGGGTGACCAGTTGCTGTGGGGCGCGGCCGAGCCGCTGCGCCGCATGCTGCGCATTCTTTTGCAGGCCTGAAAATTGCAAACGGGCAGGCGCTTGCCAAGCACAAGCGTCTGTAACTGCTTGTGACATGCCGTTGTCATCGGACAACAACTGCAAGTTGTAAGTTGATGCTTACCCCCGGCGTCAAAAGTTAAGTGCTGTCTTAGCTTGTCAGGCTAATGCCTTGATGTTATGGTTGTTTTTCGAAAATTTGCTTCGAGGTTTTTGTGCGCACACGCAGAATAAAGTTACATGCAGACCAGGCATCCGAGGGACCCAAACCCATGAAAAATCCTAGCCGTTGGCGGATGGGGGCCTTGGCAGGCGCCATCGCATTGCTGGGCGGCTTTGCCAGTCTTGAGGCTCATGCGCTGGCCCTGGGGCGTGTCACGGTCCAATCCGCACTGGGTGAGCCGCTTCGCGCAGAAATCGACATTCCTGACATCAATGCCAGTGAAGCGGCCAGCCTGAAGGCCAGCATTGCCTCGGTCGATGCCTTCAAGGCCGCCGGTCTTGAATACAACTCCACGGTAACGAACGTCCAGATCAGCCTGCAGCGGCGGCCCGATGGCCGGTCTTTCCTGCGTCTGAGCAGCGATCGCCCGGTGACCGAGCCGTTTGTCGACCTGGTGGTGGAAGCCAAATGGGCCTCCGGAAGCATTGTTCGCGACTACACCATGCTGTTTGACCCGCCCAGCATGCGACAGGCAGGCAGCGCAGCCACGATGGCGGCGCCAACAGCGCCCATCGTGTCCCGGCCTGCGGCGCCTGCACCGGCTCGCGTGGCGGCCCAGCCGTCTTACCCGACCAGCCCTCCCTCCGCAGTCCGGCCTGCACCGGTTGAAAAAACGCCCGGCTCTGGCCAGCAGGTGACCGTCAAGGCTGGCGACACCGCCGGCAGGATCGCCGCACAAAACAAACCTGCCAGCGTCTCGCTGGACCAGATGCTGGTGGCCCTGCTGCGCAGCAACCCCGATGCCTTCATAGGCGGCAACATCAACCGCATGAAATCGGGTGCCGTCCTCGATATTCCGACGGCTGAACAGGCCGACGCCATCGCCCCCGGCGAAGCCAGCCGGACCATCGTGGCCCAAAGCAAAGACTTCAATGAGTTCCGGCGCAAGCTGGCTGAAAGCGCTCCGACCACTCAGGTGGCCAGCGCTGGCCAGCAGGCCGGCGGCAAAGTGCAAGCCAAGGTTGAAGACCGTGCCCCGACGCCGGCCACACCCGACAAGCTGACGCTCTCCAAGGGCGCCGTCCAGGGCAAGGCCGCGGCCGAAGAAAAAATCGCCCAGGAACGCCAGGCCAAGGAGGCCGCGGCACGGGTGGCCGAGCTGTCCAAAAACATCAGCGACCTGAACAAGCTGGGCAGCGCACCAGGCACCGCAGCCACGACAGCGCCTGCCGGCAAAACGCCGGGCATCGCGGTGCCTGCGGCAGCAGCCCCCAGCATCCCTGTCGCCAGCCCCCCCACGGCAAGCACTACGGCAGCAGCACCGGCCAGCGCCCCGGCGGCGGCCGTCGCACCTGCGGCCACCGCCACAGCAGCGGCCAGTCCGGCATCAGCCGCCGTTGCAACCGCAGATCCCGCAGCAGCCGCGGCCAGCGCATCTGCCATGGCGGCACCCCAGCCAGCAGTTGCCGCTGCAGCCAGCGCCCCGGCAGCGCCTGTCAAGAAAGCCGTGCTTGCGCCTGTGCCCCCTCCCGAGCCCAGCCTGCTCGATGAACTGACCGACAACCCGCTGATCCTGCCGGCCGCTGGTGGATTGCTGGCCCTGCTGGCCGGCTTTGGTTTTTACCGCTACCGCCAGCGCCGCGGCACGGCGCAGGTGGACAGCTCCTTCCTTGAAAGCCGCCTGCAGCCGGATTCGTTCTTTGGCGCCAGTGGCGGCCAGCGCATTGACACCGCCGAAGGCAATGCCGCCACGGGCTCTTCCATGGTGTATTCGCCCAGTCAGCTGGATGCGGCCGGTGACGTCGATCCTGTGGCTGAGGCAGATGTTTACCTCGCCTACGGACGTGACCTGCAGGCGGAGGAAATCCTCAAGGAAGCCATGCGCACCAGTCCGATGCGCGTCGCCATCCATGCCAAGCTGATGGAGATTTACGCCAAACGCCGCGATGCCAAGGCGTTTGAGGTGGTTGCGGTTGAAGCCTTCAACCTGACCCACGGAGAAGGTCCCGAGTGGGCCCACATCAGCGAAATGGGGCGCGAACTGGACGCTGCCAACCAGATGTACCAGCCCGGCGGCCATCCGGCGGCCGGCCAGGGTGCAGTGGCTGGTGCGGCCGCATTTAGCGCCACCACGCAAATAACCCAGCCGGTGGCGGCCCCCGCCCCGTCGGCCGTGGACTTCGATCTCGACCTGGATTTTTCAGTGGGTGATGAGGCGCCTGTAGCCGCAGCCCCAGAGCCTTTGGCCACCATGCCCAATCCCCTGCAAGCCATAGCGCCAGCGCTGGCCGAGCCCACGCAGGTCGCCAGCGCAGCACCTGCCGCCGCCGTGGCGCCTGCAGCGCCTGCCGCCGCACCTGCCGCCCCGATGTTCGAGGGCCTGGACATGGATTTCGGCAGCCCCGCGATAGCCCAGCCGACGGCCCAAGCCCCGGCACCTGCACCGGATCAGGCACCGTCGGCCGAAGGCCTGAACTTCACGGTGGAGCCAACCCCGGTGGCAGCCGCGGCCAAGCCGGCGGCTGCGCCTGCCGCAGCTGCTGACAGTGGCATGCTGGAGTTCGATCTCGGCGCCCTGTCGCTGGATCTGAATGGTCCGGCGACGGAAAGTCCGGCGCTTCCCGCAAGCCCGGCAGGCACGGAAGACCCGCTAGAAACCAAGTTTGCGCTGGCTGAAGAGTTCCGCGCCATTGGCGACATGGATGGTGCGCGTTCGCTGGCCGAAGAGGTTCTCGCGCAAGCCAGTGGGTCACTCAAAGGCAAAGCACAGGCCTTTGTCAGCGCCCTGTCGTGAACCCGGCCTGAACGCATTGAGGATAGCGCTAGGCATCAGCTACAACGGCAGCGGCTACGAAGGCTGGCAAAGCCAGCTGTCCGGCAACACGGTGCAAGACCGTGTTGAGCTGGCGCTCAGCCGGTTTGCCGCCCAGCCGGTGCGCACCATGTGCGCCGGACGCACCGATGCCGGCGTGCATGCGCTGATGCAGGTGGTGCACTTTGACACCCCGCTGCAGCGCGAAACCTCGTCCTGGGTGCGTGGCACCAACACGTTTTTGCCGCCCGACATCGCCGTGCAGTGGGCGCGGCAGGTGCCGGACGAGTTTCACTCGCGCGGCAGCGCCATCGCCCGGCGCTACGCTTATGTGCTGCTCGAATCGCAGGTTCGCCCCAGTGTGGAGGCCGCCCGCGTGGGCTGGGCCTATCGCCCGCTGGACGGTGCGGCCATGCGGCAGGCCCTCCCGTTTCTGCTGGGCGAGCATGATTTCAGCTCGTTTCGGGCCGCGCAATGCCAGGCCAAATCGCCGGTCAAGACCATCAACCGGATTGAAATCTCCCAGCGCGCGGCGTACTGGCGCTTTGAATTCGAGGCCAATGCCTTTTTGCACCACATGATCCGCAACATCATGGGCTGCCTGGTCGCGATTGGCCAGGGCAAGCACCCGCCGGCCTGGTTGGCACAGGTGATAGCCGCCCGCAGCCGCGATGCCGCGGCACCGACCTTCTCGCCCGATGGTCTGTATTTTCTGGGTCCGCTTTACGAGGAGGGCTATGGCCTGCCCGCGCGCACGGCGGCTTATGATTGGATGCCATGATTGCCCCCACGCTTTTCACTTCGTGTAATGCGCTGCCCCCCGAGGGGGCCGCTGCGCCTGCGGCCCGGCGAAGCCGGTTCCGCGGCCCCTGCTGGAATGAAGAGCTCCTGTGCCGTCCTCCATCGGGTGCTGGCTTATGACCTTTTCTCCGTCCCTGCACACCCGCATCAAGATCTGCGGTCTCACGCGCGAAGAGGACGTGGATGCGGCGGTGACCGCCGGTGCCGATGCGGTTGGCTTTGTCATGTACGAGCCCAGCCCACGCTACATCACGGTGGAACGCGCTGCCGAGCTGGCCGCCCGCTTGCCGCCCTTCGTCACGCCGGTGCTGTTGTTCGTCAATGCACCCGCTACAAAAATAATAGCTGCCTGCGCCCGTATTCCAACGGCTTTACTGCAATTTCATGGTGACGAAACGCTCCAGGAATGCCTCCGGGCGGGCCGGCCCTTCATGCGTGCCGCGCGCATTCCGCTGGACGACAAAACCGCAGCGGGCGGTACCCGCTTCGATCTCGTAAAATACGCGGAAGACTTCAAGGCTGCCCAGGCCATTTTGCTCGACGCCCATGTCGAGGGTTATGGCGGCGGCGGGAAAACATTCAATTGGTCACTTCTTCCTCCAAGCGTCAACGCTCACCTCGTTTTGTCTGGTGGATTGACGCCTGCAAACGTGACCGATGGCATTTTGCAAGTCAGGCCGCGCTGTAAAACGCTGGCCGTTGATGTGAGCTCAGGCGTCGAGATTTCGAAAGGAATCAAGAGCGCCGACAAAATCAACCAATTTGTCGCAGCCGTTCGCGCTGCCGACGAACAACTTGCAAAGCACCATGTACGACTATCACCAACCTGACCCGACAGGCCATTTCGGGATTTACGGCGGCAGCTTCATTTCCGAGACACTGACCCACGCGGTCAATGAACTCAAAGACGCCTACGCGAAGTACCAGAACGACCCGCAATTCCTCGCCGAATTTCATTCCGAGCTGGCGCATTTTGTGGGCCGCCCCTCCCCCATCTATCACGCGGCGCGCATGAGCCGCGAGCAGGGCGGCGCGCAGATTTATTTGAAGCGCGAAGACCTCAACCACACCGGCGCGCACAAGATCAACAACACCATTGGCCAAGCCATGCTGGCCCGGCGCATGGGCAAGCCGCGCGTGATTGCCGAAACCGGCGCCGGCCAGCACGGCGTGGCGACCGCCACCATCTGCGCCCGCTACGGCCTGGAATGCGTGGTCTACATGGGCAGCGAGGATGTCAAGCGCCAAAGCCCCAACGTCTACCGCATGAATCTGCTGGGCGCGACGGTGGTGCCGGTGGAAAGCGGCAGCAAAACCCTGAAAGACGCGCTCAATGAAGCCATGCGCGACTGGGTTGCCAACGTGGACAACACCTTCTACATCATAGGCACCGTGGCCGGCCCGCACCCCTACCCCATGATGGTGCGAGACTTCCAGAGCGTGATTGGCACCGAATGCATTGCGCAAATGCCCGAGTTCATTGGCAAGCCCGCACCCGACGCGGTGATCGCCTGCGTGGGCGGCGGCAGCAATGCCATGGGCATTTTTTACCCTTACATTCCGTATGAAACTACGCGCCTGATTGGCGTGGAAGCTGCCGGCGAGGGCCTGGACAGCGGCAAGCACTCGGCTTCGCTGCAGCGCGGCCTGCCCGGCGTGCTGCATGGCAACCGCACCTATGTCTTGCAAAACGAAGACGGCCAGGTGACCGAGACGCACAGCATCAGCGCCGGACTCGATTACCCCGGCGTCGGCCCCGAGCATGCCTATTTGAAGGACATTGGTCGCGCCGAGTATGTCGGCATCACCGACACCGAAGCGCTGGAGGCTTTTCACTACCTGTGCCGTACCGAAGGCATCATCCCCGCGCTGGAGTCCAGCCATGCCGTGGCGTGTGCCATGAAGCTGGCCAAAACCATGCGCAGCGACCAGAGCATTCTGGTCAACCTGTCGGGCCGCGGCGACAAGGACATTGGCACGGTGGCCGATTTGTCCGGCGCTGATTTTTATGACCGACCGTCCATGCGCGGCCTCTCGGTTAAAGGGGGCGCCAGCACGCCCGCCAAGGACAGCGGAGCGCAGTCATGAGCCGTATCGCAAGCACCTTCACCGCGCTCAAAGCACAAGGCCGCAAGGCCCTGATTCCCTATGTGACGGCGGGCTTTCCGTTTGCCGACATCACACCCGAACTGATGCACGCCATGGTGGCCGGCGGCGCCGACGTGATCGAACTGGGCGTGCCTTTTTCCGACCCCAGCGCCGACGGCCCGGTGATCCAGCAGGCCGGCGAAAAAGCGCTGGCCCTGGGGATAGGCACGCTGCAGGTCCTGGAGATGGTGCGCACCTTCCGCCGCCAGGACCAGCGCACGCCCGTGGTATTGATGGGTTACGCCAACCCGGTGGAGCGCTACGACATCAAGCATGGCAAAAATGCTTTCATCCGCGATGCCGCGCAGGCCGGCGTGGACGGCGTGCTGATCGTCGACTACCCGCCCGAAGAGTGCCTGGACTTTGCCGCCCAACTGCGCGCGCACGGCATGGATTTGATCTTCCTGCTGGCCCCCACCAGTACCGACACCCGCATGGCGCAAGTCGCCCAGGTGGCCAGTGGCTATGTGTATTACGTCTCGCTCAAGGGCGTGACCGGTGCGGGCACACTGGACACAGGCGCGGTGGAAGCCATGCTGCCGCGCATACGCCAGCATGTGGACGTGCCGGTGGGCGTGGGCTTTGGCATCCGCGATGCGGCTACGGCCCAAGCCATCGGCAAGGTGGCCGATGCCGTGGTGATTGGCAGCAAGATCATCCAGCTGATCGACGAGCAGCCCCGGGAGCAGGTCGCCCCGGTGGCCCAGGCCTTCTTGAGAGAAATTCGTACTGCTTTAGACTGACATTTGAGGCCCAAAACCCAGCGCATAATGGTGTCTTTCGACCGGGCTGGCCCCGGCGGTGCGCTTTTAATATTGATTGAATGTTAGTGAATGCCTGAGGTTTTTTGCATCTGCAAAAAAACCTGCCATACGGCATGTCAACAAGGACTGACTCCATGTCTTGGTTAGAAAAACTCCTCCCCCCCAAAATCACGCCCACCAACCCGACCGAGCGTCGCAGCATCCCCGAGGGCCTGTGGATCAAATGCCCCAGCTGCGAAGCCGTGCTGTACAAGACCGATCTGGAGAAAAACCAGAACGTCTGCCCCCAGTGCAGCCACCATCACCGCATTGGCGCACGGGCCCGGCTCGACGCTTTTCTGGATGCCGAAGGCCGCTATGAACTGGGCCAGGAAGTGTTGCCCGTCGATGCGCTCAAGTTCAAGGACAGCCGCAAATACCCCGAACGCCTGAAGGAAGCGCTGGAAAACACCGGCGAGACCGATGCGCTGATCGTCATGGGCGGCGCCGTGCACAGCATTGGCGTGGTCGTCGCCTGTTTTGAGTTTGACTTCATGGGCGGCAGCATGGGTAGCGTGGTGGGCGAGCGCTTTGTGCGCGGCGTGCATGCCGCCATCGAGCAGAAAGTGCCTTTCATCTGCTTTACCGCCACCGGCGGGGCGCGCATGCAGGAAGGCCTGCTGAGCCTGATGCAAATGGCCAAAACCAACGCCGCCCTGACCCGCCTGGCCAAAAAAGGCCTGCCCTACGTGAGCGTGCTGACCGACCCCACCATGGGTGGTGTGAGTGCCGGCTTCGCGTTTGTGGGCGACGTGGTGATCGCCGAGCCCAAGGCCCTGATCGGTTTTGCCGGCCCCCGCGTGATCGAATCGACCGTGCGCGTGACGCTGCCGGAAGGTTTTCAGCGGGCCGAGTTCCTGCAGACCAAGGGCGCGGTTGACTTCATCTGCGACCGCCGCGAGCTGCGCAAAACCGTGGCCAACTCCCTGGCCATGCTGCTGCGGCAGCCAGCCGACGCCGTCGCTTGACGCGCTGGCTGCGGCCAGCCAGACGGCAACTCCGCCACTGCGCCAGTTCGCTATCTAATTGATAGCTGTTTATGCCCATTTGACAAGGGCAAAGGGCAATTTTGCTTGAAGAATTCACCCCAAGCAGGTTCCCCCGGCAAGGCCATCCCGCAGGTCGCACTGACACCGGGTCAAAGGGAAAACAGGGACAACAAAGGCAACAAGGGCAACAGGATCGTGGGATGATGATATTTACTGCAATTTGAGGCCTGACGCGATGTCCGAAGCCCTGACCCTGACTTCCCTGCCGCTGTTCCCGCTGGGCACCGTGCTGTACCCCGGTGGCCTGCTGCCCTTGCGGATTTTTGAAGTCCGCTACCTCGACATGATCGGCAAATGCCACAAGACCGGGGCGCCTTTTGGGGTGGTGTCGCTGACCCGGGGCTCCGAAGTGCGCCAACCCGAACACCACGCGCCCGACGGCGACGGCTTTGTCCAGGAGGCTTTCCACGCCGTGGGCACGCTGGCCACCATCACCGAGTTTTCAGTGCCCCAGCCGGGCCTGATGGTGATTCGCTGCACCGGCGCACAACGCTTTCGGATTTCAAACCGCGAGAAGCTCAGGCACGGCCTGTGGATCGCCGACGTGACGCGACTCGATGACGATCTGAAAGTCTCGGTCCCCGAGGACCTGCAGGGTGCGGCCAACGCATTGGGCAAGCTGATCAAAAGCCTGCAGGAGCGCGCCGTGCCCGCTGCGCAGATGCCCCTGCTGTCGCCCTACCGGCTGGACGACTGCGGCTGGGTGGCCAACCGCTGGTGCGAACTGCTGCCGATGCCGCTGGAGCTCAAACAGCGCCTGATGGAGCTGAATAATCCGCTGGTCCGGCTGGAACTGGTCAACGACATCCTCGAGCGCACCGGCATTGCCCTTTGATGCGGGGCAAGCCCTTTTGGCCGGTAAACGGCGTGCCGGATGCTGCAGCGGGCAAAACCGGTCCGTAAAAACTTAAAATCACGGATTCGGCGCTTTTGGGCTTCATGATTCATGACCCGGGCGCCCGACACCCTTTTTTGCCCCTTTGCTGGAACCCAGTCCTTTATGTCCACCCCTACGAACCCGCCCGCTGCCCCTGTTGCCACCGCAGCGCCAGATGACAATCAGCTGATCGCCGAGCGCCGCGAAAAGCTCAAGGCCATCCGCCATGCCGGCGTTGCCTTTCCCAATGACGTGAAGCCGGTGGACCGGGCCGAAGCGCTGTTTGCGCTGTACGACGGCAAAACCAAGGAAGAACTGGAACCGCTGGCCGTCAAGGTCAGCGTGGCCGGCCGCATGATGCTCAAGCGCGTGATGGGCAAGGCCAGCTTTGCGACGCTGCAGGACGCCTCGTTTGGCCCGTCGGGCGGCCGGATTCAGGTCTACATCAACAACGAGGGCGTGGGCGAGGACGTCCACCACGCCTTCAAGCACTGGGACCTGGGCGACATCGTGGCCGCCACGGGAACGCTGTTCAAAACCAAAACCGGCGAACTGTCCATCCATGCCACCGGCATCCGGCTGGTGACCAAAAGCCTGCGCCCCCTGCCCGACAAGTTTCATGGCGTGGCCGATCAGGAAATCAAATACCGCCAGCGCTATGTGGACCTGATCACCGACGAGACGGCGCGCAAGCGTTTCGTGGCGCGCAGCAAGGCTGTGAGCGGCCTGCGCGAGTTCATGGTGGCCAACGACTTCCTCGAAGTCGAAACGCCGATGCTGCACCCGATTCCGGGGGGGGCCAACGCCAAACCCTTCAAAACCCACCACAACGCGCTGGACCAGGAGATGTTTCTTCGCGTCGCGCCCGAGCTCTACCTCAAGCGCCTGATCGTGGGCGGGTTTGAGCGCGTGTTCGAGATCAACCGCAGCTACCGCAACGAAGGCATCAGCGTGCGCCACAACCCCGAGTTCACCATGATGGAATTCTACGCGGCCTGGTGGAACTACAGCGACCTGATGACGTTTACCGAAGCACTGATCCGCGATGCCGCGCAAAAAGCAGCCGGCACACTGCAGCTGACCTATAGCGGCAGGCCGGTGGATCTGAGCCAGCCGTTTGAACGCCTGACGATTCGCGAAGCCATCCTCAAGCACACCGAAGCGGGCGAGCAGGTTGACGACATGGCCTGGCTGACCAGCGAGGTCAAGAAACTGGGCTGTACCGAAGCCAAGGACCGGCTGTCCACGCGCTCCCTGGCCAGTCTGCAGGTGCTGTATTTCGAGGAAACGGTCGAGGAAAAACTCTGGCAGCCGACCTTCATCATGGAACACCCGACGGAGATCTCGCCACTGGCGCGCGCCAACGACCAGCGCCCCGAAGTCACCGAGCGCTTTGAGCTTTACATCACGGGCCGCGAATTCGGCAACGGATTTTCCGAGCTCAACGACGCCGAAGAGCAGGCGGCACGCTTCAACGCCCAGGTGGCGGCCAAGGACAGCGGCGACGACGAAGCCATGTTCTACGACCATGACTTCATCCGCGCGCTGGAATATGGCATGCCACCCACCGGGGGCTGCGGCGTGGGCATTGACCGCCTGATGATGCTGCTGACCGACAGCCCCAGCATCCGCGACGTGATTTTGTTTCCTGCGCTGCGCCGCGAGGTGCAAGAGCACCACTAGCCCCAATGCTGTTCAGTTAGCCCCGTTCGCCCTGAGCTTGTCGAAGGGCCTGCGCGATCGACACCAAGGCTTCGACCCTTCGACAAGCTCAGGACAGGCCAAGCTCAGCCCGAACGGCTCTTTGCTTAACCGAACAGTATTGCCACTGCCCCGGTGTGGTGAAAGCGCAAAGGCAAACTCAATCCTTGCGCTTCTTGAGCCTGCGCAGGTAGCTGTCAAAAGCAGAGCGGATTCTGCGCCCCACCGTCTTGCGCGCTGGCGGAGCCAGGGTTTGCGGGCGTGCCGGGGATGCCGCTTGGGCCTTTGCCTTGGTCACCGGCATGCGCAAATCATCGAGGTAATCCCGGGCAATATTAATGCTGTCATCCACACCCAGCGAGGGGTAGTGCTTGTCCAGCCACGCCTTGCCGCACTGGATGCCCAGGTCGCGCAGGGCGTGAATCAGGCCGGCGTCGGTCGATGACTTGGTAGAGGCCTGGAATTGCTCCAGCACCTCGCCGCCATCCACCCGGTGCATCAGCACATCCTTGTAATGCCCGGCATCGAGCTTGCCCTCGGCCAGCAGGCGCTTGACGAAATCAATGGCGCGCATCTCGGCAATCAGAGCGGCATTGAAGGTGATTTCGTTGATGCGGTCCATGATCTCGCCCGCGTTGGTCGGTAGCTGCTCGCGCTCGATGGGATTGATCTGCACCAGCACGATGTCGCGGCTGTCGCAGTGGTAAATCAGCGGATGCATGGTGGGGTTGCCCGAATAACCGCCGTCCCAGAAATGATCGCCGTCAATCTCCACCGCCTGAAACACCATGGGCAGGCAGGCCGAGGCCATCACGGCATCGGCGGTCAGGCGCTTGCCTGAAAACACCTCGGCCTTGCCAGTGGTGACGCGCGTGGCCGCCACAAAGACCTTGGGCGTGCCGGGATGCCGGGCCGCCGCCAGCCGCTCGAAATCGACCTGGCTTTCCAGAAATTTCTTGAGCGGGTTGATGTCAAACGGGTTGCTCTGGTAAGGCGACAGTGTGTGGGACCAGTAGCGCGTCATGGCGTCGGTCCACAGCTTGGACGGCCCCGCACGGCTGCCCATCCCCAGGTGGCCAAACAGGATGTCAAACGGTGCGCGCTGCATTTGCGACAGCGACTGTGACACCGACGACGACAGCGCGCCCATGCCGACAATGCCGTTCCAGAAGCTGGCCAGCGCCTCGCGCGCCGCCTCACGCTGCTGCACCGTGGACTTGCCCTCGGAGGAGGCAAAGCCATGCGCCAGCGCCACCGCGTTCATGGCCCCAGCGCTGGTGCCGCTGATGCCCTCGATGTCGATGCGTCCGTCTTCGAGCAGCGCATCGAGCACGCCCCAGGTAAACGCACCGTGCGAGCCGCCGCCCTGCAGGGCCAGATTGATGCGACGGGTATCCGGACTGTGGGCGTGGTTCATGGCCCAAGGTTAGCAAAAATTGGCGTCAGTGCCGGCACCGCGGTCAGGGTATCGACAGGCTAAAATCAGGCTCATCTTCCCGGGCTTGCCGATTTTCAACTCCCTTTTCAGATTTCAAGCCTCCAGCCTGCTTCCAGCACGCGCCAGTAGCTATCAAAAGAATAGCAAATGAATCCCGCCAGCCATCCGATGAAATACCTCTCGGGCTACCCCGACAGCCTCAAGGCCCAGGTGCGGCAGCTCATGGCGCAGGACCGTCTGGGCGGCATGCTGCTCGGAAAGTACCCGAGGGCGCACGACGTACGCACCGACAAGGCTTTGTACGACTACGTGATGGACCTTAAAAACACGTTTCTGCGCAACGCCGAGCCGCTCAGCAAAGTGGCTTTTGACAGCAAGCTGCACGTGATTGCGCATGCGCTGGGCACCCACACCGCCGTTTCACGTGTGCAAGGCGGCAAGCTCAAGGCCAAACGCGAAATCCGCGTGGCCACGCTGTTCAAGGACGTACCGGCAGAGTTCCTCAAGATGATTGCGGTGCACGAGCTGGCCCACATCAAGGAAAAGGCGCACGACAAGGCGTTCTACCAGCTGTGCACCCACATGGAGCCGCAGTACCACCAGTATGAATTTGACCTGCGCGTGTACCTGACGCATATGGATGCGGCGGGCAAGCTGGCCTGGCCAACGGCCTAGCCGAGCAGTCAGCGCTTCCACGAGGCAAGGCGAGACAAGCGCTCAAAAGCCATGTCGGTCACCACGGCCAGCATGCCCACCAGCACCGCCCCCTGCAACACATAGGCGGTGTTAAAGCCGCTGAGTCCGACAATGATCGGCGAGCCCAGGGTTTTTGCGCCCACGGTGGAGGCGATGGCTGCGGTGCCTATGTTGATGATGACGGAGGTGCGCACGCCGGAAATCCAGACCGGCAGCGCCAAAGGGGTTTCGACCTGCCGCAAACACTGCCAGGGCGACATGCCCATGCCAGTGGCCGACTGACGGACCGATTCTGGAACTGACTGCAGGCCCGACACAGTGCCTTGCACCACGGGCAGCAAGCCGTACAAGGCCAGGGCAATGAGTGCGGGCAACTCGCCAAAGCCCACCACAGGTACCGCCACCGCCAGCACCGCCACGGGCGGAAAGGTCTGCCCCATGGACACCACGGTCTCCACGACCGGCTGGAACTGCCGCCCGATCGGGCGTGTGATCCAGATGGCGATAGCGCTTCCAAGCAAAACAGAAACCGCGCTGGACACGCCCACCAGCTTGCAGTGCTGCCACAGCAGTTGCGCAAACGGCTCCTGGCTGTAAACCGGACGATCGAGCTCGGGAAAAAGGCTGGAGAAAAAGGGCTGTGAATGCGGCAGCCAGAGCAGCAGCACGGCCAGCGTCAGCGCGGCCCACAACAGCCTGTCCCCGGTCAGCCCGGCCAGACGATGCAGCCTGCCCGCGCTAGACATCGGAAGGCTCAGCTTTGCTGAAAATATCGGCGGCATGCAGCACGCCCGCGTGGGCGCCGGCGGCATCCGTCAAATTAACCACTGCGCTCTGGTGCATGGCCAGAAACGACACGGCCTCGCGCAGCGTTGTCGCCGCGGGCAAGCTGGGGCCTGGTTGCCTGGGTTCCTCTCGTGCAAGGCCTTGGGCAGACTGCAGCGACAAGAGCTTGATGCCGATATCACTGCGGCCCACAAAGTCGACCACGAAGGCGTTGGCGGGCCTGGCCAGGAGCTCCAGCGGCGCAGCCACCTGCACAATCTGGCCCTGGTCGAGCAGCACGATTTTGGTGGCCAGGCGCAAGGCCTCGTCGATGTCGTGGGTGACCATCACGATGGTTTTGCCGGAGGCCTGGTGAACGCGCTTCATCTCCAGCTGCAATGACGCCCGGATCACCGGGTCCAGGGCGCCAAACGGCTCGTCCATCAACAACACATCGGGGTCAGCCGCCAGGGCACGGGCAACGCCCACGCGCTGCTGCTGACCGCCCGACAGCTGGTGAGGGTAACGTGTTCTGTAGGTCTCGGGGTCAAGGTCAAACAACTGCAGCAGCGTGGTGACGCGATCGCGGATTTTTTGGGCCGTCCAGCCCAGCATCTGGGGCACGGTTGCAATGTTGCGCTCCACCGTCCAGTGCGGAAACAAGCCCACAGACTGAATGGCGTAGCCCATGCGCAGGCGCAGCTCGCGCACCTTGAAGCTGTAGATTTCTTCGCCATCGAAAAGGATTCTTCCCGCATCGTGGTTTTCCATGCGGTTGATCATCTTGAGCATGGTGGACTTGCCCGAGCCCGAAGCGCCAATCAGGACCACGAACTCCCCGCGCTCAATCTTGAGGTTCAGCCCGTCTATCGCGGTGACAGGGCCATAGGACTTGCTGATGTTCTGAAATTCGATCATGACTGCATGCCACTTCCTGATCCGGTGAAGCTGGCCAGGCTGATCAGGGCCTTGAAGACAGCATCGGCCAGCACCCCCAGGGCGATGATGGGCACGACGCCCAGCAACACCAGGTCCTGCGCACTGCTAAAGAGTCCTTCAAACATGATGGCCCCCAGCCCACCCGCCCCGATGAGCGCGGTGACGGCAGCCAGCCCCACGGCCTGAATGATGGCGGTGCGCACACCCCCCAAAACAACCGGCAGGGCCAAGGGGAGCTCGATGCGCCCGAAAATCTGCAAGCGCGTCATGCCCATGCCGGTGGCTGCGTCAATCACACCGGACGGAACCTGCTCCAGGCCGGCCACCGTGCCCCTGACCACCGGCAGCAAACCGTACAAGGTCAGCGCAATCACGGCCGGCGCCAAGCCTACGCCGCTGATGCCTGCCCTGGCGAGCGCGGGCAAGGCCGCTGCCAGCAGGGCCAGCGGTGCCATCAACAGGCCAAACAAGGCAATCGAAGGGATGGTTTGAATGATGTTCAGCAGCGGGAACAGCGCGCCGGCGATTCTGGTTTTTTGACAGGCCAGCCAGCCCAGTGGCAGGCCAATGCACAGGGTGAAGGCCGCCGCCACCATTACGATCTGAATATGCCGCACGACCACGCCCATAAAGATATCCGAGCGGTTTGCATACTCCTTCATGATGGACAGGTCGTCGCACCAACCGGCCGACAGCATGAAGCCAACCGGGCCCACCACAGCCACGACGACTGCAAAGCGTTGCGCGTTGCCTGCCCGCAGACGCTGTACCCCATCCGCCGCAATCAGGCCCAAAAGCAACAACACGGCCCAGAATGCGCCCCCCAGCGAGGTCCGGGCAAGGGGCGATTCGGTCTCGGCGACAAAGGACGCATAACTGCCTGCGAGCCAGATCAGGCCACTCACCAGCACACATGAAACGATGACCACGGACCACAGCAGTGCGCGACCGGGTTTAAAAAATGCGGCAAGCAGCAAGGTGGCCATTAAAGCCACCAACAGCCACCCGGGGCCTTGCAGCACCGCAATAAAGGAAACGGACTCGCCCGATACCAGACGGTTGGGCGCCACGCGCAAAAACGGCAAGCCGTAAAGCACGCACGCCCCCATGAACGACATGGCCACCAGGACGGGGCTCCATCGCAGGGGCGGCGATCTCGAAAAGTCTCCAGAATCAGCGCTGCCAACTGTGTCCACAGCTTCCTTCACGCCGGTCTGGCCTGTCTGCATCGATGCAGGCGAGGAGGCTTACTTCAGCAGCCCCTTGGACTTCAGGAAATCTGAAGCCACCTTTTTGGCATCCTGTCCGTCAAGCTGAATCTTCGCGTTCAAGGCCTGCAGGGTTGGGCCGTCCAGCAGCTTGAACACAGGGGCCAGCACGTCCCTGATTTTTGGATTTTTCTTGAGCGCTTCTTCCCGGATGATGGGCGTGGGCGCGTAAATGGGTTGCACGCCTTTGGGGTCTCCCATGATCACCAGGCCCAGCGCAGCCACTGCGCCGTCGGTGCCATAGGCCATGGCGGCGTTCACGCCCGAGGTTTTTTCGGCCGCCGCGCGTATCGTGACCGCCGTATCACCGCCAGCCAGCGTCAGGATCTGCTCGGGCTTGAGCTTGAAGTTGTAGGCCGTCTGGAATGCCGGCAATGCGTCTGACCGTTCGACAAACTCGGCCGATGCCGCCAGCTTGAACTGCCCGCCGCCCGTGACCCACTTGCCCATGTCGTCCAGGGTCTTGAGCTTGTTGGCAGCCGCCACCTCTTTGCGAATCGCAATCGCCCAGGTGTTGTTGGCCGGCGAGGGTTCGAGCCAGACGATCTTGTTTTTGTCGTAGTCCAGCGTCTTGACGCGCTCGTAACCCGCCTTGGCGTTCTTCCAGACCGGGCTGGACTCTTCCGAGAAAATAAACGCGCCGTTGCCGGTGTACTCCGGATAAAGATCAATTTCGCCGGCCGTGATGGCGCCGCGCACGACCTTGGTGTTGCCCAGCGAGGCCTTGTTTTCAGTCTTGATGCCGTTGGCCTCCAGCGCCAGGACAATCATGTTGCCCAGCAGTTTGCCCTCGGTGTCGATTTTGGAACCGACTCGAACCGGTGCCGCCGACTGCGCCAGCACGCCGCCCGCCGCCAGGGCACCGACCAGCAGCATGGCTGCCCTGCGTTGGATTGATTTCATGGTGAGTACTCCCAAACAAAGGAAAAGTGGACGAAAAGGATTTGACGATACCTCAGACTGACCGGCCCCGGCTAGTGGCCACGAAATGCGCGGTCACGGTGCGGGCTTTTGGGCGCCGCTCGACAGCTATTCTGCATAAAAATATGCCTCCGGCCCAAATAGTACGGGCGCAAGCAGCTATTTAAATGATAGTAAGCAAGCCGCATTCGAGCTCAGTCATAATTTGGTCAGCTTGGCCGCCTGGAAATTACAAACCCCTATGGGCCATCAGATCAACATTCAACCGCCGCGCCGGGCGGTTCAGTCCAACAAGGTTTATCTGCCGCGTATGAGTCCAGCGCTTCTTTCATGCATCGCCTCGCGGCAAATAAACGCTGTTCGTTATCAACCAGAAAGACCCCCCTATGCGCGCAACTGAAGTATTCACTCCAGGTAAATTACCCGAGGTTACGTACGTTGATGACCATCTGAAAGAGCGTTCTCAAATACTCGCCGACGCGCTTGAAACAGGCGCTGCCGTCATTTCTCTTTCTGGTCCATCCAAGTCTGGAAAGACGGTGTTCATTGAAAAGAACATCGGAAAGGACAGGTTAGTTCAGGTCACGGGAGCCGGCATCACTGAAGCCAACAAGCTATGGGATCGCGTCTTCGACATAGTCGGAACACCTACTACCCGAAGAACAGCCAGTGCCTCATCCTTTGAGGGAACGATCGGCGGAAAGGTGGGGGGAGAAGCGGGAATCCTTGTCAGCGCCACGGGCGAACTGTCGGCAGAGGGAAAGTGGACCAAGTCTACGGAGGAGCAGGCGGACGTTGCTGTCGACTATCTCCAACTCCTGATTCGCGAACTCGCAGGGACTGGCCTAGTCGTCTTCATTGACGACTTCCACTACATCCCCAGACAGGTTCAAGTCGAACTATCCAATCAGATCAAAGAAGCTATCCGCAATGGAGTGATCTTCGTCGTAGCTTCCGTCCCTTATCACTCGGATGATGCGATCCGCGCAAACCCCGATCTCCGTGGACGCACTGTGAAGCTTGACTTTGACTACTGGAAGGCAGACGAACTGGCCAAAATTGCCAATCGAGGGTTCGGTGCACTGCAGGCCAGCGCCACATCTGCGTATGTAGTCGCGCTGGCAAGCGAAGCCGCAGGCTCTCCGCAGTTGATGCAATCCCTCTGCCTCACCACATGCTTCGAGAATGATGCCAGGGAGATGCAAGAACCCACTAAGCATCTTGCTTCAGATCGAGATGCCATCAACCGAGTTTGCACGCGGACTGCGGCCACCTCCGACTATTCGTCTACTGTCGCCAAGATGCGCGATGGTCCTAAAACTCGCGGGCAGGACAGGAAGTCGTATCTAACGCGCGACGGTGCGGTTATAGACGTCTATCCACTGATACTTCGCGCGGTAGCTCTTGACCCACCAGAACTGACACAGCGGTACCCAAATCTGCAGCGACGGATTCAGTCCATTTGCGCTGCTGAACAGCCGAGTGGATCAAGCGTCACTGGCGCCTGTTCGCACATCGCATCAATTGCCAACGAATCCGAGAATCGCAACATCATTGAATGGGAATCGGACAACGATGTCCTCGATATTCGTGATCCGTACTTGCTGTTCTACCTCCGCTGGAGCGACTGATGGGTTCGCTGAAGCTGGCGCGGGAACTGTAGGAGATCAATATGGCATTGAAACTGCGCAAATGGGATAGCGCCGAACACCTCAAGACCGAGGAAGATGTCGCCTTGTATTTTGAAGCCTGCCTGGAAGAGGCCGGTGACGATGCGGCCTTCATAGCCAAGGCGCTAGGCACCATCGCCCGCGCCCGTGGCATGACGCAACTGGCCAAAGACACGGGGCTGGGGCGTGAGAGTTTGTACAAGGCGCTTTCCGGCGAAGGCAACCCGAGCTTTGCCACCATTTTGAAGGTGACGCACGCACTGGGCTTGAAACTGCATGGCGGTGCGGTTCGCGCCTGAATCTCCGCGTCAAATCAAGCTCAAGCCCAATGAATATGGGCGCAAGCAGCTACTCAATTAATAGCAGACCAGAGAGCAGTGCACCCAAGCTGAACTCAAGGAATCAGCCCCATCGCATGCATGTAGGCCGGATGCAGCATCAGCTCGTCCCACTCGTGAGCCGGCGTCGTCGGCAGCAGGTCGCGCCGGCGCATCTCACTCGACTCCAGCGCCTCCCACTGCCCTTTGACCAGCGCCTCGGCCATGCCATCGAGCAATTCATCGACCGGCTTGCCCTCGCCCACCGACTGGTTGCACAGCAGCACCATGTCGCAGCCGGCGTTGAGGGCCGTGACCGCTGCCTCGGTGTAGCTGACTTGCCGGCCGTCAATCAGGCGCGCACCGGCCATGCTCAGGTCGTCGCTGAAAATCGCGCCGCCAAAGCCGAGCTGGCCACGCAGGATGAAGGTCAGCCATTTTTCCGAAAACCCGGCCGGGCGGGCATCGACCTTGGGGTAGATCACATGCGCCGGCATCACGCTGGTGAGCGTGGTGTTGAGCCATTCATAGGGCGCGGCGTCGTCGGCCAGGATGGCCTTGAGGCTGCGCTTGTCCACGGGAATGTCGGTGTGGGAGTCGGCCTTGACAAAACCGTGGCCGGGAAAATGCTTGCCGCAGTTGGTCATGCCGCTTTGCAGCAGGCCGTGCATCAGGCTTTTGGCCAGCAAAGTCACCACGCGCGGGTCGCGACCGAAAGCGCGGTCGCCGATCACGCCGCTTTCGCCGTAGTCGAGGTCCAGCACCGGCGTGAAGCTGAAGTCCACGCCGCAGGCGCGCAGCTCGGCGCCCAGCACGTAGCCACAGGCGGTGGCGGCATTGGTGGCCGCCAGCTGGTCTTTCATCCACAGCTCGCCCAGGGCGCGCATGGGCGGCAGATGGGTAAAGCCATCGGTGCGAAAGCGCTGTACCCGGCCGCCTTCGTGGTCCACGCAAATCAGCAGGTCAGTGCGCACCTTCTTGATGTCGCGGCACAGTTCGGCCAACTGCGCGCGGTCTTTCCAGTTGCGCGCAAACAGGATGATGCCGCCGGTGAGCGGATGCTTGAGGCGGCGGCGGTCGGTTTTGCTGAGCGACTGGCCGGCAATGTCGATGATGAGGGGGGCGTGCTGGGTCATGGGAAGGGTTTCAAGGTTACTATTTAATTGATAGCTGCTTGCGCAGGTTTGACGCCGGCTAGGGCTCTTTTTTCTCTACAACACAAAAGCTGGCCGCATACTCGTTCTCGTCGGTCACGCTGACATGCGCGCTCAGCTGGCGGGTTTCAAACCAGTCTTTCAGCGCGCCGTGCAACACAATCTCGGGCTTGCCGCTGGCCGCCTTGGCGATTTCGCAGTCGCGCCAGGTCATGGGCATGTGCATGCCCATCCCGATCGCCTTGCTGAAAGCCTCTTTGGCCGAAAAACGCGTGGCCAGGTAGCGGACGCCACGATCCGGCCAGCGTGCGCTGCGCTCTTTCCAGGTGGCCAGCTCGGCGTCGCTCAGGATTTTTTGCGCAAAGCGCTCGCCATGGCGCTCCAGGCTGGCGCGTATGCGGCGCACGTCGCAGATGTCGGTGCCGACTCCGTAAATCATGAGGAATGGCCCCCACGCTCGGCACTGGCGTGTCCTTCGCTGCCCCCCGGGGGGGCTAATTTTCCTTGGGGCGGCCCGGCGGAAAATTGCCTGCTCTGCGTCTTCATGCGGATGCAAACGCCTCGTCAATGCAGCGCAGGTAGTCTTTCACCGTGGCGGTGTAGCCCAGCTCCAGTGCATCGGCGATCAGGGCGTGGCCGATTGACACTTCCTGCACCCCCGGCACCGCGCGCAAAAACTCGGTGAGGTTGTCACGGCTCAGGTCGTGGCCGGCATTCACTCCCAAATTGATAGCTGCTGCCGCCCGTCCTGCCTCGATGAAACGGCTTAAAGCCTCATTTTTTGCCGGAGTGCCCCAGGCCCGGGCGTAGGTTTCGGTATAGAACTCCACCCGGTCCGCACCCACGGCCCGGGCGGCGGCCATGGCTTCGGGCACCGGGTCCATGAACAGGCTCACCCGCACGCCCAGCGCGTGCAGCTCGTCAATGATGGGTTTGAGGCGCTGCGCATCGTCCGGAAACGACCAGCCGTGGTCACTGGTGAACTGGCCTTCGCTGTCAGGCACCAGCGTGCACTGGTGAGGCCGCACTTGACGAACGAAGTCCATCAAATTGTGAAAGGGGTTGCCTTCGATATTGAACTCCCGGTCCGGCCATTCCTTGAGCAGCGCCGCCAGCTCGCTCACATCGTGGCTGCGGATATGCCGCTCGTCAGGACGCGGGTGCACCGTGATGCCCTGCGCGCCCGCCTCCAGGCACAGGCGGGCCGCCCGCACCACGCTGGGAATGCCCAGATGCCGGGTGTTGCGCAACAAGGCGACCTTGTTGACATTGACCGAAAGAGCGGTTCGGGAAACGGGGTGGGGTGCTGCCATGCTTGATTACAAAGTTGGGGCCAAATTAATTACAGGGCTTGAAGGTCCATCATCATTTGCCGGGTTTTGAGAACCTTGACATCGCAATGGTAGTTCAGCAGCGCGCGCAGCTGGGTTTTGAGCTCGCCCAGGCCGGGGATGCAGGCCTGCACGGTGTCGGAAAACAGCGCGTCGTCACCCAGCGCCTGCTGCAGCGCCTGCCACTGCTCGCCGGGCAGGCTGGCGCGGTCATCATCGTGCGCTTCGCGCAGCCCGGCCTCGGCCACCAGCACGTAACGGGTCCGGGGCTCCAGTGGTGACAGCGTGGCGGTCTGCACATCCAGCTGGGGCAGCAGGCCGATGCCCTGCAGCAGCCGCAGTTCAAAGGCGCGCAAGACCAGCTGCAGGGTCTCGTCACTCTGGCTGGCCAGCAGCTGCACGGTGGCGGCATAGGCATCAAACAGGACCGGGTGCGGGTCATCGCGCGCCAGCAGGCGCATCAGCAGCTCGTTGAGGTAGTAGCCCGACAGCAGGGCATCGCCCGTGGGCATGACATGGCCGCCCTGCCATTCGGCGCTTTTAAGGGTCCGGATTTCGGCATCGCCGCCAAAAGCAAGGTGCAGCGGCTGCAGCGGCAGCAAGATGGGCCGGAAGCTGGAGCTGGGTTTTTTGGCGCCGCGCGCCACCAGGGCCACCCGCCCATACTGGCGAGTAAAGACCTCCAGGATCAGGCTGGACTCACTCCAGTCGTAACGGTGCAGCACATAGGCCGGTTCGTCGCTGATGCGTTTGGTGGCCATGATCAAGGCGTCAGGCAGAAGGCCAGCAGCTCATCGCCACACCAGCGCAAGCACTCCCCTCCCAGCAGGGGCCGCGGAACCGGCTTAGCCGGGCCGCAGGCGCAGCGGCCCCCTCGGGGGGCAGCGCAGTACGCGAAGCGACAAGCGTGGGGGCCTCACTCATACCCGAAGGTTTTGACTCTGGCCTCATCATCGGCCCAGCCCGAGCGAACCTTGACCCAAATCTCCAGGAACACCTTGCCGCCCGTGAGGGTTTCCAGCTCGTGCCGGGCCTCGGTGCCAATGCGCTTGAGTTTTTCGCCCTTCTCGCCAATGATCATGCCCTTGTGGCCCTCGCGCTCGACCACGATGGTGGCGGCAATTCTGCGCAGACTGCCCTCTTCTTCATACTTGTCGATGATCACCGTCGAGGTGTAGGGCAGCTCGTCACCGGTCAGGCGAAACAGCTTTTCGCGCACGATCTCGGCCGCCATGAAACGCTCGCTGCGGTCGGTCAGCTCGTCGGCGCCGTACATCCAGGGCTGCACCGGCAAATACTTCTCGCAGATGCCGAACAGCCGCTCAATATCCTTGGCGTTGTTGGCCGACATGGGGACATACTCGGCAAAGTCGTGGCGCTCCTGCATGGCGCGCAGCCAGGGCGCGATCTCGGCGCGGCGGTGAATCAGGTCGAACTTGTTAGCCAGCAAGATGGCGGGGGTCTTCTCGGGCAGCAGCGCCAGCACCTTGGCATCGGCCAGGTTGAACTGGCCGGCCTCGACCACAAACACAATCAGATCCACGTCACTCACCGCACCAACCACGGTGCGGTTGAGCGAACGGTTCAGCGCATTGCCGTGCCGGGTCTGAAAACCGGGGGTATCGACAAACACAAACTGCGCCGCCCCCACCGTGCGCATGCCGGTGATGCGGTGGCGCGTGGTTTGCGCCTTGCGCGAGGTGATGCTGATTTTCTGCCCGACCAGCGCGTTGAGCAGGGTGGATTTGCCGACGTTGGGCTTGCCCACAATCGCGATCAGGCCGCAACGCTGGCTGTCCACCGGAGGCGTCTCGCGGGCTGGCAAGGCGGGCTCGGCAGCGGCAGCAGAACCGGACCGCATCGCGTTGGCCAGCATGGCCTCCAGCGCTTGCGGATCGGTGCCGGCATTCACGCCGGCCTCGTCGGCCGCCGGTTTGGGAGAATCTTTTTTACCTGCAGTCATGGTCAGTCAATCGTTTCAGCTGCATTCGCAACTCGTTTTTGCAGCTCGTTTTTTGCAGCTCGTTTCAAGGCTTGAGCGCTTTGAGGAAAACCAGCATGGCCGCTGCCGCCGCTTGCTCACCGGCACGGCGCGAGCCGCCAATGCCGCGCTCTGCCCGCCCGTACTCCGCAATTTCGCACTCCACGTCAAAGGTCTGCTTGTGCGCAGCCCCCTGGGTGCCCACCACGCGGTAAATGGGCAAATTCATTTTGCGCCCTTGCAGCCATTCCTGCAGCTCTGTTTTGGGGTCCTTGCCAATCGCCGGCATTTGCGGGTTGATCTCGACATCCTTGAACAGGCGGCGCACCAGTTGGGCCGCCTTGTCAAAGCCGGCGTCCAGGTAAACGGCGCCAATCACGGCTTCCAGCGCATCAGCCAGGATGGAAGGACGCTTTTGGCCGCCGGATTTGGCTTCGCCTTCGCCCAAGCGCACCAGTTCAGGCAGGCCCAGGCCAACCGCCAGTTGATGCAGGGTGTCCTGCTTGACCAGGTTGGCGCGCACCCGGGACAGGTCACCTTCGGGTAAATCACTCAATTGCTCGTACAGCAGGCCGGCCACCGCCAGATTGAGGACGGAGTCGCCCAAAAACTCGATCCGCTCGTTGTGACCGGAGGAAAAACTGCGGTGCGTCAGGGCCTGCGCAAGCAGCTGGGGGTTGGAAAAGTCGTGCTGCAGGCGCTTTTGCAGGGCCAGCAGACCAGGATTTGACGGGGCGCCAGAACTCACTTATTTGGACTTGGTACTGCCGGCATACTTGAGCAGCAGAAAGGCCGGGCCGCCAATGTGAATTTCCTTGTTGTAGGCAAAGCTGACCACGGTCTTGTCGCCCTCTTTCGCCACCACCAGGTCTTTGCCGGTGATTGACTTGATGTCATCAATGGCCGCAGCCTTGTCAAAAATGTTTCGAACGTCTGCCACCGTGTTGCCCTCCTGGGCTTTGCTGGCGGCTTTGTTGATGGCCTGAAACTCTATCAGCGTAGGCGTCACCTGCGCCACCATGATCCCTGCAAACGCCAGCACACCGCCCACGAACAAAAGACCAATAAACGAAATGCCGCGCTGCTGATGTTTCATGTGCTTCTCCTGCCTGCTTGTCAACTTAAATCACTTCAGTTCAGTGAAATGGGCTGCCGCGTTGTATCGTTGTTTCACGTACAGCCCGGTCCACCGACATTATTCGAAAGAACCTATACGCTTGAGGTTGCCGAAATTCATCCACACGAAAAAGGCTTTCCCCACAATATTTTTCTCGGGCACAAAGCCCCAATACCGTGAATCCAGCGAATTATCGCGGTTGTCACCCATCATGAAATAGTGACCTTCGGGCACCTTGCAAACCACGCCCTCGCTACTGTACCGGCAATTTTGCTTGAACGGAAACTCGTCCGTTCCGGGAATGAAAGCCGGGCGGTCATCGTCGTTGAGCAGGCGGTGGTTTTTGGCGCCCAGCACTTCTTGAAATTGCCTGGCGTAGCGCAATGAATCTTCGTCAAAGAAATCAGGCAAGGCCGTCTTGCTGACGGGCTGGCCGTTGATGGTGAGCTTCTTGTTCAGGTAGGCCACTTCGTCACCGGGCACGCCCACCACCCGCTTGATGTAGTCCAGGCTGGGTTTGGGCGGGTAGCGAAACACCATCACATCCCCGCGCTGCGGGCTGTTGTTGTCGAACAGCTTGGTGTTGATGACCGGCAGCCGGACACCGTAGTGAAATTTGTTGACCAGAATCAGGTCATTGATCATCAGGGTCGGGATCATCGAGCCGGAGGGAATCTTGAAAGGCTCGAACAGGAAAGAGCGCAGCAGAAAGACCACCACGATCACCGGAAACAGCCCCGCCGTCCAGTCCAGCCACCAGGGCTGCATGATGAGTTTTGACTTGGCCTGCTCGACATTGCCATCAACCTGGTTGATGCCCATTTTGGCCAGCTCGGCCCGGCGCTGGACTGCGCTCCGCGCAAGCGCGGCAGCAGCCTGGTGGCGCTGCGGCAAGAAGTAAAACCGCTCGGCCAGCCAGTACACCCCGGTGACCACCGTCGCCAGAAACAGCAGCAGGGAAAAATTGCCTTCGACCATCCCGAAATACCAGGCGCCGCCATAGCCGGCAAACAGCGCCAGCACGACGGCCGTGATTGAACTCATCGCACCGAGCATTATTCTTCTACCTGCAAAATAGCCAGGAAGGCCTCTTGGGGCACTTCGACCGAACCGATTTGTTTCATGCGTTTCTTACCCGCTTTTTGTTTTTCAAGGAGCTTGCGCTTGCGTGAAATGTCGCCACCGTAGCATTTGGCGATCACGTTTTTGCGAAGCGCCTTGATTGTCTCACGCGCAATAATGTTGGCGCCAATGGCCGCCTGGATTGCCACGTCGAACTGCTGGCGTGAAATGATCTCGCGCATCTTGGCCACCACGGCCCGGCCGCGGTAGGCCGACTGGCTGCGGTGCACGATGATGGACAGCGCGTCCACTTTCTCGCCGTTGAGCAAAATATCGACCTTCACCACGTCGGAGGGCCTGAACTCCTTGAACTCGTAGTCCATGGACGCGTAGCCGCGCGACACGGATTTGAGCTTGTCAAAAAAATCCAGCACGATCTCGCCCAGCGGCATCTCGTAGGTCAGCATGACCTGCTTGCCATGGTAGGCCATGTTCATCTGAACCCCGCGCTTCTGGTTGGCCAGCGTCATGACGGCGCCGACATAGTCCTGCGGCATATAAAGATGCACGGTCACGATGGGCTCGCGGATCTCGTCGACTCTTCCGGCATCCGGGATTTTCGAGGGGTTTTCGACTTTGATGATTTCGCCATTGGCCTGAAGCACTTCGTACACCACGCTGGGCGCCGTCGTGATCAGGTCCTGGTCAAACTCCCGCTCCAGCCGCTCCTGGACGATTTCCATGTGAAGCAGCCCCAGAAAGCCGCAGCGAAAGCCAAAACCGAGGGCCTGGCTGACTTCGGGTTCGTAGTGCAGCGAGGCATCGTTAAGCTTGAGCTTTTCCAGCGCGTCCCGCAAAGAGTCGTACTCGCTGGCCTCGGTCGGGTACAGGCCGGCGAACACCTGAGGCTGGATTTCCTTGAAGCCGGGCAGCGGTTCCGTGGCCGTGAAAGCAGCGCCACCCGTGCCAGGCTTGATCATGGTCAGGGTGTCGCCCACCCGCGCCGCCTGCAGCTCCTTGATGCCCGCGATCACAAAGCCCACTTCACCGGCTTCCAGTGACTGGCGCGGCTCGGTGTGCGGGGTAAAGACTCCCAGCTGCTCGGCGTTGTACATCGCCTCGCTGGCCATCAGCTTGATGCGGTCACCCTTGGCCAGGCGCCCGTCCACCACACGCACCAGCATGACCACGCCCACATAGGCGTCGTACCAGCTGTCAATAATCATGGCGCGCAGAGCGGCAGCCGGATTGCCCTTGGGGGGTGGAATCCTGGCAACGACCGCTTCGAGAATCTCGTCGATACCCATGCCGGTCTTGGCGCTGCACGGAATCGCATCGGTCGCATCGATGCCGATCACGTCCTCGATTTCCTGCTTGGCATTGTCAGGGTCGGCCTGCGGCAGATCCATCTTGTTCAGGACGGGCACCACCTCGACGCCGAGGTCGAGCGCGGTATAGCAATTGGCCACCGTCTGCGCTTCAACACCCTGGCTGGCATCCACCACCAGCAATGCGCCTTCGCAGGCCGACAGCGAGCGGCTCACTTCATACGAGAAGTCCACATGGCCCGGTGTGTCGATCAGATTGAGGTTGTAGACCTGCCCGTCGAGTGCCTTGTATTTAAGCGCAGCGGTCTGCGCCTTGATGGTTATCCCACGCTCTTTTTCGATGTCCATCGAATCAAGAACCTGCGCACTCATTTCACGGTCCTGCAAACCACCGCAGCGCTGAATGATTCGATCCGCCAGCGTCGATTTGCCGTGATCAATGTGCGCAATGATCGAAAAATTTCTGATGTGATTCATCAACGAGAACGCCTAAGTACTTGAAAGTATTGCGGTGAGCGAGGGGTCAATTCGCAAAGAACCATAAAAAAGGGCGCGTCGAATATTGACGCGCCCTGAACCAACAATCTATGGCAACTGCGATAGTTGGAACTTCATTGTAGGCAAAAAGCCGGAAGCGCATAGCCTCAAAATTGCCAAATTTTTGTCGTTGCAGGGTAGCAACATGGATTTTATGCACAACTTATTCACAATTTTATAAGGGAAGGCTCTGGACAACTTGTGGGCGATCTGTGGATCAGCGGTTAATCCGCTCAATTCCAGCTTGATCGCTCATTTACGGCGCATCGATATAGCCGAAATGTGTACAAGCAAGCCCGCATTCTACTCAAAATCATCCATGAAACACCTTACTTGTTAGTAGTCACTAACAAACTTTTGCCAATTTGGGGCCGAAAAATATTTTTTTGAAGCCCTAAAAATCCCCGATTTCAGCAAAAACCCCCCAGCCCTGAGCAGGGCATGGGGGCTCTTTGGAGCTTTTTCCTGGCGCGCATCAAGGTGCGCGGCCTGCCGGGATCAGGGCCTCAGCGCACGGGCCGGATCAGCGCGTACTGCGCCCACTCGCCGCGCCTGAAGAGCACATTGACGGACTTGGTCTTGTCAATTTTGCCCAGGGCCGCCTCAAACTCCTTGAGGCTGGTAACTTCGGTATTGGCAATGGCCACAATCACGTCGCCCTCACGCAGACCCGCGCGGGCCGCAGCGCCATCAGCGGTCTCCACTTTGACGCCACCCTTGATCTTGAGTTCTTTCTTCTGCGCGTCAGACACCTCGCTCACCGCCAGGCCCAGTGCCTGCGCAGGACCCGCTTGCGGTCCCTTGGGTTCAGGGCCTGACGCCTTGCGCACCGGCTTGTCGGCCTCGACCTCACCGATGGTGACCGTCAGATCCCGGGCGCTGCCCCGCCTGAACACGGTCACGATGGCTTTGGTGCCGGGCTTGATGTTGCCCACCAACCGCGGGAGGTCGCTCGATTTGTCAACCGGCTTGCCGTCAAACTTGATGATGATGTCGCCAGCCTCAATGCCGGCTTTTTCTGCCGGTGCTCCGGCTTCCACGCCTCGCACCAGCGCACCTTGGGGTTTGCCCAAACCAATGGACTCTGCCACTTCCTTGGTGACCTGGTCAATCTGCACGCCAATGCGGCCCCGCGTCACGCGGCCGTTGCTGCGCAGCTGCTCGGACACGCGTGTCGCTTCGTCGATGGGAATGGCAAACGAAATGCCCTGAAAACCGCCCGAGCGCGAATAGATCTGGCTGTTGATGCCCACCACCTCGCCGCGCATATTGAGCAGCGGGCCGCCCGAGTTGCCCGGATTGATGGCCACGTCGGTCTGGATGAAGGGCAGGTAGTCGCCGGTGTCGCGCTGCTTGGCGCTCACAATGCCGGCGGTCACGGTATTTTCGAGACCGAAAGGCGAGCCAATCGCCATCACCCACTCACCGACCTTGAGGCGGTTGACATCCCCGATTTTCACGGCCGGCAAACCGGTGGCCTCAATCTTGACCACCGCCACATCGCTGCGCTTGTCAGCACCAATGATGCGGGCCTTGAATTCGCGCTTGTCAGTCAGCGTGACAATCACTTCATCCGCGCCGTCGACCACATGCGCATTGGTCATCACAAAGCCATCGCTGGTCAGGATGAAACCCGAGCCCACACCCCGCGGCTGCTCTTCTTCGGGCTGCGGCTGGTTCGGCCGGGGAACACGGGGCATGTTGGGTGGCACGGGAATGCCAAAGCGCCGGAAAAACTCCAGCATCTGCTCCTCCGGACTGCCCGCCGCACTGGCCTTGACTTTCTCAAGCGTGCGGATATTGACGACCGAAGGACCCACCTGCTCCACCAGATCGGTGAAATCGGGCAGGGTACGGCTCTGAGCCCATGCCGGCTGGGCAGGCACCAAGGCAATCATGGCCCCCACGGCCAGGGCGCCAGCAAGCAGGTAGGAGCGATAAGAACGGTATGAACGCAAGGGGTTCCAGTTCAATGTAAGCATCATGAGCCTTTGCTTTGAAATCACGGTAAAGGAAAACAGTAAAAAAAATCACGCCCGCTGGAAGCTGCGCCAGGCGGCTTCAGGCCCCATCAGGCGCACAATCGCACAGTCGCAGGAAATCCCGAAGTCATCAATTGGGATGCTACTTCTTGCGTTCAAGACCGCCGGCAAACAACCGCAGGGTGGCCATGGGTACTTCGCCCATCACCGTCAGCCAGTAAGCGTCAAGACGCTTGGTGATCGTCTGGGTCGCCCCCAGCGAAAGACTGGCCTCCTTGTCATGGCGCTGCCGGTCAAACGGCTCGACAAAAATCGAGACCGAGGCCAGGCCATCTGAAAAGATCCACTGCATGGGCTCGTCGCTGGACGACGCGGTCTTCGGGTGCTTGTAGCAGCTCACGGACTTGAAGCCGGCCACCGGTGTTTTGAGAGTCCAGCCTTCGGCGCTGGCCGTGGTCTTGACCAGCGCGGGCTTGACGACCCGGTAGCCTTCGACCTTGCCCATCATGTAGGCCAGCTTGTCCATCTTGACGGGCGCATCGAGCTGCAGCTCCGAGAAAGCGGCCTGCTCAAGCACCTTGCCGTCGATGTCCAGGGTTTGCAGCTTGACGACCAGGCCTTTCTTTTGCTCGGTCCAGACACGGTAGCCAAACCGCAGCTTGTCTTTGGGAAGCAGCGCAATGATGTCGGCGTCCACCCCGGCCACCCGTTCGGTGCCCTCCGGCCTGGCTTTGTAGAAGTCGGCGATGCGGCTGTCGGTGGATTTGAGCAACTCCGGGAACAGGCCCAGTGATTCACGCTTTTCGATCAAAACCACCTTCTGGTCCGGCATGAAGGTGACCACCTGGTCGTTGTGGCGAAAGGTCGAGCGGGGTGCGCCCGTCAGCGTATCCACGCGCTCCATCTGCTGGCTGCCGTCACAGACGTGCCAGATCTTGGCGCTGGACATCGCCCCGGCGGATGACACCACGAACGTGCCGATGTAGGCACGCTTTTTCGAAACCTCGTGCATGCGCATCAGCCAGTCATTGAGGCTGTTGGCCTCGATGGACGTGGCGGGCACGGCAAGCTCGGCGGGCTGCGCTGCCACATCCGCTACATAATTAATAGCTGCCAGTGCACATACAACAAGGGCTACAAGGCGGAAATGCTTGAGATTCATGTTTCTAGAAGCTTGACATCCGGGCCACAGCCAACTCAGCGCCCGGCACCCCGGGGGGTTTCAAAGGTGGCGTTTCGCAAGAACCCCGAAGGCAGCTGCAAGGCCGACGCACCGCCAAGCTGCTTGTGCGCCGCCAGCAACTCCTCAAGCCTGGCATCGCGCACCATGGTGCCTTGCGGCGAGGCCACCAGAATTTGCGGCGACGGGCTGGCAGGGACCTGGGCCATCTGCGGCGCGGCAGAGGGGGCCAGCAGCAAACCCACGGCATTCCAGGCCATCGCAGACACCGCGGCCAGCGAGGCAAAACCAGCCACCAGCTTCCAGCGGAAACTGCCGTCGTTGGAAGCGGCTGCATGAGGTTTCTGGGGGGTCTTCAAAGGGACTGAGGCCGGCTGCTTGATATCCTGGGGCGCCGGGCTCACCGCCTGAGGACGCAGGTTCGCAGCAGCCTCTTCCTGCCCCAGACGGCTGTTCAGACGGGCCAGAAACGCCGCGTCATCACCCGGCAAGGCCAGGGCAGGCGAACGCAGCACGTCTCCAATCAGGTGGTAGGCCTTCCAGCTGTCCAGCGCTGCCGGATCCTGCTCGCAGGCCTTGAGCGCATCCGCAAAGTCGTCACCCCCCAACTGGCCATCAGCCAGGGCAGACATAAGTTCACGGGTTTCGGTGATCGGTTTCATGGTGTTCATGGTGCAGGCTGCGTCTGCTGGTTTCAATCATGTGCCAAATGGCTTGCCTGATTCATTGTTTTGACTCGCTTCATCACGGTCTGTTCCTGCCGGCCTTACCAGCGCTTGCCGGACTGGCTCTCCAGCAAAGGTTTGACCTTTTCGGAAATCGCTTCCCGGGCTCTGAAAATACGGGACCGCACCGTTCCAATGGGGCAATTCATCACTTCCGCTATCTCGTCATAGCTCAAACCTTCAATTTCCCGCAGGGTAATCGCCTGACGCAACTCTTCAGGCAGGGCATCCATGGCCGAACTGACCATCTCGGCGATTTCCTTGCTGGCGAGCACGGCGTCGGGGGTTTCTGAACTGGTTAGTTCGTTTTCCAGCGGGGAAGTTTCATCGTCATCGCTGGATTTGAAGGCATTCTCCGAAACGGTCGGGTCCCGCTTGAGGTCCATCAGGGATTTTTTGGCGGTATTGACGGCAATCCGGTAAAGCCAGGTGTAAAACTGCGCCTCCCCTCTGAACTGCGCCAGCGCCCGGTAGGCCCGGATAAAGGTTTCCTGGGAGATGTCTTCCACCAGGTCCACATCGCGCACCATGCGCCCGATCAGACGCTGAATACGGCGCTGGTATTTGATGACCAGCAACTCGAACGCCCGCTGGTCACCGGCCACCGCCCGCTCGACCAGCATGGCATCACTGTCGCCGGCAGGCGCGCTCTGTGCGGGTGTTGTCTCTGCGGTCATGAATGGGGGCGGGGCGTATCAGTGGTTAAATCAGCAGCAGGCATCACATCGTGCAGCAGCGAAGCGGCCGATGCCTTGGGCCGCGAATATACAGCACGCCGCAAATCCAGCCAGCGGTCCGGCATGCTTGCCCGCTCGGCCCAGAGCCAAAGCCTGGCATGGGCCTGATTTTCGAGCCTGAGCAGCAAGATGCGCTGAAAATCAAGGAGGACCGAAAGTTCAAGCACCGCCGTACCGGCCTGATAGCCCTGGCTCTCCCAGTGCCAGACCTGACCATCCCAGGCCAGTTGCCCGGCAGGCGAGTTTTCCCAGCCCGTGCGGGCCGCCCAGCCGGCACCCAGCAGGACGATCGCGGCCAACGCGAATCGCCAGTCGAGTTTCGGCGCGGCAAGCCACCACAGCATCACCAGCAGCCCGGCGGCCAGCCAGAGCCCCAGCAGCACCAGGCCTTGAAAACGCGAACGCCCCAGCGGATAGACAACCGGCGGGGCGTTGTGCAGGGCCAAAACAATCAGTGGCAGCCGGGACTGCGTGTGAACAGGCGTGCGGACAGGCCACGATCGCGTGCATCAAGCACGCTTGAACACCAGCGTGCCATTGGTTCCACCAAAACCAAAGTTGTTCTTCATGGCCACGTCGATTTTCAGGTCGCGCGCCGTATTGGCGCAGTAGTCCAGATCGCACGCCGGATCCTGGTTGAAGATATTGATGGTCGGCGGGCTCTTCTGGTGGTGCAGTGCCAGCACGGTGAACACCGACTCAATGCCCCCCGCACCACCGAGCAGATGCCCGGTCATGGATTTGGTGGAATTGACCACCGTTTTCCTGGCGTGGTCGCCCAGAGCCGCCTTGATGGCATTCGTCTCGTTGAGATCACCCAAGGGGGTGGAAGTGCCGTGGGCATTGAGGTAATTGACCTGGTCGGCGTTGATGCCTGCATTTTTCAAAGCCATCACCATGGAGCGGCGGGGGCCGTCCACATCGGGCGCCGTCATGTGGTACGCGTCACCGCTCATGCCGAAGCCAGCGACTTCCGCATAAATCTTCGCACCGCGCGCCTTGGCATGCTCGTACTCCTCAAGCACCAGCACACCACTGCCCTCGCCCAGAACAAAGCCATCGCGGTCCTTGTCCCAGGGACGGGAAGCGGTTTTGGGATCATCGTTGCGCGTCGACAGCGCGCGGGCTGCGGTAAAACCACCGATACCCAGCGGAGACATCGTCGACTCGGCGCCGCCGGCAACCATCACGTCGCAGTCACCATACTCGATCATGCGGGCAGACAGGCCGATGGCGTGCAAGCCTGTGGTACAGGCCGTCACCACAGCAATGTTGGGGCCCTTGAAGCCGAACTTGATCGACACATGGCCCGAAATCATGTTGATGATGGAAGCCGGCACAAAAAACGGCGACACCCGACGCGGGCCGCGGTTCACCAGTTCGTCGCGCGTTTGTTCGATCATCGGCAAACCGCCGATGCCCGAGCCGATATTGCAGCCAATGCGCGTGGCCAACTCGTCCGTCAGCGCCTCGCCCGTGGGCAGGCCGCTGTCGGCTACCGCTTGGCATGCCGCAGCGAGCCCCAGGTGAATGAAACGGTCCATGTGCCGGGCTTCCTTCTCGGGAATGTAATCCCCGATGTTGAAACCCTTGACCTCACCGGCAAATTTGCAGGCGAAATTACTCGCGTCAAACTGCGTGATCAGGTCAATGCCGGATTGACCGGCCAGCAAATTGGTCCAGCTCTCAGCCGCCGTGTTACCCACGGGGCTGATACATCCCAGACCTGTCACAACAACGCGGCGACGGCTCATGCGCAAATCCTGAAAAAATCCCCAAAAGGCATTGAACTGCCTTTCAGGTTTTAGGCCTTTTGATGGGTGTTCGCGTAGTCAATCGCGTTCTGGACGGTGGTGATCTTCTCGGCGTCTTCGTCGGGAATCTCGATGCCAAACTCGTCTTCCAGGGCCATGACCAGTTCTACGGTGTCAAGCGAGTCAGCGCCCAGATCAGCCACGAAGGCTTTCTCGCTGGTGACTTGGCTTTCCTCCACGCCAAGTTGCTCGGCAATGATTTTCTTAACACGTGCTTCGATATCGCTCATAGTTCCCTCTGAGGGTTGTGAAATGAATCCGTGATTTTAGCTGCGCTTGGAGCGATTTCCCTAGACAGCCGGCCGGACGGATAAAAACCAGCCCTGATTTGCGCGTATTTCACTTGGCTCAAGCTGCCAGTTTGGCAAGCTTAGCAGGCAGATACGTCGAATTCTTTACATATACATCCCGCCGTTCACGTGGATTTCCTGTCCGGTGATGTAGCCGGCCTGCGGGCTGGCGACAAATGCCACCGCATGTGCAATATCCTGCGGTTTGCCCAGATGACCCAGGGGAATTTGCCCCAGCAGCGCTTTTTGCTGCTCTTCGGGCAGCTTGGCCGTCATGTCGGTCTCAATAAAGCCCGGTGCGATGCAGTTCACCGTGATGTTGCGCGAACCCAGCTCGCGCGCCAGCGCACGCGTCATGCCCGCCACGCCCGCCTTGGCAGCCGCGTAATTGGCCTGACCAGGATTGCCGGACGCCCCCACCACCGAGGTGATGCTGATGATGCGGCCATAGCGCTGCTTCATCATGGTGCGCATCACGGCACGGCTCATGCGGAACACCGCCTTCAGGTTGGTGTCGAGCACCGCATCCCAGTCCTCGTCCTTGAGGCGCATCGCCAGCATGTCGCGCGTAATGCCGGCATTGTTGACCAGCACCTGCAAGCCCCCGTGCTCTTTCACGATGGCGTCGATCAGGGCCTCGGCAGCGGCTGCGTCGTTCACGTTGAGGTTTTTCCCGGCGCAGCCAGGAAATGCCGCCAACGCCTGGCTGATCTTGGCCGCGCCCTCGTCGCTGGTCGCGGTACCCATGACCTTGAGGCCTTTTTGGGCCAGTTCCAGCGCAATAGCCGCGCCGATGCCGCGCGATGCGCCCGTCACGAGGGCAACTTGCCCTTCAAATTTGATATCGCTCATTTATTTTGCTGCTCCTAATAAAGCTTTGGCTTCAGCCAGACTGGCCGGATCAAACAGTGCAAGCCCGGTCAATTGCGCATCAATGCGCTTGACCATGCCGGCCAGTACCTTGCCGGGACCGCACTCCACCAGCGTCGTCAGCCCACGGGCCTTGATGGCCTGCACGCACTCGACCCAGCGCACCGGTCCAAAGGCCTGCTCATAGAGGGCCGCACGAATGCGGTCCGGCTCGCTTTCCACGGCCACTTCAATGTTGTTGATGACGGGAATCTGCGGCGCGGCAAAGGTCACCGAGGCCAGCTTCTCCTTGAGCTTTTCAGCGGCGGGTTTCATCAGGCTGGAGTGAAACGGCGCCGACACGGGCAGGGGCAAGGCACGCTTGGCGCCATGGGCCTTGAGGACTTCACAGGCTTTTTCCACCGCGGCCTTGCTGCCGGCAATCACGGTCTGCAGGGGGTCGTTGAAATTGACGGCCTCCACCACCTCGGATGTATTGATCCCAAAAGTGCGGACCGCTTCCGCACAGCCGGCAATGACTTTGGCCGCCTCCATGCCCAAAATGGCGGCCATGGCACCCGTCCCGACAGGCACCGCGTCCTGCATGGCCTGCGCCCGAAAGCGCACCAGGGGTGCCGCCTGTGCCAGCGTCAAAACGCCAGACGCCACCAGCGCCGAATATTCACCCAGCGAATGCCCGGCCACCACGGCAGGCGCCACCCCGGTCTCGGCCATCCAGACACGGTAAGCCGCCACACCGGCCACCAGCATCACAGGCTGGGTGTTGGTGGTCAGCGCCAAGGCTTCCTTGGGGCCTTCCTTGATCAGCCTGGCAACGTCTTCACCGAGTGCATCGGACGCTTCCCGAAGTGTCTCCGCCACAACGGCATGCTCGCCCCATGCGTCCAGCATGCCCACGGACTGGGAGCCCTGGCCCGGAAAAACAAAAGCAAATGAATTCAACTGATTGCTCCGATAAGGAATGAATGGAAAGCGTAACCGCTGATTTTAAGAAACTGCCGGCTGACCGGAAGATGGAAGAAAAGAGAACATAACCATCCAGATCAGCCTTGCACCGGCCTGCCCGGCTCAGGCGCCGGCCGCTTCAAACGCAGTGCCAGTTTTTGCCATGCTGCAACACCGCACTGAAAGATCGCCGCCACTGACAGCCATGGATCGAGCAGGTAATCCCACAAGTTCGTGGATTCGAAAACTCCGGCAACCCACGCCAGCAAAGCCAGGGCAACAGCGGCTGGCAGCACCAGCCAGCCCCGCCGCAAGAACCAGAAAGAAACCACGCCCAATGCTGCCAGCATGGCCGGCTCACCCCAGCCAAGCCGGTAAGAGTCCCAATCCCCCAAGCCCAAAGCCATGGGGTACAAAAACACGGCGGCCGCAACCACAACCCCGCTGAGGGCCAGTCGTTCATTCTTGACAATGGCAGGCCAGTCGAACAATCGCTGCCCCAGACCCACACAGGCCAGCAGCACGAGCGTGATGCTCAGATCCGAACTGATGCCCCTGACGTAAGCGACTACCGGCAAGCGCAGCGGGCCGATCGGGCACCAGAGCAGCACCAGGCCAATCACCGCGATCCAGCGTGCCCAGTTTCTCTGACCAGGCCAACGGCGTGGCATGCCGGGCGCCAGCAAGTGCACCACACCCGCACAGAGCACCAGGCTGATGCCAAGCAGCGCCACAAAATCAGTGAGAGGTGGCAGCACGGGCTGGTTCCAGGGTGCTGGGCATCGCCTTGGGATCAAACCACACATGTTTGATCCGGGCGCGATGCCAAGTGTAGAGAAGGTGAACGGTGCCGTCGCGGGCCTGCAGCAGATAGGGGTAAGAAAACTCCTGCGAACAAGTCTGGCTGCCGCACAGTTGCCGGCTGGCGCTTTCAATAAACTGCTGCGCCTGGCTTTCGCTGGCGCCCTGGGCCCTAAGCTCCCGGTCCAGCAGGCCAGCATAGCCTGCCCTGGACAGCCGGGTTTGCGGTGTCGGCGAAGACGCCACCATGAATGGGCGCGCCCCGTTGAAGGTCTGCCCGGTTTGTGTTTGCAGCAGTGCCAGTACTTCCCGATCTCTGGGGCCTGGGTTCAAGGCCAGCCACTGGGTACCGGAATGGGTGACCACCCCCGCCAATGCCGAGTCCGGGTTGGGCCAGGCCGTTGCAGACGCCGTCGCCCACGTATTGCCGGCATCCTCTGTCTTTGAGCTCATCAGGGATTGCGCCAGGCCGGAGCGCATATAGACCTGCGCCTGCTGCGGCCCCGTCACCAGAACCACCGGTTGCAGGTGGGTGCGGCTGCCTGGAATGCGAACTTTGTCCACGACCTGGCCATGCTGGTTGATCTCGAGCACCTCGCCCAGTTTGGTCAGGAACTCGTGGTAGACAGGCAGCCCGATAGCGCCATCCTGGCGAACAAAAGGCGCCCCTTTGACCAGCGTGCTGACATTGAGAAAAGGGGAAGTCACCAGCCGCCGAGGTGCACTCCAGCTCTGGCCTTCGTCTTCGGAACGCGCCCAGGTGATGGCGCTGCCGGCCCACCCGCCCAGAGAGACATTGACCATCCACAACCACAACGAGCCATCCGGCGCCCGGGCGATGACCGGGTTGCCCACTTTGCGAACGTAGCGCCAAAGGCCTTTTTGCAGTGTCTCGCGATCGTACAAAATGCTTTCATCACCCCAACGGAAGGTCACCGGGTCCATCACGGCACTGCGGATGGCCACATCGCCCGCCCCTTCGCGGGAGCCCGAGAACCAGACCGCCCGCAGACGGCCGTCACGCAACTCCACCAGTGAAGCCGCATGAACAGCCAGGCCAGGAACTGAAGAAACAAAGCCGGCCCCGAAGCCGGCATGCCCAGTGGATGCCGTCTGGGCAACGGTCTTTAGCAAAAACGCTGGCTGATCAGCCGCAGGACCAACAGGGCTCAATGGCGCCAATGGCTGGCGCTGCAGCGTTTTCCAACCCGCCAGCGCCAATGCCAACGCCAGCAACACGCCCAGCAGCAAACGCAACTTCGACTGGAGGGGCCGGCTCATCGGCAGGCGCCCAGAACGGCAGTCGGGGTGCCACGGGCATTGGCGCCGCTTTTCACCAGCCACTCCCGTATAAAAAGATTTCCCTCAAATTCGCCGCGCAAAATGCCCTTGAGCTCAGCGCTGCTATGGCGCGTGCGAAAGCCCAGGCGCGAGCCCACCACCTCGCAGTCCGAACACTGCGGCGCAGGGTCGGAAACACCGGTACGCCATACAAAAAAGTCCGCCCTTTCCGACAGCCCCTTTTCAGTCTGCGGCTCCAGGCTCTGATAGCCCAGGATGCGGGCGGCCGGCAAGGAAAATTGGGCCTCTTCATACTGCGCCCGGAAATTGCAGGGTATGGCAACCGTTTTACCAGCGACCCGGGATTGCGCATCGGGTGAAAAATCGGAACGGCTCAGGGGCGTGACCAGACAGGCGAACGACGCAAAGACACCCACCGCGGCAGCCAGCAGAAAATAACGCGTCAACCGGGACGAGAGCACACCGGCAAAAGCCGTGAAAATCGTCAGGCCCCAAACCAGCGCCGTGAACCATCCGAAATGGACTACGCTGGCGTTTGCATTGAGGGACCAGCCCAGAAAAATCAGGCCCGACATCATGGCCAGCGCCAGCAGGTGCGCGCTGACGAATGACCAGCGCGCCAGCGCCAGCCAATTCAGCGCCAGCAGCACGGCAATGGCCGGCATCACCGGAATGAGGTAGCGAGCCGAGCGCTGGCTGGGCAGCGCAAAGATGACGAACCACACGATGACCCACAACCACAGCCACTTCTGCGCTGGCGGCAGCTGTTTTCGCTGGCGCCACGCATGCACCAGCAAGGCGGCCCATGGAAAGAGCAGCAAACCGGCATTGCTCAGGAAGGCTATAAACAGCGTTCCCACACCACCATCGCCGATCAATAAATTTTTCAGATAAGCACTGCCGTCCGCGTCCAGCTTGCCGACATTTTCACCCAGCACAAATTCGCGCCAGACGTCTTGCGGTTGGGGATCCAAAGCGAACCAGAGCCCGAAAACCAGCAGCGCCAAAACGCCACTGGCCAGCCATTTGGGCGCATCGAGCGCCAGGCACTCGCGCCAATTCCAGTTCCTGCGCGCCAGGCACATCAGGCCCAGGCTCGCTGCCGCGGGCACCAGCAAGGCGAATGACTTGTACAGCGACGCAACACCCCACATCAGGCCCACCAGCAGCGGCATGCGCCAGCGGGATTCAAATGCACGCTGGCCATTGCCCAGGAGCCAGGCCAGCGGGGTGAAAAGCCAGAAGACCTCGGGCGCGGTCGTCAAGAACGGGCGTCCGTAACGGTAAGTCGATAAAAACGCCAGCCAGCATAAAGCGGCGATCCAGCCGGTCGGCGTACTGCAAGCCAGGCGGGCGGCCAGCCAGCCCACCACCCAGGCCGTGAGCAAGGTGTACAGCACATTGGGCGCCCGCAAACGCCACGCCTGCCACTGCCCTCCCCAATCCGTGCTCACCATTCCCTGCCAGAGCAGCAGCGGGGGTTTGGTGTTGCGCATTTCATTCAGTTCGGACTTGAGGGGCAGCCACGCCCCCTCCCCGGCCGTCACGCGGGTAATGTGGAAGTAGACGTTTTCATCACCGTTTTTCGGGATGTAGCGCGATTCAATGCCGGAAAAATAAACACCCACGGTCACCAACGTCAGGGCCACCAGGCTGGCTTGCAGAATTCGCTTGTTTTGCTGGCCGGCGACTTCGGCACGCGCAAAAATCCAGATGTCGTTGATGAAGTAGTTCAGCCCCGCCGCCAGCACAATGGCGATGGAGGCCGCCACCAGGTAATGCACGTATACACCCAGCCACTGCACGCAAATAAGCTGCAGTGTGATGCCTATCAATCCGGCCACCGCATAGCGGATGAACTGGCCTGCAACGGCCACCCCGGTTTCCTTGGGCCGGTCTACCCAGGTCCAGTAACGGTTCCAGCAAAAATTATGTGCCGTCGCCGCCGTGATGGCCAGCAATTGCGCGGCAAACAGGCGCAGGCTGAGTGAGTCAAGCCCGCGCAGCAGCCATTCCTGAGCAACATAGAGAACCAGCAGATTGACCAGCGTCCCCAGCCCTCCAACCACGGCGAATCGGGAAAACCGCCAGCCCAAGACCTTGCGCTGCAGGCGTTGAAAGGACTCAAGCCCGGGCATCGGCGGGTTCTGTCAATTTTTGCATCGCCACTGCCATGATCTGGGCCGGTGTGATGCGCTTGAGACACTGGTTGTCGCCATCGCAGGGCGACTGCCTGTGGTTGTACGCCGTCAGGCAGGGAGAGCACGGATGCTGCTCCAGATGAATCGAAATGCTGCGCGGCGTCAGGGAGCCGTACAAGACCGGCGTTTCAGGGCCAAACAAGACAATGGAGTCAATCGGCGTCATGGCCGCAAACTGGCCAGGCCCGCCGTCGTTGGTGATCAGCAGTTGCGCGTGATGAAACAGCACCAGCAACTCGCGAACATTGCGGGTGTAGCCGGTCAAATCCAGACAAAACTCGCTGCCCGACATCTTCACAATGTCCTGAGCCAGCGCTTTGTCGCCGGCAAGGCCAATCACGGCGACCGTACGGCCACTGGCTATCAGCTTGCGGCAGATTTCCGCATAGCTCTCAGCAGGCCAAGCACGTATGGGCAGGATACCTCCGCCCGGATAGATCAGGACCAGCTCACGGCCTGTGGTGGCCGCAAAGTTCTGGTTCAATTTGCTTTTCGATTGCCCGATTTCGGCGGCCGTCACCTCCAGCTTGGGTAGCTGGAATGTTTTGGCCAGGGGCGCGGCTGCGTTCTTGTTGCTGGGCTGGGCGTTGTCGTCCCATGACTGGGCGAGCCCCAGAAACTGGTCGGCAATGTGCCGGTAAGGGTTGTACAGCACACGGTGGGTGATGAAAGTACCCCGGTACAAGCCTTCCTGTGCGTAACGGAAAAACCCGGACAGCTTGCGGGCGCCACTCAAAAACGAAAAGATGGCGCTGATGCGGGCAAAGAGTTCGCAGTCAATCGAGACATCGATGTTCAGCTGCCGCATGCGCCGTATCACGCGCAGGCTGTCGATGCACAGTGTAGAGGCCGACTTGTCGCGAATCGTCAGCACATGGGCGGCCGGCATGACCTTCATCAAATCCAGCACCTCACGGTTTTTCTCAAAAACCAGGGCATACAGTTCCGCGTTGGGATGCTGCTGCCTGAGCCAGGAGAACATGGGGTAAGCCAGCACCAGACTGCCCATTTCGGACAGAAGAATCACCAGAATCCGCTCGACCGGCTTACCCTTGGCCGCCTGCCGGGCACGGCCGGGGCGCCAGGCCAGCACGGAAAACAGTGCACAGAGGGGTACACCCACATACCGGTCTATCGCACGTTGCAGCTTCAGGTTCATAGTTAAGGTTACACAAATCTCAAGCGGTTGGGCGTCTTGTCATGGATCGCAAACTGTCAGGGCCTGCCGACCTGCCAGACATGGCGCCAGCAGGAGGAGCAAAGGGACAGTCCGGCACCAAAGCAAAGCAAGCAAGACGGGCACGAAGGGCTCTCTCTGCAGGCCCGCATCACTAACAGACTATCTGGACTATCTGCGCGCTTAAAAATCAAGCAGGACGGCGCCCCAGGTGAACCCGCCACCCACGCCTTCGAGCATCAGGGTGTCGCCCTTCTTGATCTTGCCACTGCGCACCGCGACATCGAGCGCCAGCGGTATGGATGCAGCCGAGGTGTTGCCGTGCTCATCCACCGTGACGATGAGTTTTTCGAGTGGCAATTTCAGTTTCTTGGCCGTACTTTGCATGATGCGGATGTTGGCCTGGTGCGGAATCAGCCAATCGATGTCGGCGTCGGTTTTGTCCGCTTTGGCCAGCGCGGCGCGGGCAGCGTCTTCAAGCACCCCCACAGCCAGCTTGAAGACGGCCTGGCCGTCCATCTTGAGCAGCGGATCGCCCAACACCTGGCCACCCGACACATGGCCCGGCACGCACAAGATATCGACATGCTTGCCATCGGCGTGCAGGTCGCTGGCCAGAATGCCGGGCGTGTCGGACGCTTCCAGCACCACGGCGCCGGCACCGTCGCCAAACAGCACGCAGGTGGTACGGTCCGAGAAATCAAGAATGCGCGAAAACACTTCGGCGCCAATCACCAGGGCCTTGCTCGCCGATCCGGTGCGGATCATGGCGTCGGCCACCGTCAGCGCATAGACAAAGCCACTGCAGACCGCCTGCACGTCAAACGCCGGGCAGCCGGCAATGCCGAGCTTGTTTTGCAAAATGCAGGCCACCGACGGAAACACCATGTCGGGTGTTGACGTGGCCACAATGATCAGGTCAATGTCCTGGGCGTCCAGGCCCGCAGCCTGCAGGGCATTTTTGGCGGCTTCCACAGCCAGATCGCTGCTGCACACATCAGGCGCGGCAAAGTGGCGGGCCCGGATACCGGTGCGCGCCACAATCCATTCGTCGGAAGTTTCAACGCCTTTGGTGGCCAGTTCGGCAGCCAGTTCGGCATTCGTCAAGCGGCGCGGCGGCAGGTAGCTGCCAGTGCCTGTGATACGTGAATAACGGGTCATCAATCGGTGTGCGGGGGTTGATCGGGTCATCCGGTGGTTGCAACGTCTGAAATGACCGCAGCGGCCACCTCAGGCATGACTTCCGGTAAAGCGCCTGCCTCTGCCTTGACCAATAAAGGCGCAGCATGGGCAATGCGATCACGGACCCTGTCCAGCAAGTTGTTACGAGCTGAATCATAAGCCCGATTCAAGGCTCGCTCAAAAGCAAAGGTATCTGCAGAGCCATGGCTTTTAAACACCAGGCCGCGCAAGCCGAGCAAGGCCGCACCGTTGTATCGCCGGTGATCAACGCGGTTTTTAAATGCAGATAAAACCGGATAAGCAACGATGGCCGCAATTTTTGTGAATATATTGCGCGAAAACTCGGCTTTGATGAATCCGCCAATCATGCTGGCCAGGCCTTCACTGGCTTTCAGCGCCACATTTCCCACAAAACCATCGCACACCACGATGTCCGTGGTGCCTTTGAAAATATCATTGCCTTCGACGTTGCCGTAAAAATTCAAATCGCCGGAGTTGGCAGCAGATCGAAGCAGCTCACCAGCTTTTTTGATGGTTTCACTACCCTTAATGGCTTCCTCTCCGATGTTGAGCAGACCCACGCTGGGCGCTGGCTTGTCGGAAATGGCGGCCACCAGCGCCGAGCCCATGACGGCAAACTGCAACAAATGGTCTTCAGTGCAATCAACGTTGGCCCCCAGATCCAGCACCGTCGTCTCGCCGCCCGCAGCGTTGGGCAACTGGGTGGCGATGGCCGGACGGTCGATGCCATCCAGTGTTTTGAGTACGTAGCGGGCAATCGCCATCAGGGCGCCGGTGTTGCCCGCAGACACGGCTGCTTGCGCCAGGCCATTCTTGACCTGCACAATGGCAACCCGCATGGACGAGTCTTTTTTGCGACGCAGGGCATTTTCAATCGAATCATCCATGGTCACCACTTCGGTGGCGACGATGATTTGACAGCGGGGATGCGACTGAAGGCGGGAAAACTGGGCTTGCGCCGCCAGCGCAGCGGGCTGCCCAACCAGCAAAAGCGAGGCTTCGGGGTGGTTTTCCAGAAAGGCCAGGCTGGCAGGCACGGTGACCAAGGGGCCAAAGTCCCCGCCCATGGCGTCGACAGCGATTCTGATCATGGCAAGACCAGTGCAGTCAAAAATTGGGGTTTCAACAAAACAAAGGCCCGCAGTATGAGTGCGGGCCAGTCTTTAAAGCGCGGAATTACGCTTCAGTTTTGGTTTTCAGCACCTTGCGGCCACGGTAAAAACCAGTGGGGCTGATGTGGTGGCGCAGGTGGGTTTCGCCGGTGGTGGATTCCACAGCGATACCAGGCACGGTCAGTGCGTTGTGCGAGCGGTGCATACCGCGCTTTGAAGGTGACTTTTTGTTCTGCTGGACGGCCATGATCCGCTCCTGAGGGGTATAGGGTTGGTAAATTACGCGAAACCCTTCAGAAGGGCGTCTGCGCCAAGCCTTTGATTATAGCGTGATACGAGCTGACTTTCCAGCATCGCCTTTATTGCTACCCCATGAGGGCTTGCCAGGTCCGCTTTTTACCCCTTCGGGAACGCGGCAAAAAAGCAATTCTTAATAACTACTTCTTACCCTTCAACTGGGCCAGCACCGCAAAAGGATGGGGTTTTTCAGCGGCATCGGGACCGATATCCCCTTCACCCGCGCTCAGCACAGGCGCCACAGGACATTGCTCATGCATGGGCACCAGGGGCAAGGCCATCAGCAACTCGTCTTCCAGCACCGCCAGCAGGTCAAATTGCGGCTCCATCACCAGCAAATCCTCTTCGGACTGATCGTCTTCGGTCATGGCAATGTCTTCATCGGCCACAAAGCGGTACCACTGGTCCACCTCCAGCGGCATCGCCACCGCCCCCATGCAGCGCTGGCAGGTCAGCGGCACCGTGGTTTGAGCCTGCAGGTGCAGCCAGATCTGGTCATCAGCGCCGGCCTGCGGGCGCAGCTCGGCGCGCGCCTGCCAGCTCACCACGGAATCAGGCGCCAGCCCATGCGCTTCCTGCGCAAGGCGCTCCAGATTTTGTAGCAAAGTAGTTTCAAGCAGTGGCGTGCCATCCTGGGCAAAGGCCTGCATATTGAGCCGGTTGGCTTGGAGTTTTCTCGACATGGCAGCAGTGTAAGAGAATCGGGGCATGAACCCCGCGCCTTCCCTGCCCCCCTCAACGCCCTCCTCCTTGATGAACCGCTCCCTGATTCTGGGCTCCACCTCCCTCTACCGCCGCGAACTGCTGCAACGCCTGCAAATGCCGTTTGAGGTCGCTTCGCCCGAAGTCGATGAAAGCCCGCTGGCGGGCGAAGCGCCTTGGGCGCTGGCCCAGCGGCTGGCACTGGCCAAGGCCCGCGCGGTGGCCGCGGCCTTTCCCGGGGCCGTGGTCATAGGCGCTGACCAGGTGGCGGACCTGCATGGCCAGCCGCTGGGCAAACCCGGCAGCCATGAACGCGCCGTGGCGCAATTGCGCCAGATGCGCGGACAGACCGTGGTCTTTCAGACTGCCGTGGCCGTGGTGTGCCTGGAAAGCGGTTTCGAGCAAAGCGATCTCGCGCCGGTGCGTGTGAAATTTCGCCAGCTCAGCGACCCCGAGATCGAGAACTACCTGCGCGCCGAGCAGCCTTATGACTGCGCCGGCAGCGCCAAAAGCGAAGGCCTGGGCATTGCGCTGCTGGAGTCCATAGACAGCGACGACCCGACCGCCCTCATTGGCCTGCCGCTGATCCGCACCTGCCGAATGATCGCGGCTGCAGGCATTGATATTTTTGCCCGCCCGAAAGCCAGGCCATGACCCGCGCGCCCAAAGGCCGGCTTTACCTGGTGCCCGCGCCGCTCGACTTTGGCTGCGCCGTTCAGGCGCCGCTGCAGGACGTGATGCCGCTGGGCACCCTGCAGCTCGCCGCCCGGCTGTCCTGCTGGATTTGCGAGAACGCCAAAAGCACACGGGCCTATTTGAAGCGCATTAACGAGCTGCAGCCCTTGACCCATGCGCTGCAGTCGCTACAAATTCAGGAGCTACCGCGCGAAGTCCACAAAAAGGGCGATCACGGCGGCAACTTCGATGCCCGCCCCCTGTTGGCCGCGGCCCTTGAAGGGCGCGACATGGGCCTGGTCAGCGAAGCGGGCATGCCCGCCATTGCCGATCCGGGTTCGTCGGTGGTGCGCGCGGCGCATGACCTGGGGATTGAGGTCGTGCCTCTGGCGGGGCCCATGTCGCTGGTGCTGGCGCTGGCCGCCAGCGGTTTGAACGGGCAGAACTTTGCCTTCGTCGGCTACCTGCCGCAGGACGCTGCCGAACGCACACAGCGCATCAAGGCGCTCGAATCGCTGGCTTTGAAAGCCGGGCAAACCCAGCTCTTCATTGAAACGCCTTACCGCAACGCAGCCCTGTTGACGGCCCTGCTGCAAACCCTGCAAGGCAACACCCGGCTGGCGCTCAGTTGCGGCCTGACCATGGACAAAGCGTGGTCACGCAGCGCGCAGGTCAGCGCCTGGAAACGCGACAAACCCAACGCGCCACTGGACTTGCCCACGGTGTTTTGCATAGGCCGCTGAGCCGTGAAACCGCCGGCCTTCATGGCCTTGATGCCTTGATGGCCCCCGAAAAACCTGCCAGGGATTTGGCGAACTTTCAGCAAATGCTCAGCGTATGGCCGGCACGGATTTGAGCGCCTTCATCACGCCCTCGCCCATGGCCGCGCCAAAACGCTTGGCCAGCCGCTCCGCCACGTTTTCGCGACGGGTGTAGTCAATGATTTCCTCGGTCTTGACCACTTCGCGGGCCACGTATTCAAGACTACCCAGGTGGTCGGCCAGGCCCAGTTCCACGGCCTGCTGGCCGCTCCAGAACAGGCCGCTGAACATCTCGGGCGTTTCCTTCAGGCGCTTGCCGCGTCCGGCCTTGACGACGGCAATGAACTGCTGGTGAATCTGGTCCAGCATGGCCTGGGCATAAACCCGCTGCCTCTCGCTTTGCGGGCTGAAAGGGTCGAGAAAGCCCTTGTTTTCACCGGCCGTCACCAGGCGGCGCTCCACGCCGAGCTTGTCCATCAGGCCGGTAAACCCAAAGCCGTCCATGAGCACGCCAATGCTGCCCACGATGCTGGCCTTGTCCACGAAAATCTTGTCGGCCGACACGGCAATGTAGTAAGCCGCCGAGGCACAGCTTTCTTCCACCACGGCATACACCGGCTTTTTGTATTTGGCCTTGAGGCGCAGGATTTCGTCGTTCATCATGCCGGCCTGCACCGGGCTGCCGCCAGGTGAGTTGATCAACAGCACGATGGCCTTGGCGCCTTCGTCTTCAAAAGCGGCACGCAGCGCGGCGTTGACAAACTCCGCACTGGCATCCGCGCCAGCGGCGATTTCACCCTTGATCTCCACCACCGCCGTGTGCGGCGCGGTCACGTCGTTGGTGGGGGCGCCGCGGTGCAGGGCAAACCAGAGCAGGAACACCAGAAACGCCAGCCACGACAGGCGCACAAAGGTTTTCCAGCGGCGCGCGGCTTTTTGCTCGTTGAGGGCTGCAAAAGCGAGCTTTTCCAGCGTCGCCCGCTCCCAGCCCGGGGCCTTGGTGGGGTCGGTTTTCAACTGGTTCTTTGCTATGTTTTCAGGAGCTTCTGGTGCAGGTCCCATGGCGGTTTCGGGCCGATTCTTTTCAGAATCAGGATCTTGGGAGGGATCGGAAAACGGATCGGTGTCGCCGGGACGGTTTGAATCATTCATGGCGGTAGTTTAGAACTCCAGCGGTTTGAGGTTGTAAGCGGTGTGCCAATACACGACACCGTCCTGCTCGGACAGCCTGATTTTGACCAGCCCGCCGTGACAGGGGCCGCCGGCACACTCGCCGGTATCGGGCAGATAAGCCGCGCCGTGGCTGGCGCACAGCAACCACTGGCCACCGTCGTCAAACACCCGGTTGGGCTGCCAGTCCAGCTCCATGGCCACATGGGTGCAGCGGTTCAGGTAGGCATGGGGCCGGCCTTCAAAGCGGATGGCAAAGGCCCGGCAGGTCTGGCCGGCGTAATTGACGTCAAACGGCACGGCCTCGCCACCTTCGAGCAAATCGCGGGTGTTGCAAAGCGCCAGTGCCGGTAAATCACTCATGAATCAGCCCGTTCAGGCGTTTTGCAGCAGCCAGCCCTGCAGTTCGGCCACCGAATGCGCCACATAGCGCGGACTCAGTACGTCAAACGCATCCGGTTCGTGTGCCCCATAGCTCACGCCCACGCTGGGGCAGCCGGCGTTGAGGGCCATCTGCAAATCATGCGTGGTGTCGCCAACCATCAGGACCCGCTCGGGCAGCAGGTCAAACTCGTGCATCAGCTCATTGAGCATGCGCGGATCGGGCTTGCCAGCCGTTTCATCCGCCGTGCGTGAGCTGTCAAACACGCCGTTGAGCGCCGCCACCTGCAGGGCATCGTTGAGGCCTTGCCGGGATTTGCCGGTGGCCACCGCCAGCTTGTGGCCGCGCGCCTTGAGGGCGTCCAGCAAGGGCAGCACGCCCTCAAACAGGCAGATGTCGTTGTAGTGCGCGGCGTAGTGATGGCGGTAGCGCATGCCCAGTTCGGGGTATTTTTCGGGCGGCACGTCGGGCGCGGCGTGGGCCAGCGCCTGCATCAGCCCCAGGCCGATCACATAACCTGCGTCCTTGTCCGTCGGCACGGTGCCGCCCACATCACGCACCGCCGCCTGGATGCAGCGCACGATGATCTGGGTGGAGTCAAACAGCGTGCCGTCCCAGTCGAAGGCAATCAGGTCAAAGTTTCGGGTTTGCATCCGGATATTGTCGCTGGCTTGAAGCCGCGTTGCAGCGCCTGGCGCCCGGTCTTGATACTTGCGGGTCCATCAGGCCGGCGGCTGCAGGAATTGCTGCAAATCATCGGGCAAGGGGGCTTGCAGCTGGACGACTTTGCGGGTCTTGGGATGGCTGAACTTCAAGCTCCAGGCATGCAGAAACATGCGCTTGAGGGACACCCCTTGGGCATTGGTTTTTTGCAGCGCCTTGTTCAGCTCAAAGTCGCCGTATTTGTCGTCCCCGGCAATCGGGTGGCCCTCGCTGGCCAGGTGCACCCGGATCTGGTGCGTGCGGCCGGTCTTGATGGTGACTTCCAGCAGGGTAAAAGGCGTTGCGGGTGCGGCGCTGCAAGCCGGCACGGCCGATTTGACCTTGACCAGCGTGACCGAGCGCATGCCGTCAGGGTGGTCGTTGGCCACCACCCTGACACGGCGCTCGCCATCGGGCAGCAGGTATTTGTGCAGCGCGTTGTCGATCACGCGGTGCCTGGCCGGCCAGGCGCCGCTGACCAGCGCCAGGTAGATTTTGTCGGTTTCGCGCTCGCGAAACTGCTCCTGCAGGTATTTGAGCGCCATGCGCCGCTTGGCAATCAGCAGGATGCCGCTGGTTTCGCGGTCCAGGCGGTGCACCAGTTCCAGAAACGGCTCGTCGGGGCGAGCCATGCGCAGCTGCTCGATCACGCCAAAACTCACCCCGCTGCCGCCATGGACGGCCACGCCGGCCGGTTTGTCAATCGCCAGCAAAAAATCGTCTTCAAACAGAATGGGGAATTCAGCGGGCGGCGCATAACCGCCCACCGTGGAGCTGGCGCCGTGGCGGGCAACCTCTTCGGCCATGGCCTGGGCTTTCTGCTCGGCCCGCTCCGACGTGCGCACCGGCGGCAGGCGCACCACGTCGCCGGCTTCAATGCGCGTGTCGGCGCCGGCCCGGCCCTTGTTGATGCGCACTTCGCCGCTGCGGATGATGCGGTAGACATGGGTTTTGGGCACGCCCTTGAGCTGGCGGATCAGAAAATTGTCCAGCCGCTGGCCCGCCTCGTCCTCGCTGACCGTGACCAGGGTGACCTGCGGCGCCGGTTTGGGGGCCGCGATCGGAGCGGGCGTGACGGGTTCAGGCGCTTTGTGGGGGGCTCTGGGCGGAGAAAACGCGCGGCGAACCGGGGATTTCACCGGTTTCCTTGCCTTGCCTGAACCTGCCCCTATAATGTGTTTCACTAGCGATTCGCTGTAAGTGGTTGATTTGTCTTGAGTTTAGTCCACATACAAATCCATAGACTGCAAACAGCCTTGCTGGAAGGTCGATGCCACTGCGGCAATCGCCCGCAAGCGACGAGTGCCAGGCACCTTGCTTGCTGAGCGTTTTGCAACGCAAACAAGTCGACGTTTTGCGAACACAACTACGGAATATTATGTGTGCAGCCCCGCGGGCTGCATGCGGATCCAAGTGAGACCAGGTCTTTTGATGGTTAGCCTGCTGATAACAACACTGGTTGGACTGATTGCTCCATGCCTGCGGCGCTTTTTCGCCCCGCTTTCTGGCATCAATTTGCCCCCAGCCCTTATCCAGCATGCGCAAACAGCTATTATTTTTATAGCAAATACCCGTTCGACCCCGGCTCACCCCATCCACGCGCCTACGCCCAGACCGCTTCGCTGACTGATTGGTTTCAGTCCAGCCGAGCACGTCCAAAGCTCTCCGGCAATTCCCCACGTTCGCACTGCGTCTGCTTTCGGCATCGTTGGCTCCAAGGAGCCAGGTTGATGTTTGAAATTGAACGAGGAATATCCCATGAAACGGATGCTGATTAACGCCACGCAGGCTGAAGAACGCCGCCTGGCCATTGTGGACGGGCAAAAACTGCTCGACTATGAAATTGAAATCGAAGGGCGCGAGCAGCGCAAAGGCAATATCTACAAGGCGGTCGTCACCCGCGTCGAGCCTTCGCTCGAAGCCTGCTTCGTCGACTACGGCGAAGACCGCCACGGTTTTCTGCCCTTCAAGGAAATCTCCAAGCAGTACTTCACTCCGGGCGTGTCGGTCAGCCAGGCGCGCATCAACGATGTGATCAAGGAAGGCCAGGAACTGCTGGTCCAGGTCGAGAAGGAAGAGCGCGGCAACAAGGGTGCGGCGTTGACCACTTTTGTGTCGCTGGCCGGCCGCTACGTGGTGCTGATGCCCAACAACCCGCGCGGCGGTGGCGTGAGCCGGCGCATCGAGGGCGACGACCGGGCCGAGCTCAAGGAGGCGATGGACCAGTTGGAATACCCGGGCGGCATGTCCATCATCGCGCGCACCGCCGGCATCGGCCGCAGCGCGCCTGAGCTGCAGTGGGACCTGAACTACCTGCTCAAGCTCTGGACCGCGATTGACGGCGCCGGCAAAGGCGGCAAAGGCGCTTTCCTGATTTACCAGGAATCGAGCCTGGTCATCCGCGCGATCCGCGATTACTTCAACAGCGACATCGGCGACATCCTGTTCGACACCGACGACGTCTACGAGCAGGCGCGCCAGTTCATGGCCCACGTGATGCCCGAGCACGAGCACCGCGTCAAGCGCTACCGCGACGACGCGCCGCTGTTCTCGCGCTTCCAGATCGAGCACCAGATCGAGTCGGCCTACGCCCGCACCGTGCAACTGCCTTCCGGCGGCGCCATCGTGATCGACCACACCGAGGCGCTGGTCTCGGTCGACGTGAACTCGGCCCGCGCCATCAAGGGCGGCGACATCGAAGAGACCGCGACCCGCACCAACCTCGAAGCCGCCGACGAAGTGGCGCGCCAGATGCGCCTGCGCGACCTGGGCGGCCTGATCGTGATCGACTTCATCGACATGGAAGAGTCGCGCAACCGCCGCGATGTGGAAAACCGCCTGCGCGATGCGCTGCGGCAAGACCGCGCGCGCGTTCAGTTCGGCACCATCAGCAAGTTCGGCCTCATGGAAATGAGCCGGCAACGGCTGCGGCCTGCGTTGTCGGAAGGCGCCTCCATCCCCTGCCCGCGTTGCGGCGGCTCCGGCCATATCCGCGACACCGAGAGCTCGGCGCTGCAGATTCTGCGCATCATCCAGGAAGAGTCCATGAAGGACAGCACGGCCTCCGTGCTGTGCCAGGTGCCGGTTGATGTGGCCTCGTTCCTGCTCAACGAAAAGCGCTCCGAGATCGCCAAGATTGAGATGAAGCAGCGCATCAACGTGCTGCTGGTTCCCAACAAGACGCTGGAAACCCCCAACTACCGCCTGGAGCGCCTCAAACACGACGATCCGCGTCTGGACAATATCGAAGCCAGCTACAAGATGGCCGAAGAGATTGAAGACCCGACCACCGTCACGCGCCGCAGCCAGGAAAAGCACAACAAGCAGGAGCCCGTCATCAAAGGCGTGCTGCCTGATGTGCCGGCCCCGGTGGCCGTGCCCAAGCCTGAAGCCATCGCGCCAGCGGCGGCCAGGGGTGCAGCGCCAAGCGCGCGGGCCAAGGCGCCTGCGACGCCCGCACCGGCTGAAAAAGGCTTTTTTGCCTGGCTCAAGAGCCTGTTTGGCGGTGCAGAAGCCGCGCCGGTTGCCGCACCCGCCAAAGAGGTGAAGAAGGACGAACGCACCGATGGTCGTCGCGAAGGCCGTGAAGGCCGTGATGGCCGCACCGAGCGTGGTGAACGCTCGGACCGTGGCGAGCGCGGTGGTCGCGACGGGCGCCGTGGTGGACGCGGTCGTGGCGAAGGCCGCGCTGAAACACGCGGCGAGGGCCGCAGTGAAGGCCGTACTGAAGGCCGTGGTGGTGAACGCCGTGAACGCAGCCCTGAGGGCCGCCCCGAAGGTCGCAGCGAAGGCGCTCGTCAGGAACGCCCTGCAGGCGAAACCCGCCCTGAAGGCCAGGCACGCGGTGAAGGCCGTGGTGACCGCGGCCGCCGTGAGCGCGGTGAGCGCGGTGAACGCATTGCGCGTGATGCCGTCGAGCAGGAAGTCGCCTTGGCCAACCAGGCCGCCATGGCTGCCGCTGCCAACACCGGTGACATGGAGCAGCGCCAGGAGCGCCCGGCCCAGGACGTCGGCCGTGATGGCGAGCGCCGTCATGAAGGACGCGGCGAAGGCCAGGGCCGCCGTGAGCGCGGCGAGCGTGGCCGTCGCGGTGAGCGCCGCGGTGAGCGCGCTGAAGGCCAGGAAGCGGGCGCTACCAGCCCGTCGGCAGAAGGTTTCGATGCGCAGGCCATGCCTGCGGCCGCAGCCGTCCCCGCACTGGACGAGGCCGGCAGCCCGCTGGCACCGGTTCAGGGTGGAACGGCTGACGAGCAGCGCCAGCCGCGCGAGCGCCGCAGCCGCGACCGTTATGGCCGCGACCGCCGCGAGCGCAGCGAGCAGGCTGGTGAAGGCGGCGTCACGGCGGATGGCACCGCCCCGCAAGGCGCAAGCTTCGAGTCAAACAAGCCTGTAGCCCGTGAAGAACGTGCGCCAGCAGCTACTGATTTTGAAGCAAGCATGGCGCCAGCAGCACCGCTGGTGGTGCCTCCGGCGCCGCTCCAGCCGGCAGCGGCGCCCGTCGTGGCACCAGTGGCAGCCGCTGCACCAGCGCCCGCCGCGGCTGCGCCGCGCGCCCTGCCCAAAGTGCAGCCCTACAGCCTGCCGCTGCAGGATCTGACCCAGGTGGCCAGCACCTCGGGCCTGCAGTGGGTGAACTCGGACGCCGGCAAGATCGCCGAAGTGCAGGCAGCCATCGCAGCAGAGCCCAAGCCGATTCACGTGCCACGTGAGCGGCCTGCGCTCATCACGCTGGACGAGGGCCCGCTGGTGCTGGTGGAGACCAGGCGCAACCTGGGTGACATCAAGCTGCCGTTTGAAAATCAGGCGCCCTGATTGTTGATGGTGCAGGCAACGGATCAAGTTGCCATATGAGAAAAGGCCCGCATGCGCGAGTCGTTCAACTAAAGTGTTGCATTCAAAATGCCCTCCCTAGCTAGGAGGGCTTTTTCTTTTGTCACTACCGATTTTTGGATCGAGTGACACGGACAGAGTGACATGGGGCCCCAGGCAGCCGGAATCTGACCCCTAAGATGCCCGTTGCGTTTGCGCAGTGCCGACTGACGGCATTGCCAAAAACATCACAGTACGTGTTCTGCGAAAGTGTGTATGATAAACATCATGCGAGATACAAAGCACAACGTCAGAACGGCGGCCAAGGAAGCCTCTCACGAGCGCATCGTGTCCGCAGCTGCGCGGGCGATCCGTCGTAGCGGCTACGACGGTACCGGAGTCGCCGACATCATGAAGGAGGCCGGCCTGACCCATGGCGCCTTCTACGCCCATTTCACCTCGCGCGAGGCCATGCTGGCGGAAGCAGCGAGTCGGGCGTGCGCGGAGTCAGCCGCCGTAGTGGCGGAAGTTGTCGCCAGCATGCCTCCCGAGCAGGCTTTGGCATCCATGCTTCGCACCTACCTCTCGCGGGAGCACCTAGCGCAAGTGGAGCTGGGATGTCCCCTGGCCGCGCTGGGCTCGGAGACGCCGCGCCAGGCCCCCGAAGTACGCCGGGTGACCACCCGGCACATCAAGGAAATGATCGATCTTGTCGCCCGTCAGTCGCCTGACTGGGGGCAACCCGGTGCCCACGAACGCGCCCTCGTGACCGTCGCCACCATGGTGGGCACATTGCTGTTAGCGCGCGCCGTCGACGAGCCCGCGCTATCGGACAGCCTGTGCGCGGCCGCATTGAAGCACCTGCCCCCCGCTTGAATCCACTGAGACACACCGCCTTTTCGTTCGCCCATACATATGATAAACATCATGCGAAATCAACATGCCGCCTGTCAGGCGAGCCCTTCTGTTCGGCAATGCAGCCCGCATGCCGACGAGTCCCGAACCCCACACGCTGAAGGAGAAACGCCATGAACATGAAGAACAAGGTTGCCCTCGTTACGGGGGCCTCCTCGGGCATCGGCGAAGCGACCGCGCAGCGGCTTGCGAAGGCCGGCTGCAAGGTGTACGGCACCAGCAGGCGCGGCGGCCAGGCGGGCCAACGATCGTTCGAGATGTTGCCCCTTGATGTGACCAAGGACGAGTCGGTCGAAGCCGCGGTCCAGAAGCTGATGCAGTTGGAAGGCCGCATCGACCTTCTCGTCAACAACGCCGGCTTCGGGGTCGCTCCAGCCGGTGCGGAAGAGAGCTCGATCGAGCAGGCCCAGTCGATCTTCAATACGAATTTCTTCGGGATCGTCCGGATGACCCGGGCCGTCGTGCCGCATATGCGCCGCCAAGGGGGTGGACGCATCATCAACATTGGCTCCGTGCTGGGTTTCCTGCCAATGCCCTACATGGCGCTGTATTCCGCCACCAAGCATGCGGTCGCGGGCTATTCGGAATCGCTCGACCATGAGCTGCGCACGATGGGCATTCGCGTCACGGTGGTCGAGCCCGCTTACATCAATACGCCATTCGACGCGAACTTGTTGAAACCCGATGCTCCCCTTGAGGTGTATCGCGAAATCCGCGCGGGCGTGGAGAAGCGGGTCAAGGAAGTACTGGTGGGCGCTGATGGGCCTGACGTCGTGGCCGAAATCGTGCTGAAGGCGGCCATGGCGGCGCATCCAAAGATCCACTACGCCCCCGGCCTCGCCAGCCGCATGAGCCTGCTGCGCAGGTTTGCGCCCGCCAGCGTGCTCGATGCAGGAGTTCGAAAAGACCTGCGGCTCGAAGCATAGGCGGCCGGCCGATTCGCAGAG
>NZ_JAKFDR010000056.1:0-18187 GCF_036676035.1 Polaromonas sp.
AGAGTTGGCTGGTGCGGGTACGTGGCCGTGTGCAAGGCATCGGCTATCGGGAAGCCTGCGTGCACCGCGCGCAGGCGCTGGGCATCACCGGCTGGGTCCGCAACCGCATGGACGAGTCGGTAGAGGCGATGCTGCAGGGCTCGCCCGAGCAGCTTGCGGACATGTGCGATTGGCTGCGCGATGGCATGCCCGCAGCACTTGTTGACGAGCTTGACGTAACGCAGGTGCAGCCACCGTTCCCTCGCTTCGACCACTTCGACCGCTTGCCCACCCTGTGAGCACAAGCAACTCGCCATGGCGAAGGAACGAGTTTTAGCTCCAAGCCCATGCAGCGATCAAGCGCGCTGGGGTATGCCAACACCTTTTGCGACTGCCGGACGGGCAAGAAACGTCTCCAGCGCCCGTGTGACATGCGGGAAATTTTCGATCTTCACCAGATCACCCGCCTCGTAGAACCCGATCAGGTTGCGCACCCAGGGAAAGGTGGCCATGTCGGCGATGGTGTAGGCATCGCCCATGATCCAGGTCCGGTCGGCAAGCCGCTGGTTCAGTACACCGAGCAGGCGCTTTGCTTCTGCGACATAGCGGTCGCGCGGGCGCTTGTCTTCGTAGTCTTTGCCAGCGAACTTGTTGAAAAAGCCGAGCTGGCCGAACATCGGACCGATGCCGCCCATCTGGAACATCAGCCACTGGATGGTCTCGTAGCGGCCGGCAGCATCTTTCGGCATGAACTTTCCGGCCTTGTCGGCGAGATAGATCAGGATCGCACCGGATTCAAACAGGGGAAGTGGTTTGTCATCCGGACCGTCCGGGTCGAGTATGGCCGGAATCTTGTTGTTGGGATTGAGCGAAAGAAATTCCGGTGACATCTGGTCATTGGCATCGAAGCTGACGAGATGGGGTTCGTAAGGCAGACCCGTCTCTTCGAGCATGATCGAGACCTTGACGCCATTGGGCGTGGGCAAAGAATAAAGCTGAATCCGGTCGGGATGCCGGGCCGGCCATTTTTTGGTGATGGGGAAGGCAGAGAGATTGGTCATGGTGGGTCAGGATTGTCTTGCCAGGGGAAGCACGATGAAGCGCCAAATGTAGCCTAAGCAAGCAACATTCGCATTCAAAACGACGGCGAAGTAGTCGGTGTGAAAACCCTCTTGGGGCAACCCTGTTCAATGACTCAGCAGTCCGAAAATCGTGCGACATACTTTGTCATCCTGAGCGCGGGCTAAGGGCTCAGAATGACAGCATGGGCGGCGAACCGCTCAGTGCTTGTGCTCGCCGTGGCCGCTGTGCGCTTTATCAGCGGCCTTGCCCGCCGCAGCGCCGGCGCCCGGTGCCACGGCGCTGACGGGCACCTTGAGCTCGACTTTGCTTTCAACGCCTTTGGCGTTCTTGAACACCAGCGTCAGGGGCACCGTGCTGTCTTTCGCCAGAGGCTGCTTGAGGTCCATCAGCATGAGGTGGTAGCCGCCCGGCTTGAGTTCGACCGTTTTCCCGGCAGGCAGGTCGAGAACCGGCACGGCGCGCATCCTCATGACGTCGCCATCCATTTTCATTTCGTGCACTTCGGCCACGCCCGCCACCGGCGTCGAGCCGCCTACCAGTTTGGCACCTTCCTTGGCGGTGATTTTCATGAAGGCGCCGGTGCCTTTTTGCCCCTGCACCGAGGTGCGTATCCAGGCGTCCTTGACTTCAATGGTCTGCGCATGGGCCGAGGTGCCGGCAACACAGAGAGCTGAGAGGGCAGCCAGGGCTGCGGTGATTAAAACGTTCAGTTTCACAGGATTCTTTCTAAAAAAACGGGTTCTCACCCATGTGCAATCGGGGTAGCTCAATTCACCACCTTGGCAGGCCGTGCGGCCAGCGCCAGCTTGAGCCCCGCCTTGTCAAACTCCAGCGCCTGGCAGTGCGCGCGGGCCTGGGCGATGGCGCTTTGGGCCGCCGGCGAGGCCAGCTGCTGGCCCAGCGCCTTCTGGTAGCCGGCAACCATTTCAGTGCACGCGCTTCTCATCTGCGCAATCATCTCATCGGAGTCACAGGCTTGGCTAGCCACGGACATCAGCAAGACACCGGCCAGCACCAGGGAGCGAAAGCCGGCGCGGCGGCGGCGCGAAGCAAAGACGGGCTTCATACAAAGGCGCTCATTTGGCGGGCAGGATTTCGAGCAGGGCCGCCGGGTGCTTCAGCCCCTTGTCGGACGTGCCGCTGGCGGGTGTTTCAGCCCAGTGGGTGCTGCCTTTTTCGCAGCCCTGAAACACCTTGAACCACACCGGCCCGGCCTCTTTGGGCACCCGGCCCCGGAAGACGAATTCGTCGTAGTGGGCATCGGGCAGCATGCTGTCTTTGGAGGCTGCCGCCCAGGTCACTTCGGTCACGCCTTCGGTGACCCTGCCGCCATGGCCATCGTCATAAGGCATGGCGAGTTTGCCCAGGGTGGTGGACAGGTTCCAGCCCGGCTTGGGCATGGGTTTGACGCCTTGAAAACCGGCCGGCACCGTGACCTTGATCAGCTTGGTGGCCGAGCCCTCGCAGCCGTGCGGCACGCGAACGATGGCTTTGTAAGTGCTCAGCACTGTCGCCGTCCGCTCCTGCAGGCTCACGTGCGCAAAAGCGGTGCTGCCACCGACCAGCAAGGCGCAGGTGGCCGCGAATTTAATACAAAAATGTTTCATGAATCACTCCAGCCAAAAAGAACACACGATGCCACTCGGGCGAGCGGCATCTTCAAACTCAACAAGAGAAAGCTTGGGTTCAGATGACGGGAGGCGGGGCGCGGCTAAAGGGCAGCCCGAATGGGGACGCGGAAAAGACGGCTGCAAGCGCAACAGCGGGAACGCTGTGATCGAGAGGAGTGAAATGCGCCGAGGCCGGCCACTGCGCAGCCATGAAGCCAGAGCTGCCGCACCAGTCGCAGTGCGAGCCCGCCTGGGGCTCGCCATCACCGCCGCCGGAAGCCGGCTGGTCACCGATTGGTGCCGTGGCAACCGTACAAATGCCGCCCAGCTTGCCGGTGCGCAGCTCTTCGGCCAGCATGGAGGCAGGCGACAACAGCGCGGCAAACACGGCCACCAAACCCAGCCACGCAGCAAAGCGGGTCCACAAGGGAAGGGATGGGTGGAGGGATGGCGGGTGCGACACGGGGTGAATTATAGGGAGCCGACCTGATGGGACGGCCCCGCGTCGTTTGATGCGACGCCAAAGGAAGGCCTGCAAAACTCCTCCCGTTCAGGCTTCGATCCTTCGACAAGCTCAGGACAGGCCAAGCTCAGCCCGAACGGGGTGGTGTCATGGCTTATGGAAACATCAATAACTATCGGGCAACTATCTAGCCGCATTCGGAAAAAACAGCTGCTCCCCCCCAATTTTGTAGCTCGCCACCACGGCCTGTCCGGGCGCTGAGGTCACCCAGTCGACAAATTTTTGGGCTTCGCCGGCTTTGACATGCGGGTACCGGGCCGGGTTGACCACCATCACGCCGTACTGGTTGAACAGGCGCGTGTCGCCTTCGACCAGCACCACCAGGTCGGCCCGGTTTTTGAACGACAGCCAGGTGCCGCGGTCTGCCAGTACATAAGCGCCGGCGCTGGCCGCCATGTTCAGTGCCGGTCCCATGCCGCAGCCGCAGGCCTTGTAGCCGGCAAACTGCGGCGCTTCCAGCCCGCCAGCCTTCCAGTAGCGCAGTTCGGCGGCGTGGGTGCCGCTCTTGTCGCCGCGCGAGACAAAACCGGCATTGGCGCTGTTGATCTTTTTCAGCGCCTCCACAATGTCCTTGCCTTTGGCTTTGGCGAGGTCGGCCGCCGGGCCAATCAGCACGAAGTCGTTGTACATCACCGCAAAGCGCTTGAGGGCAAACCCCTCGGCCACGATTTTTTCTTCAGCCGCCTGGTCGTGCACAAACATCACATCGGCATCCCCGCGCCGCCCCATGTCCAACGCCTGGCCGGTGCCCAGCGCCACCACCTTCACCTCGATGCCCGTGGCTTTCTTAAACTCGGGCAGCAGGTGTGCAAACAGCCCGGACTGCTCGGTCGACGTGGTGGAGGCCATCACGATGGGGTTTGTTTGCGCTATCGAAACAGTAGCTGCCAGCGCAATAAGTACGTGGGCTACAGCCTTGAATGGCTTGTAAACCTGGGAAGTGACCATTAACTTATTCAAACCAGTTCTCCTTTGACAAATGCCTGGGCTTCTGCCGGCAGCGGTCCGTTGAAAAATGCCTCCGTGCCCAGGTCCGTGATCAAACGTCCCTGCTCCAGGTAAATCACCCGGCTGGCCAGGCGTTTGACCTGGCCGAGGTTGTGGCTGCTGAAAATCAGGGTCATGCCGGCCTCGGCAAACCCGGCCATCAGCGCTTCCACCTCGCGCTTGGCGCCGGGATCCAGGCTGGCGGTCGGCTCGTCCAGCAGCAGCACCTGCGGCTTCAGGGCCCAGGCGCGTGCCAGCGCCAGCCGCTGCTGCTGCCCCCCGGACAGAGTTTTAGCATTGCGGTGCGCCAGTCCCAGCAGGCCCACGCGCTCCAGCGCCGGCAGGGCCCGGGCCCGGGCCTGCGTCCATGGCGTCCCCTGGAGCCAAAGACCCAGCGCCACATTGTTTTGAGCGCTGGCGCGCAGCATGTAGGGCCGCTGAAACAGCATGGCCTGGTGCAGGCGTGCATCGCACAGTCGTTGGCCCGTGGTCGGCTTGACCAGCCCGTGCAGGGTTCTGAGCAGCGTGCTCTTGCCACTGCCGTTGGCGCCCACCAGGGCCAGTTTTTCACCGGCCGAGATGTTCAGGCTGCAGTCTGCCAGTGCCTGAATGCGCCCAAACTGCACGCCCACCGACTGAAGCTCGAGCAGCGGCGTCATGCGCCGACCCTTTTGCCGGCGAGGTTCAAAGTCAGGTCGGGCGAGGCATCGTCGAGCTGCTCGCGCCAGCGCCTGACGACGGCAATCAGGGCATTGAGCAGCAACACCACCGCCAGCAGCACCAGGCCGAGCGCCAGCGCGAGCGGCAAGTCGCCCTTGCTGGTTTCCAGCGCAATCGCCGTGGTCATCACGCGCGTGAAGCCGTCGATATTGCCGCCCACGATCATCACCGCGCCGACCTCGGAGATGGCCCGGCCAAAAGCGGCAATCAGCACGGTCAGCAAGGCATAGCGTTCGTCCCACAGCAAAATCAGGCTGCGCAAGCCCCTGCCGGCCCCCAGCGACTGAAACTGCTCGCCGTGCAGCCGGTCCGCGTCTTCAATGGTCTGGCGCACCAGCGCCGTCACGACCGGCAGCACCAGCACGGCTTGCGCCAGCACCATGGCCTTGAATGAAAACAGCCAGCCCAGAAAACCCAGCGGCCCCGAGCGCGACAGCAGCAGGTAGACCACCAGCCCGACCACCACGGAAGGCAGGGCCAGCGTGGTGTTGAGCAGCGCCAGCACCACGGCGCGCCCCGGAAAACGCGACACCCCCAGCCAGGCCCCGAGCAGCAAACCCGCGCCACAAGCCAGTGCACAGGCGCAGGCGCTGACCGCCAGCGACCTGAGGACAATGCTGGCCAGCAGGGGATCGAATGCGGAGATGAGTGAAAAGGCGGTGAGGACGCTGTCTGAAAAGGGGTTCATGCCAATGGTTTGGGGAGGGCACGCCATCGTAGACGGGATGCTCCGGCCCCGGCATTGGGAATCACGAGCTATGAAATGGTTTGCATAGAAAGTTTGCATAGAAAGGTTTGCATGGACAAGCGATTCATCGCATGCACCCATAATCACCCCACTACCTTGGCCGCACATGCACAAAGTTGAACTCTCCTACCTTCTGGCACCGCAGCGTGGCAAGGACGCGCTGATACGCAACCCGCTGATGGACATGCTGCACGCGGTGCGCGAGCAGGGCTCGATTTCCAGAGCGGCCAAGGCGCTTGACCTGTCCTACCGCCATGTCTGGGGCGCCCTCAAGAACTGGGAGCAGACGCTGCAGCGCCCGCTGATTGTCTGGGACAAGGGCCAGCGCGCGCGCCTGACCGAGTTTGGTGAAAAACTGCTCTGGTCCGAGCGCCAGGCCCAAGCCCGTCTCGCGCCGCAGATTGAAGCCCTTCGCGGCGACATTGAACGCGCCTTTTCCACCGCGTTTGACGACGACGCCCATGTGCTGACGCTGTATGCCAGCCACGATGCAGCCCTGAGCGCCCTGCGCGAGCAGGCCAGCGCGCGCGGCCTGCACCTGGACATCCGCTTCATGGGCAGTGTGGATGCGATTGCCGCGCTCAATGCCGGCCGCTGCATGATGGCGGGCTTTCACACACTCGATGCGCCGCCGCTGGCCTCGGTGGCCGCGCGGACTTACCGCGAGCTGCTCAAGCCGGGCCAGCACAAACTGATTGGCTTTGCGCACCGCCAGCAGGGCCTGATGGTGGCCCGCGGCAACCCGCAGCGCATTACGCAGCTGTCGGACCTGAAAAAGCCGGGGCTGCGCTATGTCAACCGCGCGGCTGGCACCGGCACCCGGGTGTTGCTCGATGAGCTGCTGGCGCAGCATGGTCTGAATTCGGCGGATCTGGCCGGCTACGACACGCAGGAGCCTTCTCACACCGCCGTGGCGCAGGCCATTGCCAGCGGGGCCGCCGATGCCGGTCTGGGCATTGAAGCGGCCGCGCGCGACAAGGGGTTGGATTTTGTGCCGCTGGTGCAGGAGCGCTACCACCTGGTATGCCTCAAATCGGCGCTGCCGCAAGCACCGGTGCAGGCCCTGCTGCAGGAACTGCAAAGCCAGCACTGGCAAACCACGCTGGCGGGCCTGCCGGGTTACAGCGGCCAGCAGGCGCAGAGCGGCCAGGTGCTGTCCTTGCGCGCTACCCTGCCCTGGTGGCGTTATCGCCAGGAGAAATCAGTTAAACCATCAAAAACACCATCCAGCCCTTGATGGATGGTCGCAGAAAGCTATTATTTTGATAGCAAAAACAACAAAAAAGATTCACAGCGCACAGGAGCGAAAGCCGCAGAAGATGTCGTCGCGCCCGGGTAAATAGAAGTTGCGGTATTTGGGGTGCTGCATGCGGGCCCGGGTGGCGAATGAAGCGCCGCGCAGCACCTTGTGGGTGCCAAACCAGGGCTCGGAGTAATCGCGGTAGGGGTCGGGTGCAAAGCCCGGATAGGCCCGGAAGGTGCTGCCCATCCACTCCCACACAGCGCCCCAGTGAAAGCCCCGACGTGCCGCCGTGTGGGCGGCGACTTCCCACTCCACTTCAGCCGGCAGGCGGCGGCCGGCCCAGCGACACCAGGCATCGGCTTCCCACCAGGTCATGTGCATGGCCGGCTGGTTACCCAACATGCGCATGGGCTGGCCAAAGCGGGTCTGCATGACGGCCCCGCTGGCCACGCCGATCTGCTCGACATAGCGCGGCCCCCTTCGGCCCTCGCCGCCGGCCTGGCCCTGCAGCCAGTCCCAGCCTTGCGGGTGCCACAGCGCCTGGCGGTCGTAGCCGCCATCGTCCACAAACTCGATGTACTGGGCCCAGGTGACGGGCTGCGCATCGATCTCGAACTCCGGCACACGGACCTCGTGCGCGGCCCGTTCGTTGTCAAACGCGAAACCCTGGCCCGCCTGATAGCTGCTTCCCAGTTGCCAGCGCGTTGCCGGCACGAGCACCGGTTCGCGCAGCACCATGGGCGGCGGCGTGAAGGCCTGCAGCAAGGGCTTGTCCAGCGCCAGGCCCAGGGTTTGCGCGGTGTAGGCAAAGGCCTCTCCGTGCATGTCTTCGTGAAACAGGCAGAGCCGGTAAAAGTAGAGCGCCTCGTCATCTTCGCCGGCTTTCTCAAGCAGCTCCAGCGTGCTCTCCAGCGTATCGAGCAGGTAGGCGCGGCAGTTGCCCACATCGGGCAAGTCCAGGGCCCAACGCGTCTCGTGGGGCACATGTGAAGAGTCCCACCAACGGTCGGCCTGGGGCTCGATGGAGGCCAGCCGGGTGTGCACCGGATCGCAACGCTGCCCCAGGCTGCGCTGCAGGTTGCGGCCAATCCAGCACTCCTGAAACCAGCCCACATGGCCCAGCTCCCACAGCGGCGGGTTGATCGTTGCCAGCTGCGGCACCTCAAAGCTCGATGCCTCCAGCGCCCGCTGATACTGGCCAAACAGGTGCAGCGTATGATTGCGCGCATCCATCAGCGCCAGCGAAAGCAAGTCCCGTCCGGCACTGCGCATGGTGGATGAATCAATCAAGGCTGACATCGCGGTAGATGATGAATTCGGTATGAAGTCTGAGGCCAACACTGTAGTCCTGGTAAGCCCGGCCATGGCTGAATCGAATAGCGGCAACTGGCATACCGCCAAACGCTGGGCGCAATTCCTGTCTGATGATTGTGACATTGCCCTGCGCAGTCAATGGCTCTGTGCCTCGCAAGACCCGGCGGCGCGCGCTTTGATCGCCCTGCACGCCCGCCGCTCCGCGCCCTCCATCCAGGCCTGGGCGCGGCAATGCCCCGGCAAGCCCCTGATCGTGGTGCTGACCGGCACCGATCTGTACCGCGATATCCATGTCGATGCCAGCGCCTGGCAATCCCTGGCGCTGGCCAGCCATCTGGTGGTGCTGCAGGAGGCCGCACTCGACGAACTGCCGCCCGCGTTTCGCAGCAAGGCGCAGGTGATCTACCAGTCGGCCCCGGCCCTCAAGCCCGCCATCAAGGCGGCGCAGCGCTTGCGGGCGCTGTTCGTGGGCCATCTGCGCGACGAAAAAGACCCCCTGACCTACCTGCGCGCCGCTGCCAGGCTAAGCCAGACAGCACTGGCCGACTCCATGCGCTTCGACCTCATTGGCCGGGCCCTCGAGCCCCGCTGGGCCGACGCCGCCAGCACAGCGCAGGCCAGCCTGCCCCACTGCCACTGGTGGGGCGACCTGCCCCGGGCCCGGACGCGCCAGCACATCAAGCGCGCGCATGTGCTGGTCAACAGCTCCCTCATGGAAGGCGGCGCCCAGGTCATCCTGGAGGCCGTCCAGTCCGGCACGCCGGTGCTGGCCTCGCGCATCAGCGGCAACTTGGGCATGCTGGGGGCCGACTACGCGGGCTACTTTGCAGCCGGTGACGACGCCGCGCTGGCCCAACTGCTGCGGCGCTGCGCCACGGAGCACGGCTTTCTGGCGCTGCTGGAAAAACAATGCTCGCTGCGTGCGCCCCTATTCAGCCCCAACGAGGAAAAGCGCCGTGTCATAAACTTGGCTTCAATCCGCCTTTAATTGGCCTTTCCCCCGCCTACCCCCTGCGATTGCGACGCCCTGAAAGCCCTGCCATGAATGCCCCTGAAAAAACCCCACTTCATTCTTCTGCCGTCCCCCGCCTGACCAGCCTGTCGCACGGCGGCGGCTGCGGCTGCAAGATTGCGCCCGGCGTGCTCAGCGAAATCCTCAAGAACTCCAGCAACTTGCCCGGCTTTAATTTACCGCCACAGTTGCTGGTCGGCATTGAAACCGCTGACGACGCCGCCGTTTATCAGCTCAATGACGAACAGGCGCTGATAGCGACCACCGATTTCTTCATGCCCATCGTGGATGACCCCTACGACTTCGGCCGCATTGCGGCCACCAACGCCATCAGCGACGTGTACGCCATGGGCGGCACGCCCATCATGGCGCTCGGCCTGGTGGGCATGCCCATCAATGTGCTGCCCCTGGAAACCATTGGCGCCATCCTGCGGGGCGGCCAGGACGTGTGCCGCGATGCGGGCATTCCGATTGCCGGCGGCCACACCATTGATTCGGTCGAGCCGATTTACGGGCTGGTGGTACTGGGCCTGGTGCACCCGTCGCGCGTGAAGAAAAACTCGGGCGCCAGGGCCGGCGATGTGCTGGTTCTCGGCAAGCCGCTGGGGGTGGGCATCTTGTCGGCAGCCCTCAAAAAAGAGGTGCTCAGCCCCGAGGGCTACGCCCGCATGGTGGCCTTGACGACCCAGCTCAACAAGCCCGGCATTGCGCTGGCCCCACTCGAGGGCGTGCATGCGCTCACCGACATCACCGGCTTTGGCTTGCTGGGCCACGCTCTGGAATTGGCGCGCGGCGCAGGGGTGCAGGTCAGACTGGACTGGTCGCGCGTGCCCCTGATCGAAGGCGTGCGCCAGCTGGCAGGCGAAGGCTGCATCACCGGCGCCTCCGGCCGCAACTGGGTCAGCTACGGCGCCGACATCACGCTGCCCGCCGGATTGGCCGACATCGACCGGGCGCTGCTGTGCGACCCGCAAACCTCGGGCGGGCTGCTGGTGTCGTGCGCCGCAGAAAATGTGGCGGACGTGCTGGCCATTTTTCACCGCCAGGGTTTTGGCGACGCCGCGGTGGTTGGCGAGGTTGTGGCGGGCAGCGGCGTGTCTGTTTATTGAGCACCTCGCCGCTCAACGGGTGCACAAACTGGGTGCACAAACGCCCACGATCTCTAGGGTAAACCCGGCACTTTCCTGTCAGGCTTTATTCAGTGGCTGACTGGCTTCACGGTTAACATTCACGCCTTGACAGCCCCTTCGCGAGGCTTTCGTGGGCGCTTCTTTCTTATTTAAAAAACTTTCCGGAGACAACAAGTGTCCGTACTACTCAAACTGGCCTTGGGATTTGACTGGCTGAGCACGCGACTGGGCAAACTGGCTGCGTGGATGGTCCTGGCTGCCGCCCTGATTTCGGCAGGCAACGCTTTCGTGCGCTACGGTCTTGACATCAGCTCGAACGCCTGGCTCGAGATCCAGTGGTATCTGTTCGCGGTCATGGTCATGCTGGGCGCACCCGTGGTGCTCAAGCTCAACGAGCATGTGCGCGTGGACATCATCTACGGCAAGCTCAGGGGTCATGGCCCGGTGTATGTTGACTTGTTCGGCCTGATCTTCTTCTTGCTTCCCGTGATGGGCCTGCTGTCCTACCTGAGCTGGCCGCTGTTTATCGGCATGTACCAGTCCGGCGAAATGTCGCCCAACGCCGGCGGCCTGATCCGCTGGCCGGCCATGCTGCTGCTGCCAGTCGGTTTTGGCCTGATGTTTGTCCAGGGCCTGTCCGAGATCATCAAGCGCATCTGCTACCTGCAGGGCAAGTTCGAGATGGACACCCACTACGAAAAGCCGGTTCAGTAAGCCGCCTTCCATTGCCCATCCAGACAAAAAATACTCTCAGGACCACCAAATGCAGATGGAAAATTTTGCCCCGATCATGTTCGCGGGCCTCGTGCTGATCATGCTGATCGGCTTTCCGGTCGCCTTCTCGCTGGCGGCGCTCGGGCTGGGCTCGGGCTTTCTGGCCATTCAGATGGGCTGGTTTCCGGCCAGCTTCATGTCCAACCTGCCGCTCAATATGTTCGGCATTTTGTCGAACGAGCTGCTACTGGCCATTCCCTTCTTCACCTTCATGGGCGCCATCCTCGAGAAATGCGGGCTGGCCGAAGACATGCTCGACTCCATGGGCCAGCTGTTCGGCCCCGCCAAGGGCGGCCTGGGCTACTCGGTCATCATCGTCGGCTTCATCCTCGGCGCCATCACCGGCACGGTGGCCGGCCAGGTGATCGCCATGGCGCTGATCTCGCTGCCCGTCATGATCCGCTATGGCTACAACATGCGCTACGCCACCGGCGTGCTGGCGGCCTCCGGCACCATCACGCAGCTGGTGCCTCCGTCGCTGGTGCTGATCGTCATGGCCGACCAGCTGGGCCGCTCCGTCGGTGACATGTACAAAGGAGCCTGGGGCCCGTCCATCCTGCAGGTGCTGATTTTTGCCGGCTATACCTTCATGCTGGGTGTTTTCAGACCCCACTATGTGCCGGGCGTGCCCAAAGAGGCCCGTACCCTGAACGGCTGGGCGCTGTGGGCCAAGTGCCTGCGCGGCATCATCCCCTCAGCCGTCCTGATTTTTGCCGTGCTGGGCTCCATGGGCGGTTTGCCCGGTATCGATACGGCCATCGCCACTCCCACTGAAGCCGGCGCCATGGGCGTGGTTGGCGCCCTGATCCTGGCAGCCATACACAAGCGCCTGACACGCCCCCTGATCTGGGAGGCCATGCTTGGCACCATGCGCCTGACAGCCATGGTGGTGTTCATCCTGATCGGCTCCCGGGTTTTTTCCATGGTGTTCCAGGGCGTGGACGGCGCCAAATGGGTCGAGCACATGCTCAGCGGCCTGCCCGGCGGGCAAACCGGCTTCCTGCTTGCCGTCAACTTCTTCATCTTCTTCCTGGCCTTCTTCCTGGACTTTTTCGAGATCGCCTTCATCATCTTGCCGATGCTGGGCCCGGTCGCCGACAAGCTGGGCATTGACCTGATCTGGTTTGGCGTGCTGCTGTGCGTGAACATGCAGACCAGTTTCATGCACCCGCCGTTTGGCTTTGCGCTGTTTTACCTGCGCGGCATTGCCGACACCTTGTTCAAGGAAGGCCGGCTCGAAAAACCGGTGCACTCCAGCGACATCTACCTCGGCGCCATTCCCTGGGTGTTGATGCAGCTGGTTCTGGTGGCCATCGTGATTTTTGTGCCGCAGACGGTCACCGTCTTCCTCGACAAGCCCGAGGTGGTTGATCTGGACAAGGTGAAAATTGAAGCTCCGGTTGAGGACTACAGCAGCCCTGCAGCCGGCGCTGCCAGCGGAGCGGCCGCCGTCGACCCGCTGGCTCCCCCGGCTCCAGACACGTCTTCCGAAGACGAGCAAAAGCGGATGCAGGAACTGTTCAAAACCAAGTAAGCCGCATCATCGCCGCTCAACATGCATGCGCCCCTCCGTCTCCAGCGAGGGGCGTTTTTATTTCAAGCCTGACAGCAACCTCTTTCAGTTTTATGGACAACACGCCCTTTCCCGCCCACATGGGGCCGCCGCCTTTCAAATTCGTTCCGCGCACGCCGGGTGTGTCCTGCCCCGCCTTCTCCATCCCGTTCAAGGCGCTGGCAACGCTCATCGTGCTGGCCTGCGCGGCCGCCTTTGTCCAGACCTGGCTGGCCAACCGCGCGTCGGGAGCGGGCGGTGGCTGGTTTATCGCCGGCCTGCTGCTCCTCCTCTACACCTGGTGGCACATGCTGCGCAGCCGGACCTGGATCGATGAGCAGGGGCTGCACCAGAGCTGGATGTGGGACAAGCACATGGAGCTGCGTGAACTGGCCTACGGCAAGTTCATACGCGTGCGCGGGCTGGAGTGGCTGATTGCACCCCGCCTGTATGTGCGCACCCTGATGGGAAAATTCGCCGTGTTTTACGCCGCCTCGCCCGAGATGATGACGGAGTTTGAACGCCTGGTCAGCGAACTCAAGGCGTTTCGCTCGCAATAATCACGCAACAACGACAACAAAAAAGCCGCGACAAGTCGCGGCTTTTTTGACCCGGACAGCTTACAGCTTGACCGTCTGCATGTACTGATCGAAGCGTGACTCGGCAAACCCGCTTATTTTGCCCCGCCAAGTGTGGGGCATCGTATTTGAACGTATCTTTTCCCACGGGGCGAATCACCGTCTTCCGCGCCAATCCTCCATAAAAAACCGCATCGAAATGCGGTTTTTTTGAAGAAGGGACGAAAGGCCCCGATTACAGTTTTTGTTCCTGCATGAAGCGGTCGAAATTCGCTTCAGTGAAGCGGAACCACAGGTTCTGCTCGGCACGGAACTTCGAAAAGTCGGCGTAAACCTTGCGCCAGTTCTCGTTCTTGGCCGATATCTCGCTGTACAGCGCCATGGCCTCCTTGAAAGCGGCGTTCAGCACGTCCTTGGGGAAGGCGTGCAACTGGGTTTTCGCACCTACCAGCTGCTTGAGTGCAGCAGGGTTGCGGGCATCGTACTTGGCCTGCATGTCGGAGTGGGCCTGGGCTGCCGCGGCTTCCACAATCGCCTTGTTTTCAGGGGACAGTGCTTCAAACGCCTTGTTGTTGATGAAGAAGTCCAGCTGGGGACCACCTTCCCACCAGCCGGGGTAGTAGTAGTGGGGCGCCACTTTGTTGAAGCCCAGCTTCTGGTCGTCGTACGGACCCACCCACTCGGCGGCGTCGATCGTGCCCTTTTCTAGCGCAGCGTAAATCTCGCCGCCAGGAATGTTCTGCGGCACGCCGCCAATGCGCTCAAACACTTTGCCGCCAAAGCCGCCGATGCGCATTTTCATGCCCTTGACGTCCTTGAGCGACTTGATTTCCTTGCGGTACCAGCCGCCCATCTGGGCGCCCGTGTTGCCGCCAGGGAAATTGACAATGTTGTACTTGCCGTAAAACTCGCGCATCAGCTTCATGCCGTTGCCTTCGTACATCCAGGCCGTCATCTGGCGGCTGTTCAGGCCAAACGGAATGGCGCAGCCCAGCGCAAAGGTTTCGTCCTTGCCAAAGAAATAATAAGGCGCTGTGTGGGCGCACTCGACCGAGCCTTGCTGCACGCCATCGACCACGCCAAAGGCCGGCATCAGTTCGCCAGCGGCATGCACGGAGATTTCAAACTTGCCGCCCGACATGGCCTTGACCTGTTTGGCGAAGATGTCGGCCGCACCAAAAATGGTGTCCAGCGATTTCGGGAAGCTCGAAGCCAGCCGCCAGCGAATGGCAGCTTGCGCATGCACTGCAGGCGCGACACCGGCAGCCAGTACGCCAGCAATGCCGGCATTTTTAATGAGGGAACGACGGTCCATTGAATTCACTCCAGGTTGTTGAATTGAAATTCTCGCCGGCCATATGCACCAGCGCGACTGCTTGATAAGTCCTGAGGCATTGTAAAAATCGAGGCTGGGCCACCCCACCGGTGTTTACCCTCGAACACCTGACGAAAAGCTGTCATGGTGTCAAGAGTGCTTGCCCCGTTCAAGCCACCGACTTGAGCGTGACCTTGGCGGGCTTGAGAGCACCAGCCCGTGCCCCAAAGCGCGCGGTGATGGCCGCTTCAATGCCTGCGGCGTCCAGCCCCTGCAGGGCCAGCAGCTTGGCTGGGTCGCCGTGCTCGATGAACTCGTCTTTCAGGCCCAGGTGCAGCACGGGTTTGGCCATGCCTGCGGCCTGCAGGGCCTCAGCGCAGGCACTGCCGGCTCCCCCCATGATGGCGCCTTCTTCGAGCGTGACCAGTGCTTCGTGGCCAGCCGCGACCTGGAGCAGCAGCTCGGTATCGAGCGGCTTGGCCCAGCGCATGTTGACCACCGTGGCGCCCAGTTTTTCTGCGGCCTGCAGCGCGGGGTAAAGCAGCGTGCCAAACGCCAGGATGGCAATGCCCGCGCCCTCGCGGCGGATCTCGCCCTTGCCAAAGGGCAGGGATTGCAGGCCCGCTTCCGTGGCCACGCCGGCGCCCGCACCGCGCGGGTAGCGCACGGCCACCGGATGGTTCTGCTCAAACGCCGAGCTCAGCAGCTTGCGGCACTCGTTCTCGTCGGCCGGGCAGGCCAGGCTCATGTTGGGAATGCAGCGCAGATAGGGAATGTCGTAGGCACCCGCATGGGTCGCGCCATCGGCGCCCACCAGGCCGGCGCGGTCCAGCGCAAACACCACGGGCAGATTTTGCAGCGCCACGTCGTGAATCAGCTGGTCGTAGCCGCGCTGCAAAAAGGTCGAGTAAATCGCCACCACCGGCTTGAGGCCTTCGCAGGCCATGCCCGCGGCAAAGGTCACGGCGTGCTGCTCGGCAATGCCCACGTCGTAGTAGCGATTGGGAAAGCGCTGGTGGAACTCCACCATGCCCGAGCCCTCGCGCATGGCCGGCGTGATGCCGACTAGACGGCTGTCATGCTCGGCCATGTCGCACAGCCAGTGACCAAACACCTGGGTGAAGGTCTGCCTGGCCGGTGCGCTCGCTTTTTGCAGGCCCATGGCCGGGTCAAACTTGCCGGGGCCGTGGTAGGCCACCGGGTCGGCTTCGGCCAGCTTGTAGCCCTGCCCTTTTTTGGTCACCACGTGCAGGAACTGCGGACCCTTGAGCTGCTTGATGTTCTCCAGCGTCGGGATCAGCGACTCCAGGTCGTGGCCGTCGATCGGGCCGATGTAGTTGAAGCCGAAATTTTCAAACAGCGTCGCCGGCACCACCATGCCCTTGGCATGCGACTCCAGCCGCTTGGCCAGTTCCAGCAGCGGCGGCGCAACGCTAAGAACATGCTTGCCCACGTTTTTGGCCGACGCATAAAAGCGCCCGCTCATGAGCTGGGCCAGGTAGCGGTTCAGCGCGCCCACCGGCGGGCTGATGCTCATGTCGTTGTCGTTGAGCACCACCAGCAGCTTGCAGTCGTCGTACACGCCGGCATTGTTGAGGGCTTCAAAGGCCATGCCGGCGCTCATGGCGCCGTCGCCGATGATGGCCACCGCGTGGCGGTCTTCGCCCTTCTGGTGGGCGGCCAGCGCCATGCCCAGCGCGGCTGAAATCGAGGTCGACGAATGCGCCGTGCCAAAGGTGTCGTACTCGCTCTCGTCGCGGCGCGGAAAACCCGACAGCCCACCGAGCTGGCGCAGGCTGCCCATGCGCTCGCGCCGGCCCGTGAGGATTTTGTGCGGGTAGGTCTGGTGGCCCACGTCCCACACCAGCCGGTCGTCCGGCGTGTTAAACACATAGTGCAGCGCCACCGTCAACTCCACCGTGCCGAGGTTGGAGCTCAGGTGCCCGCCGGTTTTGGACACGCTGTCGAGCACATAGGCCCGCAGCTCGTCGGCCAGGCCTTTGAGCTGGGCACGGGACAGGCGCCGCAGGTCTGCGGGGCTGTTGATGGTTTCAAGCAATTGGTACATCGTGTGTGGTTGTTTTATGAACGAGGCCAAGCCCTAAGCTGAACGGTTCACCAGCATGTCGGCCAGCGCGCTGAGGGCGTCGGTGTTTTTCAGCCCGCTGGCCTTGAGGCTGGCCAGCGCCTGCGCCAGCAGCTTTTGCGCGTAATCCCTGGAAGCGTCCAGCCCCATCAGCGACACAAAGGTGGGTTTGTCCTGGGCCGCATCCTTGCCGGCGGTTTTACCCAGCGTGGCCGAGTCGGCGGTGACATCCAGAATATCGTCCACCACCTGAAACGCCAGCCCCACCGCCGCGCCGTAATCACGCAAGGCGCTTTGTGTTGCGGCCCCAATGCTGCCACAGGCAGCGCCCATCATCACGCTGGCCTGCAGCAGGGCGCCGGTTTTGAGGCGGTGCATTTCGTGCAGTTGCTCCGAGGACAGGGGCTTGCCCACGCTGGCCAGGTCAATCGCCTGGCCGCCGGCCATGCCCTGGAAACCGGCGGCCAGTGCCAGCATGCGACACAGCGCAGCCTGGGTGGCGGCGCTCACCGAATCGTCTTCGGGCGTCAGCAGCTCAAAGGCCAGCGCCTGCAGCGCATCGCCGGCCAGCAAAGCCTGCGCCTGGCCAAACTTGACATGCACCGTGGGCTTGCCGCGGCGCAACACGTCGTTGTCCATGCAGGGCATGTCGTCGTGCACCAGCGAGTAGGCGTGAATCAGCTCCACCGCGCAGGCCGAACGCAAGGCAGCCTGCGCATTGCCGCCCACGGCCTCGCAGGCGGCCATGACCAGCAGCGGGCGCAGGCGCTTGCCCCCATCGAGCACGGCATAACGCATGGCGTCACCCAGGCCGGCCGGGGCCGGCGCCCCGCTCGGGCAGGCCACCCAGCGGGACAGGGCCTGCTCAACGTCGGCGAGCTGTCGGGTGCTCCAGGTGCTCAGTTCAAACAAAGGCAGTTTTTCCGGGGCGTTCAATCGGTGGACTCTTTTCAAATGGCGCAAATGGCGGTTGTAGCAATTGGCACGCTACTCTTGCGCCCAGGGCTTGAGTTCGGTGCCTTCCAGCACCTTGATCTGGGTTTCAACCGCTTCCAGCTTGTCACGACAAAACTTGAGCAGCTGCGCGCCGCGCTGGTAGCCCGTCAGCAGTTGATCCAGCGGCAACTGGCCGGACTCAAGACGGCTGACCAGCCCTTCGAGTTCTTCCAGCGCAGCTTCGTAGCTGGCGGGCACGCTGGTCGCAGGGCCGGCAGGAGTGGGTGTGGCGGTGGATGAGGAGCTTTTGGCCATGGTATTAAAGGTGAAGGCCCAATTTTAGGCCGTTGCGGGGTGTTTTTGGCCCCGGCGCAGCGCCACCCCCAAAATCGGCTTGCGCAGGTACAATTGATAACAATTCTCGCTTGGCCTGCCCTGGCATGACTAGTGTGGTGTTGCACGCTTGACGGCACAAATAAAACCGATGGATTTTTGTTCAGGACAAGGCGCAAACCACAGCAATAGCCCCGCTATTGCGCGGATTTGCAACGCCGTCATGGACGAAAAGACGCGGTTTTATGTGCCGGATAGCGTGCA